>JAHFVD010000029.1:45666-81537 GCA_023264735.1 Mycobacterium sp. | reverse complement strand
GCGCCTTCGATGAGGTGGTGTGTGAGCACCGGATTCACCTCGTGGAACGCCGAGCCGAGCGGGAAGAACGGCACGAACGCGATATCGCGGGCGACGCATTCATCGAGCACGGGCTGCGACGCGCGGTCCACGAGGTTGAACGGGTTCTGCACGCACACGATGTCGGTGAGCTCCAGGGCATGCAGCAGTTGCTCGTGGCTGACATTGCTCAGCCCGATCCCGGCGATCAACCCCTCGTCGCGGGCGGTGATCATCGCCCCGAGCTGATCGGTGAACAACGCATCGGCCTCGTTCTCCATGACCCGCAGGTTGACCGCGGCCAGCCGCTCGACGCCGAGGGTGCGCAGGTTCTCCTCGATACCTGCCCGCAGTTCATGGGGCTCGTTGTACGGCAGCCACGCTCCCTGATCGTCGCGGCGGGCGCCGACCTTGCTCACCAGCGCCAGGCTGTCCGGGTAGGGATGCAGCGCCGCACGGATCAGCTCGTTGACCACGTCGGGGCCGTAGAACTGCGAGGTGTCGATGTGGTCGACGCCGGCATCGACAGCCCGGCGCAGTACAGCCAGCGCCTGTTCGCGGTCGCGCGGCGGGCCGAACACACCCGGGCCGGGAAGCTGCATGGCACCGAATCCGACGCGATGAACGTTGTAACCGGCCAGCGGAAACCGTTGCATGGAAGATCCTCCATTCCCAATGGGATACGTTGAGATCAAATGGTTCGATATCAAACTATCTTGCTGGCGCGATAGGCTCCTGTCAACCCTGGGAGGTGAAGCCAGATTTCAAGCTCAGCACGCGACTCCGGTTCCCGTCAGCAGGCCGTCGAGCTCGCCGACGCGTTCGGCCGGGCCGGTAAGACCCTCGTCCGCGCTCTCGACGAGCGACTCGGTGACCAGGGGGTGTCTACCCCGCGCTCCAAGGTCCTATTCGAGGTCAACCGCCGCGGTCCGGTCCGGCTCACCGATCTGGCCCGGGCGGTCGGCATCACCCAGGGCACCGCGTCGACGCTGATCGACGCGCTCGTCCGCGAGGGCCTCGTCGATCGCTTCGCCGACGACTCCGATCGCCGGGTCACCCTGCTGCAGACGACCGCCACGGGGCGCCGCCAGGCCGAGACCTGGGCGACCGCTTACACCGCCGCCGCGCACGAGTTGTTCTCGATCCTGTCCGGCAAAGAGCGACTGGTCCTCACCGAGCTGCTGCACCGCCTGGCCGACTCGGTCGGCGACTGAGGCTCAGCCGAACGCCGAGTCCAGATACTGCAGCGCCTCGTGCTTGCCCAGGCCGAGCGCGCGGGCGGCCTCCACGTAGGCGTTGGCCGCGGCGGCCATCGCGGCGTCGGCCGGATCGGCTCGCGCCACGAACGTCCCGAATCGGCCGCGGGTTTCGACGATGCCCGCGGTCTCCAGCTCCCGGTAGGCCCGCGCCACGGTGTTGACCGCCAACCCCAGCTGGCCGGCCAGCTCACGCACCGTCGGCAACCTGGTGCCGGGCGGCAACCGTCCCTCGCGAATACCCTCGATGACCTGCGTTCTGAGCTGATCAAACAATGGACGCGCCGCCCCTGCGTCTATGCGCAGTCCAAGCCCCAACTCCGACACCTGCTAAGTATCGCTTAGACCGGCTATTTTGGGGGATGTGCGTATCGCGGTGCTGAGCGGGGCGGGGATATCCGCCGAGAGCGGTGTGCCGACATTTCGCGACGACAAGACCGGGTTGTGGGCAAAGTACGACCCGTACGAACTGTCCAGCACCGACGGCTGGCAAAGCCACCCCGAGCGGGTGTGGGCCTGGTACCTGTGGCGGCATCACCTGGTCGAGCGGGTGGAGCCCAACGACGGTCACCGCGCGGTGGCGGCCTGGGAGGACTATGCCGACGTCACCGTGGTCACCCAGAACGTCGACAATCTGCACGAGCGGGCCGGCAGCAAGACGGTGCACCATCTGCACGGCAGCCTCTTCGAATTCTGGTGCGACACTTGCGGTTCTCGCTACCACGGCCCGCTGCCGGAGATGCCCGAGCCCGAGCTGGAGAAGGTGCCGCCGCAGTGTGAGTGCGGCGGACTGATCCGCCCCGGCATCGTGTGGTTCGGTGAGCAGCTGCCCGACGGGCCCTGGCAGGCATCGGTGGAAGCGGTGGCCGCCGCCGACATCCTGGTGGTGGTCGGCACCTCGGGGATCGTCTACCCGGCGGCCGGGCTGCCCGACGTGGCACTGGCCCGGGGCGTGATCGTCGTCGAGGTCAATCCCGAACCCACCCCGCTGTCGGACAACGCGACCATTTCGATCCGGGAGTCGGCGAGCACCGCGCTGCCGCGGCTGCTGCAGCAGTTGCCCGAGCTATTGGCAGCCAGGCTGAACTAGCCCGCCTTACTCGCCCGGCCGAGTGCGACCTCCTGGGCCGGCAGCGGCACCCACGCGGGCAGCATCGCCTCACGGCGCGCGGTGTCGATGACGAACCCGGCACCCGCGATGGACCGCTCCGTCTCGCGGTGGGTGTGGCAGTTTCCAGTGAACCGCGGCCAGATCGTGGCGTCGGCCAGCCGCTGCAACCCGCCCCGCCAGCCGGGAACGGCGATGTGCTCGAAGTAGCGCAGCTGGCCGCCGGGCTTCAGCACGGCGTTGAGCTGACGCAGCACCCCGTCCGGGTCGGCCACCGAGCACAGCACCAGCGAGCAGACCACCGCATCGAAGGGTTCGGTGGCGGGCATCGTCTCGATCGTCGACTCGATCAGCGTGACCGGGACCGGGGCCGCCGCGGCGGCCGCTTTGGCGAGCGGCGCCAGGCGGGTCTCGGGCTCGAGTGCGACGACCTCGGTCACCGAATCGGGATAGAACGCGAAGTTGGATCCGGTGCCCGCGCCCACCTCCAGAACACGCCCGGAGAGCCCTAAGAGATTGGCCCGGCGGAGCTCCCGCATGGCCCGTGACTCGTGGGCAGAGAGCACGGTCCAGAAGCGGGCGAAGAAGGGATTGTCAAAAGTTTCTGTAGCCATGTTTGTGGCGTCCTCTCAGGTCAAAACCACCCTAGTCGCAGGCGGTTTTTGCGCCTGACCTGCGAGTAAGTGACTCGTCAGTAACCCACAACCTGACTCGCGAGTAACTCAGCACCTGACTCGGGAGTAAGAATTGCCATGAAACTCCGAATCGTGGCTCAAAGTTTCCTTAATAGTGACTCATAGAGTCCTGGGTATGTGGATCGACGACACCAGTGCCGATGTCATCAAAATCGACTTCGATGAGCTCTACCACGGAGATTTCCTGGTGGAGGGCGACACCTCGGAGCAGTTCGAGGAGCTCCCTCCGCTGGCCAACGCCAGCTGAGCCAAGCGCCGAACGGCGCCAGCACCGCTGATTAGCGGTGTGGCGCCGTCGGAGAGCTTCTAGTACGCGTGCAGTGCCCGCCTGATTTCAGGCGGGCACTTTCGCGTCTGCGGTGTCTTTGCCGGGCTCGACCATTCCGGCCAGCCGTCCAGCGATGATGTCCTCGGCTTCGTTGACGATCCGGCTGACCAGCTCGCCGCAGGTCGGGATGTCGTTGATCAGACCCATCGCGGTGCCCACGGTCCAGATACCGGCATCGATATCGCCGTCGTCGAACACCTTGCGGCCACGCACACCGGCCACCAGATCCTTGACGTCCTCGAACTGGCCGCCGCCCTTCAGGATCTCCACGACTTCGCGCGAGACGACGTTGGAGGCCACCCGAGCGGTGTTGTGCAGGCTGCGGAAGATCAGCTCGGTGCCGCGCTCGTCGCCGGCCACGATCGCTTCCTTGACGTTCTGGTGGATGCAGGACTCGACCGTGCACATGAACCGCGACCCCATGTTGATGCCGTCGGCGCCCAGCGCCAGCGCGGCCACCAGGCCCCGCGAGTCGGCGAAGCCACCGGAGGCGATCATCGGGATCTCGATCTTGTCGGCCGCGGCCGGGATCAGCACGAGGCCCGGGATGTCGTCCTCACCCGGATGTCCCGCGCATTCGAAACCGTCGATGCTGATGCCGTCGACGCCCAGGCTCTGCGCCTTGACCGCGTGGCGCACCGAGGTGCACTTGTGCAGCACCTTGATGCCGTTGTCGTGGAACATCGGCAGATGCGGGGCCGGGTTGGACCCGGCGGTCTCCACGATCTTGATGCCCTCGTTGACGATGACCTGTCGGTACTCGTCGTACGGCGGCGGGTTGATCGACGGCAGGATCGTCAGGTTCACCCCGAACGGCTTGTCCGTCAGGTCGCGGGTGCGAGCGATCTCGTTGGCCAGGTCTGCCGGTGTCGGCTGAGTGAGCGCGGTGATAAAACCTAGAGCACCCGAGTTCGCTACCGCCGCAACGAGTTCGGCGCGACCCACCCACTGCATACCGCCCTGGGCGATCGGGTGCTCCACACCGAAAACCTCGGTGAACTTCGTCGTGATTGTCATCTGAGTCGCTACCTGGGCGCCATCCGGATCGCGCCGTCGAGACGGATCACTTCGCCGTTGAGCATCGGATTCTCGACGATATGGGTCGCCAGCGCACCGTACTCGTCGGGGTCGCCGAGCCGGGCCGGATGGGGCACCTGCTGGCCGAGTGAGCGCTGCGCCTCTTCGGGCAGCGAGCCCAGCAGCGGCGTCTTGAACAGGCCCGGTGCGATGGTGACCACACGGATGAGCTCACGGGCCAGGTCGCGGGCGATCGGCAGGGTCATGCCGACCACGCCACCCTTGGACGCCGAGTAGGCGGCTTGGCCGATTTGTCCGTCGAACGCGGCCACCGACGCGGTGTTGATGATGACGCCGCGCTCTTCCCCGAGGGGTTCGGTCTTGGCGATCCGCTCGGCGGACAGCCGCAGCACGTTGAAGGTGCCGATCAGGTTGACCTGGACGACGGCGTTGAACCAGTCCAGCGGGAACGGCCCATCCTTGCCAAGGGTCTTGACGGCGTTGCCGATACCGGCGCAGTTGACGTTGATGCGCAGCGGCCCAAGCTCTTCGGCGAGGTCGAGGGCGGCCGACACCTGCTCGGGATCGGTGACGTTGGCCTGGGCGAAGCGGGCGCGCGGGCCGAGTTCGGCCACTACCTCTTCACCCTTGAGATCGATCACCACCACCGATGCGCCCCTATCGAGCAGGCGCTTGGCGGTGGCCAGGCCCAGGCCCGAGGCACCACCGGTGATGACGGCTACGGCGTCCTTGATCTCCACGAATGGGTTTCCTTTCGTTAGCTCGACCTACTGGTTGGTTGGGGACTATACCCAGTCCCTCAGCACTGCTTCGTTGTCGGCTCCTGGGACGCCGGGTGCGTTCGGCGTGTCGAGCGCGCTCCGGGAGAACCGGGGGGCCGGCGCCGGGAACATCGAGCCCTGCTCGGTGTAGAAGGTATCGCGCTCGGTGTTGTGCGCCTCGGCGTCCACTTCGGCGAACGACAGCACCGGGGTGCAGCAGGCGTCGCTGGTGGCGAACACCTTGGTCCAGTGGTCGCGGTCGTGGGCGGCGAAGGCCTGTGTGAGCGCCGCTCGCAATTCTGGCCAGCTGGCGGTGTCGTTCTGATCGGGCAGGTCAGCGGCGTTCAGGCCGAGCTTCTCCAGCAGTTCGGCGTAGAACTGCGGTTCGATCGCGCCGACCGCGACATAGCGGCCGTCGGAGCATTCGTAGGTGTCGTAGTACGGCGCGCCGGTGTCGAGCATGTTGGTGCCGCGCACATCGCTCCACATGCCCATGTGCCGGAAAGCCCACATCATCGTCGCCAGGACGCTGGAGCCGTCGACCATGGCGGCGTCGATGACCTGGCCCTTGCCGGAGCGCTCCCGCTCCCACAACGCGGACAGGATGCCGACCAGCAGGAACATCGAGCCGCCGCCGAAGTCACCGGCCAGGTTCAGCGGTGGGACAGGGCGCTCGTTGACCCGGCCGACGGCATGCAACACGCCGTTGAGGGAGATGTAGTTGATGTCGTGGCCAGCCTGCTGACTGCGCGGGCCGGTCTGGCCCCAGCCAGTCATCCGGCCATAGATCAGCCGGTCGTTGACCTTCGCGCAGTCCTCCGGGCCCAGCCCGAGGCGCTCGGTGACGCCGGGTCGGAAGCCCTCGATGAGCACGTCGGCCTTGGCGATGAGGCCCAGCACCATGTCGCGGTCTTTCGCGTCTTTGAGGTTCGCCCCCACCGAGCGGCGGTTGCGCAGCAGGTAGTCATTGCTGGGGGTTCCGGTGCCCTTGCCGAGCCGATCGATGCGGACGACGTCGGCACCGAGGTCACCGAGGATCATCGCGGCGTGCGGACCCGGGCCGATACCGGCCAATTCGACAACGCGCAAACCGTGCAGTGGTCCCGCCATAGCTATCTACCCTCCAGTTGATTGATCGCCGCCTTAACTATTTACACCTGGCCTGACCCGGCGCGGTCTGCGCCCCCGTCGCGGCCTAAGGTGCAGCCATGACGACCATCGACGCTTACGCCGGCATCCCGGAACTGACCGTCTCGCTCGACGACGGAGTGCTTTCGGTGACGCTGAATCGGCCAGACAGCCTGAACTCGCTGAACGCAGCGATGGCGAGGGCGCTGGCCGACGCCTTGGAACACGCCGCCGACGACCCACGTGTCCGCGTGGTGCGGCTCGGCGGGGCCGGCCGCGGGTTCAGCTCGGGCGCCGGCATCAGCGCGGAGGATCAGTCGAGCGGCCGGCCGGACAAGCCGGGCGACGTGCTGCAGGCAGGGAACCGCGCGGTGCGGGCCATCACGAGCCTGCCTAAACCGGTGGTGGCGGTGGTGCAGGGTCCGGCGGCCGGGATCGGGGTGTCGCTGGCGCTGGCCTGCGACATCGTATTGGCTTCGGAGAAGGCGTTTTTCCTGTTGGCGTTCACCAAAATCGGGCTGATGCCCGACGGCGGTGCATCGGCGTTGGTGGCCGCGTCCATCGGCCGGGCCCGCGCGATGAAGATGGCGCTTCTGGCCGAACGCGTTTCGGCTGCCGAGGCGTTCGAGACCGGGCTGGTCAGTGCGGTGTACCCCGCCGATGAGCTGGAGGCCGGGGTGGCCGCGGTGATCGACAAGCTGGCGTCCGGGCCGGCGGTCGCGCTGCGCAAGACCAAGCAGGCGATCAACGCGGCGACGCTGACCGAACTCGACGCCGCGATCGGCCGGGAGAGCGAAGGTCAGCTGATCCTGTTGGGAGCAAAGGATTTTCGCGAGGGCGCCAAGGCATTCCAGGAGCACCGCTCGCCGAACTTCACTGACGACTAGGTCGCGCCGAAAATCGTTGGACGTGGCCCCGTTCGGTCAGCGACCATCAATGGATGAGTACGCCCTGCGACACTGACGAGCCGGTGAGGACCACCGGCCGCTGGCGCGTGCTCGCACCCTTCAGATACCGCGAATTCCGTCTGCTCATCACGGCGATGTCGCTGTTCCTCTTCGCCGAGGGCATGTGGACCGTCGTGATGGCCCTACAGGTCATCGCGCTGGCCGACGATCCTGCCGCACTCTCGCTGGTCGCCGCCTGCCTCGCCGGCGGCATGCTGGCCTTCATCCTGATCGGCGGCATCGTGGCCGACCGGATCCCGCAACGCGCCGTCATCATCGCCGTCGAGGCCGCCAACGCCGCCGCAACTGGCGCGGTGGCCATCCTCGGCTTACTCGGCGAGCTCCGGCTGTGGCATATGGCTGTTGCCGCAACGGTTCTCGGCATCGGCGCGGCATTCTTCTTCCCGGCCTACAACGCCTATCTGCCGCGGATCTTGCCCGCCGAACACCTGCTCGCGGCCAACGGCGTCGAGGGGACGGTCCGCCCGACCCTGCAGCAGGCCATCGGCCCCGCAGTGGCCGGCGTTCTGGTCGGGCTCACCTTCCCCGCGCTGGGCTCGGTGACGGTGACCGTGCTGATGGTGATCGGACTGATCCTGCTGGTGGCGATGCGCCCGGGCGAAGGCGATCACATCGTGATGACCGTCGAGCGCGAGAAACCCCATGTGCTCACCGACCTGCGCGACGGCCTGCGCTTCGTGGTGCATACCCCGTGGCTGCGCTGGACGCTGTTGTTCGCCAGCACCTGGGTATTCCTGGCGCTGGGCCCGATCGAAGTGCTGCTGCCGTTCATCGCCCGCGACCGGTTCGCCCACGGCGAGCAGGTGTACGGCCTCATGCTCGCCGCGTTCGGGGTGGGCAGTGCGCTGGGCGCGGTCGTCGTGTCCTCGCGGCCGCTGCCACGGCGCTACCTCACGGTGATGATGACGATGTGGGGCGTGGGGTCGCTGCCGTTCGTGATCGTCGGCACGACGTCCTCGCTGCCGGTGATGCTGGTCGCGCTGTTCGTCATCGGCCTCGCCGAAGGGGCGGGCGTCATCTGGGGCACGCTCCTGCAGCGCCGCGTGCCGTCGCAGATGCTGGGCCGGGTGTCGAGCTTGGACTTCTTCGTCTCGCTGGCATTCGTGCCGGTGTCGATGGCGGTCGCCGGCCCACTGTCGAAGGTGGTCCCGGTGGAGGTCATCTTCGCCGTGACCGGTATCGCACCGGTGCTGCTCGCCGCGGTCGCGCTCGTCGCGGCGCGCATGCCCCGCGACGAAATCACCCATCCGCTGAGCTGAGCACGCCGAACATCGGCGGCAGTGCCAGCACCATGATCAGCCCCCACACCACGTGGGTCAGGACAGGTGCCAGCACTCCGCCGGTGACTCGGCGTTCCCATGCGCACACCGTGCCCAGGATGACCGCGGCGAAACCGAGCATCTGGTTGCCGCTGGCACAGGTCGCCACGGTGTACAGCACCGTGGAGATCGCCACCGGATGAAACGTGCCGAGCGCGGTGTACAACGCGCCGCGAAAGAAGAGTTCCTCCGCGAAACCGTTCACCAGAGTGATCGCCACGACCAGCGCCAGGCTGCCGTGGTTCGCGTACTCCAGCACCCGGGTGATCCGTTCGGCCACCGGTCCGATCTCGCGGGCCACCAGCCCGCCCACCACGAAGGCGCCACCGAGCAGCAGACCGATCGTGATCCCGGTAAGCACCGGCCGCTGGTTGCGCCCCCGCCAGCGGATGCAGCCCAGGTGCAGCGGGCCCGACAGCCGCGCGCCTAGGGCCCATGTCGCCGCGAGTGCGAGCGTCAGCCAGTAGAACGTCGTATCGCCCGGCGTGCGGGTCAACGACAAGCCAAGCAGCACCGCACCGATGACCAGTACGACGCACACCAGGATGCGCCTGCGCCGGATGATCGATGGCCATTCCTGATGTGGCACAGCGGCATTGGTGACCAATGCGCGCACATCGGCACGTGTCGTCAACGCGCACGCACCTTCGCCAGCAGCAGATCCAGCCCGGTCCGCAGCACACCGGCCAGCGGACCGGGCACCGAGTCGAACAGCCCCAACGCGGGCCGGGCCAGCGCGGGCGTCACCGTCGCAGCCACCCGGCGCAGCTGCAGCACGTCTCCCCCGGCCCAGAGCGGATCGCTGTCGGCCAGGTGGTGCGGGTCGGCCAGATCGTCGACAGGGCGCGGCCGTCGTCGCGACACCGCCGCGGCGACGGCGTCCGCGATGGCGGTGAGGCCGCCCGGCGGATCGGGAACGTGGTCACGTAAGACAGTGTCGGAGGCCGTCATCGGATGGTCCAGCGATTCGATGAGATCGGCCGCCAGCCCGGTCGGCACCGGCACCGCCGCACCGGCCACTCGGCCGACGACACTGCGGGGCACGATGTCGCGCATCGGCAACCCCGCGCGAAGCAAGCCCACCGCGTCGACGTAGGTCGACAACAGCTCGCGATAGGTGGTCCTGCCCGGCCCCGCGATGTCGTAGGCCCCAGCCGGCACGAGGGCTGGGTCCGCCGCGGCGAGCAGGTAGTACAGCACGTCGCGAATCGAGATCGGGTCGATGTCGTGATCGGCCCACGGCGGCAACGGGATCAGCCAGAATCGGTCACCGACATAGCGGACCATTTCAAACGACGTCGACCCCGCGCCGATGATCACCGCTGCGCCCAGCCAGACCAGTTCGGCTCCGCCTTCGACATCGAGTGCGCCGGCCACCTCGGCCCGGCTGGCCAGATGCTCGGAGAGGGCACCGTCGTCAGGCACGAACCCGCCGAGGTACACGATCCGCTTCACCCCGGCGGCCTTGGCCCCGGACGCGACATTCGCGGCGGCGGCGTTGTCCCGCTCGCGGAAGCCGGGCTGGCCGATCGCGTGCACCAGGTAGTAGACGACGTCGACCTGGCTGGCGACCGCGAATGCCGATTCGATCGAACTCGGATCGTCGGCGTCCACGACGACCGCCGTCACGCGGTCACACCAGCCGAATCGGCCGAGCTTCGCCGGGTCGCGGGTGGCGGCGACGACGTCGTGCCCGGCGTCGAGCAACCCGGCCACCAGCCGGGAGCCGACGTATCCGGTGGCACCGGTGACCAGAATGCGCAGCGACTTCACGCTAGGACTATCGGCAATCTGGCGCAGGCGCAAACCTACTCAGGGTTGCGGTGCAGGTCGATGAGGTGTTCGTAGACCGCGGCGTTGACGTTATTGCCGTCCAACTCGGCGTCGGACAGCTCACGCCGGACCTTGGCCGGCACCCCGGCCACCAGCGACCGCGGCGGCACGACCATGCCCTGGGGCACCACCGCGCCGGCACCCACAATCGACCCCGCTCCGATCACCGCCCCGTTGAGCACGATCGCGCCCATCCCCACCAGCGACCCGTCCTCGACCGTGCAGCCGTGCAGCACGGCGTTGTGCCCGACCGTCACACCGGCGCCGATCCGCACCGGGAATCCGGGGTCGACGTGCACGGTGGCGCCGTCCTGAACGTTGCTGCCCTCGCCGACGTCGATCCACTCGGCCTCGGCGCGCAGCGTCGCCGAGTACCAGACACTGGCCCGCGCGGCGAGTCGCACCTGGCCGATCACCGCCGCGTTGGGCGCGACCCAGGACTCGTCGTGCAAATCGGGCGAATGTCCGCGCACGGACATGATCAGTGGTTCGGCCATGGCCGACATCGTAGGCAGACGCCCGTCAGCTGCCTTGGAACACCTTGCGATAGCTCGACGGGGACATGCCGAGGCCGCGCCGCAGATGGTGGCGAAGGTTCCCGCCCGAGCCCAGGCCGGCGCGGCGGGCCACTTCGTCGACGGGCAGGTCGTGGGTCTCCAGCAGTTCGCGAGCCCGCTCGACCCGCCTGCTGCGCACCCAGCCGCCCGGCGACTGCCCGGTCTCCTCGCGGAACCGGCGGCAGAAGGTGCGCTCGCTCATCCGGGCGTGCCGGGCCAGCTGTTCGATCGACAGCGGTTCGTCGAGATGGTCAAGCGCCCACTGCCGGGTGGCCGCCGTCGATGCCTGCGGGTCGCCGGGTGCGTGCCGTTCGATGAACTGGGCCTGCCCGCCTTCCCGCCACGGCGGAACGACACAGTAGCGGGCCACGTCGTTGGCCACCGCCGCGCCGTGGTCCGCGCGAATGATGTGCAGGCACAAGTCAATTCCGGCGGCCAGCCCGGCCGAGCTCAGCACGTCGCCATCGTCGACGAACAACACGTTCTCATCGAGCAGCACATCGGGGTGCAGCGCGCGCAGCTCGTCGGCCCAGCGCCAGTGCGTGGTGGCCGGTCTGCCGTCGAGCACGCCGGCGGCGGCCAGCACGAAAGCGCCGGTGCAGATCGACACGATCCGCGTTCCCGGCCGGATCGACGCCAGCGCGGCGGCAAGCTCGGGCTCGAGCACGCCATCGGACCGGGCGGGCTGATACCGCGTACCGGGGATGACGACGGTGTCGGCGGTCGCCAGCACCTCGGGGCCCGCGCCCGGCACGATCGCGTAGCCGTTGGTGGTGGCGACCGGGGCACGACTGAGCCCGCACACCACCACCTCATAGAGCGAAACCCCGTCGGCGCCGGTGGCCGCACCGAACAGCGTCGGCGCGATCCCGGCGTCGAACCCGACCACCGGCTCGACCAACAGAACGGCGACGCGATGCATGCCGCCAGTGTGGCATGTTTTTGACGAATAGTGTCATTCTTGCCACTAGCCGGATCGCGGACCGATCGACCAGAGTGATCCGGTGACCTCGACTGGGACGTCCCGACCGGCCACCCGCGCCGGCCTGCACTGGGCCTGGGTGGTGGCCGGCGTGAGCTTTGTCGCGATCCTCGGGGCGGCCGGCTTCCGGTCGGTGCCCGGCGTGATGATGAACCCGCTGCACCACGAGTTCGGCTGGTCGCACGGTGTGGTCGGGCTGGCGATGTCGGTCAACATGACGCTGTTCGGGCTGACGGCGCCGTTCGCGGCCGCCCTGATGGACCGGTTCGGTGTGAGGCCGGTGCTGTCGGCGGCGCTGCTGCTGATCGCGACGGGTTCGGCGGCCAGCGTGCTGATGACCGCCAGCTGGCAGCTGGTGCTGCTGTGGGGCGTGCTGGTGGGCGGCGGCACCGGCGCGATCTCGATGGGGTTCGTCGCCACCGTCGCGGTGCGGTGGTTCGAGCAGCGCCGCGGACTGGTCACCGGAGTGCTCACCGCCGCGAGCGCGACCGGGCAGCTGATCTTCCTGCCGGTCGTCGCCGAGGTGACCACCCGCCACGGCTGGCGGTGGGCCTCGCTGATCGTCGCGGCCGCGGCGCTGGCCGTAGTGCCGCCGGTGCTGCTGCTCATGCGCAACTACCCCGCCGACAAGGGCCTGCTGCCCTACGGCGCAACGACAACCGAAGCGCCGCAAGCGGTTCCGGCGTCGAGTTTCCGCGCCGCGTTCGACGGCCTGCTCATCGGCGCGCGCGTCCCGGCGTTCTGGCTGCTGGCAGGCAGCTTCGCGATCTGCGGTATGACGACCAACGGGCTGATCGGCACGCACTTCATCCCGGCGGCCAACGACCACGGCATGCCGACCACGGTCGCGGCCGGGCTGCTGGCCACCGTCGGCGTCCTCGACGTCGCGGGCACGATCTTCTCGGGCTGGCTCACCGACCGTGTCGACCCCCGGCTGCTGCTGGTGGTCTACTACCTCGGTCGCGGACTGTCGTTGCTCGCGTTGCCCGCGTTGCTCTCCCCGCACGCCGAACCGGGCACCTGGGTGTTCATCATCTTCTACGGCCTGGACTGGGTGGCCACCGTGCCGCCGACGATCGTGCTGTGCCGCGAGTACTTCGGCGCCCGCTCGCCGGTGGTCTTCGGCTGGGTGTTCGCCGCCCATCAGGTCGGCGCGGCCGTGGCGGCCTTCGGGGCGGGCCGGCTGCGCGATGTCAACGGCAGTTACGACCTCGCGTTCTTTTCAGCCTCCGGACTCTGCGCGGTGGCGGCGCTGCTGTGTTGGCGGGTGCGCCGCCCAGGGCTCTGACCTGAGCATACGTCGGCCGTTTTGAGGCTGGCGCTTTGCTGCACGTACGATTCACGGGGCGCAGCGGTAACGGGGACCCGCGATTCGCCGACTCCCTAGAAGAACTCAAGGAGCCACGTGAGCACTCGTACCAAGTCCCTCGGCGTCGCTGCGGCGCTGGCGGCCATCGCCATCGCGATCCCGACCGCGGTCCAGGCCTACGCCGATCCGACGCCCACCACGACCACCCCGGCAGCGCCGACGACGTCGGAAATCCCCGCGCCGAGCATGAGCCAGCTGCCCGACCCGCAGGGCTCGGGCTGCGACGCCTACAAGAACCGGATCCCCACCGGACCCGGCTCCTTCGCCAGCATGGGCACCCAGACCGCGACCGCGGCCATCGCCGCCAACCCGGACCTGAGCACCTTCAACGCCGCGATCTCCGGCGGGTTGAACCCGGCCGTCAACATCACCAGCGTGATCGACGGCGGCCCGTACGTGGTCTTCGCTCCCACCAATGACGCGTTCGCCAAGCTGGACGAGTCGACGCTGGCACAGCTCAAAAGTGATCCGGCGCTGCTGACGTCGACCCTCTTCTACCACCTGGTACTCGGCTACCTCGGCCCCGACGACCTGCACGGCAAGATGCCGACCCAGCAAGGCAGCCAGGTCAACGTGACCGGCAAGGGCGGCGACATCAAGATCAATGACGACGTGAAGGTGCTGTGCGGCTACACCACGCGGGCCGCCTACATCTACATGATCGACACCGTGCTCAGCCCCGGCGATGCGCCGACCCCGAACACGGCGACGACCACCCCGACGACGTCGAGCACCGAGACGTCGACCACGGCGTCGTCGAGCACGCCGACGACAACAACGAAGCCCGCCTAGCGGTCAGGGACTGACCAGGAGCAGCAACCGGATCAATTCCACCTGGCGGTGGGTGCCGGTCTTGTCGAACACATGCTGCAGATGTGTCCGCACCGTGGGCAGCGATACGCACAGCTCTTCGGCAATCAGTTTGACCTCGGCGCCGCGGGAAATCCGCACGGCGATCTCGCATTCCATCTGGGTAAGGCGGAAGAGCCGGCGCAGCAGAAGCACCGGTGTCTCGGTATCCATCTCGGGGTCGATGACCAGCATCATCGCGGTCGGATCGCACGGGACGAGCTCATCCTGCACCGAGTGCCGCAGCGGTAGAACATGAATGACATAGGGCCGCTTACCCGATCGCCGTTCGCACAGCAGCGTGCTGCCCTGCCGGACGCCCGAGTCGTCACCGACCAGGGCATCACGTGCGGCGCTCTGAAACGCCCGCTGGGCAGCACCACTTTCCAACTCGAGATGTCCCCGCCGGAATTGCAGTCCGTCCTCGGCGCGCAGCATTCGCTCGGCAGATGAATTGATTTGCAATACTTGGCATTCCGGCCCGAAGATGATCAAGCCTCGGCGCTGGAGCTCCAGCGCCTCGACCAGGTGGCCGTCTCCCTGTATCGCCTGACCAAGCTTCGCTTCGGTTCGTAGTGCCCGTTGCAGGTGCGGGATGAGGGCCGTCATTATCCTTATCCCGTCCGATTTTTCGAGATCCTCGGGCGTTCGAGAGGACCCGACGATGAAGCACACCGGTGACGGACCGCCGGTGAGTCGCACGAACAGGCCGCTCTCCAGTTCAAACGGTCGCATCCAGTCGGTGTAGAACTCGGCACTTCGACCGACCGCGGCCAGCTCGCCCGAACTCCGCACCGTGCCCACCGGACCGTGCTCGACTGCGAGGAGCTCGTTGTCCAGAAAATGGTAGTACTGCTGGTAACTCGTACCGGCCTCTGTGGGCAGCGTGGTAGCAAAGCGAACGGCTCGGCTTGACTCGGGTGCAGACACGATCATCGCGCCGACTCCCCCGACAAGCTGCCGGATTCTGTGCAGCGCGTCTTCCCATTCTTCGGGCCTGACCGCCGCGTCGTAGATCCCCGAGACTACGCGCGAGAATTCCTCCAACGTGACCATCACCGAAGTCCCGACTCACGAATTCGCGTCCCCATGAGCAACTACCTCCCGACTTGGGCTACGGGCAGATCGCTGTGGGTTCACTGGAAACGGTATCGAATCTCATGCATCTTGACGAGGTTTTGCACGTCTGACGGTGCTTGTCTGGAAAGCGCTCCTGGCTGTCCCGGCCCCCGCCGAGGTCACTGCAACAAGCAAGGAGGCATCACGATATGTCGCACATCTTGTCCACGCCGTCGATGCCCCACTTCGGTGCATCGATATTGTCCACACCGCCCCGCCATCACTGGTTCAACATGAGCGCACGGGCTGTCCTGGACCGCATCCACGTCGGCACACACGAACCGCATCCGATGTGCACCCGCCGCAGCGCGAACTACCTGGAGGCGGTGCGGCTGTGTCGCCAGATGGACCACCTGTGACAGGCGCCCTGCCTGTCACAGCTGAAACACAAGAGGAGTTGACGAATGTCGAATCAAACCCAGCAGAACATCGCGCTAGTCCAGAAGGGCTATGAAGCCTTCGCCAAGGGCGACATCGAAACAGTGATGAGCCTGTACGACGACGAGATCGAGTGGGTGCAGCCCGGCGAGAGCACGATCAGCGGTACATATCACGGCAAGGCCGAGATCGGCGAGTTGCTGAAACGGCTGGGCGAGAAGACCACGGTCGTGCAGGCGCAGCGCTTCTTCGCCGACGGCGACACGGTCGTCGTCCTCAGCGAAGCGACCGTCGGTGGCGAGACCAGCCAGGATGTCGAGGTATTCACCCTCCGTGACGGCAAGACGATACGTGCCCGAACCTGCGGCGACACCGCGTTGATGGAGCGCGTGTACGGCAAGAAGGCAGTCGGCGCGCGGTAGTCAGCGCGCCTTCCAGACCGGCTCGCGCTTCTCGGCGAAGGCCAGCGGGCCTTCCTTGGCGTCCTCGGATCTCATCAGCGCACCGATCTCTTTAATGGTGCGCGACCAGCCGGCCTCGTCGGCGGTGATGACCCCGTCGTCGACTCCGACCGCGACGCGCTTGCTGGCCTGCACGGCCAGCGGTGCGTTGACGGTAATACGTTGCGCCAGAGCCAAAGCCGCATCGACGGCGGTGCCGTCGGGCACGACCTCGTTGATCAGGCCCCACTCCAGCGCTTCGGTCGCGGTGATCGGCTCGCCGGTGAACAGCAGGTGCATGGCCACCTTGCGCGGCAGTTGGTCGACGATGCGGAACACCCCGCCGGCGGCGGCGACCAAGCCGCGCTTGACTTCCGGTAGGCCGAATTTGGCGCTCTCCTGGGCGACCACGAGGTCACTGGCCAGCGCCAGTTCGGTGCCGCCACCGAACGCCGCACCGTTGACCGCGGCGATGGTCGGCTTGTCGATGAAATGCCGGACGTAACCGGCGAATCCCCACTCGGGGTGCTGCGGGTGAAAGAGGTTCTCCCGCCGCGAGATTGCCTTGAGGTCGGCCCCAGCACAGAACGACTTGTCACCGGCGCCGGTGATCACGACCGCCCACACGTCCGCGTCATCTTGGGCCTGCTGAAGCAGGTCGCCGACGGCGGTGCTCACCGCACCGTTGACAGCGTTGCGCGCGTCGAGGCGGTTGATGGTGATCAGCAGGACGTTGCCCCGCCGCTCGGAAAGAGCGGCGGGGGTCTCGACCTCAGTCATGCCTAGAGCAGCTCGAGGATGGTGGCGTTGGCCTGACCGCCGCCTTCACACATGGTCTGCAGGCCGTAGCGAATTCCATTGTCCCGCATGTGGTACAGCAGGGTGGTCATGATCCGCGCGCCGGATCCGCCAAGCGGGTGGCCCAGTGCGATCGCGCCGCCGTTGGGGTTGAGCTTCTTCTCGTCGGCGCCAAGTTCCTTGAGCCAGGCCATCGGAACGGGCGCGAAGGCCTCGTTGACCTCGAAGACACCGATGTCGTCCAGGCTCAGGCCGGACTTCGCCAGCGCTTTCTGGGTGGCCGGAATCGGAGCGCTCAGCATTATCACCGGGTCGGCACCAGCCAGCGTCGCGGTGTGCACGCGGGCAATCGGCTTGAGCCCCAACGACTTTGCCTTCTCGGCGGACATGAACAGCAGCGCCGCGGAGCCGTCGGAGATCTGCGACGCGTTGCCCGCGTGGATCACCCCGCTCTCGGAGAAGGCAGGCTTGATCGCGGCCATCTTTTCGATGGTCCCGCCGCGGCGGATCCCCTCGTCCTTCAGAACAAGGTTGCCATCGGCATCCTTGATCGCCACGATCTGGTCGTCAAATGCACCGGAATCCTGTGCGGCAGCCGCTTTCTCATGAGAATCGAGCGAGAACTGATCGAGCGCGGTGCGGTCGAGGCCCCACCGCTCGGCCATCATCTCCGCACCGATGCCCTGGTTGGGGGTGCGGCTGTAGCGATCCTTGAAGCCGGCCGGATACAGGTCTGTGCCTTTGGGTACCGACGCGCCCATCGGCGTGCGCGACATCGACTCGACACCGCCGGCGACGACGACGTCGTAGTGACCGGCCACCACTCCGGCGGCGGCGAAGTGCACCGACTGCTGGCTGGAGCCGCACTGGCGGTCGACCGTCACACCGGGCACCGTCTCGGGCCAGCCGGCGGTCAGTACTGCGGTGCGGGCGATGTCGAGGGCCTGCTCGCCGACCTGCGTGACGCAGCCCCAGATGACGTCCTCGACGATCCCGGGATCGATCCCGGCACGTTCGGCCAGGCCGACCAGCACCTGAGCCGACAGCTCGGCGGGATGTACACCGGACAGTCCACCGTTGCGCTTGCCGACTGGCGAACGTACAGCTTCGACAATTACCGCTTCAGCCATCGGCCTACTCCTTCTGCAGGGGGTTGATCATCGATTTCTAACACGCCCCTGCTGGCCAGCCTCAGCCGGGTCGACCAACCGCTCGGTCAGCCCGGACCGCGCTTACCTCCACTGCTCACGTATACCGGCAGGGTGTCGTCCCAAGGTTGACGGCTCACCATGTCGGCGACCTGCACGTACCCCGTCTCGAACTCGCCCGTCGCCGCGTCGACGAGCCGGTAGGCCTGCCGTTGCCGATGGAGGGGCTGGCCGTCGAGCAGGACGACGCGGACCTCGCCGGGTTCGAAGTGGCAGCGCGTCTGCATCGCGGTGATGAGCTGTTCGTTGTGCATGTGCCCGTCGCCGAAGTTCCAGCCGATCGCCATGCTGCAGATGCGTTCACCGTCGGTGATGGAGTAATCGTCCTCGTTCTCGCCGGCCATCGCACGATGCGCAAGGGTGAACAGGGCTTTGCCGTGAGTGTTGAAGGCACGGAACGCATATCCCATGAAGAGCGGGATCTGCGCGGCCTCCTTGCTGCCGTAGAACTTCTCGAGCTGGGCGGCAGGCATGTTGGCGATCGTCACCAGGTTCTGCTCGATCTTCGCCTCCGCAGCGGGCTTCACACACCACAGCGTGGTGTCCCAGTTGCCAGCGTAGTAGCGCATGCCGGGCAGGAAGGAAACCTTGCGCGGCACCGTGTTTCCGAGCAGCACGGTCGTGGCGAGCGCCAGGAACAGCAGGATCGGCCACGGGGTGGTGATGTCGGTGATCCCGATCTGGGCGTGCGCGACGAATAGCGACAACACCGAGAAGATCATGAAGACGTTCCACTCCAGCGGCACCCCCATCGGGATGGCCGACAGGATGCCGAAGTGGAAGCAGACCATCACGAACGCCGCGATCGCGGTCGGCCAGCCGCCGTGCGAGAAGAACAACGCCACCGGCACCAGCCCCTCGATGAAGGTGCTGAAATGCGCGAGGGTGTGCGACATCCGGCCGGGCCGAAGGTCATCGGGGAACTTCTTGAAGAACATCCGCTTGAGGAACCGTGGCCGCACCACCGGGCTGTTGGACATCATCGTGGAGATGACGAACGGGAAGTGCCGGGTGAGTTTGGACGTGGCTGCGCCGATCCAGATCGCCATGCACACCAGCTTTGCGGCGATGATGATGTCGACGCCGGCGAACAGGAACGCGACCGCGAAGGCTCCGTACACCTCGCCGCGCGCGGCCAGGAAGATCACCTTGTCGCGCAGGCCCGCCAGCGCCAGTAACGTGACGACCGTCGCGATCTGCCACGTCGGCAACAGGCCCACCGTGGTGCCCAGCTGCGGGATCGGCCCGGTGCCATCGGAGAACAACGCGACCAGAATCATCACGATCAACGCGGCATAGAGCACGATGTCGACGGGGCCCCGGCTGTCACCCTTGGTCAGCGGCACCAGATTGGGCCACGGTGGCAACCGGATCGTCTTGGGGCGCAACCAGTACAGGATCGAGCCCATCGGCGGCCAGAAGCGGTTGTTCAGCGGGCCGAAGCCACAGCCGAGGCCGACGACCTCGAAGAGCATCGTGTACAGGACGGCCTTTTCATAGACGATCGGTTCCGACCACCACGTGCCGATGTTGGTGAACCCGTCGATGCCCTTGGTGGCCAGACCGAACAGTGCGCCGACGAAGACGTACAGCAGGATCTTGGCGACATAGAACAGGTGCAGGACCACCGGAGTGCCGAAGCCGACCTCGGCCCAGTGCCGGGCCATCGGCTTGATCCGCTCCGCGCGCGTGCCCTTGCTCCACGTCTCGAAGTCGATGACGGGTACTTCCTGCTTCAGAAATCCCATGCCGGAAACACTAGAACGCGTTCTAGTGTGGTGGGAGAGAATTCCTGCGCGGCGGGACTTTCCCCATGTCGTGGAACTGGCGGCTCAGCGCGCGTTCCGCGAACGGTGTTAACAGCGCCGGCTTGAGCCAACGCGCGGCGGCGACCCATCGTGGGACGTCCACATGCCGTTTACGGTGTTCGATCGCGTGGACGAGACGAGCCGCGCAGCTGTCGGCTGAGACAAGGCGGCGCGCAGGCCGCGGCAACGAGGCCAGCAGCGCGGCGAATCCCGATGAACTGGCTTGAGTTTCGCGTAGCATCGGGGTATCCACCAACGACATGTGCGCCGAGCCGACGCCGACGCCATAGTGGGCAACCTCGATCCGCAATACGTTGGCAAATTGCTCGACACCAGCCTTGCTCGCGCCATAGGCCGCCATGCCGGGCATAGCGGTGTAGGACGACGCCGAAGCCACCACCAAGATGTATCCCCGTTGGTCGATTAGGGACGGCAGGGCTGCGCGGACCGTATGGAAGACCCCGATCAGGTTGGTTTCGATCACCCGCCGGAAGGCATCCGGCTCCACCGTTTGAACGGGGGCCCAGTTTTCAATGCCCGCGTTGGCGACCACCACGTCGATCGCGCCCAGTCGAGTCACCGCGGTATCGATTGCAGCCTGCATGGCATCGAAGTCGTTGACGTTGCAGCCAATGCACACAACGGAATCGCCTCCGAGTTCACTCGCGAGAATGGACAGGGCGGCCTCGTCGACATCGATGAGCGCAAGCCGTGCGCCACGTTGGTGAAGCAGTCGCGCCATGCTGGCACCGATCCCACGAGCGGCCCCGGTGATCATCACTACTTTTCGACCGAGCAAAGATTCGCCCTTCTGCCGCGACGAGGGTCACGTCACTCACCTTAGATTATCTATAGTAATAACTGCTATAGTTTGCCCGTGGCGGACAAGCCTGACATTCTGCGCGCCGTAATGCAGCAGACCCACACAAGTCAGTCCGAACTGGCTCGTATCAGCGGCGTCCGTCAGCCCTCGATCAGCCAGTTCCTGTCTAGCAGAACTCCCCTCAGTGACGATCAGCTCGATCGGCTCCTGTCCTGCATGGGTTTCCGCCTTCAGGTCACTCGTCATCCGGCCCAGCCGAACCTCACCCGCTCCGAAAGGCGCTCTTGGCGCCTTCACCTCCAGATCGCCCGAAGACTCACGCGCCAGAGTCTGCAAACGTGGCAGCCCGTCATCGCCGGGAATCTTCAGCATCTGCAGTCTGGAGTGACTGGAGAACCCCATACGGCCAACGTGGCTCGCTGGCGTGAGCTCGTCAATCGGGCAGACCTTCCAAGTCTTCACCGAGTTCTGACTGGCTTAGACCGCGACAGTATCGAGATGCGTGAGGTGTCGCCAATGAGCGGAGTGCTCACAAACGACGAACGCGCTCACGCTCTGGAAGAGGCCAGGGTATGAGACGGGACCAACTCGAACACGCAATTCGTACCGCTTGCCAGATTGCAGGCATCTCAGAAGTGATCATCGTTGGTTCCCAAGCCATATTGGGCAGCTTTACTGAGGACGAGCTGCCCTTTCAGGCAACTAGGTCCTTGGAGATCGACGTGCTCCCGATCGCCGATGACACCGGCGAGATCATGCGTCTTGCGGACGAAATCGAGGGCGTCGCTGGGGAATTATCCACCTTTGCCCAGGCGCACGGATTCAGCATCGACGGGGTTGATCTCGATACCGCCGTGCTGCCCGCCGAATGGCGGTCACGGCTAGTGAAGGTTCAAAACCAGAACACCGCCGCGCCGAGCGGGCAGCCAGTGTTCATCGGATGGTGCCTGGAGAAAGAGGACCTCTGCGTGTCGAAGCTGTGCGCTCTGCGACCGAAGGATCAGTACTTCGTCGACGCGCTAATCGATGCCCACTTGGTAGATCCAACGCTGATCTCAACGCGCTTGCTCACGGTGCCCGAGCAACACCGCGAAGCCGCGCAGCGGGCGACGGCCTGGCTGGATCACCGCATGAACAAGCGTTGAACCGAATTCTGGTCGTCGAACTCGACGTTTTGGTGGCTTCTACTCGCAAAACCTCTGCCAAACGTTGGTTTGGGCGAAGTTGGAGCTCAGGCTTTGGCAGGCGGGCGGTAGAAAATCACCAGCTGCCCGATGCCACCGCCCAGACCGAGCACCACCGCGATGAGCAGTCCACACCAGCCGTGCAGCCAGGGGTAGACGCTCGTGCCGTGGAACAGCGCGTAGTCCAGGCTGTACTTGCCTGCGCCGGTCGCGGCGAGCGCGACGGCCGCTGCCGCCAGCACCAGGTTGTACTCCCAGCCCTCCTTGACGATGAAGAAGCCGTTGTGCCGGTGGACGGTCCAGGCCGCGACCACCATCAGTGCCACGAACCCGGCGGCCGGGACCGGCGTCAGCAGCCCAACGGCCAGGCCGATGCCAGCCGCCATCTCGGTGCTGGCCGCCACCCGTGCGTGGAAGGTGCCCGGCTTCATGCCGATGCTTTCGAACCAGCCGGCGGTGCCCTTGATCCGGCCGCCGCCGAAGAACTTGTTGTAGCCGTGGGCGGCCATGGTCAGGCCGAGGACCACGCGCAGGATGAGCAGTCCGACACTGTAGGCAGTCACGCGGGTAAACCTAGAGCATCAACCCCCACGCTGTGCAGACGCCTCGTCGACGTAGCCGATCACCGGGTTGTTGTAGCTCAGCCCGACAGTACGGCCCCCAGTCGCTCCCAGTAGTCGTCGACGTCGACGTTCTCCGGATCGGCGTGCACGCTGATCGTGATCGTGTCGCCGAGCCCGTGCACACCGTGGGTCAGGCTCATCATCGGCGACAGCCCGGAGAACCCCGCGGCGAGCAGGACCGGGAATCCGCCGAACGACAGATCGGCAGGCCCGCGGTTCACGCTGGACACCACGGTATTGCCGGTGACCGTCGCGCCCCGCGCATCGGGGTCGAACTGCCGCACCCCCCAGCGCAACAGCGCTGCGGGTATGGCCGCGGACGCGACGGCGGATGCCCGCATCGCCGGGTGCTCGCCGCGTCGGCGCTGGGCGGCCAGTTCAGTGCTGATCAGCTCGGCCCGCCGTGCCCGGTCCACCTCAGGATGCAGGCCGATGCCGACATTGCGAAAGTTGTTGTGCGCGCCGGGATCCTGCTGTCCGGCCATCGTTACTTCGGCACCGAGTGTCGACGTGTCCTCACCCCGCGCGGCGAGATACCCCGCCAGCGCGTCGGCGAACGCAACCAGCACCCCGATCGTCACGGTGGGACGTGCAAGCTGATCGCGCCGCAGCACCAGTGTCCGCACCACCGGCGTGGCGAGCGGCCGCCGGTTGATGCTGAGCAACGGACATCCCGGCGGGGGCGGCGGCACCAGCCCCGCCTCGGTATCGCGGACCAGCATGCGATGCGCCCGCGCGGCGGCGATTCCGCGCACCGGCAGGAAGCCGCGCCGGGCCGAAACCGGCACCGGAACCGGCTGTTCGCGGCCGAGTAACGCACCAGCCAGCGCAGTCCCCCGGCTACCGTCGGCGAACGCATGGCCCGTCTGCAGTACCACCACCGAGCCGACCCCGCTGGCCCCGGGCACTCCTGAAACCTTCGGGAAAATGTGTGCGCGCCAAGTCATTCGGCGAAGATCGAGCGTGTCGCAGCGCAGCCCGGCCGCGGTGTCCAGGCAGCCCTGCCAGTCCACTCCCCCGCCGTGGTGGACAGCGAACTGCTCGGCGCCGACCTCACGGGGGCTCCAGCGGGGGTAGCGCCAGCCGCCGCGCTCGACCACTCGCAGGCGCAGTTCGTCGCACGCCTGCGCCCGCTGCCGTAGCTCCGCGATCGCAGCGTCCAGAGCATCGGGCGAGCCGTCGAAGGCGTACACCACGAGCTGGTCGCTGGGAACGACGGCCGACAACCAGAACATCTGCGCGTCAACCGCGGTCATCGCTCTGCTGGCTGCCATAGCAGCCAGTATCCTAGGCTGGCCAGGTGCTGCCGCCTCCTGGTCCCAACCGGGCTGCGCTCATCACCGGAGCCTCATCGGGCATCGGTGCCGAGATTGCCCGGCAACTCTCCGCCCGCGGCCACCATGTCGTCCTGGTGGCCCGGCGCACCGAACAGCTCACGGCGCTGGCCGAAGAACTCGGTGGCCCCAGTTCGGTTGTCGGAGCAGATCTTTCGAAGCCAGCCGATCGGGCTGCACTCCCCGACCGGGTCGCCACCCTTGGCCTCGAGGTCGACATCCTGGTCAACAACGCCGGGCTGTCCACCACCGGTCCGGTGTCCGCCGCCGAGCCCGGCGCCGAGTTGAACGTGGTCGAGGTCGACGTGGCCGCGGTGGTCGACCTGTGTACCCGGTTCGTGGCCGGCATGGTGAGCCGTCGGCGCGGCGCGGTGCTCAACGTCGCCTCGTTGGGTGCCTTCGGACCGCTGCCCGGCCAGGCCGTCTACGGTGCGGCCAAGGCCTTCGTCCTGTCGTACACCCACGCCCTGCGCGAGGAACTCAAACCCAGCGGCGTCACGGCCACCACCCTGTGCCCGGGTCCGGTGAAGACCGGATTCGGCGAGGCCGCAGGCATCTCCGACGCGGATGCCGAGGCCGCGCTGCCCAAGCCGCTGTGGGTGTCGGCCGAGGATGTGGCCAAAGCAGCCGTGGACGGGTTGGCCGCCGGTAAGCCGGTCGTCGTACCGGGGCGGCTCAACCACGCAGCCACCGTGGTCTATCAGCTGACCCCGAAGCGGCTACTGCTGCCGATGCTGGCCCACAGCCACCCCAGCCTCAAGCAGAAGTAGCCGACAGGAAGTCGACGATCCGCTTGCCCACCACGTCGGGCTGTTCGAGCTGCAGGAAGTGCCCGGCGTGCTCGATGATCGCCACGTCGCTGCCGGGCGGCAGGATGTCACGTACCCACGGCGTGAATTCCGGTGTCATACAACCGTCGTCGTTGCCGTGCAGGTACAGGGTCGGCAGCCGGGGCGCCTCGAGCCATCGGGGATGCAGTTCGGCGTAGCGGGACGGCGGGCGGGTGTTGCGGATGGTTGCGCGGTAGGTGCCCAGCGCGGCGCGCCACCGGTCCGGAGAGCCGATCGCGGCGTCGACGTGGCGCAGGTCCTCGGCAGCGTTGTAGCCGGGCGACCAGCGCCGCCACAGCAGGGGGACGATCCAGGACGGTGAGCGCTCAGGCAGGAACGGCAGCTGGAAGTAGCTGACGTACCAGCTGCGCACGAACTGCCTCGGCACCAGTCGGAGCAGGCGGCTCCGGTTGGCCAGCGGCCTGCCGACCCGCGGCCGCAGCGCCGCAGGCGGCGGCACCGACATGACGACGGCCTTCACGAACGGGGTGGCAGGCAGCGCGGCCAGGCCGGTGGCGACGGCGGCACCCCAGTCGTGGCCGATGACGACATCGGCGTCGGTGGGGTTGCACGCGGCGCGCACCTGCAGCGCGTCGTCCATCACCGCCCCGATGTGATAGCTGCCGTCGGTGGGGATCGACGAGGGGACATAGCCGCGCATGAACGGGGCGATGACGCGGTAGCCGGCGGCCACCAGATGCGGTGCTAGCTTCCGGAATCCGTAGGCGGTGTCGGGAAAACCGTGCAGGCACAAGGCAATCGGACCGTCATCCGGTCCCCAGGTCAGGGCGCGCAGCTGCACCGCCGGCGCCGAGACGTCAATCCAGCGTGGCTCCGTCATCGAAACCCCCCGTTCGCTAGACCGGATCGAACCCCGAGATGAGCCAACGGTTGCCGACCTTGTCCAGAGTCACCCGGACGCTGGAAGCGGTGTTGGTCGGCGCGTCGGCGCCCATCACGACAGTCTGGTTGACGAACAGCAGCACCACCGCGTGTTCGCCCTTGGGCGACACCGACACCGATGCCGCGCCCGGCACCTGGGCCATCGCGGAGATCTTCTTCTGCTTGGCGCCGGGGATGACGACGTTGTTGACCAGCTGGGTGTAGGCGTCCAGGAAGCTTCCCGTCAGCCGGTCACGCGCCGCGCCGAGATCCTTCTCCACGGTCTCGGCCTTGTAGCTCAAGAGCGCGACGGTCGAGTCCTTGGCGACCTGCACGGATTCGGTGCGGGCCCGGTCGGCATCGCGCTGCGACCAGTCCTTCCAACCGAAGTAGCCGCCGGCCGCGATCAGCGAGACCGTCAGGACGGCCAGCACCGCAATGGCCACCACGCGCAGCGTGCCGCCATTTTTCGGAGGCGCTTCGGACTCGGCGGCGGGCGCCTCCACGGAGTCGCCCTCTGCGTCGCCCTCGGTGAGCTCCACCGCGGTGGTCTCCTCCTCGACTGCCTCGGGATCGGGGGTATCGGGTTTGTCGTCAGTCGTCACGGTACGAACTCCACTTTCGAAACCTTCGCTTGGTCGTCAGCGGTCTTCTTGACCGTCAAGCGCATCCGCCAGGAGCGGGGCGGCTGGTTGGCTGCACCGGCATTGGATGTCGTGACCGTGACGGCGACCAGCACCTGACCTTCGTTGCCCGTCACCGACTCCAGCCCCGCCTCGGTCACCTGGCCGTCGGACTTGGACTGGGCCTGCTTGACCACCTCGATGAACGGCTGGGACCGCTTGGCGAAGTCGTCGTAGAACGCGTCGGTCGCCGAGTCGAGGATGCGCTGCACGTCCTTGTCGGCCTCGTCGAAGTGAATGGTGGTCAGGTTGATCGCGCCTTGCCTGCCGACGCTGACCAGGAGCTCGCGCAGCTGGTTGGCCTCCTTGGCCTCGTACCAGCGATACCCGAGCCACCCTGTGACGCCCGCCAGGGCGAGCACCACGACGGTCGCGATGATCAGCCCCACCAGGACGCCACGGGACCGTGCGGGCTTCGCCGCCGGCGTCACGCTCGAAACACCGTCGTCGGTCGCGGCCTCGGTGGTCTCCTCAGCCTCTTCTGGCGTGTCAGCCTCTTCTGGCGTGTCAGCCTCTTCTGGCGTGTCAGCCTCTTCTGGCGTGTCAGCCTCGTCCTCGGACGCGGCAGGCTCGTCAGCCATTGCTCTCCCTACTGCGGCACTACGGGCCGGATCACCCGCACTGGGGCGAAAGGCTACCGGTAGGACCTGTGAGCGCCGTCACGGGTGCGCTTCGGCGGCCTCCAGATCGGCGATGACGATTTTGCGCATCCCGAGCATTGCGGTGGTCGCGGCCGCCGCCCGCGCCGCGTCGGGGTCGGACAGCAGCTCGTAGAGCCGGGTGGGCACCACCTGCCAGCTCAGCCCGAACCGGTCCTTGAGCCAGCCGCACTGGGACTCCTGGCCGCCGGCGACCAGCGCGTCCCAGTAGTAGTCGACTTCGGCCTGGTCAGCACACTCGATGAGGAACGAGACGGCCTCGGTGAACGAGAACACCGGGCCGCCGTTGATCCCGACGAACCGGGTGCCGTCGAGGTTGAACCCGGCCGACAGCACCTCACCGGTTGTGCCGGGACCGGCCTCGGTGTAGCGGTTGACGTATTCGATCGACGAATTGGGGAAGATGCCGGTGTAGAACCGCATCGCCTCCTCGAGGTCGTCGTCGAACCACAGCGACGGGGTGATGGTGGGCACGGGCGATCTCCTGTCGTTGGGTGTCGATGGGGTTGACCTGTCGGGGTGCCGAAAGTCATCGCGAACACCCCTGGGTAACGTGCTGTTCAGGTTCGGCCGAGAGGATGCCCGTGAGCAGTACAAGGAGCGGTTCGCAGACCGTTGAGTTCCGGGGCGACAAAGAGCTCGCCCTGGTGGCCGACGAATGGAACCGTGGCGCGCACGAGGCGGCCGACCGGCCGACGATCCTGATGCTGCACGGCGGCGGTCAGAACCGGTTCTCCTGGAAGAACACCGGGCAGGTGCTGGCCGACCACGGCTTCCACGTGATCGCGCTGGACGCTCGCGGACACGGCGACAGCGACCGGGCGCCCAACGCCGAGTACACCGTCGACGCTCTGTCCACCGACGTGCTGCTGGTGCTCGAGCAGATCGGCCGGCCGGTGGCGTTGATCGGGGCCAGCATGGGAGGGCTGACCAGCATCCTGGTCGCCAAGCATGCCGGGCCGCAGAAGGTGACCAAGCTGGTGCTGGTCGATGTGGTGCCGCGCTTCGAGAAGGGCGGCAGCGCCCGGATCCGGGACTTCATGTTCAGCCATGTGCACGGCTTCGAGAGCCTGGAGCAGGCCGCCGAGGCGATCTCCGGTTACTTGCCGCACCGCAAGCGACCGAAGAACCTCGATGGCCTCAAGAAGAATCTGCGACACCGCGAAGGCCGCTGGTTCTGGCACTGGGATCCGGCGTTCCTCACCGCCCCCGACGACGATCCGTTCGTTCGGGTGGAGCGCCTCGAGCAGGCCGCCATCGACCTGACCATCCCGATCCTGCTGATCCGCGGCGAGCTCTCCGACGTCGTCAGTGCCGAAGGTGTGCAGGATTTCCTCGCCAAGGTGCCGGGAGCGGAATTCGTCGAACTCGCCGATGCCGGCCACACCGCTGCCGGCGATGACAATGACGCCTTCAGCGAGGCCGTCGTCTCGTTCGTCACCCGCTGACAGACGGGTCGTCATCCTCACGACGGATGATCCTGCCCAGGTCCTCACGATCGGTCAGGTTGAGCTTGAGGTACATCCGGTACAGGTGACCTTCCACCGTGCGCGTCGACACGACAAGACGCTCGGCGATCTCGCGGTTGGACAACCCGCGGGCAACCAGGTGGGCGATCTCGCGCTCGCGCGGGCTCAACGGCAGTGGCTGCGAAGTGACGCACAGCGCAGGGGTTTTCAGTCCACCGCAGACGGTGCCCAGCCGATTCGCGGCGGCCGCGGCCTCCAGTGCGCTGCGCCGCTGACCGGCGGCCTCGAACAGCGCCGCTGCCTGTGCCGCGGCGTCAGCCGCCGACAGTAGGGCGCCGATCCGTTCGAACTCCTGCGATGCCGAAAACACCGCTGCCCCATCACCGTTCATCAGACCGGCGGCGTGCGCCGCATCGACCGCGGCCAGCGGGCCGCCGATCACCGATGCCACCTCGACCACCCGCAGCAGACAATTCTTGTCACCAAACCGCGCGGCCGCATGCAAGGCCATCAGCTCGATCGCGCGTTGTCCCGACGCGGCGGCGAGATCGGCGGCCTCGATTGCTGCGGTGATCGCACCACTGAGATGACCCATGGCCGCTGCCAGCCACGCCTCGGCGATGCGGACGGGCGGTTCGAACATCGTCGCGCCACGGCTGACGAGTTCTCGCAGTTCGGCCACCAGCGGGGCGGCCGCCACGTCGTCACCGAGTCCGCAATAACATTGCACCAGAAGCAATCTGGCGGGGAGATTCCAGGACGCGGCCGCTTCTCCACTGAGCGCGGCCAGAGTCTCCTCCAGCCGGCCCATCGCGACACGCAATTGTCCGCGGCCCAATTCGACAGTACCGGCCAGGACATTGGCCATCGCGCGGGCGCGGTACTGACCGGGCGAGGTGATGCGGACGATGTCACCCGAACGCGCCTGTGCGGCATCGAAATCCCCGGCCAGAGTCAGCGCCCGGACCTCGCCCAACGACAGCAGGAATCGCAGCAGGCCGTCGATCTTGTCGTAGACCTCGTGACCCCGGGCAGCCACCCGCGCCGCATCGGCGGTGCACCCCTTCAGGGCGGCGGCCATGCCACCACCGAAGACGGCCCACCCCACGGCCATCGGCGGCGCGGTCGGATCGGCCAGCACCTGATCGGCCAGCGCGACGGCCTCCTCGAGGCGGTTGTCGAGCACCGCGAGCGCGGCGGCAAGGCCGTCAACAACCGGCCGGAGCCTGGGGTGGCTGATGCGCTGTTGCAGCATCTCGAGGATCTCAGCGGCCGCTTTACTGTCCCCGATCGACCACTGCAGGTTGGCAATTCGGGCCATCCCCCAGCGGGCCAGCTCGAACTCGGTGAGGGTGTCGGGGTTGAACGACGCCAGAATCTCCTCGGACTCCGGCGCCCGGCCCTGCCACAGCAACGTCCGCGCGAGCAGTTCGCTAGCCACGAGGCCGCCACCCTGCGCGACGGCGACGCGGGCCAGCCGCTCGGCCAGGGTGATGTTCATCAGTGAGATCGCGTCTTCGGCTGCACGCGCAAGGAATTCGACGTCGACCTTCCCATCGGCATGCAAAGAGAGTTCCGCGCGACGCAGCCGTTGGGCCGGATTCTGCGGCGGGTGCAGGTCCATCGCGGTCAACACGTCAGTCCGTAGCCGCCGGCTCGCGATCTGCCCGAGGTTGCGCCGAATGACCTCGCCGATAACGGAATGCGTGAAGTGGATATCGGCGGTACCGGTGTCGGCGACGATCCGAATCAGGCCGCGACGCTCGGCGCGCTCGATGGTGTCGGCGCTGACGAGTTCGGACATGACCGCCAACGTCGCCGGCTCGGACACGGCCAGCAGCTGCAGCGCGCGCTTCTCGTCGTCGGGCAACCGGTCGAGCCGGCTGCTGAGCAGTGGAGCCAGTTTCGCGGCGACACCTGCCTCGCCTCGCAGCTGCCAGACGTCGTTGACCCGCCTCAGGGTTCCCGCTTCCAGCGCGCCTTCGACGAGGTGCCGGACGAACAGCGCATTGCCGCTCGAGGCCTCCCACATCAGGTCGGCCGACAGTTGTTCGAGGTGGCCGCCGAGCGCCGTCTCGATGAGTTCGAGCGCCTCTTCCTTGGTGAACGGGGCGACATCAAGCCTGGCCAGATAGCCGTCCTTCCACAACGCGGTAATCGTGTCGGGGATCGGCTCACCGCTGCGGGCTGTCGCGACAATGCGCACGGCCCCCTCGACGGCGAGCTGATGAAGCAGGGTCGCGGACAGGTGGTCGACAAGGTGGACGTCGTCGATCCCGATGACGGCAAGGTTCTCGCGGCGAACGGTGTGAATTGCGTCGGTCAACATGGCCACCGGGTCGGCGGACATACGGCTACCGAGCAGGTGCGCGAACACCCCAAGCGGCACCTCGCGAGCCGACTCGGTCCCGGCCACCCACACCGCGCCGGTGCGCAACGACTGGGTGGCCATCCGGGCCAGCGTGGTCTTGCCGACGCCTGCGTCGCCAAGGAGCAACGTACCGCAGGTACCGGGCCGACCATGCAGCGTCGCCTGGATCGCGGCAAGTTCCTTACCCCGCCTCAGGACGGGCCAGGACAAGCTCTCCCCCACGGCCGCAGTTTACGCAGCCAGCGGGGGCCAAACCAGCCGAATCTGGCAATAATTTGACGCGAGCGTTAGGCCAGCACTGGCACGCTGGCGTGTCGTTCGTCGGTGAGAATTTCGAACATCGCCCGCCGCGACGCGGTGAGTTCGGCATCAAGACCGTTGCCGGACAAGGTGATTCGGCAGTCTGCCAGTGCGGAGTTGTAGCAGTACTTGGTTTGGGAGTTGGTGTCGGTGTAGGTCAGCCCGATGACATCGCGCGGCTCGGCAGTGATTTCGCCGCGCAGCTCGAAGCCGTCGGCGCGCCCGCCGAACGTCCAGCGGAACGGTTCGTAGGACCCTCGGGTGTGCCGGGCGGCCACCACCGAACGCACCGCGACCTCCCACCCGGCGTGCCGCAGCACGAACAACGTCGCCGCCGGTAACCGCAGTGGCCCGATCGCAGCGCGCGCGGTGACGACTTCGAGGCTGGAGTTCGGATGGTCGTCGAATCCACACACCTGACCGAAGGCGTAGGCCGGGGTGTGCTTGCTGCCCCAGTTGTGGTTGACGCTGCCCCGCCACGACTCGACCGCGACGCGGGTGTCGCCCAGCGCGACCGTGCCGTCGAAGCGGGCCAGCGGGTGGCGCACCTGGGTCTTGGCGGTCGGGAACTTGGCCGTATAGGAGCGGTCGGTGAGCAGCTTGACCACGGGCTCGTCGCCGGGCGCGATGGCCAGGTCCCAGGCGCCGCCGTCGAGTGTCCCTCGGGCGTGCACGTCGTCGATCACGGTCTCGGCGATCCTGGCCGACCACGGATCGGACAGGAAGTCGGCCTCGGTCAGCGGATGCGGCACCTTGATCGCGCGATTGCCGGCGCCGTCCGGGTCGAACAGCATCACCCACACGTCGGCGACCGGTTCGCCGGGCGCCGGCAGCAGCAGCGTCCAGCGCAGCCAGATCGCCTGCGCCCGATCCGGGTGATTGGCCCGGATGAATCTGCTCTCGTAGTAGGGAGGCATCATCAGTTCAGCATTCCCGACCGGAGGGCGGCGCAGGAGTGGGTTGGACGATCGCGGCAGCGGTTCTGGCAATACTGGCCGTGGGCGAGGCCGTCGCGCTGCTCGTGCTGCGCTCCCGCCTGCAGGCCAGCGAGCGCGAGGCGCAGGAGATGCGGGCCCGTCTGGATACCCGCAACATGCTGTGGACGGGCGGTCGCGAAGCGGTCAAGACCGTCTGGCAGACCGCCAACCTGGTGCGCAGCCAGGGCTTCGGCGGTGCGGTGCGGTCCTCGATCGAGGAACTCGCCGACTGGGCCGACGTCGAGCGCCCGGATCTGGCCCGGCTGGCCCCCGACGGCAAGTTGGTGGTGATGTTCTCCGACATCGAGGAGTCCACCGCACTCAACGAACGCATCGGCGACCGGGCGTGGGTCAGGCTCATCGGCAGCCACGACCGGCTGGTCCGTCGACTGGTCAAGGCGCACGACGGCCACGTCGTCAAAAGCCAGGGCGACGGGTTCATGGTGGCCTTCGCCGATCCCACCGCCGCGGCGAGCTGTGCGGTGGCACTGCAGCGCGCGCTGGAGCGCGATGCAAAACGGGCGCGGCACAACAGTATTCGGGTACGGATCGGCATCCATATGGGTAAGTCGGTGCTGCGTGGCGACGATGTGTTCGGCCGCAACGTGGCGATGGCCGCCCGGGTCGCCAGCCAGGCCGACGGGGGCGAGATCCTGGTCAGCGAGTCCGTGCGCACCGCGGTGGGCGATCAGCAGTCCTTCGACCAGGGGCGCGACGCTGAACTCAAGGGGTTCAGCGGCACCCACCGGCTCTACGCGGTGGCCACCTAGTTCTTGCGTTGAGACAGTAATGAGAGCGATATTTCGAGCTAATCATCGCTCTCACTACTGTCTCAACGACGACGATTGAGCCTCGGCACGCCGTTGGTGCAACCTGGCACGGATCTCGTCGGGCGTGTAGGCCTTGCGCTTGCGCTGGTCCCGCGCGACGAGAACACCGCCGGCGACGACGCCGGCCGCACCGGCCAGCCCGATCCACTTCCAGATGCCACGCATGCGATCACACTATGCTGCGCTGGTGACCGAGCACACCGTGTCGCTGACACAGGCGCTGAACGAGACCCGCACCGGTGACGTCTGGCTGTTCCGCGGCGGCTCCGGGCCCGACCGGGCGATCCAGACCCTGACCAATGCACCCGTCAACCACGTCGGCATGACGGTGGCCATCGACGATCTGCCCCCGTTGATCTGGCACGCCGAGCTCGGCCACAAACTCCTGGACCTGTGGACGGGCACCAATCACCGCGGGGTGCAACTCAACGATGCCCGCGAGGCCATCGAACAATGGCTGCACCACTACGGCCAGCGCTGCTGGCTGCGCCAGCTCACCCCGCACGTCACCCGCGAACAGGAAGACCGCCTGCTCGAGGTGATCGCCCGGATGGACGGCACCCCATTTCCCTCGACCGCGCGGCTGACCGGTCGCTGGCTTCGCGGCCGGCTCCCCACCGTCAGCGACTGGACCCGCGGAATCCCCGTCGTGCACAAGAAGGTTCGCGAGTCTGCTGAGAAGCGCAAACTCGCCGAGCGAGAGATGGGGCTGCAGACCGCCTACTGTGCCGAGACGGTCGCCATCACCTACGAGGAGATGGGTTTGCTGACCACCGAGAAGAACGAGAACTGGTTCGACCCCGGACGATTCTGGAGCGGGGATGTCCTGCCACTGATCGAGACCTACCGGCTCGGCGACGAAATCCAAGTCATCGCAGACTGATTGGCCGGCGCACTCAGCCGATACCGACGCCGATACCGACCGGCGCTTGTTGACGCGGGCATGCCAAGTCGACGTAGACGGTGGTCGCGGTGCTCGACTCACCCGGCGAGCTGTCCGGATTGTGAACGGCCACAACCCGACACGATGACAACGGAGCACCGGTGTTTCCGTCGACCCAGTTGATCGCGACAATGTAGCCCTGCGCCTGCAGCTGGTCGATGGTGTACTGGGCCGAGTCGGCGAAGGCAGCCGAGGCGAACGCTATCGGCGCGGCTACCCCGATGAGTGCCGCCACCGACCGTTTCAGAGTGCGTCGCATACCCGCTACCCCGTCGCCCACACCACCAACAGCTTGCCCTTCGGATCGCGGAACATGATCGCGGTGATCGTCTTGCCCTGAGGGACATCGTAAGCGACGTGAGCGGCGAGCTGTTGGCCCTGCGGAAGTTGCCCGGAGGTGATGCCCGGCTGGACCGCACCGACGGCTGGTGCGATGTTCGACCCGTCGGCAGCCCTCGCGACGAACCAGAAGCCGTTGTAGGCCGTCGTACCGGTCTTGGCGACAATCGTCACGTCGACGGCGTACATCGTGCCCTTGGCCGGGACGATCTGGGCGTCGGGCGGCACCGGGCGCAGGTTGTCGACGGTGTAGGTCGCGGTGCCGCCGTCCGCGGCGATGTCGACCGAGGTTCCGAAGGCGACCGCCTGCTTGGCAACCGGGGTGGTCGAGGTGGCCGGCGCGCTGGTGGCTTGTTGGCCGCCGGAGCCCGAACCCCCACACCCCGCAGTGATCAGTGCGAGAGCGATCATGCCGACACCCACCCTGGACGCCCGTGTTCCACGCATTCGCGGATACTAGCGCGGCGCGGCGGCACCGAATTTCGCCCGGGCCTCGTCGGTGACCGGGGTGAACAGGTTGACGAGATTTCCGTCCGGGTCGCGGAACAACAGCGCGCGATTGCCCCACGGCATGGTTGTCGGTTCAGTGACGACCTCGTCGAGATAGTCGCGGAGACGGTGATATTCCGCGTCCACGTCCTCGACGATGAACTCCAGAATCGCACTCCGGTTAGCCGCCGGTTCGGCTGATCCCACGCCGAACAGCGGCACTGTCTTATCGCTGCCGATGGCCAATGTGCCAATGGGCGTGGGGATCTCGGCGAACAACTCGTTGCCCCACACCGCGGCGACGCCGGTGACCAGCTCGTAGAACGAGACCAGCCGTCGCATGTCGGTGGTGATGATGCGAGTCGAGATGAAGTTCATGGTGTCGGAGCCTAGGCGCGGCCTCCGACAAGCCCGGGTGTCTCGGCGGCTCTCCTACCGGACGACATTCGTGAGATTGGCACCGGTGAGGTTGGCCCCACTGAGGTTCGCGGACGTCAGGTTGGCGTTGGTCAGGTTTGCCCCCGACAGGTTCGCCCCGACCAGGTTCACGGCTTGTAGATATTGCCCGATCAACGTGGCGTTGCTCAGGTTCGCGCCTGCCAGGACTGCTCCGGTCAGGGTGACTCCCTGAAGGTTCTGCCCGGCCAAGTTGGCGTTGGTCAGGTTCGCAGACGTGAGCGTCGCCCCGGTCAAGGTCGCACCCGCTAGGTTGGCCCCGACCAATGTCGCCTTCACCAGATTCCGGCCCTGAAGGTCTTGGCCGGAGAGATTCGCATTGGTCAAAACCGCGCCGGTCAGCGTCGCACCTGTCAGATCAAACCCCTGCAGATTCAGCCCCGTCAGATTGGCTTTGGTGAAATTCACCCCCGACAGGTTCGCGCCGGTGAAGTTGTATCCGGTCAAGTTTTGGCCAGCCAGGTTCGCCCCACTCAGGTTCACATTGGAGCAGTCCTTGTTGGGGCCACACGCGCTGAGGGGGTTGACGGCCGCCGCCGAGGGCACCGCGGCCGGAGCTTTCACCCCGAACGTCGCCAAGACCTGTGACAGCAGACCCGCGACGGGATTTGTCACCGAGACGGACGGTGGCCAGCACTGGCGCGGCCGATAACCCGCCGTGAATTCAAGATCGCGGTGTTGACAGCAAACAATCAAGCCAGCCGGTCGAGCAGCGGCCG
>JAHFVD010000029.1:0-45656 GCA_023264735.1 Mycobacterium sp. | reverse complement strand
CAGCGGGTGCCTGCGGCCGGGTCACCCGAGCACTCGTCGCGACAGAACTCGCGCGGACGCTGGGTGCGGCCCCGGCGGCCGACGTCCGTATCGAACCGGTGCTCTTGGCCGGGCTCCTGTTGCTGGAGCCCGTTGCCGTGCCTGACGACGAATCGGCATGGCTGCTCGACGGGCCGGATCCAGAAGATCCACCGGCGTCGGCAGAAGCGCTCCCCGACCCGCTGGCCAATGCCGCCCCGACGCCCAGTGTCACAGCGCCCGCGCCGAGCCACATATATGGCTCACGGCAGCGCTTACTTTTCGCCGATGCCTTCGACGTGTGTCTACCAGACATGTCGCCCCCAACCACGCGTAGACCTGCCGCTTCATTGCGATAGAAACATCTATACCTGTCGAGACGTGAGTTTTTGTCGTGTCAGTCAATTTTGCGGGGCGTTTATCCGGCCACCGAAAATCGCCGAAACCCGTTGTGGCACACCTGGAAACGGTGGCCAGCACTGGCGCGGCCGATAACCCGCCGTGAATTCAAGATCGCGGTGTTGACAGCAAACAATCAAGCCAGCCGGTCGAGCAGCGGCCGGGCCGCCGCAGTCACGCGCTGATGGTCGTAGGTGATCACCATGTCGAATCGCCGCTTCTCGACATCGGCTAAATGCACTGCGGGACTGCGTCGCTCGCGCGCGATCTGTTAATCGTGAGGATCGACTGAAACATGTCGAACGCGTCGGAGGTGGCGGCCGCGAAGCCGTGCTTCTCCTCGGTGCCGACGGGGTCGAACATCCGGACCTCGCCGGGGCAGATCGTGCGCCACGAGGCCACCCACTCGTCCTTCTTGCCCGCATTCCAGAGTTCGGCATGCTGGGCGGCATGCGCCAGGCGTGCTTTACGGCTTGGGGCCTTGCTCACTTCAGCACCATCCCCGATGGCCGACCTTCAGGCAAGAAACGGAATTCGGCCGAGTAGAATCAGCGAACTGGCCGATTTGCTGCGGGCACGAATGGGAACGGTGACGATGTCATTGCGATCAGGACCGATGAAATCGGTTCTCCACGATCTCTTTTCCCGCGGTATCTGATTGCGGTGGCTCTCATTGGACGGAAGCGAGCGGCGCTCCAATCCCCGCCACCCCAGAGCCTGCCGGAGTGGTTCGTAGCAGCATTAGCCCAGAAACCCGAGCATTCCGATATCGACGTTGACGATTGCCAGATACACCTGCGCACGTGGGGAAGCCGCGATCTGCCCCCGCTGATGCTCGTTCACGGCGGAGCCGCCCATTCGGGATGGTGGGACCACATCGCACCGTTATTCTCGAAAACCCACCGGGTCATCGCACCGGACCTCAGCGGCCACGGCGACAGCGGGACTCGCACGGAGTATCGCCCGCGCACCTGGGCACGCGAAGTGCTGGCAGCAGCGGAAGCCGAAGGGCCGTCGGGGCGACCAACCATCGTCGGCCACAGCATGGGCGGCTCCGTCGCATCGGCTGCGGCCAGCCGCTACGGCAAGCAGATCGACAGCATCATCAACATCGACACACCGTTACGGGATGAGGCGCCGGAAGAGGCACGGCTTCGCGACCGCAACAAACGCCCGAGCGGATATCGGTCGAAAAAGGAAATCCTCGAGCGCTTCACGCCAGTGCCCGCGCAGACCACCGTGCTCCCCTACATCTGGAGCCATATCGGGGACCAATCGGTACGTCGTGAGGGGGAAGGGTGGTTCTGGAAGTTCGATCCGGAGATCTTTCACGTACCCATAGGCCGGGCACCGGCGGACGAAGAGAAACTCGAACGCGTGATGGCGGAAATGCGTTGCCGCATTGGGTATATCCGCTCCGAGGCTGGTTTGGTGTCGGACGAGATGGCCGACCGCATCCGAAGTATGTTGCAGCTGCGAGGCCCGTTCGTTGAGCTCCCAGCGGCCGGCCACCACCCCATGCTGGATCGACCGCTGGCTCTGGTTGCCACCGTCCGGACACTGCTCGAAATGTGGTCCATCACGTGAGTACCGAATCCGCGCCTCCGCAACGTTCGACCCGGCACGCACCGGACGGGACCACGTGGGGTTCGTCGCCGAGTCGGCGGAGGGACTTGAGTCCTGGGTCGCTCGGCGGAACGAGGATCGGTGCGATGGTCGACTGTCGCGATCACGACGGAATTCAGCTGGAGTTCCGGTTTCGCGACGCCGCCAAGATTCAACGGTTAGTCAGCTTTACGCCCGCCTGAACCATGCCCGAGCTCCAACCTTGGCGCTCGTGCTACATATATCAATCATCAGCGTGCCGGATGCAAATGATCGAAATATCGATCATTTCTCGACTTTGCCCTAATGATTGAAATATTAATCATTGGCATGAATCGGCCGTATGATCGAAATATGTATCACCCTGTCCCGCTCGTCTATGGCACCGATGAACTCGGCGAGCACGTTCGGCGCGCTCGCCAGGCTCGAGGCTTTAATCAGGATGAGCTCGCAAACCGCATCGGAGTAAATCGCATGACCATCTCCCGCCTTGAGCGGGGGGAACCTGTCAGCGTCGACATAGCGCTGCGCGCGCTGTCAGAGTGCGGCATCGCCGTTGCGCTGGTACCAAAATTCTCTCGAGTGAAGGTAGTCGATGGCACGTAAGACACTGGATGTGTGGTTGTACGGTGTCCGCGTCGCCACGCTCAGCGAGCCACGCAGATTTCGCCTGCGTCTGGAATTCACCGAGGAGGCGCTCGACACCTTCGGGGAGGGGAGTCGGGTCCTGTCTCTGGCATTGCCCATCGCACGACAACCGATCCAAGATCAGCGCGGGTCGTTGCGGGTGTCGGCATTCATCGAAGGTCTTCTGCCAGAAGGCAACCTGCGCCAGCACATCGCCGCCGAGGCGCGCGTACCAATCAACGACACGATGACGCTGTTGGAACGTGTAGGCGCGGAATGCGCCGGCGCTGTCCAGATTCTCCCTGACGGGACAACCCCTGGCGCCGGCCAAGTCCGCCAGTTGACGAAGCAAGAAGTCGACAGCCTGATCGCCGACTTACCGGCCTACCACCTGCCTGAGGGCACCACGCCGCAGGCATCGCTCGCCGGTATTCAAGACAAAGTTCTATTGGTGGCCCTGCCCGACGGTAGCTGGGGCTGGCCTGAGGCAGGTGCGGCCTCGACCCACATCATCAAGCCCGAGCCCCTTGGCGCCGTGAAATTTCTTATTCAGAGCGAAGATTGGGCGTTACGAGTGGCGCGCGGGGCAGGCATCAGTGCTGCCGAGTCGCGTTTGCAACGGTTCGAAGAACGCGAGGCCATTGTTGTTGTCCGCTACGACCGAAGCCCTGATGGTCATCGACTCCACCAGGAGGACTTCTGTCAGGCGTTAGGTCTCGATCCCCAGGCCAAGTATGAGAGCACCAGTGAGGCAACCCGTTTGGGGTCGAGACTACGACGTGTAGCGCGCGCAGCCGCACCACGCGCCCTGGACCCCGACGGATTTCGGTCAGCGTTGCTGAGAGCTGTGACATTTAACGTCGTGATTGGCAACGCTGACGCGCACTCCAAGAACTATTCGGTAATGATCGGTCGTGATGGGAGCGTGTCCTTGGCCCCCATCTATGACACCGCCCCGGTGATGTACCTGGACCCCGCTTTCAAGGGCACGGGTCACGTGATCAACGGTAAGACGAGCATCAACAACGTCACCGTCGACGACTTGGCCGCCGAAGCTGCAATTTGGGGCATGAGTGAACGTCGCGCACGAGCGGCGGTACGTTCATGCATGGAGGAGACGTACAGCTCAATCGAACACGTCGAGCTGCCGCCAGGTACCGAGTCGATAAAGGCAAAACTTGATCAATTGTGGACCCGAAATGCTTGGCCGACAGCATCTTTGAAGCCAGAAATCGAGCCTGCACACGCGCCGATGCCCGATGAACTGGCCGCCCTTCGGGCATCGGTAGAGCTTTGTGACGAGAACGACGGTGCGGCTTTCTACCAGGGCGTTGCCGCGAGGATCGGTGTGGATGAAGAGATAGTGCTGAGGAAGCTGCTCCCTGCCATCGCCAAGTACTTCGAGGTCAACTTGCGAGGTGACGATGGCGTCGTCGTCGTTCGGCAACCAACGGCCGAAGCACGCCGGATCATCGGCGCCGCCTAGCGAGGCACGTAGCGCAGATGTGCGGTGCCGTTGTCGAAGATGCTGTGCCCGGTGAGCGTCAGGTCGAGACGCACGTCGTCGGGTAGGGCTCGCAGGCCGCCGCCCACCACCTTCGGCACCACGAAGAACTGGAACTCCTCGACCAGGCCGGCACGGATCGCCGGGGCCGCGACTGTGGGCCCGAAGATCTCGACGACACCCGTCGCGCCGGCGACGATCCGCTGCAACTCGTCCAAGCTCAGATCGGGCACGAGGCGGTCCCGGCCCGGTTTGACGTCGTCCTGAGTCAGCGTCGACGACGCGATCACCTTCTCGATGCGCCGCCAGCGCCGGGCGAACTCCTGCTCGACTGGGGTCCAGACCTCGTCGACGGGATCGGTCTCCCAGTACTGCATCAGTGCGTACGTCTTGCGCCCCAGCACCTCGGTCGACACTTCCCCCATGCGCTCGACATGGACGTCGAACACATCCCCGTTCGGGGCTGACCACTGGAAGTCGCCGTCGGCGTCGGCTGCGTAGCCGTCAAGAGACACGGTCGCGGTGTAACTCAGAGTTCCCATGCTGTTGAGACTCGCATGCCCGGCGGAACTCATCGCGCGCTACTCGATCACGGCGCGGATGATCTCGGCGACGCGCCGCTCGGTGACGTCGTCCAGGCCGTCGAAATACCAGGCCGCGGGAATCAATCGCCCGTCCCTACCCCCGGCGGGCTTGAGCCCGGCTTTGTCGCTCACCCCGAGGCTCATCACGTCGTCGTTCCGGAAAAAGACGAGGACGGGACTGCTCGCGGATTTGGCATAGCCTGGCATGCCGTACCAAATGCGCGGCTTGAGTTCCGGTGCAGCAGCGACGATCACCTCATGGAGGCGCCGCATGACATCCCTCGCTGGCTCGTCCATGCCCGCGATCTTGTCGAGCACTTGCTGGAGGTTCTTGTCGTCCTTACTGGTCACTGTCATGTCCTTTCGTCAAAGTGGCGCACCAAAGAAGCGCAGCACCCCATTCGGACATGTCCTGATCAGTTCAGGCCCCTCCGCAATGATTCAGGTAGTCGTTCACCTGGAAGCGCAGAGTGTGGCAGACATCGCCGCCACGCCGCTCAAACTAACACGCTCCTGGACTTCCGCGGTGGCCTCTTCTTCACGGAACGTTGAAGTAGTCGCGCCAGGCGACGATCTTGTCGTCACGTACCTCGAATGCACCCATACAACGGGCTGAGATCTCACGACCGTCGTAGACCATCGTGTCGATCCGCTCGGTCAACACCACATTGCCGTTGACGGCAACGTTCAACAGACGCAAGTCAGCAGACTCCGTCCGCCGAACATAGCCCTCAACGGATGCGCGAATTTCCTTGTGTCCGTGGTGCGCTCCCAATGCGACGTTGTCCCAGACACCATCCGGATGGAAGTGGCTGACGATTTCGTCCACGTCAAGCCCATGCCATGCATTCAATTCTGCGCGTACAACATCTTCTGGCTTCACCGCACCTCCGAGAGGTCGAAGAGGATCCGCAGTTCAGCGTACGAAGCTTCGCCATCCTCGGCGGCTTTTCGAGCGAGTTGCCGTTCGGCCCGGTTAAGCCCTCTTCTGCTGACTAGACATTGAACCGGAACTCGCCCAGTTTGCGGTGCCGATAAACGTCCCAACAATGCGCGAGTGGTTGACACGGACGGCCGTGGCGAACGTTGAGTGAGAACTCCCGCAGAAGAAGTGCGAGTGCACCCCTGCGAGATTTCTCACTCAATGCAGTATTGAAGTGTGGAGGAACCTCGAGGGGACAAATAATGGCAAACCGCTGGTCTGGAGTGACCATCGACTGCGCTGATCCCATTCGGATGTCGGCCTTTTGGGCCGCCCTGCTCGATATCCCAGCGTCGAGCGAGCATGGGGATGATCCGAACTGGGCGACTGCGGGCTCGCGCTCAGGGCCGTTTCCGCGACTCACCTTTCAGCGCGTACCCGAACCCAAAGCCGGAAAGGTACGCATCCACCTGGATGTGGAGGTCGATGACATCGACACCGGACGTCAGCAGATCGAGGAACTCGGTGGAAGCTTCTCGGGCTTCCGACATGACTACGACGAGGGAGTCGTGCTGAACATGCTGGATCCCGAAGGCCATGAGTTCTGCCTGGTGCAGTACTTCAACAAGCCCACCCCTAGACGTTGAACCGGAACTCGACCACGAACCACCCTAAAGCTGGCCATTGACTGCGGCCGCGATCTGGCGGGCCACGTCATCTGGAGTGAGATGCGTGGTGTCGACGACCTCAGCCTCGTCGTGCAACCATGTTCGGGCCGCTTCCGAATAGGCTTCTAGATAGTCCAGACGAAATTCTGAGGGTCCCATGACGAGGTCCCCGTTGATTCGCCTGCGCAGCGTGTCCTGATCCGCATGCAGCACGAAGTGCCGCACCGGCACGCGATAGTGGGCGAGGCCGTCGCTGATCTCGCGCCAATACTGTTCAACCAAGACAGTCATGGGCACGACCAACGGAGCGCCGGTGTATTCGACGAGTCGGCGAGCGGTCTCGACCACCAGCGGGCGCCAGGGTGGCCAATGCTGAAAGTTATCCGTCTCGGGCAGACCCGGCTCGATGTTCATGAGCACCTGGCCGATCATCTCGGCATCGAACACTCGCGAGCCGGTAATCAGTTGTTGAACGAATGAGCTCGTCGTTGTCTTGCCAGCACCGTGAGTACCGTTCAGCCACACGATCATTCGGAGGACCTCGACTACTGCTTTGTCTTAGATGTTTGTCCGTGGCGGAACTCGACCACATCGCCGTCGGCCATGACGTAGTCCTTGCCCTCCATCCGCACCTTGCCCGCAGCCTTGGCCGCGGCCATCGTCCCAGCCTCAACCAGGTCGTCGAACGACACGACCTCGGCCTTGATGAAGCCCTTCTCGAAGTCGGTGTGAATGACGCCTGCCGCCTTGGGCGCGGTATCGCCCTGGTGAATCACCCACGCGCGGGCCTCTTTTGGCCCTGCGGTCAGATAGGTCTGCAGTTTCAAGGTGTGAAAACCGGCCCGTGCCAACGCATCCAGCCCGCGCTCGGTCTGCCCGATCGATTCCAGCAGCTCGGCCGCCGACTCATCGTCAAGCTCTTGGAGCTCCTCCTCGATCTTGGCATCGAGGAACACCGCATCGGCCGGCGCGACCATCTCCCGCAAGGACGCGACCCGCTCGGGATCGGTGAGCACCGACTCGTCGCAGTTGAACACGTAGAGAAACGGCTTGGTGGTCAACAGGTTCAGCTCACGCAGCAGCCCCGAATCCACCTTCTTGCCCGCGGCGAACATCGTCGTGCCGTCGTTGAGCACCTGCTGGGCCACCACCGCGGCCTCGTACACCGGCTTGCGGTCCTTGTTGTTGCGAGCTTCCTTCTCGAGCCGCGGCACCGCCTTCTCCAGCGTCTGCAGGTCGGCCAGGATCAGCTCGGTGTCGATCACCTCGATATCGGACTTCGGATCCACCTTGCCGTCGACGTGGACCACGTCGTCGTCGGCGAACACCCGGACCACCTGACAGATCGCGTCGCACTCACGGATGTTCGCCAGGAACTTGTTGCCAAGGCCCGCGCCCTCGGAGGCACCCTTCACGATGCCGGCGATGTCGACGAAGGTCACCGGAGCGGGCAGGATCCGCTCGGACGTGAAGATCTCGGCCAGCTTGGTCAGCCGCGGATCGGGCAGCGGAACGACGCCCTCATTCGGCTCGATCGTGGCGAATGGATAGTTGGCTGCCAGCACGTTATTGCGGGTCAGCGCATTGAATAGGGTGGATTTCCCCACGTTGGGCAGGCCGACGATTCCGAGGCTGAGGCTCACAGGGAACACAGTCTAGGAGAAAGGTCTGGCAGACCCGTCGGCTCACGGCCCCGCCGACGGTCCACATTCAGCCGGAAACGGTACGGTCTACGTGTGTCAGCACAGCGAGCCAGGTCGTCGGTGGCGGCCGCGAATCGCTCGGCGCATCCGAATCTCCCCGGCGTGCCGTGGTGGGGTGCCGTCCTGATTGCTGTGATCGCCACCACAATTGGATTCGCGTTCGATGCCGGCGCCGGCAACAAGGAACTCGGCAACGTCTTCGGCGCCCTGTACGCCGTGGGCTGTGTGGCCGCGGTGCTGGCGGTCCGGCAGTCCAGCATCTTCACCGCCGTCATCCAGCCCCCGCTGATCCTGTTCGTCGCCGTGCCGAGCGCCTACTTCCTGTTCCACGGCGCCGAGTTCACCGGCATCAAGGACACCCTGATCAATTTCGGCTACCCCCTGATCGAGCGCTTCCCGCTGATGCTGTTCACCTCGGCGGGCGTGCTGCTCATCGGATTGGTGCGGTGGTACTTCGCGATGTCGACCCGATCGACAGTGGCGACCGGCGCCGCCGATGCCGATGCCGACGACGCGGCGCCTGGCTTGTTCGCCGGGCTGGCGGCGAAACTCTCGGGCCTCCGCCGCGGCAACGTCGACGAGGACGACGTCGAGGAAGCACCCAAGCACGGCATCGAACGTCCTGCCACCGCACGAAGGCAGCCCCGCTCGGGTCGGCCCGCCAAACGCCCCGCGCCCACCCGCTCCCGGCACGCTCGTCCCCCGCTGGAGGACATCACCGAGGCGCCGGAGCGCCCCCGCCGCTCATCGAGCCGGCGTCGCCCGAGCCCGGACGACGATCCCGACTTCACCGATGCCTCGCGGCGCAGGCGCCAGCCGCGCGACCAGAACGGCCGCACGCCCTCCCCGTCCCGACGTGAACCTCGCGAGCCTCGCGAACGGCGCGACCCCTACGGCGCACCGCCGCACCGCAGCAGCCGGTTCGAGCCGCCTGAGGGCTACCCGTCCTACGAGCCGTATCCGCCCTACGAGCCACCGCCACGGCAGCGGCCGCCGGGCCGGGCCAACGGAGACAGCGGCAGCCACCACCCGGTGTCACGGGTGCGGTATCGCGGCGAGGGCGACGATCATGCGAAGGAACCCCGGCCACGTCGCACAAGTGAGTGGGACGCCGAGTCCTGGCCCTCCGACCGCTGACCGAACCTAGGTGCGGGCGGGACGAATCTCACGCGGAAGCGCGAACACCAACGTCTCGTTGGCGGTGGTCACCGGCTGCACAGTGCCGTAGCCGTACTCGGCCAACCGGTCCAGCACGCCGCGGACCAGGATCTCGGGAACTGACGCCCCCGACGTGACGCCGACGGTCGTGACCCCGGACAGCCACGCCGAGTCGATGTCCTCGGCGTAGTCGACCAGCTTGGCCGCATTCGAGCCGGCACCCAGAGCGACCTCGACCAGGCGCACCGAGTTCGACGAGTTGCGCGAGCCGACCACGATCACCAGATCGCACTCCGGGGCCATCGCCTTGACCGCGCCCTGGCGATTCTGGGTGGCGTAGCAGATGTCGTCGCTGGGCGGGTCCTGCAGCGTCGGGAACTTCTCCCGCAGCCGGCGCACCGTCTCCATGGTCTCGTCGACGCTCAGCGTGGTCTGGGACAGCCAGATGACCTTGTTCGGGTCGCGAACGGTGACCTTGTCGACGGCATCCGGGTTGTCGACCACCTGGACGTGGTCCGGTGCCTCACCAGCGGTCCCGACGACCTCCTCGTGGCCTTCGTGGCCGACCAGCAGGATGTCGTAGTCGTCGCGGGCGAACCGCTTGGCCTCGTTGTGCACCTTGGTGACCAGCGGGCAGGTGGCGTCGATGGTCTTCAGATTGCGCGCGGCGGCCTCTACGTGAACTGTCGGCGCGACGCCGTGGGCGGAGAAGACCACGATGGCGCCCTCGGGCACCTCGTCGGTCTGCTCGACGAACACCGCACCGGCCTTGGCCAGGGTGTCCACCACGTAGCGGTTGTGCACGATCTCGTGCCGCACGTAGACCGGGGCACCATGTTTTTCCAGCGCCCGCTCGACGGTCTCGACGGCGCGATCCACCCCGGCGCAGTAGCCACGGGGTTCGGCCAGCAGCACCCTTTTGCCGGTCGCGCCTGTGGTGACCGAGCTCGCGGCACCCGGAATCCCCATGTTGACGGTAGGCGGCATGGTTTCAAGGGTACGTTCCCGCAACCTAGCGGGGCCAGCCGTAGGCTGTCTGCCATGGCAACAGCACCATATGGGGTTCGTCTGCTGGTCGGCGCCGCCGTGACGGCGCTGGAGGAAACCCGCAAGCTGCCCCAGACCATCCTGATGTACCCGATGACGGTGGCGAGCAACATCGCGCACATCGTGATGAAGGTGCAGCAAGACCTGGCCGACCTGGTGATCAAGGGCGACTCCGCCCTGGAGAACATCTTCCCGCCGAAGGACGAACAACCCGAGTGGGCGACGTTCGATGAGGACTCCGCCAGCGACGGCGACGGGCCCGTGCTCGACGGCGAGCGCCTCACCGAGGGCCGGTTCGCTCTCTACACGGTGACCGACGGGGTCGACACCAAGGCGCAAGGGACGACCGTGACAACGACCACCAGCGCGCCAGAGATCGCCGAGGAGCTCGACTACGAGTCGCTGACCCTGGCCCAGCTGCGCGCTCGTCTGCAGTCGCTGAGCGTTGCCGACCTCGAGGCGCTGCTCGCGTACGAGGAAGCCTCCAAGGCCCGCGCCCCGTTCCAGACTCTGCTGGCCAACAAGATCACCCGCGCGTCCGCGAAGTGACCACCGCCCAAGCCAACTCTGCGGAGAACCCGTACCCGGTCCGTGCGGTAGCCATCCGGGTGGCCGGCTGGATCGACAAGCTGGGCAGCGTGTGGGTCGAGGGTCAGCTGACCCAGATCAACGTGCGCAGCTCGACGGCCTACATGGTGCTGCGCGATCCGGCGGCCAACATGTCGCTGGACATCAGCTGCTCGCGTGACCTGATGCACTCAGCGCCGGTGAAGCTCACCGAAGGCACTCAGGTCGTCGTCTGCGGCAAGCCGACCTTCTACACCGTTCGCGGCTCATTCTCCTTGCGCGTCACCGACATTCGCGCGGTCGGCGTCGGCGAGCTGCTGGCCCGCATCGAGCGGTTGCGCAAACTGCTGGAGGCCGAGGGCCTGTTCGACCCGCGCCTCAAACGGCCGCTGCCGTTCCTGCCGTCAACCATCGGACTGATCACCGGGCGGGCCAGCGCTGCCGAGCACGATGTGACGACGGTGGCCGCGGCGCGCTGGCCGGCGGTGCGGTTCGCGATCCGCAACACCGCCGTGCAGGGCGTGAACGCGGTGGCCCAGATCGTCGAAGCACTACAGGAGCTCGACGCCGATCCCGAGGTCGACGTCATCGTGATCGCCCGCGGTGGCGGCAGCGTGGAGGATCTGCTGCCGTTCTCCGACGAGACCCTGTGCCGCGCGATCGCCGCCTGCACCACCCCGGTGGTCAGTGCGGTCGGCCACGAACCGGACAACCCGCTGTGTGACCTGGTCGCCGACCTGCGCGCGGCCACCCCCACCGACGCCGCCAAGAAGGTGGTACCCGACGCCGTCGCTGAGCTGGCTCTGGTCTCCGAGCTGCGGCAGCGCAGCGCCCAGGCGCTGCGCAACTGGGTCGGTCGCGAGCAGCGCCACCTGACCCATCTACGTAGCCGCCCGGTGCTGGCCGACCCGTTGCGTGGGCTGACCCAGCGCACCGAGGAGATCGAGCGCGCCCGCGCCGCCGTGCGCCGCGACGTGAAACGGCTGGTCGCGGCCGAGTCCGACCGGATCGGCCACCTGGCCGCGCGGTTGGCCACGCTGGGACCGGCGGCGACGCTCGCCCGCGGCTACGCCGTCGTGCAGACGGCGGACGGTGACATTCTTCGCACGCGCGCCGACGCACCGGCCGGAACCCGGCTGCGCATCCGGGTCGGCGACGGCGCGATCGGCGCCACCAGTACGGGCCCGACAGATGGAGCCACATGAGTAAAGACGAGACGAAGCCCATTAGTGAGCTTGGCTATGAAGAGTGCCGGGACGAGCTGATCGACGTGGTTCGCGTACTCGAGCAAGGCGGGCTCAATCTTGATTCGTCGCTGAAACTGTGGGAACGGGGCGAGGAGCTGGCACGACGCTGCGAGGAGCACTTAGCCGGAGCCCGCAAGCGCATCGAGGATGCGCTGGGCGCCCGCGACGACGCCGAGGACTGATCCGGCCGGGCCGGTTACCTGCAACATTGGAAAACTGGAACGTGTTTCAGTTATCCTCGCGGCCATGGGTGATGCGACATTGACGACCGAACTCGGCCGCGTGCTGGTGACCGGCGGCGCCGGGTTCGTCGGCGCCAACCTGGTGACCGAGCTCCTCGAGCGCGGACACTTCGTCCGGGCCTTCGATCGGGCGGCTTCGTCACTGCCCCCGCACGAGCGGCTGGAAGTGCTCCAGGGCAACATCTGCGACACCGCCACCGTCGCCGCCGCGGTCGACGGGATCGACACGATCTTCCACACCGCCGCGATCATCGACCTGATGGGCGGGGCGTCGGTCACCGACGAGTACCGCAAGCGCAGCTTCGACGTCAACGTCGGCGGCACCAAGAACCTGATCCAGGCGGGCCAGGCCGTCGGGGTCAAGCGCTTCGTCTACACCGCGTCCAACAGCGTGGTCATGGGTGGCCAGCGCATCGTGAACGGTGACGAAACCCTGCCGTACACGGCGCGATTCAACGACCTCTACACCGAGACCAAGGTCGTGGCCGAAAAGTTCGTGCTCAGCCAGAGTGGCGTGGACGGCCTGCTGACGTGCTCGATCCGCCCCAGCGGTATTTGGGGCCTTGGCGATCAGACCATGTTCCGCAAGCTGTTCGAGCGAGTGATCGCCGGGCACGTCAAGGTTCTGGTCGGCAACAAAGACGCCAAGCTGGACAACTCCTACGTACACAACCTGGTGCACGGATTCATCCTGGCCGCAGAGCATTTGGCGCCCGGCGGCTCCGCGCCCGGCCAGGCGTACTTCATCAACGATGGCGAGCCGATCAACATGTTCGACTTCTCCCGGCCGGTGGTCGAGGCCTGCGGTGAGAAGTGGCCGACATTCTGGATCCCCGGCGGGCTGGTCCACGCGGCGCTGACCGGCTGGCAGTGGCTGCACTTCAAGTTCGGCCTGCCCCAGCCACCGCTGGAACCGCTTGCGGTGGAACGGGTGTCCATCGACAACTACTTCTCCATCGACAAGGCCCGCCGCGACCTCGGGTATGTGCCGCTGTACACCACCGAGCAAGCGCTCAAGGAATGCCTGCCCTACTACACGCAGCTCTACGCGGAGATGAAGGGCTAAGACGGTAACGCCGTCGACAGCAGGGCCAGGGTCGCCGTCGTGCAATAGGACACGAGCTGGTCGCGGGTGAACTTGCCGGAGCCGGAAAGCCATTCGACGAAGGCCGCGGCCAGCCCGCCGGACAGCAGCGTTGCCTCGAGATGCCGGTAGGACGCCGTGGCCCGAGGGCGCCCGGGCTCCACGGCCATCTGCCGCACCGCGCCCAGAAACGCGGGCAGCGTGATCACCGCACGGGTGCGCAGCACATCGTTGGTCATCGCTTCGCGGAAGATGATTCGTCCCGACTCCGGGTGCGACTCCAGATAACCGGCCGCCACTGCGAACACCGTCCGCAACCGATCGGCGAATTCCCCGCCCGGGGCTCCCGCTGCCGCGCCTATCGCATCCAGAAGTTCTTGTACGGCACGCTCATACGTGGCGAGCAACAATTCGTCGACGTCGGCGAAGCTCTCGTAGAAGTGCCGAGGGCTGACGTTCGCCGCACGGCAGACGGCCCGCACCGCCAGCGCCGAGACGCCTTCCGTGCCGACGATGTCGTGGCACGCGGCAAGCAGTCGTTCGCGCCGTTCGCCGGCGCGCTCGTCCGACGACGTCCCCCGCCATCGGTCGTCAGGTGAAGCGCTCACGCAGTTCACCCGGGTTCAGCCCGAAATCCTCTGGCGTACACCGCTGATAGCCGTGCGCCTCGCGCGGGTGCTCAGCGTGGTAGGCCGCGACGAACTGGTCCGGCTGCTCGATCGGTTCCATATCGGCTGCGGCGTAGATCATCTCCAGACACGCGGTGGTCTGGTCGACCAACATGGAGTAGTCCAGATCGACGAATGTCACGGGTGAATCCGCAGCCGACGCCCGGAATGCGGTAGCCCGGCGGAACCACAGCTCGCTCTGGTCCACCTGTTGGCGGCCGACGTCTTTCGCGTCGACGTCATCGCTGTACGTCGCCCGATACACGCCGAACAACGTTGCACCGGAGGTCAATGTCTCGACGATGTCGCGGTGGATCTGCACCACCACCGCGCCGGGGAACGCCTCGACCAGGTGATTCAGCTCCGCAGTGTGCGCCGGAGCCTTCAGCACGAACCGCCTGGGATCGCGAGACGTCAGAATTTGCAAGATGTCTCGATACCGGGCGTACGAGCCGCCGAAATCCTGGTCGGCAAGCCAGCGGGCATACGACGGCAACCGCATCATCGACGTGAAGCCCCAATTCCGCAGGTCGGTGCCCATCGCCAGGACACACTCCTCCGGCAGAGTCGGTCCCGACGGATGCACGAACGCCATGTCCGGGTTCAGGGTGTGCAGCAATTGGCTTGCGGTGGCGGTTGTTTCCGGATCCGGCGATGATAGCCATGGCGCCACGAGTTCCACCGGCAGCGGGGCGTGCAGCCGCGGGTCGCGACCGAGGAGCCGGAACAAGAAGGTGGTCCCGGTGCGCCAGCCGCCGACGATGACGATCGGGGGCGTGAGCGGGGTGGCCCGCAGGTCGGGGTTGTCCCGGAAGCACTGGGCGATCTGGGCGCCCGCCGTCAATCGTCCGGAAGCGGCCTGCAACGCCATCCTGGTGCCGACGGCGTTGAGTCGCCCGTCCTCCTCGGCAGAGCCAAGGAAGGCATCGAGCCCGTCGCGCCAGCCGTCGGCGAAATCGTCAGTCGAGGCACCGTGTTTCGTCGCGCGGCGGATGACCGCGTCGGCGTCGAAGAGATACCGCTGTGGGCGCTCGGCGCGATCCTTCTCCGCCGCCGCATACACCTGCAGCGCAACGGGACTGCGGACCGGAGGGCTCCACGTCATAGCTCGGCCACCGCGACCTTTCGAACCGTCGGCAGCTCAGGCTCCCCCGCAGGCTGCAGGAACCGCATGACGAACAGGCCGAACGCCCGACCTTCGGTGTCCAGCCAGTCGTAGCCCTGTACCCCCGGATCACGCTCGGCGAGCACAAAGCGATAGCGGCCGTCCGTCAGCGTGCTCGTGGCTCCGGTTCGGCAGACCACCCGGTGTCGGGAATCGAGTGAATTCAGAAATCGGCTGTACAGCACGATGTTCCAGTGCCGGCACGACGGCGCCGCACCCTCGATCACCAGCGCCTCGTCCTCGGCGAGATTCCAGGCACCGCGCACATAGTCGATGCCCGGTTCGGTGAACGCGGCACCGCCCGTCATCGCCGCCCAGCGCCGCACGGCGTTCGGTGCCCGAACGTCTTCGGCGACAGCCATACCGAAGGCCGTCGGGATCTGGGAGATGAAGGCGCCCAGGTGCGACAGGCGGCGCTTCAGATCAGCCGGGTCCAACGACGGCAGCTCCGTGTGCGCGTCCAGGGATTCGATCCGGCACCACCCAGGCTGCTCCGGATTCACCACGTCGTGGATGTAGCGCACCCACACCGATGCCGCCCCGGGAAGGGCCGGCAATTCCACCTCGAAGTTGCCGTCGGCGTCGATCGCCAGCCCATCGGTGTCGATGCGGGCCACCGCAACGGCATTGGCGATGCCCGTCCCCGAATACGTCGTGATCGACTGATACCGGGATTCCCCGACATTGCCCACGATCCGGTAGGCGCGGCCATCGCGGATGTCGGTGATCCAGTACCGGTAGTCGGGGTTGTCCATGAAGAACTTGTCGCGCCAGCCGTTGAACGGCTCCAATTCCGGTGCTTCGGAATCACTTTCGAGCCGACCGGTCAGGTTGTTCAGAGCGCGGAACAGGGCGCGGTATCCGTCGGCACGCTCCCGCGGATCGAGGTCTGAGGTGAGGCCATCCAATGCCTCCCCGGCATCACGAAGACCATCGACCAGGCGTGTCCATCCGGCTGCCGCATCCATCGGAAACGAGTGTTATCTATGGACTGGCGGGTGTCAACATCGTGTGCTTGACGACCTGTCCGTACGCGGCCTTCTGCTCATCGGACAGCGTCGGGGCGTACACCACGACGATGTCTTCGACCTGCAGCATGTCGCGCACCGCGGCGGCGTAGAGCTCCGCGCGGCCGGTGCTCGGGAACTTCAGGATCGACACGGTGTCGGTGTCGGTCGCCTGCACACAGCCGGCTTCCGGACACCGCGACGACGTCGTGTCGCGCGCGTTGAGCACCGGCAGCTTCGCCTTCGCCATAGCGTCCAGCACGGTGGCGACCGAGATGTCGTTGAGCATCACCGGCGCACCCGGTGCCGTCGCGCCCGCGCCGTGTGAATCATGACCGCCACAGCCGGCCAGCACAGCGGCCAGCACGAGCACCATCGGGCCACACTGCCGCCGCATTCCCCCGAGCGTAGCGACTGCCACGATTCGTGAATTGTTGGTGAGAAGCTGCCTGCCCGCTGCTCGATTGACCTAGCGTCAGAATATGCCTGAAGGAAAGCCCAACATCCTGGTCATCTGGGGCGATGACATCGGTATCTCCAACCTCAGCTGCTACAGCGACGGAATGATGGGCTACCGCACGCCCAACATCGACCGCATCGCCGCGGAGGGCATGCGCTTCACCGACTCGTACGGCGAGCAGAGCTGCACGGCCGGCCGTGCGGCGTTCATCAGCGGCCAGAGCGTCTACCGCACCGGAATGAGCAAGGTCGGCATCCCTGGTGTCAATATCGGCTGGGCTGCCGAGGACCCGACGATCCCCGAGTTGCTCAAACCGCTGGGGTACGCCACCGGCCAGTTCGGCAAGAACCACTTCGGCGACATGAACAAGTTCCTGCCGACCGTGCACGGATTCGACGAGTTCTACGGCAACCTGTACCACCTCAATGCCGAGGAAGAACCGGAACAGTTCGACTACCCGCACAAGGACCAGTTCCCTCGGCTCTACGAACTGGCGCTGCCCCGAGGTGTGCTCGATTGCAAGGCCACCGACGAGGTGTCGAGAGAACCCGACGATCCCAAGTTCGGACCGGTCGGCAAGCAGACGATCGTCGACACCGGGCCGTTGACGGCGAAGCGGATGGAGACGATCGACGACGACATCGCCGATCGCACCGTCGAATACATCCGCAGGCAACACGACGCAGGAACGCCATTCTTCGTCTGGTGCAACTTCACCCACATGCATCTCTACACACACCTCAAACCCGGCAGCAAGGGCCAGGCCGGCAGGTGGCAGTCCGAGTACCACGACGCGATGATCGACCACGACAAGAACGTGGGCACGGTGCTCGACGTGCTCGACGAACTCGGTATCGCCGACGACACGATCGTCATCTACTCGACCGACAACGGGCCGCACCGCAACAGCTGGCCCGACGCCGGCACCACGCCGTTCCGCAGCGAGAAGAACACCAACTGGGAAGGCGCCTACCGGGTGCCGGAGTTGATCCGCTGGCCCGGAAAGATCAAGGCGGGCACCGTTTCCAACGAGATCATCCAGCATCACGACTGGCTGCCCACGCTGGTCGCCGCGGCCGGTGACCCCGATGTCGTCGAGAACCTCAAGAAGGGGCACAAGATCGGCGATATCGAATACAAGGTGCACATCGACGGCTTCAATCTGCTGCCGTATCTGATGGGCGAAGTCGAGAACAGCCCCCGACGCGGGTTCTTCTATTTCAACGACGACGCCCAACTGGTGGCGATGCGCTTCGAGAACTGGAAGATCGTGTTCGCCGAACAGCGATGCCAGGGCACGCTGCGGACCTGGGCCGAGCCGTTCACCGAGCTGCGGGTGCCGAAGTTGTTCAACCTGCGCACCGATCCGTTCGAGTACGCCGACATCACGTCGAACACCTACTACGAATGGTTCCTGCGCCGCGACTTCTTTGTGTTCTACGCGACGGCGATGGCATCGGCGTTCCTGGACACGTTCAAGGAGTTCCCGCCGCGGCACCCACCGGCCAGCTTCAGCGTCGACCAGATCGTCAAGAAGCTCGAAGAGTTCTTGGCGGCCGACTAGATGCTCCAGTCGTGGACCGACGGGCCCACGAAGTCGGCCATCGTCGAATTCACCGCCCGTGCTGCCGATACCGTTGCGCCAGAAGAACGTATCGCCGTGTTCGACAACGACGGCACGCTGTGGTGTGAGAAGCCTGCGTACATTCAGCTCGACTTCCTGGTGCGCCGGATCGCCGAACAGGTCGCGGCCGATCCAGCGCTTGGCGCCAAGCAGCCCTATACCGCCGCGGCCGCGGGCGATCTGGCCTGGTTCGGCGAGGCCGTCACCAAGCATTACAACGGTGACGATTCGGATCTGAAACTGCTTGCTGGGGCCGTTCTTTCGGCCAACGCCACGATCACCACCGAGGAGCACGCCGCCCGGGTCAGCGCGTTCTTTGCCGATGCCAAGCATCCGACGCTGGGCCGGGCGTACACCGCGTGCGGGTATGCGCCGATGGTCGAATTGTTGGACTACCTCGAGTCATTCGGCTTCACCAACTACATCGTCTCCGGTGGTGGCCGCGACTTCATGCGGCCCGTCACGACGACGATGTACGGGGTTCCGCCGGAGCGGGTGATCGGCAGTTCGGTGGGGTTGATCTTCCAAAACGGCGAGCTGCTGACTACCGCGCAACCGGAGTTCCTCAACGACGGCCCGGTCAAACCGGTCCGGATCTGGGGACGGGTGGGCCGGCGGCCGATCCTCGCGGTGGGCAACTCCAACGGCGATATCGAGATGCTGCAATACGCCACGACGGGATCCGGACCGTCGCTGGCGATGCTGGTCTGCCACGACGACGCCGAGCGTGAATTCGCTTACACCGCAGGCGCAGAGAAGGCGCTCGACCATGCCGAGACGTTCGGGTGGACGCGAGCCAGCATGCGCGACGACTGGCGAACCGTCTTCAGTGACTGATCACCAGCTCGTCCGGATTCCCGGGCAGACCGCCGTGCTGGGATCCGACCGGCACTACCCCGAGGAAGCCCCCTCCCGATCGGTCACCGTCGACGAGTTCTGGATTCAATCCCGCCCGGTCAGCAACGTCGACTTCACCGAATTCGTCTCGGCCACCGGCTATCTCACCGTCGCCGAGCGGCCATTGAACCCCCACGACTACCCGGGCGCACCCGCTGTCAATCTGCAGCCGGGCTCGATGGTGTTCCGCCGCACCAGCGGACCCGTCGACCTGCGTCACCTCAGCCAGTGGTGGATCTGGACGCCCGGCGCCTCGTGGCGGCATCCGCTGCGCCCGAACTCGTCGATCGCCAAGCGCGCCGCGCATCCCGTCGTCCACGTCGCCTACGAGGACGCCGAGGCGTACGCGGCCTGGAAAGGGCTGGCCCTGCCCACCGAGGCCGAGTGGGAGACCGCGGCGCGCGGTGGGCTCGACCAGACCGACTACACGTGGGGCGCGCACCCCGAAGGTCCCGGCCAACGCCTGGCCAACTACTGGCACGGCGAGTTTCCGTGGCGCCCCGACCCCGGCTACGGACGCACCACCGAGGCAGGCAGCTTCCCGCCCAACGGCTACGGGCTGTTCGACATGGCCGGCAACGTGTGGGAGTGGACCTGCGACTGGTACGCCGGCAGCCGCGACGGTGACCCGTGCTGCGAGGCCGGCAGCTACGACCCGGCCCAACCGCAGTTCAAGGTGCCGCGCAAGGTCATCAAGGGGGGCTCGTTCCTGTGCGCGGACAGCTACTGTATGCGCTACCGCCCGGCCGCGCGCCGGCCGCAGATGGTCGACACCGGCATGAGCCACATCGGCTTCCGGTGCGTGAAGCGATAGGACTCAGAATGACGAACGACGAACAGCGCCAACGCAATCTCACCGCCGTTCGTGCCGGGATCGAAGCTTGGGGCAGCGGAACTGGCTCGCCGTTTCCCTTGCTGGCCGACGACGCCACCTGGGAGATAACCGGTAACTCCGACGCGGCCGGCATCTACTCCAGCCGGGAAGAGCTCATGACCCGGGTCATCATCCCGCTCGCAGCTCGGATGTCGACCCCACTGATTCCGGTCATCCGCGCGATGTACGGCGACGGCGACACAGTTATCGCCCTGTTCGACGCCGAGGGCATGGCCCTTGATGGTCAGCCGTACCGCAACACATACGCGTGGTTCCTGCAGTTCAGCGGCGATCGCATCGTCAAAGCGACGGCGTTCTACGACAGCGTCGCGTTCAATGACCTGTGGCGGCGTGTGACTCCCATGCTTGACTAGAACGCGTTCTAACCGCAGGAAGGGAGCTCGATGTCCGACGCTGTGCTGGTAACCGGCGCATTCGGGTTGGTGGGAAGTGCCACGGTCAAGCAGTTGGCGGCCGCCGGCCGTCACGTGGTGGCCACCGACCTCGAAACCGAGGCGACCCGCAACGCCGCCGCCGAGCTGCCCTCCGGTGTGAATGTGCGCTGGGCCGACCTCACCGACCCAGCCGCGGTCGAGACACTACTGGCCGAGGTCTCCCCCGCCGCCGTGATCCACCTGGCCGCGGTGATCCCGCCGCTGTGTTACGCCAACCCTGCGCTGGCCTACAAGGTCAACGTCGGGGCGACTGCGAACCTGGTGAAAGCCGCTGAGGCCCAAGCCAAACCGCCGCGGCTGGTGCACGCGTCGAGCATCGCCGTATACGGGCCTCGTAACCCGTACCGGAGCACCGATGTACTCACCGCGCAGACACCGGTGAATCCATACGACAACTACGGCAAGCACAAGGTCGAGGCCGAGGCGATCGTGCGGGCCTCACACCTGAATTGGGTGATCCTGCGGCTGGGTGGGGTGCTCACCACCGAACCCAACCTGGGCATGGATCCCAACCTGATCTTCTTCGAGGGCGTGCTGCCCACCGACGGGCGGCTGCAGACCGTCGACGTGCGCGACGTCGCGTTCGCATTCGCCGCGGCCACCACCGCCGACGTGCTGGGCCAGACACTGCTGATCGGCGGCGACGACAGCCACCGGCTACGGCAGGGCGACATCGGGCAGTCCACCTCCGCGGCGATGGGCCTCGTCGGCGCGTTGCCGCCGGGACGCAAAGGCGACCCGAACAACGACGGCGGCTGGTTTGCCACCGACTGGATGGACTCGGCGACCGCGCAGCAGGTGCTCAAACACCAGCACTACTCGTGGCCGGACATGCTGACCGAGACCGCGGACAAGGTCGGCTGGAAGCGCTATCTGTTCCGGGTGATCGCGCCGGTGGCCCGGGAGTACCTCAAGCGGCAGTCGCCGTACTACGGCGAGCCCGCCGGATACGGCAACCCATGGGAAGCGGTCCGGAACAAGTGGGGTGCTCCGGAGAACGACGGGAGGGTCTCATGACCGAACGGGTGGCGGTAATCATCGGGGGCGCCTCCGGGATCGGCTGGGCGACGGCGCAGACGCTCGCGGCGCAGGGCGTGCGGGTGACGATCGCCGACCGCAACACCGAGCTGGCACAGGAGCGGGCCGCGACGCTGGGTGCACCACACACGTGGGCGGCGGTGGAGGTCACCGACGAGGCCACGGTGGCAACACTTTTCGACGATGTAGTGGCTCGCGAGGGCGGGCTGCACATCGTGGTGAACTGTGCCGGTTTCAGTGGGTTCGGGGTGATCACCGAACTCGACACCGAGCAGTTCCGCGCGGTGGTGGACGTGTGCCTGAACGGCGCGTTCATTGTGATCAAGCATGCCGGGCGCCATCTCCGCGAGGGCGGCACCCTGGTGTCGCTGACGTCGCTCAACGCCCGCCAGCCGGCGATCGGGATGAGCGCGTATTGCGCGGCCAAGGCCGGGCTGTCGATGCTGACGCAGGTGGCGGCGCTGGAGTTGGGCCCGCGTGGCATCCGGGTCAATGCCGTCGCACCCGGCTTCGTCCACACCCCGCTGACCGAGGGTGCGGCCGTCGTCCCCGGTGTCGTCGACGAGTACGTGGAGAACACCGCGCTCGGGCGGGCGGGAACGCCGCAGGACATCGCCGACGCGGTGGCTTTCCTGTGTTCTCCGCAATCGTCGTGGCTCACCGGCGAAATCCTCGACCTCAATGGTGGCGCACACCTCAAGCGCTACCCCAACATTGCGGAGCACCTGACCCGGCTGATGAATCAGTAGCCCGGTGAACACCGAATTCACCGTCACCCAGAAGCGCGCGCTGGCGATCATCACTCTGCTCGCCCTGGTGCTGGGTGCGTACTTCCTGCGGCACTACTTCATCCTGGTGGTGATCGCGGCGATCGTCGCGTACCTGTTCACCCCGCTGTACAACCGGTGCCGGGGCCGGTTCGGGTCCGGGCTGTCGGCGACGTTTACGGTGCTGGCCGCGCTGGCCACCGTCATCATCCCGGTCGGCGCACTGTTAACGCTTGCGGTACTTCAGATTTCGCACATGCTGGTGCACGTGGCGGACTGGGTGCAGACCGCGGATATGTCCACGGTGGGCAACCAGGCGCTGACGTACGTCAACCAGGCACTGGGCAGACTGCCGTTCGGGCACTTCTCGGTCACCACGGACTCGTTGCGCGACACCATGATCAGCGTCTCCCAGAACCTCGGGCGTTGGCTGCTGCACGTGTTGCAGGGCGCCGCGGGCGGGGCGATCGGCGTGATCACGTCGGCGATCATTTTCTTGTACGTCCTGGTCTCGCTGCTGACCAACCAGGACCAGCTGCTACTGCTGATCCGCCGGCTCAACCCATTGGGTGAGGAAGTCACCGATCTCTACCTGGCCAAGATGGGCGCCATGGTGAAGGGAACTGTCAAGGGCCAGTTCATCATCGCGCTGGTTCAGGGTCTGCTGGGCGCGGCGTCGATCTACATCGGCGGCTTCCACAACGGGTTCTTCATCTTCGCGATCTTCCTGACCGCGCTGTCGGTCATCCCGCTGGGCAGCGGCATCGTGACGATCCCGTTCGGCATCGGGATGATGTTCTTCGGCAACATCGGCGGTGGGCTGTTCGTGGTGCTGTTCCACCTCATCGGCGTGACCAACATCGACAATTTCCTGCGGCCCATCCTGGTGCCCCGCGAGGCACGACTGGACCCGGCGCTGATGCTGCTGGCGGTGTTCTCGGGTATCGCGATGTTCGGCTTCTGGGGCATCGTGTTGGGCCCGGTGCTGATGATCATCATCGTCACGACGATCTCGGTGTACCTCGCCGTGTACAAGGGCGTGGAGATGACCGCACACGAGCCGCCAGAAAAGCGCCGGCGGATGTTCCGGCGGCTAATCAAGGACGAAATGGGTGAAATCACGCCAGACGCCGACTGACTGCGAACTCCAAAGCCGCCAACGAGGGTAGGCTGGCTAGGACAAACCACCCGGGGCGCTTGGGTGGACAGTCATGTCGGCGGGCACCAACATCGCGATAGTGGAGCCGGCACTGAACTGAATTGAGTGCAGGTAGCAGCGGATGACCGAGTTCACCGAAGACGGGCCACACACTCCGACCGGCTTGCTGCCCTCCGGACAGACGATCGATGAGATCGACCTCCAGGATGCCATCCGCGACTTATCAGGCCTGGTGGCCGGCAGTCTGGGGTTGCCAGAGTTGTTGGCCGAGGTGGCGACCTTCGCAGTGCGCGCGATCCCGGGCGCGGACGGTGCCGGCGTAACTCTGTTGCGTGTCAACCGGAGCGACAACATGGTGGAGGCCCTGGCGGCAAGTGCGCCGTTTGTGGCCGAAATCGACGAAATTCAGTACGTCACGCTGCAGGAAGGTCCGTGTATCACTGCGGCTCTGGAGCGCCGCACTGTGCGCTCGGGGTCATTGGGTGGAGAGAAGATGTGGCCGCGGTTCGGCCCCCGAGTGGGCCGGCTGGGTGTGCATAGCGCATTGTCGTTGCCGCTGCTGCTGGCCGATCACGTGGTCGGTGCGATCAATGTCTACGCCCACGACAAAGACGTCTTCGATGAGCACGCCGCCGAACTCGGGGAGTTGTTCGCGAGGCCCGCAGCGGTCGCCGTACACAATGCTCACGTCCTGGCCCAGGCGATGACCCTGGCTGCACAGCTGCAGACTGCGCTGTCCACGCGCCCGGTGATCGATCAGGCGATCGGCCTGCTGCGGGGACGTACCGGGCGTAGTGCCGAGGATGCGTTTGCTCAGCTGCGACTGATCAGCCAAACCGAACATCGCAAGTTGGGCGAAGTAGCCCAACGCATCGTCGATGAAGCGGTCCGCCGCGCCCGCGCCCGCCATCAATCGACTTGAGCGCCGCGTCCAGGGCTATCGTCGGGCCGTGAGTCGCGCGTACGGTTGAGGGTGAAGGCACAGTCCCCCAGGTAGCGGTCCTGACGCAGATCCTGGACCCTTCACCAGGCACGGCGATATGCCTTGCTCGGCCTCAGCAGGCTCGACCGGCGCGCGGGAGCGCCCAGCGGAGCACTACATCTCGTGGATATCAATGCGGTCATGGCGGCCGCGCTAGCGGTACTGACCGAAGCACTGGATGAACACGGCACCGACATCGCGCACAGCCTGCATAGGCTGACTCTTGATGCCGCCGCGGCAATCTCAAGCTACCTCGGCCTGAGTGTGGTTGTGTCCCAAAGTGATCCACCGCTCACCATTACCACACTGACCGACGGGGCTGTCGACGCTGACATCTGCACGTCGCTGCATGTGCTGCTCCCCGGCACGGAGCCCGGACGAGCACCAGTGGCCCTCATCCTGTACGCCGCAACGCCGGGGGCCTTCGTCGACCTCGCCGCGGACATGACCTGGCTCATGGCATCAACGATGATCGAAGTCACCCTCGACGAACATCTCCTCAGCGCTACCGGAGGCGAGACCGCTACGCAGTTGCGTGCGGCCTCTGATATCAATCAAGCCATCGGCATCCTCATCGGACACGGCTATACCATCCACGAAGCCAACGGAGAACTCGACGCCCACGCCGAAACCAACCGCATCGATCGACATAGCGCTGCGCGACTGATCCTCGACGCGATCACCGATTGAGCGCCGCGTTTTTGATCGACGTCTGCCGGGGAGCCGTCCGTCGCTTTGAAGTGGTCGGGGACGCAGTGCATTCCACCACCCGCGGCATGTCCGCCCGCCGCGCTGAGGAGGTCTCAAGGCGCACGGTCGCTATCGCTGACTTCAACCCCAGCCTGCGGCCGGCAACGGGGGCTACACCCGCCGAGCCCGGCGCCAGCGCTCGGAACATGCGCTCGCTGCGGGTTTCGGGTGCATCGTCGACAGTGTCGCGCAGGTACTTGTCCGGCAGCGACAGCTTGGCGATCGTGCGCCAGGTCTTGGCATACTGCACCAGGAACGGCCCGCTGGTGTAGGGCAGGTCGTACTTGTCGCAGACCTGACGCACCCGCACCGAGATCTCGTGGTACCGATTGCTGGGCAGGTCAGGGAACAAGTGATGCTCGATCTGGTACGACAGGTTGCCGGTCATGAAGTCCATGGCTCGGCTGCCGTCGATGTTGGCGCTGCCCAGCATCTGGCGCAGGTACCACTGGCCCTTGCTCTCGCCCACCATGTCGGTCTTGGCGAATTTCTCTGCGCCATCAGGGAAGTGGCCGCACAAGATCACCGCGTTGGCCCACACGTTGCGGATCACGTTGGCCACGGCGTTGGCGGTGGCCGTCGAACGGAAGCTGGCACCCGGAGACAACGACGTCAGCGCCGGATAGGCGACGTAGTCCTTGAGGAGCTGCCGTCCCGCCTTGACGCCAAACTCGCGAATGCGCATCAGGGTCGTCGCTCTGTTCGACTGTCCCTTGACGAATTTTTCCAACTCCAAAGGCTGCAAGCCGATTCCCCATTCGAACCCGACGGCGAGCATGATGTTGAAAAACATGTTGGCGAGGTTGAGGGGGATCCAGTGTTGGTCGCGGGTAACCCGCAGCACGCCGTAGCCCACGTCGTGGTCCATGCCCAAGATGTTGGTGTACTTGTGATGCATGAAGTTGTGAGTGAACCGCCAGTGCTTGGACACCCCACTCATGTCCCACTCCCACGACGAGGAGTGAATCTCGGGATCGTTCATCCAATCCCACTGGCCGTGCATGACGTTGTGGCCGATCTCCATGTTCTCGATAATCTTGGCCACGCCCAGGGTCACCGTGCCCACCCACCACGCGGATCGCTTGGAACTCGCGGTCAACATCAGCCGCCCGGCAATCTCCAGCCCACGTTGGGCGGCGATCGTGCGGCGGATATAGCGCGCATCCCGCGCGCCCCGGGAATCCTCAATGTCCTGGCGGATGGAGTCGAGCTCGACCGCCAGGCTTTCGATGTCAGCGTCAGTCAGATGCGCAAACGCCAAGACATCTGAGATCGCCATCGGTCGTTCTCTTTTCGTGCTTTGGGATGCCCGCGCTGACGTCACGCGTCGCCACGAAGCCGAGACGAGGCGCGTTGTGCGCGCAGCGGGTTAGTAGTAGTGTCGCCGCCCGCCAACAGCGTGTCCCATCCTTCCCACCACCAGCAGTATCAGGCCGACGACCAGCAGGATTATCCCGATCACCAAGATGATGTGAGCGAAAGCAAAAGTCGGGGCAATGCTAGGTAGCAAGAGTCCCAGGACAGTGAGGATGATGCCGAGAACGATCATGGTAGTTACCCAATTTCTGTGTAGATGTTTGGGCGGGATTCGCAAATAGCAAGGGCCGCATGCTATCTCAACCGAAACAAGTAGACAGTGGTGTACGGCGCAAGCTGACGCTCATCAAGTCCGACGGCGGACGGCCGGAATCGTTCCGAACTGGCTGAAAGACCCAGCACCTTTTACATTACACCTCGCCTGATGCCTTTGAGATGACAGACTCAGCATTACTGTCGCGCAAGGTATTTCAGAGCCGCATCGACGGTCTTCGCGACGGGCAGCAATGACAGCGGATCGCCGATCTGGAGCATTCGCGATACGGCAGCACCAGGGACGGTCGCCCATTCCGTGCCGGCCAGCACACAGTACGTCGTGACCCTCTGGAGCGCCTCCAAACCCTCGGTCCCAAAAAAATTGAGACCACCCAGATCAAGGACCAATGCGCGGCAAGCCGCTGCTCGCCCGAGCGTGTACTCGGTCAGAGCGCTGGCATTTGATGCGTCAATGTCACCGCAGGCGCTGATGACGGCTACCGCCCCGTCGAGCCGGTGAGTGGTCAGAGTTGCGCGGGAACCCACCCATGGCTGGGACGCGAAGCCGAGGTACGCCACCACGACGGGGGGTGACGACTTGGTTACGGTCGAAATAGACATTGTGACTCCAGTTTGTTCAGTCCCGAACCGTTTCGGGCTGACCACATCGGAGGTGGTGCCGGCGTCACGAAGTGACAAGCCAGGCCCACAGCGACATCGCGCTCCGACGGAGACGGATGGTTTTGCCAAGCGGCTGCAGACTATTACATCTACCGGAGCGTCGGGCTCAGAGCGAAGCACTCCTCGGGTTTCGCGGCGGGCGGCGAAACTCTTCCCAGACCAGTTGATATCCCAACTGGTGTTGACGCTACACCCGATCGACCGATGCTGGCGACCGAACCTGAGGTGGTCGTGACCGTCGTCCCTGCCAGGACTTTTCGCGGTGCTTAGGCCCCTCGCTGCTAGTCGACCTGTTTGAACCAGGAGATGACGACCATCACCATCGCGGCAACCAGGGCGACGATCACCCACAGCACCAGGGCCATGTCGATCCACGCGCCCGGCGGCGGCGCGCCGGGCAGGATATTGCGCAGCGGCACGATGGCGAACAGCATTGCGGCATACCACGTTGCGAACGGCATCTGGAACTGCTTGCGTCTGGTGATCACCAGCACCGAGGTGAAGATCGCGATGGTCGGCAGCGTGAGCAGGACGATGACGATGCCGAGGTCGAACGCCAGCGGGCCGAGCGCGCGGCTGAAGGTGACCTGGGTGGCGTCGCCGTCGCCCTTGGCTGCCGGCGACGGGGCCACCTGCTCGCTGGACAGATCCCAGCCCTGCAGGGCGCCCGCGATCTCGACCTTGGCCGGCACGATTTTGCGGTCCTCACCTTCGCCGACCAGCAGGTCGGCGCTGATGCCTTGGGTCCGGTAGCGGTCGAACGGCCAGGTGTTCACATCGCCGTCGACATCGATGGTCGTTGTCACCTCTGCCGGTGCCGCACCTGCCGGAAACTTCAAGTCTCCCAGCGAGTTCCACGGGTGCAACCGCACCGCAATGTCCTCCTTGAGGACATCCAGCTTGTCATCGACCAGCGAGTCCGCCGGGATCACAAGCACTTTCGCGTCGACCTTGTAGTCGACCGTGCGCAGTGCCTGCAGCGTGATCAGGACCGTGGTCTCCGATCCATTGCCTTCGCCCGCCGCCTCGAGTTCCTTGGCCGAACCGGAGAGCCACCAGTAGCCGAACAGCGTGACGATGTAGGCAAGCACCACCACCAGCACGACGAGGATGCCGACGGTCTTACCGCGCTTGGCGGCGGGAGCCGGGGGCGCCGACTCAACGGGGGTCGTGGTCACGCGGGGAATCGTATATGGACCCGCTCGAAACCACAGCCCTTTGCCAGGGCGCTTTAAAAAGGCGGTGGGTCGGGGTCGTTTGCTGGCGGCCTGGAGCCGAACAGCGCGCTGTGGCGGGCCCGTCGGTGAGCACGGTTGCGGCAGCACTCGGCGGCGATGTAGTTGGCACGGTTCTGCGCTCTTGTGGTCTTGCGACGAGGCATCAGGACCGTGCGATCGCCTTCCGATTCGGCGATCGGCGGGCGTTGCGGGGCAGGTGTGGGAGCCATCAGGCTCGGGAACAGCAGAGCACTGCCCGGAGTGGTGACATAGGTTTGCTCGCCGGGCAGCGTCCAGATGACGGTGCCGTCGGCCAATTGCCTTTCGCGCCAACCCCAGAACGTCTTGAGGATGTGGCAGTGCCTGCACAGGCACTTGAGGTTGCCCGCGTGCGTCGGCCCGTTCGGGTACGGGATCGTATGGTCCAGATCGCACTGCGTGGCCGGCTTGTCGCAGCCAGGGGCGCGGCAGGTGAGATCACGCGAGCGCACGAAGTCGGCCAACGCACGTGACGGGCGGTAGCCCGATTCCGGCGGCAAGTCGGCGGGGTGGATCAGTGGGCTCAGCCGGGCCTGCTTGGCAAGCTCAAGCAGTAACTCGCCGGGGATCAAAGTGTTGGCGCCCAACACATATGCCGGATTGTCGGAGCGGCCTTGCAGGGTGGCTTCCTCGGCGACGACGTGGATGACCACGGGCGCTGGGGCTGGCTTTTCGGCTGCCGGGCAGCAGGGATCGCCGCATAGGCAAGCCAACCGCTCGGCGCGGACAGCCAGGGCGCCATAAGCGTCGGCACGACGCTGCTGCATGGTCCGCGGGTCATCGGCGCACACCGACTTGGCCAGGGCATCGAGCCGTTGGTTGAAGGCCTGGGCGTCGGTGGAGAACAGCCGCGCGATGATTTCGGTGCAGCCATCCATATCGTCCCCGACGATCACTTCGCGATCCTTGGCGCGCGTGCGGCGGCGCCGCACCGCGTCGGGGTCATGCTTGATCACGATGCGATCGATTTCGGAAGCCAGCTTCCCATTGGTCATCGACGGCCAGCGCCCCGCCCGCTCGGCCAGCCGGCGGTCGACCTCGGCCAACACCGCTTCATCGGTGATGAGGCTCGTGCGAAACACGACCGTTCGGAACATCTGCATGTCGATATCACCGGCAAGAAAGACCGCCGCGACGTCAGGTAGCTGCCGCATCGCCAGCCCGCAGGTCAGATAGCCGCCGGCCCTGCCGAGGCTGATCCGTAGCCTGGCAGCCAGTTCGGCGCCGACCGCGGCCCAGGTGTCCACCGCCCAGTCCTCACGCTCGCCGCGCTCGCGCCGACGCAGTTCGAAGAGTTCTGCGATCGACGCCAGCCGCCGCGCGGCGACCTGATTCTCGGTCCGCGCGGAGGCGCAGATGCTGGTCAGCAGCGCACGAGACTCGGCCGTATCCGACGGCTCGAAATACTCGTGGTACCGACTTCCTCCGAACATATGTTCGATAGTGCTCGCGGCCGCATCATTTTCACGTTAAGAGACCTACGGATCGAGTTACGTTATTGACGTCTATGACAAAACGCGGGGCCGTGCAATGCGCTCGACGTCACGAACTATCACTTCACTCGCGGTTGCGGCTGGCACGGGGCTTGCCCTAGTCGCCATGATCGGCGCACCTGTCGCCGTTGCCCAGGACTGTGAGCCTGGCCAATCACAAATCGCCGCCGGTAAGTGCATCTGGCCCGACAACAAGACGCACGACGTCCCTGGCGGCAAGGTGCAATGCACTCAACACAGTTGCGTATTCAGGCCGGACGAGAACTGAGTCAGACGTTCCTTGGGGGAACTGCAATCCTGAACACATGACGACGTGGCGGGAAGTCGAAGCGGCCGAACCCGAATTCGCTCAGCGGGTGCAGGCCCTGTTCGACGCACACAAGCACAAGACCATCGCCACCCTGCGTGCCGACGGATCGCCGCGCATCTCGGGCATCGAGACGACGTTCGAGGACGGCGAGCTCACCTTCGGGTCAATGCCCAACGCCCGCAAGGGTTCCGACCTACGCCGTGACCCTCGGTTCGCTCTGCACACCGCAACCGTCGACCCGATCGAGGGCGACGAAGCGACGTGGCCCGGCGAGGCGAAGATCGCTGGGCGGGCCATCCCTGCCGGCCCGATCACCGACGGTCCCGACGGCGAACTCTTCCGTGCCGACATCTCCGAGGTCGTACTCACTCACCTCAACGACGCGGCCACCCTGCTCGTCATCGAGTGGTGGACACCCACCCACGGGCTACGAAAAATCGAGCGAGAGTAGCCGCTACGTCAGCTGGTTCTTGAGGAACTGCACGACCCGCTTGCGCGCCTCGTAGGCCGGCTGGTTCTCGACCTCGCGCACCTCGAGCGTCAGCACCGAATGCGCCATCCGGCCGAACCCGTCGGGGTTGCCCTTCGATGAGTCCAGCTCGATGACCTCGAACGCATCACCCAGCCGATCCTTGAGCGTCTTGAACCGCTCGGCCGGCGCCATCGGGTCGCCGCTGAACCGCAAACCCAGCGCACACAACCCGTCTTCGGCGGCACGCTTCTCGACGACCTTCAGCTCCCCCTCGGACAAACCTGGGTCACGCTTGTGCTTGAGGGTCAGTGCGATCGGCACCGACGGCTGGCTGAGCACCGAGGCCAGCACACTGTCGTCGACGGCGGCGGCCAGCGCGAACCCACCGGAGAAGCACTGCCCGATCACACCGACACCCTTGCCGCCGGCCTTCTCCTTCAGGTCACGTGCCAATGCCCGCAGGTAGTGCGACACCGGTCGGTCCTTATTCGTCGCGAACGCGGCGAACTCCTTGGCCACACAAGCGCGGGCCAGCACCGCCGGCATCGCCGGGGACATCGCCGGCGCTTCGGGCGTGCCGTAGAGCGAGGGGATCGCGACGGAGAAACCGTTGTCCACCAAGTAGTTTCCCAACGCCAGCACGCCGGGATGAATGCCGGGAATCTCCGGGATCAGCAGGACACCGGGCCCTTCGCCCTTGCGGTAGACGTCATGGGTGAATCCGGCCGCGCTGAACGGCGCCCCGATCCACCCGGCGAGGTCGGCGGTCGGAGCCGCCTGGCCGGCGACATTGGATTCAGCTCCGGGCATTGACGTCTCCTATCGGCCAGGCGACAGCGGCTTCTGAGTCTGCGTGCCAACGGCAAGCGTACGGAAGTCCGAGCTGCTACCAGCCCCGGTGATCGCGACCTGAGCCGGTCCGGCCGTGCTGTCCAGCCGGGTGGTCCACACCGGTTCGGTGCCCTCGCCACCCTCGTAGACGATCCACTTCACGCCGTCGACGTCCTGAGCGCCGGTCGGATACATCGACGAGTGGATCGAGCTGACCAGCGCCTGCTCGTCGACGTTGCTCTGGGTGAGGCTCACATACATCTTGGATGCGGCCAGGTAGCCGACGGTCGAGGTGACGGCGCGCTGCCGCTGCCCGTTCGGGTCGATGCGGCCCCCGTCGATACCGCGGCGGCTGCCCGAGTTGGCCACCCAGCCGGTGGGGAGCTGCGGCAGCCGAATCGGAATGCCCAGCGCCTCGGCGTCCGCCTTCAGGGCTGCGGGGGCGTCATACGGCGGCGGCGTCCCGTCGCGGGGGCCGCTGGTACGCACCGAGCACATGCCCACCAAGCCGGCCAAAACGATGCAGGCCAGGATCAACGGGGCCAGCGACCAGAACATGTCGCGACCGTCCTGGAGCAGCCGGGGCTTGGGCTCCTTGGGGGGTATGCCGGTCTCTGACGGGGTCGTCACGTCAGCCAGTATCCCAGGTCTAGACGGCTCACCGGCTTCTGGGACAATCTCAGCCATGCCTGAAGCCCGTCGCCGTGAAGCGCCCGATCGCAACCTCGCCCTCGAATTGGTTCGGGTCACCGAGGCGGGTGCTATGGCCGCCGGCCGCTGGGTCGGCCGGGGTGATAAGGAGGGCGGCGACGGCGCGGCTGTCGACGCCATGCGTGAGCTGGTGAACTCGGTGTCGATGCGCGGTGTCGTGGTCATCGGCGAGGGCGAGAAGGACAACGCCCCGATGCTCTACAACGGCGAAGAGGTCGGGAACGGCGACGGGCCGGACTGCGATTTCGCCGTCGACCCGGTCGATGGCACCACCCTGATGAGCAAGGGCATGCCCAACGCCATCTCGGTGCTCGCGGTGGCCGAGCGCGGCGCGATGTTCGACCCGTCGGCGGTGTTCTACATGAACAAGATCGCCGGCGGCCCCGACGTCGCCGACTTCATCGACATCACCTCGCCGATCGCGGCCAACATCCAGCGCATCGCGAAGGTGCGCAAGGCGTCGGTCTCCGACATCACCGTCTGCATCCTGGACCGGCCGCGGCACACCAAGCTGATGGCCGAGGTTCGGGAAGCCGGCGCCCGGATCCGGCTGATCTCCGACGGCGACGTTGCCGGTGCCATCTCGGCCTGCCGGCCCGAATCCGGCACCGACCTGCTGGCCGGAATCGGCGGCACCCCCGAGGGCATCATCACCGCCGCCGCCATCCGCTGCATGGGCGGCGAGATCCAGGCGCAGCTGGCGCCCACCGATGACGCCGAGCGCCAGAAGGCCATCGACCGGGGCCACGACCTGGACCGGGTGTTGACCACCAGGGACCTGGTCGCCGGAGAGAACGTCTTCTTCTGCGCCACCGGCGTCACCGATGGCGACCTGCTCAAGGGTGTCCGCTACTTCGGTGGCGGCTGCACCACGCAGTCGATTGTCATGCGCAGCAAGTCCGGCACCGTCCGGATGATCGACGCCTACCACCGGCTTTCGAAGCTCAATGAATACTCCGCGGTGGATTTCACCGGGGACAAGACCGCTGCATATCCACTTCCGTAACCGACAAAAAGGGAGCACATGAGCACCGACAGTGTGGTCGAGGGCGAATACCGCATCGAGCACGACACCATGGGCGAGGTCCGGGTTCCGATCAACGCCCTGTGGCGTGCCCAGACCCAGCGTGCCGTCGAGAACTTTCCCATCTCGTTCCGCGGGCTCGAGCGCACCCAGATCCGCGCGCTCGGCTTGCTGAAAGCGGCCTGCGCACAGGTGAACAAGGATCTCGGCAAGCTCTCCGCGGAGAAGGCCGACGCCATCATCGCCGCCGCGGGTGAGATCGCCGACGGGCTGCACGACGATCAGTTCCCCATCGACGTGTTCCAGACCGGTTCGGGCACCAGCTCCAACATGAACGCCAACGAGGTGATCGCCTCGATCGCCGAGGCCAACGGCGTCACGGTGCACCCCAACGACGACGTGAACATGTCGCAGTCGTCCAATGACACCTTCCCCACCGCCACTCACATCGCGGCGACGGAAGCCGCAGTGCGCCACCTGATTCCGGCTCTCGAGGTGCTGCACGAGTCGCTGGCCAACAAGGCCCGGCAGTGGCGCACGGTCGTCAAGAGTGGACGCACCCACCTGATGGACGCCGTCCCGGTCACCCTCGGCCAGGAGTTCGGCGGCTACGCCCGCCAGGTCGAGGCCGGCATCGAACGCGTCAAGGCCACCCTGCCCCGCCTCGGTGAGCTGGCGATCGGCGGCACCGCCGTCGGCACCGGACTGAACGCCCCCGACGGCTTCGGCGCCAAGGTCGTCGACGTGCTCGTCGCACAGACCGGCCTTGCCGAATTGCGCACGGCGAAGGACTCTTTCGAGGCGCAGGCGGCCCGCGACGGACTGGTCGAGGCCTCCGGCGCGCTGAAGACCATCGCCGCGTCGCTGACCAAGATCGCCAACGACATCCGGTGGATGGGCTCGGGCCCGCTGACCGGCCTCGGTGAGCTTGCGCTGCCCGACCTGCAGCCGGGCAGCTCGATCATGCCGGGCAAGGTCAACCCCGTTCTCCCCGAGGCCGTCACCCAGGTGGCCGCCCAGGTCATCGGCAACGACGCGGCCATCACCGTGGGCGGGCTGTCGGGCGCGTTCGAGCTGAACGTGTACATCCCGGTCATGGCGCGCAACCTGCTCGAGTCGTTCACGCTGCTGTCCAACGTGTCGAAGTTGTTCGCCGCCAAGTGCATCGACGGCCTGATCGCCAACGAGGAGCACCTGCGCGAGCTGGCCGAGTCGTCGCCCTCGATCGTCACGCCGCTGAACTCGGCGATCGGCTACGAGGAGGCCGCCAAGGTCGCCAAGCAGGCCCTCAAGGAGAAGAAGACGATCCGGCAGACGGTCATCGACCGTGGGCTGATCGGCGACAAGCTCTCCGAGGCCGAGCTCGACAAGCGCCTGGACGTGCTGGCGATGGCGAAGGTCAAAGACGGCGACTAGGTTTCACGCGCGCTGGGGCTTCGCTGCGTAGCGGCGGATCCCCAGCGGCGCAGTGAGACTGTGCAACACCAGACTCAGCGTCACCGCGATCACCCCGGCCTGCGTCAACAGGTCGGCATGCTCGATGTCGCCGCGCTCGATCACCAGTAGACCGAGCACAACCGTGCCGATCCCCCGTGGCCCGAACCAGCCGATGAACACCCGGCTATAGCCGGGCAGATCGGTACGGATCAACGCCACCAGCACCGCGATCATCCGCACTCCGAACACCGCGATGACGCAGAACAGCACCACCCGCCAGCCAGCGTGCTGCCAGGAGTCGATCACCGCGAACGCGCCGAACATCGCGAACACCAACAACTCGAGCAGTTGCGCGGTGGCATCCGAAACCTGGGTCGACACTTGGGTATTGCTGCGCCGCGCCACCACCGCGAACGCCAGACCACCGGTGAACGCGGCGACGAACCCGCTGGCGTGTACGCGTTCGCCGAACTCGAAACAGATCAGCGCAACAGCCAAGGTGGCCAGCTGCGCCCACGTGTCGCTCATCCAGTCTCGCCGCCGCGACCACGCGATCAGCATCGCGCCGAGCAGCCCGATCACCGCGCCGATGACCAACGACACCAACTCGGTTCGCACGACGAACCACGTCCAGTCCCGGGGCCGCTGATCGGTCTGCGCCGACGCCAGCGCAAGCGCGGCCAACAACACCGCCAGCGCAAAGCCGTCGTAGAAGCCACTTTCCACCGACAGCGCGTTACGTACCCGATCGGGAATCCGGTTGTCCTCCAACAGCGCATCGATCAGCGCGACCTCGGTGGGCGCAACGATCGCGGCCAGACACACCGCCTCCCACCACGGCAGCACCGGCAACAGCACCGCGGCCGTGAGCGTCCCGAGCACCAGTGTCAGCGGTATCCCGACCACCAGCAGCCGGAAGGTGACATGCCCGCGCCGCAGCACCTTGCCCGGGTCCAGCTTGGCGGCCTGATTGAACAGGATCACGGTCAGCGCCAGCTGCGCCAAAACCGTATAGCCGCTGGTTCCTGGACCGGCATCGAGCAGGTTGAAACCGAAGGGGCCGAACAACATTCCGAGCCCGACGAAGATCAGCGCCGGAGCGACATACCACCGGTTGACCAAGCCCGACACCACGGCATAGCCCAGGACCAGCAGGGTCAGGACGAACGAAGTGGCGGTATGCAACTAAGCGCCGGCTCTAAGCGCCATTGTTGGACCCGCCGGAATTAGCCCCGGGGATATCGGTGATCGGAATGTTCGGCATCGGTTTGGGCGACGGGGTCGCAGGCAGGGTCGGAATGTCGGCGGCGGGGATGTCCTGCAACACGTTGGCCGGCGGTCCGTTGTCCCGGCCGCCGTAGACACTGCCCGGGGCGCGCGGGCCGAGCATCTGGGTCACGGTCACCAGGTGGTAGCCGTTGGCCTTGAGCACCGGGATGAACTGCTCGACGAGGTCGACGGTCGACGAATAGGTGTCATGGAAGAGCACCACCGAGTTGGGCTTGATCTGGGTCATCAGCATGTAGCGGGTGGCGGCGGTGTTGGCGTCGTTCATCCAGTCGAACGGGATCACGTCCCACAGGATCCCGGCCAGCCCATATTGGGCGGCCACCTTGTTGACGGCGTCATTGGTCAGCCCGCCGGCCGGCCGCCACAGCACCGGGGTCTGCCCGGTGGCGGCCTTGAGCGCGTCGTTGGCCTTGCTGAACTGCGCAGGCACATCCTCCGGCGGGATCGCCGTCATGTTCGGGTGTTCCCAGGTGTGACTGCCGATCTCCATGCCGGCATCGGCGACCCGCTTGGCGCCGGTCGGGTTGGCCGCGACCTTGTTGCCGATCATGAAGAACGTGGCCTTGGCGTCGGCTTCGTTGAGGATGCCCAGCAGCCGGTCGGTGAAGGGCGAGGGTCCGTCATCGAACGTCAGCGCCACGCACTTGACGACCGAACAGTCGACGGAATCGGCCTTGGCCATCTTGACGTGCCCGGTACAGCCGCCGATCACGACGACGGCCACCGCGGCGCAGACGCCGATCACGGTCCGCACATAGGACCAGGACATGCTGTCAGGTGGGCGCGGCACGCCCAAGAGTTTACCGGCGCATCATGGCAGGGCTCCGGGGCTGATCTCCTCGAGCATCTCGGTCACCAGAGCGGCGATCGGTGAACGTTCGCTGCGCATCAAGGTGATGTGGGCGAACAGCGGATGGCCCTTGAGCTTCTCGATGACTGCCGCCACACCGTCATGGCGCCCGACCCGAAGGTTGTCCCGCTGCGCGACGTCGTGGGTCAGCACCACCCGCGACCCGCTGCCCAACCGCGAGAGCACGGTCAGCAGCACGTTGCGCTCCAGTGACTGCGCCTCGTCGACGATCACGAACGAGTCGTGTAGCGAACGACCGCGGATGTGGGTCAGCGGCAGCACCTCGAGCATCCCGCGGGAGAGAACCTCCTCCAGCACCGCCGGTGAGGCGAGGCCCTCCAGGGTGTCGAAGACGGCCTGCGCCCACGGGCCCATCTTGTCGCTCTCGCTGCCCGGGAGATAGCCCAGATCCTGCCCGCCGACGGCGTACAGCGGCCGGAACACCACGACCTTGCGCTGGGTGCGTCGCTCCAGTACCGCCTCGAGACCCGCGCACAGTGCCAGCGCCGACTTGCCGGTGCCGGCCTTGCCGCCCAGCGACACGATGCCCACCGACTCGTCTTGCAGCAGATCGAGTGCGACGCGTTGTTCGGCGGACCTTCCCCGGAGGCCGAACACTTCGCGATCGCCACGCACCAGCTGGACCTTCTTGTCCGCGTTCACCCGGCCCAGCGCGCTCGAGTTGGACCCGAGCAGCCGAACACCGGTGTGGCACGGGAGGTTACGGGCTTCTTCGAGGTCGATCTCACCGTCGGCGAAAATCGCGTCGACGTCCTCGCTGGCGACGTCGAGTTCGGTCATCCCCGTCCAGCCGGAGGTGATCACGTCCTGGGCGTGGTACTCGTCGGCCGACAGGCCCACCGCGCCGGCCTTCACCCGAAGCGGAATGTCCTTGCTGACCAACGTGACTCGCTTGCCCTCGGCCGCCAGGTTGGCCGCGACCGTCAGGATCCGGGTGTCATTGCTCTCAGTGCGGAACCCGGACGGCAACACCATCGGGTCGCTGTGGTTGAGCTCGACATTCAGCGTTCCACCTTGTGTACCAATAGGAATCGGCTGATCGAGACGACCGTGTTCCAGACGAAGATCGTCGAACAACCGCAGCGCCTGTCGGGCGAACCAACCCAACTCGTGATGGTGGCGTTTAGCCTCCAGTTCACTGATGACCACGAGCGGTACCACCACTTCGTGTTCGGCGAACCGGGTGCATGCCCACGGGTCGGACAACAGAACTGAGGTGTCGAGCACATACGTCCGAACGGGCGACTGCGAATCGGTCACTGGGCGCTCCTCAGGTTCACGCGGTCCCCGCGAACCCCTCGGCGGACACTGCGGCACCAGGACCGGGACCGGTCCTGTCGTAGTCGAAACGATAGGTACCGCCCGGACAGCAGAGCATGTCGCTAGCCATCGGAAGCGACGCTACTCCGGTCTCAGCCCGCGCGCCGATCGGCGCGCCGCCGCGTTATGAGCGAACGAATTTCTTCAGCACCGGCTCGTCGTCGAGACCCCATGCCTTGATGCGATCGGCGATCACCTGACGCGAGGCGTCGAAGCCGAAAATGCCCGCCTGCTCGACGTTCCGCAGCTTGTCCTGGTACTCGATGATGTCGCCGCCGACCACACCGAAACCGACTGCGCGGCGGTTGATCGAGTTGATCGTCGAGTCACGATGAGTTTGCAGGCAGTGCGCGACGAGATTGGCAAAGAACGCTTCGTGCCGCTCCTCGTCGGTGGCGATCCGCCCGATCAGACCCTTGAGCACCGGGTCGTCGATCTTGGCCTCGAGGTTGCGGGTGAACACCGCGTGCGCGCGCTCGTAGAACGCCATGAACACCAGCGTCTCGATCTGCGAGAACTGCTCGGCCCGGTAGCCGCGCATCACGTGCTGGACACGGACGTCCTCGTTGGCTGTCGGGTCGAAGTTGCGGGTCACCACCAGGTAGTTCCGCAGCACGATGGCGTGCAGGTTCTCCTCGGCGGTCCAGCGACCCAACCAGCGGCCCCACTTGTCCTCCAGGACGAAGTGCTCGACCATCTCGCGGTGATAGCCCGCGAGGTTGTCCTTGGTGATCAGGAGGATCTCGAGGGCGTCGACGATATCGGCGGGCAGGGTCACCTGGGAGGGATCCCAGTCCGTGCCGCCCAGGAACGCGAAGTTCTCGCCCTGGTCGAACGGGACGTAGTCGTGGCCGTACCACTCGTCGGCAGTCTCCAGATACTGGGCCAGGTTGTTGGCAACAACCGGCTCAAGTTCCAGGGTCAGCGCATTCGCGACAGGTTTCTGTGCCATGAAGTAACTGTAACTCAAAGACACGGATGTCCGAAAATCCGGCCATCGGCGTTTCGTCTAGAGCGTCAGGCCCGGGTACAGCGGGTTGGCCGCAAGGAGCTCGCCAGAGGCGGCGTGGACCCGGTCCGCGACGCCGTCGGCGAGCTTGTACTTGGCCTTTGAAGGTCCGGCCGTCCCCGCCTCCGCTGTCGTGTTGGACAGCACGTCGACCACCAACTCGGCGACCCGGTCGAACTCGGCAGGGCCGAACCCACGAGTGGTCAGCGCCGGGGTGCCGAACCGGATACCGCTGGAGTACCAGGCCCCGTTGGGGTCGTTGGGGATCGAGTTGCGGTTGGTGACGACGCCGGCGTCCAGCAGCGCGGACTCGGCCTGGCGGCCGGTCAGCCCGAAGGTCTGCACGTCGAGCAGCACCAAATGGTTGTCGGTGCCGCCGGTGACCAGCCGGGCCCCCCGCTTGAGCAGACCCTCGGCGAACGCCTTGGCGTTGTCGGCGATCCGCTGGGCGTAGGCCTGGAACGACGGCTGGCGAGCCTCCGCCAGCGCGACGGCCTTGGCGGCCATCACATGGGACAGCGGGCCGCCGAGCACCATCGGGCAGCCCTTGTCGACCGCAGGTGCGTACTCCTCGGTGGCCAGCACCAGCCCGCCACGCGGACCGCGCAACGACTTGTGCGTGGTTGTGGTGGTGACGTGGGCGTGCGGCACCGGGTCCTCGTCGCCGGTGAACACCTTGCCGGCGACCAGTCCGGCGAAGTGCGCCATGTCGACCATCAGGGTGGCGCCGACCTCGTCGGCGATCTCGCGCATGGTGGCGAAGTTGATGCGCCGCGGGTAGGCCGAATAGCCGGCCACCAAGATCAGCGGCTTGAACTCGCGGGCGGCATTGCGCACGGCGTCGTAGTCGATCAGCCCGGTTTCGGGGTGCGTGCCGTAGCTGCGCTGATGGAACATCTTGCCGGAGATGTTAGGCCGGAATCCGTGGGTGAGATGCCCGCCGGTGTCCAGCGACATGCCCAGCAGGCGCTGGCTGCCCAGCCGTGCGCGCAGCCGTTCCCACTCGGCTTCGGATAGGTCGTTGACGTGCTTGACGCCCAGCTCCGACAGCGCAGGCGCCTCGATCCGGGTGCTCAGGATGGCCCAGAACGCGACCAGGTTGGCGTCGATGCCGGAGTGCGGCTGGGCGTAGGCGTAGGGGGCGCCGAAAAGCTCACGGGCGTGCTCGGCGGCCAGTGCCTCGACCGTGTCGACGTTCTGGCACGCGGCGTAGAAGCGGTGCCCGACGGTGCCCTCGGCGTACTTGTCCGAGAACCAGGTGCCCATGGTCAGCAGCACCGCCGGTGAGGCGTAGTTCTCGCTGGCGATCAATTTGAGCGAATCCCGTTGATCGGCAAGCTCTTTGCGGGTGGCCGCGGCGATCCGCGGCTCGACCGATTCGATGACCTCGAGCGCGGCGCGATAGGCCTCGCTGGCGGTGGCGGCATAGTCCGCGCCAGGGGCGGGCTCGTGCGTCGAAATAGTCGAGTCTGCGGTCATGCGCTTAAGCCTATCCGCGCACGTCGACACGCAACGCCGAGGGGATCAGCGGCTCGTCGAGCAGCCGCCCGAAGCGCTCGGTCAGGCCCACCCCGGCCGGCCGTTCGTCGAGCCAGGTGCGCAGCAACCGGTACCCCTCGACGTAGGTGCTCGTGTAGGCCCGCCACAGCGGCGAGGACAGGAACCGCAGCATCTGCCGTGCCCTGGTGTCGTCGACCAGCAGCCAGCGCTGCAGAAAGGCGACGACGACGTCGACGTCGCGGTGCTCGTCGTGCAGCATCAGCGCCGCGTCCTGGCGCACATCGGCCAGCGCCGCCGTCGCCTCCGACAACGCTTCGGCCCGCTCGCCGTCGAACCGCAGCCCCAGATCGGCGTAGATCTCGGCGGCCCAGCGCCCCCAGCCCGGCCCGACCGCGGCGTGCAACGCCAGATCCGCCAGCCCCTCGGCCATCAGGCACTGCGGGGTGTTCACCAGGAAGATGGTCTGCTCCTGCTGGTCCAGCCCGGCCACCAGCCCGGCCTCCTTGCGGCAGTGCTCGGTGTGGTGGCCGGGATAGGACTCGTGGGCCACCAGCCGCGGCAGGTTCGCCATCTGCTGCTTGAGGTCGGCGTTGACCGCCACCGTCGAGCGGTAGTTGCCCTCGTAGTAGTTGAACCCCGACCACGGTTTGTCGGTCACCACCTCGTACACGATGGTCTCGGCATCCGGCAGCGGGTACGTCGCGCGGACCGTGTCCCGCAGCGCGCTGGAGAACGCGTGCATGCACTCCTCGAGGCGATCGGGCGGGATTTCGTCGGATCGGCGGTGCGCCTCCATCCGCTCGGTCAGCGGGCCGTTGCCACCGAGCACCTCGTCGATGCGGGCGTGGGCGGCGCGGTAGCGCTCCTGGTCGCCGAGGCTGATCTCGACGTCGAAATAGTTGCGCACCTCGTCGACGAAACCGACCTGCTCACCGGCGAACTTGCGCGCCGAGAACGCCAGGGCGCGAAGGTGTGCGCCGATGAAGTCGGCCCGCTGGTCGGTGAAGCCCGCTTCGCGCGGAACCTGCGGCAGCTCGGCCAGCAGCCGGTCGGCCTGGCGGGCCAGTTCGGCCGGTTCGGGGGCGGGTTCGTCGGCGACCGCGCGCCGTAGGTCAGGGTCGCCGGTAAAGGAGTCGACATAGCCCTCCTCGATGCGGTCGAAGCGCAAACCGAGGGTCAAGTAGTCGCGGATGAGGGTGCCGGGCTGCATGTCAACCAAGCTAACTGCAAGACTGGCACGATGGCGCGGCTGAGTGAACCCAGCCCTTACGTCGAGTTCGACCGGAGTCAATGGCGTTCACTGCGCATGTCGACCCCGTTGAAGCTGACGGAGGACGAGCTGATTGGGCTGCGCGGTCTGGGTGAGCAGGTCGACCTGCTCGAGGTCGAAGAGGTCTACCTGCCGCTGGCCCGGTTGATCCACCTGCAGGTGGCCGCCCGGCAGCGGCTGTTCGCCGCGACCTCCGAATTCCTCGGCGAACCTCAACAGAGCCCCGACCGGCCGGTGCCGTTCATCATCGGCGTCGCAGGCAGCGTGGCCGTCGGGAAGTCCACCACCGCGCGTGTGCTGCAGGCACTGCTGGCCCGCTGGGAGCACCACCCTCGCGTGGACCTGGTCACCACCGATGGTTTCCTCTACCCCAACGCCGAGCTCTCTCGCCGAAACCTCATGCACCGCAAGGGGTTTCCGGAGAGCTACAACCGGCGTTCACTGATGCGTTTCGTGACGACGGTGAAGTCCGGCGCTGACCAGGTCTGCGCTCCGGTTTACTCACACCTGATCTACGACATCATCCCCGGCGAGAAACACGTCGTCACCCACCCGGACATCCTGGTCCTCGAGGGACTCAACGTTCTGCAGACAGGTCCGACGCTGATGGTGTCGGACCTGTTCGACTTCTCGGTGTACGTCGACGCCCGCATCGAGGACATCGAGCAGTGGTACATCGACCGCTTCCTGGCGATGCGGGCCGGCGCGTTCGCCAACCCGGCCTCGCACTTCCACCACTACGCGGGATTGACCGACACCCAGGCCGTCGCCGCCGCCCGCGATATCTGGCGGTCGATCAACCGGCCCAACCTGATCGAGAACATCCTGCCGACCCGTCCGCGGGCAACGCTGGTGTTGCGCAAGGACGCCGACCACTCGATCAACCGGTTGCGGCTGCGCAAGCTCTAGTCGGACGACGATCAAGCGGCGAGGTACGAGCCGCGATGAGGAGTCCGACAATTAGCTCAAGTGGTCGGCACCCCGGTGAGCGGGTTGAGCCGCAGCACCGGCAACGGGAACGAGAACTCCGCGTCGACGGCGTCGGGATTGTCGTAGAGACCGATCGTGTAGAGACCCGCGGTGTACACCGTGATCGGCAGCTGATGGGCGAAGACCCGGAACTTCACCGGGCTGCCGGGATTGTCCGGCCACTGCCAGGCGAACTCCAGCAGGCCGACCCGCTCCCCCTCCGGCGACTTCGCGACGATGAACCGGCGCGGCTCGTAGTCGGTGCCCCCGGCCGTGTGCACGGCCAGCACCAGCGGCACGGTGATCTGTGCCGGCAGACTTTCGACGTAGCAACTGGTCATTGGGAAGCCTTCTGCGGTGACCCCACCCGCTTCTTCCAGGACCGCCTTACGCGCGGCGGCGAACGCTACGACATGCATGGTCGCAACCCTAGTCACCGATCAGGCTTTGATGCGGCGCACACCGAGGTACTGCAGGACAGCGAACGTGGCGGTGTAGAGACTGGCGGCGACCAAGGTGATGACCCCGAATGTGGTCAGCGGCAACACCCCCACCGCGGCGATGGCAAGCAATCCGGCCGCCCCCACGCCGTTGAACATCGCCATGGCGGCACCGACCCGACGAAGGTCGGGCGTGGCGGCCAGCGCGTAGACAACGAGGCCGCAGAGCACGAACGCCGCACCGGCGATGTAGCCCTGGGCCGCGGTCAGGCCCGTCGCCCGGGCCAGTGGATCAGCCATGGCCGCGATGGCCAGTCCGAGCACGCCGGTGAGTGTGGCGTCCACGCGCATCGCGAAGCGCAGTAGTGAATCGGTGGAATCAGAGAGCGGTTGGCTTCTGGTGATGATGGCGGTCATGTCCATCACGGTGCTCAAAAGGCACTGCCAGATCGACGCCTGGCGCTGCCAACTACTGCCAGACGCAAGTCAGGGCTGGGAGACGGCCATCCGGCCGCGCAGATCCGTGGCGATCAACCGGGCCGCGGCGTTCTGCCAGTTGTGCAGTGAGCGCTGCGGCACCTCGGTGACCAACCACTGCCACGCCTGCCTGGCCACCGGGTCCAGCCCGGCGGCGGTGGCGTTCTGGGCGTAGGCCCGCACGCCGACGACGTACGGGAAGTACAGCGAGTTGTAGTACCGCCATTGCTCGCTGGTGCCGAACTCGCCGCCGTCGCGCGGTTTGAGCCGGGCGATGTGTTCGGCCAGTAGTGCCTTGAGCTCGTTGGCCCGTTCCACCGGCTGATCGACCGCCCCGCGGGCGGTCAGCCGCTCGTCGATGACGGGCAACTGGGTCAGCGGGCTGGCGACAAGCTTGGACAGATCCCCGTAATGGCCCAGTGCGCGACGGGTCAGCCGCGCGAAGGCCTCGTCGTCCAGGACATCGAGCGGGTTGGTCGCGACCAAGGGCAGCGCCGCCTCGGCGCCGCGCAGCGCGGCTCGTTCGGCGCGCAGCGCCGGCGAGCGCGACCGCCATCCCGATCAGCGACTGGCCGCCGAACAGCACCGCCACCACCAGCGTTCCGGTGAACGATCGCAGCATGTCGGCCCGCAGCGCCTGGCCTTCGTCGAACGCATCCCACAATGCGACCGCCACACCGAGCAGCAGCACGTCGAAACAGGTCGACGCCAACGCCAGCCAGCTCGGCACCAAGCCGAGCGGAATCACCAGGATCGCGTTGCCGAGCGCGAAGAACAACGTCGCGACGATCACCACCCCCGCCACCCGGCCCGGCTGCGCGGGCCGTCGTACCGCGGCCACCATCGCGCCCAGCGTCGACACCGAGATCGCCGCGAACATCACCCAGTGCCCGGGCCGCAGCGGGCCGACGACACTTCCGGCCATCACCGCGCCCACCAGCGTCACCGCGGCGACGACGCCGATCAGCGTCAGCTCGGTGGCCCGGCTGCGCCAGGTGTCGATCGGCCGCGCCAATTCGAGGACGACGGCGAACCAGGCCACCCCCGGCACCGCGACGACATAGATCTCGATCTGGCCGAGCAGCTCGGCGTGGGCGACGCTCACCACCCGCACCGCGTCCAGCGCCACCACGGCGGCGAATCCGCACAGCCCGACCGAGGCCAGCGCCAGCACCGGCTTGCGCGGGTCCCGCGCCAGCAGATACAAGCCCAGCCACCAGCTCAACGTGAAGACCACCGCCGACAGCGCAGCCATGGCTCCAGTGTGGCAGGCGGGTGTGACTTACATGCCGAAGCGGCGGTGCCTACGGCTGTAGGCGCGCAGCGCGCGCAGGAAGTCGACGCGCCGGAACGCCGGCCAATGCGCCTCGGTGAACCACATTTCCGAGTACGCGCTCTGCCACAACAGGAACCCGGAGAGCCGCTGCTCCCCCGAGGTCCGGATCACCAGATCGGGGTCGGGCTGACCGGAGGTGTAGAGATTCTCCGAGATGCCGTCGATC
>JAHFVD010000109.1 GCA_023264735.1 Mycobacterium sp. | reverse complement strand
CGAAGTCGATGTTCGCCCCGGTGGACATGGCCGAGCTGCTCGACGAGATGGACGCCCAGGGCGTGCAGAAAGCCGTCCTGATGGACAACATCGTCAAGCCGCACGTCACCGCGCGCAAGTTCGCGCAAGCGCGCCCCGACCGGTTCGCGCTGGCGATGGGCGGTGTCAATCTGCTCAAGCCGATGCCGAGCCTGCGCGAGCTGACCGCGGTCGTCGCCGACCTGCCGGTCGTGTATGCCGCTGTGGGGCCGAGCTTCTGGGGCGATGGGATGTACCCGGCCAGCGACGCCGTGTACTACCCGCTCTACACCAAGTGCGCCGAGCTCGAGCTGCCGCTGTGCATCAACACCGGGCTGCCCGGCCCGCCGATCCCCGGCGAGGTGCAGAACCCGATCCATCTCGACCGGGTGTGCGTCCGCTTCCCCGAACTGCGGTTGTGCATGATCCACGGAGCCGACCCGTGGTGGGATGTCGCGATCCGGTTGATGATCAAGTACGAGAACCTGCGGATGATGACGTCGGCATGGTCGCCGAAGCGCCTGCCGGACAGCCTGCTTCACTACATGCGTACCCGCGGGCCGAACAAGGTGATGTTCGGCTCGGACTGGCCGGTGCTGAAGATGCATCGCGTGGTCCCGGAAGCCGAGGCACTGGATCTGCCGCCAGAGGTCCTCGACAACTACCTCTACAACAACGCCAACGAATTCTTCTTCAGGGAGCGCTGAATGGACCGTTACGAACTGCGCAGGCTCGACTACAGCCTCACCGAAGATCACAAGGATCTCCAGACCGCCTATCGGCAGTTCTTCAAGACGCACAGCCCGATCGACACCGTGCGTGCGGCCGAGGCCACCGGCTTTGACAAGAGCTTGTGGGAACGCCTGTGCGCCATGGGCGCAACCACGATGGCAGTGCCCGAGTCCGCCGGCGGCGACGGCGCGACCCTGGTGGACCTGACGCTGGTGGCCGAGGAGATCGGCCGCTCGATCGCGCCGGTGCCGTGGATCGATCACGTCTGCGCCGCTCGCCTGCTGGCCGCATTGGGTGCGCTGACCGACGAGGTCATGAGCGGAAACCAGGTCGTGGGGCTGGACGCGGCCGTGGAAGACCGCCCTGGTGTCCGGCTGATCCCGACGGGTTCGATCGCCGATCACATCATCGTCCGCGACGGTGACGAGATCGTGCAGCTGACATTCGGAACCCGTCCGGCCAAGGTCGACAATATCGGCCGGCTCCCGATGGCGTGGGTCGATCCCGCGGCCGCGGACAGCCGGACGGTGCTGGGCAGCGGTGCCGACGCGCTCTACAAATACGGTCGGGCACTGGATGAGTGGCGGCTCTTGACGGCTTCCGCGCTGGTCGGCCTGGTCGAGGAGACCATGACCATCGCCGCCGAATTCGCCAAATCCCGGTACACATTGGGCGTACCCATCTCCACCCTGCAGGCGATCTCGCACCCGCTGGCCAACATGGTGATCACCGTCGAAGGTGGCCGCAACCTGGCCCGGCGCGCCGCATGGTTCCTCGACAACGAGCCCGATGCGCGTCCTGAACTGGCCCCGTCGGCGTTCGTGTTCATGGCGGAGGAAGCGTCCAAGGCGGCGACGATGGCCGTGCACATCCAGGGTGGCCTCGGGGTGTCGTCGGAAGCCGCCGCGACCGCTTACCTGGTGCGGGCCAGGGGCTGGCCACTGGCCGGTGGTGATCCCGGCGCCAGCGCCAAGCAGATCGCACACATCCTCGCAGACCGCGAAACTGCCTAGGAGACAATCGCAATGGATTTCTCACGCGTCGAGCTCGGCGCCGAGGACCAGGGCTTCCTCGATGAGGTCCGCAGCTTCCTGAAGACTCACATCACCGATGAGGTGATCCGGCACGACCGGGAGACCGGCGACAATTTTCACGAGCGCGTGCACTTGGCGCTGGGGGCGGCCGGATACCTCGAGGCCGAGTGGAAGACGCAGGCCGAAGGCGGGCTCACCCGGGTGCGCCGGCGCATCTGGGAGCTCGAGAAGCGGCGCTTCCACGTCCCGTGGGTCACCTGGGGCACCACCTCCATGGTGGCCCGCTCAGTCAACAGCTTCGGCTCAGCCGAGCTGAAAGACGAAGTCCTGCCGCGGGTATTCAGTGGGCACGTGCGGCTGTGCCTGGGCTACACCGAGCCAGAAGGCGGCTCGGATATGGCCACCTGCAAGACCCGCGCCGTACGGGAAGCGGATGGGTGTAGCTGGATCATTAATGGGTCGAAGATGTTCACCACCGGCGCGCACAACTGCCAGTACGTCTTCCTGCTCACCAACACCGATCCCGAGGCACCGAAACACAAGAGCCTCACCATGTTTCTCGTGCCGCTGGACCTGCCGGGCATCGAGATCCAGGGCATCCGCACGGTCGACGGCGACCGCACCAACATCGTGTATTACGGCGACGTTCGGGTGGACGACAAGTACCGGCTCGGCGAGGTCAACGATGGCTGGACGGTGCTGCGGGAACCGCTGTCCGTCGAGCACGGCGCGGTGGCTGCAGCCGCCGACGGGCTGGCCGACGTGTCGATCATGATGCACCAGGCCAATTTCATGGCCACTGCCGTCGACAAGGTGGCCGCTCACGTCGGCCGTCCCGACGGCGCAGGCCGGCGGCCGGTCGATGACGGCGCGGTGGCCTACCGCCTGGGTCGTAGTGCCGCCCGGTTGGAAGCTGCCCTGAGCGCACAGACCCTCTATGGCCGGGTGGCGATCGCGCAGACGATGCGTGACATCGCCCCGGATCTGATGGACGTTCTGGGCGCCGCGGCAGCGCTGCCGGTCGAGACCGACGGTGCGGCCGACGACGGGGCCGCGGAGTACGTCTACCGCTTCGCGCCGCTGTCGGGTATCTACGGCGGCACGTTGGAGGTATTCCGCAACATGATCTCCCAACACGTTCTGGGGCTGGGGAAGCCGGCGTACGCACCGAAGAAGGCATCATGACCGCCGAGCAGCTCCGCGATGTGCCGATCTTCGACGCCGATCAGCACATGTACGAGACTCCCGAGGCACTGACCCGATATCTGCCCGAGCGCTATCGGTATGCGGTGCAGTACGCACAGATGGGCCGCCAGACCCGGCTCGTCATCAACTCCCACGTCAGCGACTTCATCCCCAACCCGACCTTCGAGCGGGTCGCCGCACCCGGTGCCCACGAGAAGTTCTTCGCCGGGGAGAACATCGAGGGCCTGACGCTTCGCGAAATGCAAGGCCCCGCAATCGAAGCGCCGAGTGCTACCAAGAACCCGGCGGACCGGATCGCCGAGCTCGATCGCCAGGGCGTCGTCGAGGCGCTGAACTATCCGACGCTGGCCAGCCTCGTCGAGCATTCCTCGGCCGACGACCCCGAGCTGACCTTGGCCATCATCCACGCGCTCAACCAGTGGATGGCCGAGCACTGGGGTTTCGTGTACGAGGACCGGGTGTTCTCCACCCCGATCATCAATCTCTCCGAAGTCGATGGCGCGCAACGGGAACTCGAGTACCTCCTGTCCGCAGGCGCCAAGGTTGCGCTGATCAAGCCCGGTCCCGTCCGCGGTGTGCACGGCTGGCGCTCACCCGCGCTGCCGGAGTTCGATCCGTTCTGGCGCGACGTCGAGGCCGCCGGTTTGCCGATCGTGCTGCATGCCAGCTATCCACCGCTCGACGAGTACGTCGGGAAGTGGGAACCGCCGCACACGCAGAACTTCATGGCGATGAGTGCATTCCGGTGGATGGTGCTGGGCCACCGCGAGATCGCCGACATGATCACCAGCCTGATCTGCCACGGCACGCTGACCAGGTTCCCGAGCTTGCGGATCGCCAGTGTCGAGAACGGCAGCTCCTGGATCTTCCCGTTGTTCAACGACTTCGAAGATCTCTACAAGAAGATGCCGCAGAACTTTCCCGAGCATCCGCACGATGTGTTCCGGCGCAACATCTGGGTCAGCCCGTTCTGGGAGGGCAGCGTGTCAGATGTGGTCAACACGGTCGGCTGGGACAAGGTGCTGTTCGGCTCGGACTATCCGCATCCGGAAGGCCTGGCCGAGCCGCGCGGCTTCTGGAAGTACGCCGAGGGCATGGACGAACGCAGAACCTACGACTTCATGGGCGACAACGCCCGGCGATTCATGGGTCTGCCGCTGGCCAACCCTGATCCGGCCGCGGTCAACCCGCCGGCACTTGCGGTCCCTTCCTAAAGCCGAGGAGCTGCCATGGATTTCACTGAAGTCGAGCTGAGTGCTGACGACGCGGCGTTCCAACGCGAGCTGCGGACCTTTCTGTCCGAACTGGTGACCGACGAGGTCCGCCTGCACGACCGGCAGACAGGGGATAACTTCCATGAGGGTGTGCACCTGGCCCTCGGCGCCCGCGGTTACCTTGAGCAAGAGTTCAATACGGGGACCGACGCGGGATTCAGCCGTATCCAGCGCCGGATCTGGGACCTCGAGCGTCGCCGGGCACACGTGCCGTGGGTGACGTGGGGCACCACAACGATGGTCGCCAAGGCGGTCGCCGCCTTCGGTAAGCCGGAGCTGGTCGACGAGGTGCTGCCGCGAGTGTTCGACGGCACGGCGCGCATGTGCCTGGGCTACACCGAACCCGAGGGCGGCTCGGATGTGGCGACCTGCAAGACGCGCGCGGTCCGCGAAGCGGATGGGTCGAGCTGGATCATTAATGGCTCGAAGATGTTCACCACCGGTGCGCATAACTGCCAGTACGTTTTCCTGCTCACCAACTCTGATCCCGATGCGCCGAAGCACAAGAGCCTGAGCATGTTTCTGGTGCCGCTGGACCTGCCGGGCATCGAGATCCAGGGTATCCGCACCATCGACGGCGACCGCACGAACATCGTCTACTACACCGATGTCCGCGTGCCCGAGAAGTATCTGCTCGGCGAGGCCAACGGCGGCTGGACGGTGCTGCGGGGACCGCTGGACGCCGAACACGGTGCGGCACCGACGGTAGACGACGGGCTCTCCGACGTGTCGATCATGGCGCATCAGGCCGGCGTGATGGCTGCCGCGGTCGACGCCGTCGCCGCCAGGGTCGGGCAGGTGGACGCAACGGGACGGCGAATGGTCGACGACGGAGCCGTCGCCTACCGACTTGGTCGCGCCGCGGCGCGGTTGGAGACCTCCCTTTCCGCACCAAGCATTTTCGGGCGGGTGGCCCAGGCTCAGACGATGCGCGATATCGCACCGGATCTGATGGATCTCGCCGGTGCCGCCTCCGTGCTGCCTGTCGACACCGAAGGGGCCGCCGACAACGGGGCATCCGAATACGCCTTCCGGTTCGCGCCGCTGTTCGGGATCTACGGCGGCACGCTCGAGGTGTTCCGCAACATGATCGCGCAGCACGTCCTCGGGCTGGGGAAGCCGAACTACTCCCCACCGGCAAGCAAGGTCCCGACGGCGAAATGACAACGACATCGGTTGTCTTCGACCCGTTTTCGGAAGACTTCTTCGTCAGCCCCTACGAGACCTACCGGCGGATGCGCGAGGAAGCGCCGGTCTATTACAGCCAGCAGTACGACTTCTACGCGCTGACCCGGCACGACGACGTTGCCGCGGCATACAAGGACTTCGAGACGTACTCCTCGGCATACGGCGTCGATCTCGGTCAGGTGCGCAAGGGCGAGGTCACCAAGCACGGGTCGATCATCGCGATGGACCCGCCCGCGCACCGGCGGATGCGCAGCCTGCTCAACAAGGTGTTCACCCCGCGGGCCATCGAGGCGCAGCGCGCCCTGGTCGTCGAACTCGTCGACAAGCACCTGTCTGCCGTCGATCCGGCCGGATTCGACTTCGTGCAGGACTTCTCGGCGCTGTTCCCCGTCGATATCATGACCGCTCTGCAGGATGTGCCCGTAGATGACCGGCAGCAGATCCGGCTGTGGATCGACGAACTACTGCACCGGGAGAGCGGTGACGTCGAGATGACCGAGGCCGGCCAGAAGGCCGGCGTGGACATGGCGATCTACTACTTCCGGTTGATCAAGAAGCGGCGCGACAACCTCGGCGATGACCTGCTGAGCAAACTGATCTGCGCCGAGATCGAACGTGACAACGGGCAGATGGAGCCGTTGGACAATATCGAGATCACCGAATTCGCAACGCTGTTGGGCGGTGCCGGCGCCGAGACAGTGACCAAGCTGATCGGCAACGCGGCGGTGGTGTTCGCGCGGAACCCCGACCAGTGGGACCTGCTGCAACGTGACCGCAGCAAGATCCCGCTCGCCGTCGAAGAGCTGCTGCGCTACGAAGCCCCGGCCCAGTACAACGTGCGCTGCTCGCTGCGTGAGGTCACCCTGCACGGCGTGACGATTCCGGCCGGTAAGCCCGTCTTTCTGGTCGGCGGATCAGCCAACCGCGACCCGCTGGCGTGGGCCGAGCCCGACCGGTTCGATATCGACCGGGATCGCACCCAGGCCCAGAACCTGGGACTGGGCTACGGAATTCACAGCTGTCTGGGTGCGGCTCTGGCCCGGTTGGAAAGCGCTATTGCGCTGGACAAGATGCTGGATTTCATGCCGAAGTTCGAGGTGGACTTCAGCGGCTGCAAGCGGGTCAATATGCAGAACGTCGCCGGCTGGAGCAACGTGCCGGTGAAGGTGCTGAGCTGATCAGCCAGTGAGGCCCTTCGGATCTTCTGCGCAGGGGCGACGTTGGTCGTGGGTGGTGTCACTGTGGAATTATCAAGGTGCATAGCAGAGTTCAGTGTTGACGGCTAGGCGGCTTTGTCGAGGTGCATGGTGCGCCGGTTGTATGCGGGTAGTGGTGTTCGCTCTGGGTCGACCGTTGCGGGCGGGATGAGCCACGGGTGTTTGTCGTAGCCGAGGATGACGTTCCAGTCGTTGTGGTGGACATCGGCGTGACAGCCTGGGCAGAGTAGGCAGCCGTTGTTCAGGCTGGTTTCGCCCTGCTGGATCCAGTGCTGAATGTGGTGGCAATGGGTTCTACTGGCGGGGGCACCGCACTTGATACAACACCGATCCCGCAGATACAGCGCTTTGCGCAGATGGGCTGGGAACAGGCGTTTGTCATGCCCCATGTCGAGGGGAACCTGGTGTCCGTCCACGATGATCGTGGTGACGCTCGTGTCGCAGGACAACCTGCCCAGGCTAGCGAGGCTGATCGGTCCCATGAATTCCAGCTCCGCCGCATCGGGGGTGTCTGCAGGCACGGTCAACAACAACTGCGTGCGCGGCGGTGAGGCGCTGTCACCGGCGCGTGAGGCGGTGTCGAGTACCGCTTCCAGGGCGTCGGCGCGGCGTCGCTCGGCAGGCCGGGGATCGGGTGTGCCGTCGGGCTCGGGGCGTGGTGCTGACCCTTCCTCCAAGGCGGCGGCGAGTTTGACGCCCACTTCGGCATCTAGATCCCCCCGCAACCGCCAGCGCCCTTCACTCGTTTTGACGCAATGGATTTCGTTGATCGAGCGGTCCTCGGCCGCCGGTAACCCATCCCGCTCCCCGGCGAGCTGGTTGCCCAGCTTCCTTGCCCGGTCAACGATCTCGGCTGGAGTGGCCCCGGACAGGGCTTGACCCAACAGGTCGACCTGATGCTGATGCCGGACGTCCTCATCAACCGGCTCCGCCGCCCGTATCCGAATATGGTTGACGCCCTTCACCACTGCATCCACATGTTCACCGGACAACGCCCCGTCGGCGGCGTGGGCCATTACCACCGGCAACGCCTCAGCAGCAGCGCCTACACGGAGCATCCGCGCGGCCACCGTTGGTGCACACCCTAACGTCATCAGCACTTCTCGCGGCCGTCTCCCGCCACGGGCCGCGACATCCAGACGTGCCAGAGCGCCGGCCAGCATTGCAGCTCGGTGATCGGCGAGATGGCGCACCGCCAACGCTGCCCGTAGTTCACCGATCACGTCACCATCGTCGAGCTCCAGATCGCGCAGTTCTTCGGCGATCCGGATGAGTTCCGCGGTTGCGGCGTTCATGTCACCCACTGTATTCGAACAGATGTTCGATGTCAAGCGAAATGTCCAGCGCCGGTAGCGGCCCCAGGATCGGCGGTGGCCGGTTACTGAACCCATTGAACCTCGACACCCCATCGCAACGCCGGGGATCATTCGGCTAGACGATCTTGTTCGCCCGCAGATCCGCGATTTCGGAAGTTCCGTAACCGATTTCGCCAAGTACCTCGTCGGTGTGCTCGCCGAGCAGCGGAGCCCGATGCCGGATCGAGCCCGGTGTCGCCGAGAGGCGAAACGGCGTCTCGATGAGGGGAACAGGCCGAGACGCGCCGGGGAACGGCACACGCTTGAGGTAGCCCATGGCTGCAACGTGCGGATCGTCGAGGACCTCTTGGGGTGAATTCAAGGGTGCGGCAGGCAGTTTCGCCGACTCGAGCTGTGCTAGCACCTCGGCCTTGGTCTTGCCCGCGCACCACTGCTGCATCAGATCGTTGAGGACATCCCCGTTTTCCCAGCGCGAGTCGTCGTCGGCGAAGCGGGGGTCGTCGAACAAGTCCTCGCGGCCCATCAGCCGGCACCACCGCTTGAACATCGGCTGGCCGGCGATCTGAAGCAGGACCCAGCCGTCGGTGACCTCATACAGGTCGCACGGCGCGACCGACGTACCGCGGTTGGCTGCTCGTGGCTTGTCGACACCGAGCAACTCGCGCTCGATGAGGAAGGCGTTGGACAGCATCAACGCCGTGGGCAGCAGGGCGCTTTCGACGTGCTGGCCCTGCCCGGTCTGGCTTCGGTGGTACAGCGCCATCATGACGCCGATGGTCAACGTCAACGCGGTGCCGAAATCGGCTTGCGGGACCACGGTGCGGATCGGCAGGTCGGGCAGACCCTGTCGGTAGACCGCGCCGGACATCACCTGACCGGCACCGTCGAATCCGATGCGGTCGCTGTAGGGGCCGCCTTCGCCGTATGCGGTTGCGCTGGCCAGAATGATGTCGGGTTTGACCGCGCGCAGGGTGTCGTAGTCAAGCCCGCTGGCCCGCATGCCTGCCGCGGGCATATTGGCGACGACGATGTCGGACCGGGCCACCAGCCGCCGGGTGATGTCGGCGCCCTCGGGCGTCGTCGAATCGAGGGTCAGCGAGCGCTTGTTGCGGTTGCACTGCAGGAAGGTGCCGCCTTCGCCGCCGCTGGTGACGGACTGCACCCAGCGGTCCTCACCACCTTCGCGCTTCTCGACGCGCAGCACGTCGGCACCCATATCGGCCAGCAGCGCACTGCACCAGGGCGCGGCGATGAACCGGCCGTAGTCGAGCACCCGGATGCCATCGAGAACACCCATCGATCAGCGGGTCAGGACGGTGGCAGCTGCGGTGCCGGGTGCGCCGTAGAGCTGGGTGAAGCCGACCTTCGGCTCACCGGGCACCTGACGATCACCGGCCTCGCCGCGCAGTTGCCGGACGATCTCGTGGATCTGCCGGAGTCCCGATGCGCCGATCGGCTCGCCGTTGGCGATCAGGCCGCCGTCGGTATTGATCGGCATCGATCCGCTGATTTCGGTCTCGCCGCCGGCCAGCAACCGCTCCTGGTCGCCATCGGCACAGAACCCGCACTCGGCCATATGGATGACCTCGGCACCGGCGTCGGTGTCCTGGAGCTGGATGACATCGACGTCAAGTGGTGAGACACCGGCCTTTTCGAATGCGGCGCGGGCCGCATGCACCGTGGGCGCGACCTCCTCGGCGACCGGGCCGAACGTGGTGTTGACCTCGTAGGCGCCGTAGCGGCGGGTGCGGACCTCGACGGCCTTGAGGTAGACCGGCTTGGAGGTATAGCGATGCGCGATGTCGGCGCGGCACATCACCATCGCCGCCGCACCCTCGTCGGGTGCGCAGAACATGTACTGTCGCAGCGGGTAGTTCAGCACTGGCGACGCCATGATCTCCTCGATGGAGATCTCCTTGCGCCGGAACGCATTCGGGTTGAGCACACCGTTGCGGAAGTTCTTGTTCGCCACTCGCGCCAGGGTCTCCTCGGAGATGCCGTGGTCGTGGAGGTAGCGGTTGGCCTTCATGCCGAAGAACTGGGTGGTGAGGTATTGGCCGTTCTCGGCGTACCAGCGCGGCATGCCGACCAGTGCGGGGTCCTCGGTGAACGCGCCGCGGGGGTGCTTGTCCAGGCCGATGGCGATGCCGATGTCGTAGTCGCCCAGCCGGATTCCGTCGGCACAGGCCTTGGTTGCGCTGGCGGCGGTCGCACATGCGTTGAACACATTGGTGAACGGGATTCCGGTCAGCCCCACCATGGCGACGATGGCGTCCGGGTTGGCGACGGTCCAGCTGCCGCCGGTGGCGAACTGGACGTCCTTCCACTCCAGGCCGGCGTCGGCGACGGCGGCGAAGATGGCGTCGACGCCCATCTGCATCGCGGATTTACCTTCGAACCGGCCGAACGGGTGCAGGCCGACGCCGATGATGGCGACATCGTTCATCGATGGTCTTCCTCTCGGGATCCGCCATATAGGCGAAGAAACTGTAACACTTACAGTATCTTGGCTACGTGGCTTCCACCATCGAGCACAAGACCACGTTCTGCCGCATCTGCGAACCGCTGTGCGGCATGGTGGCCACTGTCGAGGACGGCCGCCTGACGGCCCTGCGCCCCGACAAGGACCACCCGCTCTCGGCAGGTTTCGCCTGCCAGAAGGGCATCGCGTTCACCGAGGTCCAGAACGATCCGGATCGGGTGACCACACCCCTTCGGAGGACTCCCGACGGGTATGTGCCCGTCAGCTGGGACGAGGCGCTCTCGGATATCGCCGCCCGGTTGACTGCGATCCTGAAGGCCAACGGGTCGGGGGCGGTCGGTTGGTACATGGGCAACCCGGGCGCCTTCAGCTATGCGCACACCTTCGCGGCGTTGGGATTCATCAAGGGCCTCGGCCGCGACGGCCACTACTTCACGGCCTCGTCGCAGGACACCAACAGCAGGCTGATCGCCAGCCAGCTGCTCTACGGGGCGCCGACCTCGGTGCCGATCCCCGATCTGACCCGCACCGACCTCCTCGTGATGATGGGGGCCAATCCCGTTGTCTCCCACGGCAGTTTCCTGACTGCTCCGCGGATAAAGGACCGCATGCACGATATCGTCAAACGGGGCGGGCGCGTCGTCGTCGTCGATCCCCGCCGCAGCGAGACGGCGGCGGCCTTCGAATGGCTTCCCGTCGTGCCCGACGCCGACTCCTTCCTGCTGCTGTCACTGCTTCAGGTGATGTTCGCCGAGGGCCTCGTCGATACCGCACACGTCAAGGCGCAGGCCGACGGCATCGAATGGCTGCAGTCGTTGTGCGCGCCGTTCACCCCGGAGTTCACCGCGGCCCACACGGGCATCGACGCCGACAGTGTCCGGTCGCTCGCGCGCGATCTGGTCTCTGAACCGCGGGCGGCCGTCTACGGGAGGCTGGGTACCTGCGTCGGCCGTTACGGAACCCTCACCACCTACCTGATCGACGCGGTGAATCTCGTCGCGGGCAACCTGGATGCCCCTGGCGGCTCGGTGTTCAGCTCGATGGAGACCGTCGGCGGACGCTGGCAGGCCACGATGATGGGCCTCGTGATGCGCCGCTCGTACCGCAACAAGTCTCGGATCGGCGGCATCCCGATCGCCGTCGCGATGGAACCCGCCGCGTTGATGGCCAAGGAGATCACCACCGGAGGCGACCGGCAGATCAAGGCGATGTTCGTCTCGGCGGGCAACCCGGTGCTGTCGGTGCCCAACGGCGATGAACTCGAAGCGGCCTTCGAATCGCTGGAACTGTCTGTGGCACTGGACTTCTATGTGACCGAGACGACCGGTCGGTGCGACTACATCCTGCCGGTCACCACGATGTACGAACGCGACGACTTCCCGTACACGTTCCAGGCCTTCCAGGCCACGCCGTTCCGGCAGGCCACCGAGGCCGTGGTCGCGCCCGCCGGTGAGGCCCGTTCGGAATGGGACATCGTCGAAGACCTCACGGTCCGGCTGGCCGGTGACGTACGGGCATTCGCAGTGCTGGGGGCGATGCGAAAGGCGCTGGGCCTCTTCGGGGTAGCGCTGGCGCCGCGGATGATGGTCGACGCACTGATCCGGACGTCACAGGGTGGCGACCTGTTCGGGCTGCGGCGCGGCGGGCTGACGCATCGCCGGCTGACCGAGGAACATCCGCACGGTGTGGTGGTGGCGCCGCACATCCGCACCGGTGTGCTGCGCAATGCGGTTGCCTACCTGTCCCGCCGGGTGCGGCTCACCCATGCCGGTATCGCCGCCGAAGTCGACAAGCTCAGCCGCAGCAGCCATCCCGAGGGGTATCCGCTGCGGATGATCGGCATGCGCGAGCCGCGTTCGGAGAACTCGTGGATGCACAACTCGCCGCTGCTGATGCGGGGCGAGCGGGGACACCGGGCGCTCATCCACGTCGACGATGCGGCCGAATTGTCCATCTCCGACGGCGATGTGGTGCGGGTGACATCGCCGTACGGCGAGATCACCGTCGAGGTGAACACCACCAAGGACCTGATGGCCGGCGTGATCGCCGTGCCGCACGGGTGGGGGCACAAGGGCACCGGCACCTGGCAGGTGGCCAATCGCGCCGGTGGGTCCAACGTCAACCGGCTGACGTCAAGCGCGCCCGAGGATATCGAGTCGCTATCGGGAATGGCGTGGCTGACGGGTGTCCCGGTGCGCGTCGAACGCATTTCCGAAGGGGTCGCAGCCAACCCGGCCTGAGTCAGGCGATCGCGCCCGACTCCTTGAGCGCCTCGATGCGATCCCAGTCGATGCCGATCTCCATCAGCACGATCTCGGTGTGCTCGCTGGCCTGCGGTGCGCGGGTGGTCTCCAGCGGCTCGTGGTTGAACTGCACCGGTCCGCGGACCACCTTGAACGGCGCCCCGCCGTCGGCGGCCTCCACCTCGACGATCATGTCGTTGGCGATGGCCTGCTCGTCGGAGGCCAGGTCGACGAGGCTCTGGAACGGCGCCCACTGGCCCTTCATCGTCTTGAGGTGCTGGCGCCAGTATTCGAACGGCTTGGCCGCGATCGCCTCGGTGATGAGTTGCACACCGGCTTCGGCATTCTGGATCAGCGGCATCACATCGGAGAACCGCGGGTCGTCGGCGAGCTCGGGCAATCCGAGATGCTCCCACGTGTCGCGGATGTAGCCGGTCGGGCTGACGATGCACAGGTTGATGGTGCCGCCGTCGGAGGTCAGGTAGTTGGCCATGAAGGGGTTGACCGACGTCGTGGTGCCGGGCATCAGCGACCGCATGGTTTCCCCGGTCTCCATGCCTTGGGTGACGCTGGCGCCGGCCGCCCACCAGGCGGTGCTGAGTAGCGACACGTCGATCTCGAGCGCTTCGCCAGTGCGCTCCCGATGGAACAGTGCCGCCGAGATACCACCGGCGATGTTCATCCCGCCGATCGAGTCGCCGAACGCCGGAATGCCCTGTGGCAGAGCGCCGCCGAGTTCTTCGGGAGTCAGCGCGTGACCGACGCCGCTACGGGTCCAGAACGCTGTTCCGTCGAAGCCGCCGACCAGACGCTCGGGCCCCTTGTCGCCGTAGGCACTGCCGCGGGCGTAGATGATGTTCGGATTGGCCGCCCGGATGTGCTCGATATCGAACTTGTTCTTCTGCCGGGCTTGCGGCATGTAGTTGGTCAGGAAGACGTCGGCGGTCTTGGCGATCTCGTAGAGCACCTCCTGGCCGTCGGGCGTGGAGACGTCGATGCCGACGCTGCGCTTGCCGCGGTTGGGATGCTCGATCAGCGGGTGGCGGTTGGGGTCGAGCTGGAAGCCGCCCATGTTGATGAAGCCGCGCTGGGTGTCGCCGCGGACCGGGTGTTCGATCTTGATGACGTCGGCGCCCCAGTCGGCCAGGATCGCCCCGGCCGCCGGGACGAACGTGAACTGCGCGACCTCCAATACCCGGATGCCGTCCATCACCTTGATCACGTCACTCCCCTTTCGCGAGCAGTGGTATCCACATTCTCACGCCCCAGGCGCCGCGGGCCGAGGAATCGGTCCAACACTGCTGCAGAATATTACTGTAACCTTTACAGTTGACCGTCCCAGAACAAGAAGGTGGTGCCTGTAGTGGGCGAGCAGGGTGCGACGAGCGTCGAGCTGGGGTTGCGTGCGGGGCAGCGGGCCGAGACCCGGATGCTCATCGACGGAAAACTGTCCACGGCCGCCGACGGCGCCGAGTTCGACAACCTCAGCCCGGCCACCGGCCGGGTGCTCGGGGTCACCTCCGCCGCCGGGCCCGCCGATATGGACCGTGCCATCGCCGCGGCGAGAAGGGCGTTCGACGAGACCGACTGGTCCACCAACCCCGAGCTGCGCAAGCGCGGCCTGGCCCAACTGCAGGACGCGCTGGAGGCCGAAAAAGAAGACCTGCGTGAAGAACTGGTCGCCGAGGTCGGCTGCCCACTGATGTCGACCGGCGATGCCCAGCTGGAGTGGCCGCTGGCCGACTCGCTGCGCTACCCGAGCCGGCTGATCGACGAATTCGACTGGGAGCGAGCCCTCGACGGCGGCGGGTTGTTCGGCGAGCGCAACGTGCGCACCGTCGTCAAGGAACCGGTCGGCGTGGTCGCCGCCATCACCCCGTCGAACTACCCGGTCGAAGTCATCCTCAACAAGCTCGGCCCCGCGCTGGCCACCGGCAGCACCGTCATCCTCAAGCCCGACCCCAATACCCCGTGGAACGCCACCCGCATCGGCAGGCTCGTCGCCGAGCACACCGACATTCCGGCCGGTGTTCTCAATGTCGTGCCCACCCCGTCCAACGAGGTCGCCGGGCTGTTGGCCACCGATCCCCGGGTGGACATGGTGTCGTTCACCGGCTCGACCGCGGTCGGCAAGCAACTGATGCGCGACGGCGCCGACACCATGAAGCGCACCTTCCTGGAACTGGGCGGCAAGTCCGCGCTGATCGTGCTCGAGGACGCCAACCCGGCCCACATCATCGGCGGTGCGGTCGGGGTGTGTGTGCACGCCGGGCAGGCCTGCGCGCTGACCACCCGGCTGGTGATCCACGAATCGCTCTACCCCGAGGCGTTGGCCGCCATCACCGCGGCCTATCAGGCTGTGCCGGTTGGTGATCCGGCGTTGCCGGGAACATTCGTCGGCCCGGTCGTCAGCGCCGCACAGAAGCAACGGGTCCTCGACGCCTGCGATCAGGCCCGCCGCGATGGCGCCGACATCCTGATCGGGGGCGGGAGTTACGAGGGCCTGCCCGACTATCTGGCGGGCGGGCATTTCGTGGCGCCCACCGTGATCGTCGGTGTCGACAGCCGTTCCACCATCGCCCAGCAGGAGATCTTCGGGCCCGTCCTGGTGGTGCTGCCGTTCCGCGACGACGACGAAGCCGTCCGCATTGCCAACGACAGCGCCTATGGGCTGGCCGGTGCGGTGCTGTCGGGATCGATCGATCGGGGCATGGCGGTCGCCCGCCGGATCCGTACCGGTTCGATCGGTGTCAACGGGGGAATGTTCTACGGCGCGGACGCGCCGTTCGGGGGTTACAAGAACAGCGGTGTCGGACGCCAGTGCGGCATCGAGGGTTTCGGCCAGTACCTGGAAACCAAGACCGTCGCGTTCCGCGCTCCGCGCACATCCTGACCCACCGTCTCGAAAGGAACCCCAGTGGGCAAGTTGGACAACAAAGTCGCCGTCGTATCGGGAGCCGCACGGGGACAAGGACGTTCGCACGCGATCTCACTCGCCGCCGAAGGTGCGGACGTCATCATCTTCGACATCTGCGCCGATCTCGATGGCAATACCTACCCGTTGTCGCGCCCAGGGGATCTCGACGAGACGGCACTGCTGGTGGAGAAGGAAGGCGCACGCTGCTTCAGCGCGATCTGCGATGTCCGCGAGCGCGGTGCGGTGTGGCAGACGATCGCCGAGGCGGTTGAGGAGATGGGCCACCTCGACATCGTCGTCGCCAACGCCGGAATCTGTCCGATGGGCAAGGGCCAGACCCTGCAGTCATGGTCGGACACCATCGACACCGACCTGGTCGGCGTGTTCAACGTGATCCAGGCTAGCATGCCGCACCTCAACGACGGCGCATCGGTGATCGCCACCGGATCCCTTGCCGCCCAACTGGGCAGCGCCAGCAACCAGGGGCCCGGCGGATCGGCCTACAGCCTTGCCAAGCAGATGGTCGCCCACTACGTCAACGACCTGTCGATCCAGTTGGCCAAGAGGATGATTCGAGTCAACGCACTGCACCCGACCAACGTCAACACCGACATGCTGCACAACGAGGGGATGTATCGGGTGTTCCGGCCGGATCTGGCATCGCCGACTCGCGAGGACGCCGAACTGTCCTTCCCCGCGATGCAGGCGATGCCGGTGCCCTATATCGAACCGTACGACGTGTCGGCCGCGGTGGTGTTCCTGGCCAGTGACGACTCGCGCTATATCACCGGCACCCAATTACGTATCGACGCAGGCGGATTCGTCAAAGCCAAGCCCTGGAAAGGCTAGACGGAGTCGAAGGTCACCGGCAACGATGTCGGTGACCGGAACGGCTGGCCGTGGATATGCGGGTCGTCGTCGGTCAGCAGCGTGATGTTCGTCAGCCGATCCAGCAGCGACTCCACGGCGACGCGGGTCTCCATGCGCGCCAGGTGCAGACCCATGCAGGTGTGCTCGCCAGCGGCGAACGAGATGTGCGGCATGTGCTTGCGGAAGATGTCGAACTCCTCCGGCTTGTCCCAGCGCCGCTCGTCGCGATTGGCCGAGCCGATGCACACGTCGACCACCGAACCGGCCGGTATCGCAACACCTTCCAGCTCACTGTCCTCGGTGGCGAATCGCTGCACCGTGGTCAGCGGCGTCTCGTAGCGCAGACCCTCCTCGATCGCCGGACGGATCAGGTCACGGTCGGCCTGCACCGCCGCCAGCTGCTCGGGATGAGTGAGCAACAGGTAGAGCAGATTGCCCGACGACCGGTAGGTGGTCTCCAGGCCGGCGGGCAGCAGGAGACGAAGGAATGAATAGATGGCCTCGTCGGTGAGCTTCTCGCCGTCGATCTCGGCGGTCACCAGATCGCCGATGACATCTTCGGTGGGCACCGACCTGCGCTTGTCGATCTGTTCGAGGAAGTACTCCTTGAGGGCCGCTGAGGCCTCAAATGCCTTCTCGTAGTCGACCGCGTAGCTGATCAACTGCACCGCCCGGCGCCGGAAGGTGGGTAGATCCTCCTCGGGCAGTCCGAGCAGGCGGGTGATCACGCGGGTGGGGAACTCGAAGGTGAACTCCCGGACGAGGTCGACCTCACCGGCGTCGATGAACTCGTCGATCAGCCCGTCGACGATGGGCCGCACGATCTCGGGTTCCCACCGGGACAGCGATTTCGACTTGAACGCGGCCGACACCAGGTTGCGATGTTCCCAGTGCGCCTTGCCTTCCATGCCGAGGATGCTCGGACCGATGAACAGGCCGATGGTCGAGTCGTAGATCTTGGAGTTGAACACCTTGCCATCGCGGAACACCTTGTTGACGGCGTCGAAGGACACCGCGGCGTACTCGTTCTTGGGCCGAAGCGATTCGGGGGTCTTGGAATGGTCGATGACCGTGCCGCGGAAGATGCCTGTTCCGCCGCGCATCTCGGCGAAGAAAGGATAGGGGTTGCGCAGGTAGTCGGCGGGCAGCGGTGGCACGGCGGTGTGGGTGTCCATCAGGCCTCCCAGGCAGCTATCAGTTCGTCGGTGGTGGTGACGGTGGTCAGCAACGACAGGGTGTTGTCGATGATCGCCGTGCCGTACTCGGCGGGCACGCCGGCCACAGCGTCGCGCGGCAGGACGACCCGGTAGGCGGCGTTGACGGCATCCATCACCAGATTCGGGATCGCCACGTTGAGGGACACCCCGACGGCCACGATGGTGGTCACCCCGAGATTACGCAGGATGGCATCGAGGTCGGTGCCGCCCATCGGGCCCAGGCCGTGCCAGCGGCTGAGCATGAGATCACTTGGCTCGGGCCCGAATTGGGGCAGCAGGGTGGCGCCGGGACTACCCGGCGTGATGTCGACGCCGCTGGCGCCGATCGCGAACAGCTTGGCGTTGTGGTTGGCGCCCAGCCCGTCGGGCCGGCGCTGCACCAGGCAGTGCACCACCTTCACGCCGGCCGCACGCGCCACGGGCAGCAGGCGCGCGATGTTCGGCAGCGCCTCCCGCTCGGCTTCCCGGGCCAGCGCGGCCAGCCCGGCGTCGGGGCCCACGACCGCGCCCTGCAACTCCTGGGTGACGATCGCGGTGTGCGCCGGGTTCACCACCTCGGGCTTCATACCGGGACCGTCGCCTCGATGTCGTAGAACTGCAGGGCCCACTTCCGCATGGCCATATAGGGTTTCGCGTCGACCTTGGCCAGCGCGGGATGCTCGACGTATTTCTGGTAGCGCCAGATCTCCAGGTCGTCCCACACCGTGCCGAGGTATTGCTTCTCCACTCGTGCACGGACATCGTCGGGTGGAATGTCGCTGGTGTCACCGGCTTTTCGCGGCCACCAGATCGAATAGAACATGTTGGACACCTCGTCGTCGACGGGTGTGCAGGCGAAGATCAGCCGATGGTTCGATGAGCCTTCGAACGCGCTGATCGCGAAGCCAAGCCCGGAGAAGTGGCTGTGGATGCGCAGCGCCATCTTGGTCGGGTCGTCGCTGCGGGCGTCGGGCCAGCCGGTGAGGAATCGCCACTCTTCGTCTTTCACTTCCCAGTCCAGGCATACCGGTGTGACGGTCGCGTGGTGCACGTAGTGGAAATGCGCACTGTCCGGGCCGTTTTCGGCCACGATCTGCGGATGCACCGGCTCGTTCTCGGCGAATCGGGAGAACTCGGGGTAGGGCCGGCAGTAAGTGTCCGGGTCGACGGGAAACTGCGGAAACTTGGTGAAGATGTCCGGCAGCTCCCAGCGCGGTGGCTCGCCGGCCGGGTGGTGCCACAGGAAGATGCAGCCGTGCTGTTCGGCAACCGGGTAGGCCCGAAGGCGAAGGCCCTTGTTGGGCCGGTCCGGTTGGTAGGGGATGTAGGTGTTGGTGCCGTCGGGTCCCCACCGCCAGCCGTGGAACGGACACTCGACGCAGTCGCCGACGACGGTGCCGCCGTGCCCGATGTGCGCGCCGAGGTGCTTGCAGTGGCCCTCCAGCACGTGCAGTTCACCGGACTGGTCGCGGTAGATGACGAGGTCTTCGCCGAAGTAGCGGAGTGACCGAACGTCGCCGACGGCGTATTCCGCCGACCAGCCGATCATGAACCAGCCGGTGACCTTCCAGGTGAACGGAACTTTCACGCGATGTCTCCTCCGAACTCACGGTGTACTAAGAGTATTACAGTAGTACTTTCGGTCCGAGTCGAACACCCGGTTCAGCTGACCAGACCGCCAGCGATGACGGCCTCGCCGAACGCGTCGAGGTAGTCGAGGGCCGCCTTTGGGGTGGCCGCCTCGACATGGGCGACGGCCCAGTTCGCCCCGTGCCCGGCGAGCTCGCCGAGCACGTCCTGGGCTTGCCGCAGCGAGGAGTCGTCGTCGAGGTCGATGAACGGGCAGATCACCTGCACGTCGACGGAGGCAGGATCGCGCCCGGCGTCGGCGAGCGCGTCGCGCAGCCGGCGCGCCACGGCACCGAACTGCTCGCCGTTCTCGAGCGGGGCCGTGCCGATCGCCGACGCCATGCCCGCCGGCGCGATGATCGGCATCCAGCCACTGCCGTACTGGACCACCCGGCGGATGGCCGCCGCGGTGTTGCCTCCGATCCAGATCGGCGGATGTGGACGCTGCACGGGCGGTTGCAGCCACAGCGGACTGGTTGCCGTGAATCCTTTTCCGCTGACCGGTGTTTCGGGGTCAGTCCAGATCGACTTCAGCGCGACCAGTGCCTCGTCGAGCAGCTGGGCGCGGTCGTCGACGTCGACGCCGAGCGCGGCGAACTCCGAGCGCAGGTACCCCGCGCCCACTCCGGCGATCAACCGCCCGGCCGACAGGATGTCGAGGCTGCCCAGCGACTTGGCGGACAGGTACGGGTTGCGAAACGGCAGCACGTACAGGTTGGTCATCAGCTTGATGTCAGTGGTCACCGCGGCCATGAAGCTCAACGCCGCGATCGGGTCGAGGGTGTCGTGGCCGCCGCCCAGTCGCCATTTCAGCGAGGGTGCCGGATGCTCGGACAGCGCGATCGCGGAGAAGCCGGCCGCCTCGGCCCGGCTCGAGATGTCACGGATCACGTCGGGGGAGAGGAAATCGTCGGGCGCGGTGGGGAGCTCGCTTGGATATTCCAGGGTGTACCGCATTGGCCTCCAATACTGTAACTATTACAGTAGCATCGGCCGTGCGAGCAAGAGAAGGGTCCGGGAATGGACAGTGCTGACGTGCTGGTGATCGGGGCCGGGTTCTCCGGTCTCTATATGCTGCATCGGCTGCGGGAGCTCGGGATGCGGGTCCAGGTGCTGGAGAAGGCCGAAAAAGTCGGCGGCACTAGGCTGTTCAACCGGTATCCGGGCGCCCGTTGCGATATCGAGAGCATCGAATACTCCTACAGCTTCTCCGACGAGATCCAGCAGGAGTGGGTCTGGACCGAGACGATGCCGGCCCAACCGGAGATCGAGGCCTACCTGAACTTCGTCGCCGACCGGCTCGACCTTCGCCGCGACATCCGCTTCAACACCGATGTCACGGCGATGACCTTCGACGAAGATAGCGCGACCTGGACCCTGCAGACCGCCGCCGGCGAGACGTTCGTCGCGCCGTTCGTCGTCGCGGCCTCCGGGATCCTGTCGGTTCCACTGGAACCCGATATTGAAGGGATGGCGACGTTCGCGGGGGAGTCGCTGTTCACCAGCCGCTGGCCCGAAGGCGGGTTCGATCTGTCCGGCAAGCGGGTCGCCGTCATCGGCACGGGTTCGACCGGTGTCCAGATGATTCCGGTGATCGCCCGGGATGTGGCCGAGCTGTTCGTCTTTCAGCGCTCGCCCGCCTTCACGCTGCCGTGGGACGTGCGGTCGTTCGAACCCGGCGAGCTCGACGAGATGAAGGCGAACTAC
>JAHFVD010000160.1 GCA_023264735.1 Mycobacterium sp. | reverse complement strand
TTCGGGTGCGTGCCCGTGCCCTCGAACTCGGCGCGGCCGACGACGAGATCACCGTCGCCAGTACCGAAGTGGCCACCCGCGAGATCTATTGCGCGCACTGCCGGACCACCACCATCGCGCCAGCTGGATTGACCGAGGAGATCTCCTGTCCCGGCTGCGGGCGCGGGCTGTTCGTCTACTACCACGTGTCCCGGCGGCTCGGTGCCCACCTGGGATTCGTGACCAAAGCCGATGCGCCGTGAGCACGCTGGCGCTCGAGGTCGTCGCGATCGACGACGTCGTGCCCGGGATCAGGACCCTGACCCTGGCCAGCCCCGATCGTTCCGTGTTGCCGTCGTTCACCCCCGGCAGCCACATCGTGATCCAGTGCGCCGACGGTGCCAACGCCTACTCGCTGACCGGCGAGACCAGCTTGCCCCGCGAATATGTGGTGTCGGTGCTGGAATGCCCGCAGGGACGGGGTGGATCGCGCTGGATTCACCGGGACCTGACGATCGGGTCGGTCATCGCCGCCCACCGGCCGCGCAGCGCCTTCGCCCCGGTGCTGCGTGCCAGCAGGCACTTGTTGATCGCCGCCGGTATCGGGATCACGCCGATGGTGTCGCATCTGCGCAGCGCCCGGCGGTGGGGCCGTGACGTGCGGTTGCTCTACGTCCATCGGCAGGGCCGTGGTGCCTACGTCGACGAGATCGCCTCACTCACCGATAGTGCGGCGTTCTTCACCGACCGCACGGCGTTCCTGTCCGAGCTGTCATCCGAGCTGGCCAGCCAACCGTTCGGCACGCATGTCTACGTCTGCGGCCCAAGCCAATTCATCGACGACGTCGTTACCGCCGCCACCGGGTTGGGCTGGCCGCCCAGCCGCATCCACGTCGAACACTTCGGCGGCGACCTGGCGCCCGGCGACCCGTTCGAGGTCGAATTATCCTGCAGCGGTGATATTTTCACCGTCGAGTCCGGCGTATCATTGCTGGAGTCGTTGACGGCCCGCGGACACGCCATCCCCAGCCTGTGTCACCAGGGCGTGTGCGGTGAATGCCGGGTGCCGGTGCGCGCCGGGTCAGTGCTGCACCGCGACTTGTATCTGAGCGACGACGAGCGCCGCGAATCGATGATGGCGTGCGTCTCGCGCGGGTCCGGCAGGGTGGAGCTCGAGCTATGAGCCGGCTGGTGTCGGCACCGGATCTGATGGCGTCGTTTCCTTTTCCGTACACGGCAGATTCCTACCGCTACAGCACGAACATCGCGCCGGCCGGCGGGGTCGTCGCCACCGCGACCGGGCAGTGGGGCCAACGGGTGGTGGACATCGACAGCGAGTACGGCCACGAACTCGCCGAGCGCCGCCGCATCCTGGCGGACGACCCATCCCGCCATGCGGTGCTGCCACATATGCGCGTCGCATGCTGGGACACCATGCTGGCATTGATGGCCGAACTGGCTACCGCCTACCCGGCGACCATGTCGTTGACCCGCGACGGCGACACCTGGCACTGGCGCAACGAATTGCTGGATACCGAACAGGATTTCGTCATCGGTGACGAGTCGAGCCTGCCGTGCGATCCGCTGGCCTACATCGCCGGCCAGGTGCAGGAGGACATCGTCCTGCTCGACCAGCGCGACGGCGACCTGTTCGCCGACGCGGGTGTGGTCACCTTCGCCGCGGGCTGGTCGTTCGGGTTCGACGTCGGGATGACGTTCCTGGAGATCCACGGCCCGGTCCCCCGGCTGCGCGAGACCGGGGTGATCACCAGTGCGCGGGAATTCCTGATGCGCTTGGCACCCAACGACATCTACCGGCGCACCAACTGGTCGATGACGGTGGGGCGCCGCCTCGATGTGTCCACCGAGGCGTTTCCCGACTGGCTGCCCGACCGCGACCACCTCGATGCGATCGACGACGAGGCGTTCGGCCTGCTGATCCACCTGCGCGTGGAAGTTCAGCACCTGATCCGGCTGCCGGAGTCCGGGGCGATCTGCTTTCTGATCCGCAGCTACATGTTGCCGCTGGCCGACATCGCCACCGTCGAGGAGTGGCGTGCCCGCACCGCGGCGGTGCTGGCCGAATTGCCGGACGACATGGTCGAATACAAGGGCCTGAGCCTCTACCGGGACCGCGCCGTGCGTTGGCTGCGCTCGCGGGGACCGGCCTAGACCTCGATGACGGTTGGCACAATCATCGGTTGACGCCGGTAGGTCTCCCCCACCCATTTGCCGACCGTGCGCCGCACCACTTGGGCGATGCGGACGGGGTCGGTGACTTTGTCGGCGGCAAGCGATTCCAGCTCCGCCTGAACCTTGCGTGTGATGGGCTCCAGCGCCTTGGGGTCCTCGGAGAAGCCCCGCGAGTACAGGTGCGGCGGTGCGGCCAGGCGCCCGGTTTCCCGCTTCACCACGACCGTCGCCGCGATGAACCCCGAACTCAGGATCAGCCGTTCGCCCAGCGTCGCCTCGCCGACGTCACCGGTGATCAGCCCGTCGACGAACATCTTGCCGACCGGCACCGCACCGGCGATGGCGACCCGGCCACCCACCAGGTCGACACTGACGCCGCTCTCGGCCACCACGATGTTCTCCTCGGGCACGCCGCTACGGGCGGCGAGTTTGGCGTTGGCGCGCAGCATGCGCCAGGTGCCGTGCACCGGCATCACGTTGCGCGGCCGCACCCCGTTGTAGAGAAACAGCAACTCACCGGCATAGGCGTGGCCCGAAACATGCACCCGCACTTGCTGATTGGTGACAACCCTGGCGCCGATCTCGGCCAGGCCGTCGATGACCCCATAGACCGCTTCTTCATTGCCGGGGATCAGCGACGAGGACAGGATGATCAGGTCGTCGGAGGTGATCGTGATGCTGCGATGCTCACCGCGCGACATCCGCGACAGCGCCGCCATCGGCTCGCCCTGCGTGCCGGTGGTGATCAGCACCACCTGCCCCGGCGTCATCTCCTCGGCCATCGCGATGTCGACGACGTCACGATCCTCGACGTGCAGGAAGCCCAACTCGCGGGCGATGGCCATGTTGCGCAGCATGGACCGGCCGACGAACGACACTCGCCGGCCCAATGCGACTGCGGCGTCGACGATCTGCTGCACCCGGTCGACGTTGGAGGCGAAGCACGCCACGATGACCCGCTGGCCCTCGGCGCCGCGCATCAGCCGGTGAAGATTGGGCCCGACCTCACTCTCCGACGGCCCCACCCCGGGGATCTCGGAATTGGTCGAATCGCACAGGAACAGGTCCACCCCGGCATCGCCCAGCCGTGACATACCCGGTAGGTCGGTCGGCCGTCCGTCGAGTGGCAGTTGGTCGAGCTTGATGTCACCGGTGTGCAGCACCGTGCCGGCACCGGTGTGGATGGCGATCGCCAGCGCGTCCGGAATCGAGTGGTTGACCGCGAAGTACTGGCACTCGAACACCCCGTGGGTGCTGCGCTGCCCCTCGGCGACCTCGACGAACACCGGATTGACCCGGTGCTCACGGCATTTGGCGGCCACCAGGGCGAGGGTGAACTTCGAGCCGACCACCGGGATGTCGGCGCGCATCTTCAGCAGGTACGGGATCGCGCCGATGTGGTCCTCGTGGGCGTGCGTGAGGACCAGGGCTTCGATATCGTCGAGCCGGTCTTCGATCAGCCGCAGGTCCGGCAGGATCAGGTCGACGCCGGGTTCGTCGTGGTTGGGGAACAACACACCGCAGTCGATGATCAGCAATCGGCCCAGATGCTCGAAAACGGTCATGTTGCGGCCGATTTCGTTGATGCCCCCCAGCGCAGTCACGCGCAGGCCTCCCGGGGCCAATGGCCCGGGAGGTGACAGCTCCCCGTTCACCGGAGTCGCCCGGCCGACGACATCGTCATCGCAAGACTGCTGCCGCACGCAGGTCGGCGGCCAATTCGTCGATCTGCTCAGGGGTGGCAGGCACCTGCGGCAGCCGCGGGTCACCGACATCGATGCCCTGCAACCGCAGGCCTTCCTTGGCAAAGGTGACCCCGCCGAGTCGGGTCTGCGCGGCGTTCAGCGGCGCCAGCGTCACACCGATCTTGCGCGCGGTCGCGATATCACCGGAGTTAAAGGCGGTCAACATGTCTCGAAGTTGGCTGGCGGCCACATGCCCCCACACACTGACGAAGCCGACCGCGCCCATCGTCAGCCAGGGCAGGTTCAGGGCGTCGTCACCGGAGTAGTAGGCCAGCCCCGTCTCGGCCATGATCTGCAGGCCCCCGTGCAGGTCGGCCTTGGCGTCCTTGACCGCGACGATGTTGGGGTGCTCCGACAACGTGCGCAGGGTGTCCCACTCGATCGGGATGACCGAACGTGGCGGGATGTCGTAGAGGATCACCGGCAGATCGCCGGCGTCGGCCACCGCCGTGAAGTGGGCGATCAGACCCGCTTGCGGCGGCCGCGAGTAGTACGGCGTGACGACCAGCAGGCCGTGGGCGCCCTCGGCGGCGGCGGTCTTGGCCAGGTGCACGCTGTGCGCGGTGTCGTACGTGCCGACGCCGGCGACGATGCGGGCACGGTCGCCGACCGCTTCGAGGACCGCGCGCAACAGCGTCAGCTTCTCCTCGTCGGTGGTAGTCGGTGACTCACCGGTGGTGCCGGACAGCACGAGCCCGTCGCAGCCGGAGTCCACCAGATGGGTGGCGACCCGCGCCGCGGCGATGGTGTCCAGGGTGCCGTCGGGCTTGAACGGAGTAACCATCGCGGTCAGAACGGTGCCCAATCGGGCGCTGACGTCGAATGCGCTGGTGCTCACGGACACCTAGATTACCCGCTTGCGTCAGGCCTCCGTAGCCAGCGGGGACGTCGCGACCTCCGTACCGTCGGCTAGCTGGCTGATCTCGAAGTCGGCGAAGACGGCGGGGGCGATCTCAGCGAGTTGACGCAGGCAGGCGATCGCCAGCCTGCGGATCTCCACGTCGGCGTGTTCGCTGGCCCGCATGGCGATGAAATGCCGCCAGGCCCGGTAGTTGCCGGTGACCACGATGCGGGTCTCGGTGTCGTTGGGCAGCACCGCGCGCGCCGCCTGACGGGCCTGTTTGCGCCGCAGCACGGCGTTCGGCTGGTCCGCGAATTTGGCTTCCAGCCGGGTCAGCAGCTCCAGGTAGGCGGCGCGGCTGGCGTCGGCGGCCTCGAGGAGGATCTGGCGCAGTTCCGGGTCGTCCTCCAGCCCGGGCGGCACGACCACCTGGGCGTCGTTCTCCGGCACGTACCGCTGCGACAGCTGGGAGTACGAGAAGTGCCGGTGCCGGATCAGCTCGTGCGTGCAAGACCGGGAGATGCCGGTGATGTAGAACGACACCGACGCGTGCTCGAGCACCGAGAAGTGCCCGACGTCGATGATGTGTTTGAGGTAGGACGCGTTGGTGGCCGTCCGGGGATTCGGCTTGGACCAGCTCTGATAACACGCCCGGCCGGCGAACTCGACCAGTGCCTGGCCGCCGTCGGCGTCGGTGCTCCACGGCACGTCGGCGGGCGCCAGGAACTCGGTCTTGGCGATCAGCTGCACGCGCAGCGGCGCGGTCTCGGCCACGGGCTCACCTTAGCGCCCGAGCACGATGGGATCCTGAACCAGGCGATCGCGATCAACAAGGAGTCACATGCCCGACGTGCTGTGGGGAACCGATGTCGAGGTATCGGACTATGCCGGTCACCGCGGCCTGCAGTACTCGCCTCGGCCAACGACATTCGCGAGCATCTTCGCCGAATCGCAGCGCTGCGCCGACCGCACGTTTCTGGTTCACGGCGCGCGGCGCATGACGTTCGCCGCCTTTGCCGATGCGGTGAGCACGGAGTCACCGCCCTGCGTGACCCGCAATCGGTCGCACTGGCAAGCACGCCGATGTTCCACGTCGGTGGGCTGTCGAACCTGTTGAGCAACTACCTCACCGGCGGCCGGATCGTGATCCCCGAAGGGCGGTTCGACGCCCGCCAGGCACTCGAATTGATCGAACGCGAGGGTGTGCACAATTGGGGCGGCGTGCCCACGATGGCGACCAGGGTGCTCGAGCACCCGGACTTCGACAGGTTCGACCTGTCGACGCTGCGCTCATTCCCGCTCGGCGGATCAGCCGTACCCGCCGCGCTGCTCGACCGGCTGAACTCGCTGCCGTGATCGTCCACCGCGACGGCGATACCGCACCGACGGAGGCGGAACTGCGCGCTCACGTGATCGACGCGCTGGCCTACTTCGCCGTCCCGACCCGCTGGCATATCAGCACCGCGGCGCTCCCGACGCTCGCCGGCGAGAAGATCGACAAGAAGAGCCTCGCCGACCGGTTCGTGTGACGGCCTCGCTCACACCACCTTGCGCAGCAAGGGAGCCAGCTCACCGCGACGACCGACCGTGACGCGGCCGAGCCCCAGCCAGGACGCCATCGTCTGAAGTTCGGCGGCCAGCCGCGGTGCGACCACAGCCGGATCCTGACCCGGCTCGACGAACGCCCCGACCACGTTCAACGCATCGCTGGTCCGCTCGGCCTTGAGGTCGACGCGCCCGACCAGCCGCCCGTCGAGCAGGAACGGCCACACGTAATAGCCGAACTGGCGCTTGGGTTGGGGCGTGTAAATCTCTATGCGGTAATGGAATTCGAACAGGCGCTCCACCCGCGGGCGGAAGAAGATCAGTGGGTCGAACGGGCACAGCAGCGCCGTGCCGCGATCCACCCGGGGCACCGTCTGCCCGGCGCGCAGGTACGCCGGAGCCGACCAGCCGTCGACCTCGACCTCCTCCAGCTCACCCTCTGCGACCAGGGCGGCGACCGCGGGCTTGCTCTGCTTCGGATTCAGCCGGAAGTAGTCGCGCAGATCGGGTTCGGTCGCCACCCCGAGCGCGCTGGCGGCGCGCAGCACCAGCTCCCGAACGGCCTCGCCGTCGTCGATGTCGCGTGCGAACACCTCGGGCGGCAGCACCCGCTCACTGAGGTCGTAGTGCCGCGCGAAGCCGACCCGGGTGGCGGTGGTCAGCGCTCCGGAGGCGAACAGCGCTTCGGCCACCCACTTGGTGTCGCTGCGGTCCCACCACGGGCCCTTGCGCCCACGCGGCTCGGATTCCATGTACGCCTCGATCTGCCCCGCGGTGCTCGGGCCGTGTTCGGCGACGGTGGCCAGAATGTTCTCGGCCAACTTCGGGTTTTTCCTGACGATCTCGGTGCCCCAGCGGCCGTGGGTGTATTCCCGCATGCGCCAACGCAATAG
>JAHFVD010000028.1:73179-85797 GCA_023264735.1 Mycobacterium sp. | reverse complement strand
CGCGAACAGCATTCGCGCGCTCCTCGGCGGTGCGCACCGCCAGCCGCACCTCCACCTCGACAGCACGGGCTTCCTCGGCGGCCGCCTGCATGAACTGGCGATCCACCGGCTCGTCGCCGACGGTCGTCTGGTCGTCTTGTGCCGCGGACAGCCGGTTCTCGAGCTCGGTGAGCTCTTCGACCGTCTGCAGCCTGCTGGCCTCCAGCTCGCCGCGCTGGGCCAGCTGTCGGCGCCAGTCCTCCTCGGCGGCCCGGGCTTCCTGCCCGAGCCGGCCGAGCTGCTCGTAGATCGCCGAGATCGCGGCGTCCGATTCGTTGAGCGCGGCCAGGGCCTCCTCCGCGGCATCCTGGCGGTCGCCCTGCTCGGTGAGCGCACCGGCCAGCGCGGCCGACAACTCGCCGACCAGCGTCTCGGATGCAGCGAGTTCTCTTGTGGCCTTGTCGATTTCGCCGGCGACCTCCAGGGTGCTCGGCTTGCGGTCGGAGCCACCGCTGACCCATCCGGCGCCAACCAGATCACCGTCGAGAGTCACCGCGCGAAGACTTGGCCGCGCAGCAACCAGATCGAGGGCCACCCCCAGATCCTGCACGACGGCGACATCGGCGAGCATCGCGGTCATCGCGCCCTGCAGGCGGCCGGGCGCCTCGATCAGATCCAGCGCCCAGGTGACACCGTCGGGCAGCGAGCTGAATTGCCGCGCCGTTATCGGCCAGTCCCCCAACACGATTGCGGCCCGGCCACCGTCGGCTTCCTTGAGTGCGCGCACCGCGGAACGGGCGGCGTCGGAGTCATCGGCGGCCACAGCGTCCGCGGCGGCACCCAACACGGTCGCCAACGCCGCCTCATAGCCCGACCGCACCTTGACCAGCTTGGCGATGGTACCGAAAAGGCCTGCGCCACCGTGGTTTTCCGTCAGCCATGCCGAGCCGTCCCTGCGTTCCAGCCCGACCGCGAGTGCGTCGATGCGAGCCCGCAGCGAGGCCACCTGCCGCTCGGCGGCACGTTCGGCGGACTGCAATTCGGCCACCCGCTCGTCGGCCTGCCGCAGTGCGGTGATCGTGCGGTCGTGCTGCTCGTCGAGCCCGACCTCGCCCTGATCGAGCTCACCGACCCGGCCCTGCACGGTCTCGAATTCAGCCCTGGCGTGTTGAGTGCGGGCGCCGGCTTCCTCGATCGCGTTGGTCAGCCGCGCCACACCCTCGTCGATGGACTCGACCCGAGCACGCAGCGTATCCACCTGACCCGACAGCCGGGCCAGGCCCTCGCGGCGATCGGCTTCGGCGCGTACGGCGGCCATGTGTGCGCGTTCGGCCTCGGTAGCTGCGCGTTCACGTTCGCCGAGCTCGGCGCGCGCGATCTCCAACCGGGACTGGGTTTCGGCCAGCTCGGCGAGCAGTTCCTGCTCCCGCGCGGCGACCTCGTCGGCCTCGGCATCCAGGGCATCGGGGTCGGGGCCGGTGCTCGCGGTGGGTTCGGCGTCCAGGTATTGCGCCCGCTCGCTGGCGATGCGGACGGTGGCGCTGACCCGCTCGGCCAGCGCGGACAGCCGGAACCAGGCCTGCTGGGCGGCGTCGGTGCGTTCGGACAGCGTGGCCACGGCGGCCTCGTGCGCGGTCAGGGCCTCGGTGGCCACCGCGAGGCGGGTGGCGGCTTCGTCGTGCTCGCGGCGCAGCGTGGTCTCGGTGTTATCGGCCCCGGCGAACTCGGCCCGGCGGGTCACCAGGTCGTCGGCGGCCAGCCGCAGCCGCGCGTCGCGCAGATCGGCCTGAATGGTCTGGGCGCGTCGCGCCATCTCGGCCTGGCGGCCCAGCGGCTTGAGCTGGCGGCGCAGCTCGGTGGTCAGGTCGGTGAGCCGGGCCAGGTTGGCCGACATCGACTCGAGCTTGCGGACCGCCTTTTCCTTGCGTTTGCGGTGCTTGAGCACACCGGCAGCCTCTTCGATGAAGGCCCGGCGGTCTTCGGGCCGCGACTCGAGGATCTGTGAGAGCCGGCCCTGGCCGACGATGACGTGCATCTCGCGGCCGATGCCGGAGTCGCTGAGCAGCTCCTGGACGTCCATCAGCCGGCAGCTGCTGCCGTTGATCTCGTACTCGCCGGCGCCGTCGCGGAACATCCGCCGCGTGATCGACACCTCGGAGTACTCGATGGGCAGCAGGTGGTCGGAGTTGTCGATGGTCAGCGTCACCTCGGCGCGCCCGAGCGGCGCCCGCGACGAGGTGCCCGCGAAGATGACGTCTTCCATCTTGCCGCCGCGCAGCGTCTTGGCGCCCTGCTCGCCCATCACCCAGGCCAGCGCATCGACGACGTTGGACTTGCCGGAGCCGTTGGGGCCGACCACGCAGGTGATGCCGGGCTCGAAGCGCAGAGTCGTCGGCGATGCGAAGGATTTGAAGCCCTTCAGCGTCAGACTCTTGAGGTACACGGGGTGCCACCTTACCGGCGTAAGAGGGCCTGTTAGCGCAACCGTGCTGCGTGGTTAACGGGTGTCTTGCTCGACGTTCATCGCCCGGCGGTTGTTATCGAACAGGCGGGGCTGAAGGGACGAATGTTACTTCTGGGGTTTACTTTTCGACGAAGCCGCGCATCGGCTCGCCGGGTTCGGTGACGTCGGCGACGACTTTGTCCACCGATCCGGGCGTCGTTCCGCCCCGCAGCAGCTCCAACAGCCGCTCGCAGTCCGCACGCGAACCCTGCGCCACGACCAGCACCCGGCCGTCGGCCTGGTTGCTCGCGTAGCCGGTCAGCCCCAGCTCAAGCGCCCGCGAGCGGGTCCACCAGCGAAAACCCACGCCCTGGACGTAGCCGTGCACCCAGGCGGTCAGCCGGACGTCAGGCTCGGCCAACGTCGGTCACCTCGAACTGGACCTCGGTGCCGGATTTGAGAGTGCGCCCGACGGTGCACACCTGCTCGATCGCCCGGCTGACCACCACCACCAGGCGTTCGACCTCGTCGGCGGACAGCCCGGACAGGTCGATCTCGAGCTTCTCCTCCAGCAGCGGGTAGCGCTCCTGCTCGCGGTCGGCGGGCCCGGAGACTTTGATCACCGCCGGGTAGTCGTCACCGAGGCGGCGGCGCAGCGGCTGGTCGCTGCTCAGCCCACTGCAGCCGGCCAGCGCGATCTTCAGCAGCTCACCGGGGGTGAAGACGCCCTCGTCGGTCTCCGAGCCGATCAGCACTTCCGCGCCGCGGCTGCTGCGCCCGGTATAGCGCCGCACGCCGGTGCGTTCCACCCAGAGTTCCGTCATGTTTCCTTCCTTTGCGCCCAAACCGACATTTGGCCGAGAAAGCGCGAGTAGATCACGCCAAAACGTCGATCTCGGCGCGGTGTGTTCAACGCCGAGGGCGCGGCTGGCATTTCGGACAATAGAACGACGAGCGGTTCATGAACTTCTCCCGCCGGATCGCCGTGCCGCAGCGCGGACAGGGCAAGTCCTCGCGGCCGTAGACATTCAGCGACCGGTCGAAGTAGCCGGACTGGCCGTTGACGTTGACGTACAACGAGTCGAAGGACGTGCCGCCCTGCCCCAGCGCCTCGCGCATCACGTCGGTGGCCGCGTCGAGCAGCTCACCGAGCTGGCGGCGGGTCAGGTTGGCCGCCAGCCGCACGCCGTTGATCTTGGCCCGCCACAGCGACTCGTCGGCGTAGATGTTCCCGACGCCGGAGACGACGGTCTGGTCGAGTAATTGCCGCTTGATCTCAGAGTGCTTGCGGCGCAACACCGTAACCACGGCTTCGCGGTCGAACAGCGGGTCCAGCGGGTCACGGGCGATGTGGGCCACCGGCTCGGGCACCCGGCTGCCGTCGACCTCGACCACGTCGGCCAGCTGCCACCCGCCGAACGTGCGCTGGTCGACGAAACTCAGTGTGGTGCCGTCGTCGAGCAGCGCCGCGATCCGCAGATGGTTGGTGTTGGGGACGTCACCGAGCAGCATCTGCCCGCTCATCCCCAGATGCACCACCAGGGCGGTGTCATCAGAGAGGTTGAGCCACAAGTACTTTCCACGCCGGTCAGTCCCGGTGATGTGCGCGTCAAGCAGCCGCGCGATCAGATCGGCGGCCCCGGCTTCATGTCGGCGTACCGCGCGCGGATGGTGCACCCGCACCGCGGTGATCGACTTGCCGGCCACATGGACTTGCAGGCCGCGCCGGACGACCTCGACCTCCGGCAGTTCAGGCATCCGGTTGTTGGTCCATGATGGCCTGCCACGCCTGCGCAGCGGCCTTCTGTTCGGCTTCCTTCTTGGAGCGGCCCACGCCGGTGCCGTATTCGGTGTCCCCCACCACGACGGTCGCCGTGAACTGCTTGTCGTGGTCGGGCCCCGTCGAGGTGACGACGTAGGTCGGTGGCCCCAAAGTCTTTGACGCACTGAGCTCTTGAAGACTTGTCTTCCAGTCCAGCCCGGCGCCCAGTGTCGGGGCCGTGTCCAGGAGGTCGCCGAACAGTCGCAGGATCACCTTGCGCGCGGTGTCGATACCGTGCGCCAGGTACACCGCGCCCAGCAGCGACTCCATGCCATCGGCCAGGATGCTGGATTTGTCGGCGCCGCCGGTGTTGAGCTCACCGCGGCCCAGCAGCAGGTATGCCCCCAGCCCCTCGGCGGTGAGGCCGCGCCCGACGTCGGCCAGCGCGTGGGTGTTGACGATGCTGGCGCGCAGTTTGGCCAGGTCGCCTTCGCTGCGCTCCGGGTGGCGGTGGTACAGCTCGTCGGTCACCGTCAGCCCGAGTACCGCGTCGCCGAGGAACTCCAGCCGCTCGTTGGTCGGCAAGCCGCCGTGCTCGTAGGCGTAGCTGCGGTGGGTCAGCGCCAGCGTCAACAACGCTTCCGGCATCTCGACGCCCAACGCGTCCAGCAGATTCTCCCGTGGAGGGCTCACGAAGCGCCGGCCCCCCGCCCGGGGGTGTTCTCCTCGTCTGCGGCGGGAAACATGTTCGCCAGCTTGGCAAAACGCGGGTCGATCTCGTCGTGGTGGTGGTCCGGCTCGGCGCTGGCCAGCGGGACACCGCACTTCGTGCACAGCCCGGGACAGTCGTCGGTGCACACCGGGGCGAAGGGCAGGGCCAGGCCGACGGCATCGACGATCGACTGTTCGAGGTCGATGCGCTCATCGATGACGTGGCCGACTTCGTCTTCCTCAGTGGTGGATTCCGTTGCGCTGTCCGGATAGGCGAACAGCTCGGTCAGCGAGATCTCGACGTCACCGGTGACCGGCGTCAGACACCGGGAGCATTCTCCACTGGTCAGCGCGTGCATGGTGCCGGTGACCAGCACCCCCTCGGACACCGATTCCAGCCGCAGATCAAGGTTCAGATCCGCGCCGCGTTCGATCGCGATCAGATCCAACCCGATACGGGAAGGGCTGGGCACCGTCTCGTGCGACTCCAGCATGGAGCCGGGACGCCGACCCAGCCGGGAGATGTCGAGCACGAGCGGCGATCGCGGTTTGCGCTGGGTTCGGGCAGTGCGTGGCGTCGCCATGAATCCAATCTTAAAACCCGGTGTGGCCCGCTTCAGCCGGTAGGCGCGGACCGTGCCGTTCAGCGTTGCACGTAGTCGTGGGTCCCCGCAGCGGTCCGCAGCTGGTGACGACCCCTGCTGACCGACCGCAAGGTGCCATTGAGGTAGTCCTCAAACTGGGCGAGTTTGTTGTCGACGTAGATGTCGCACTCGCCTCGCAGCCGGTCGGCCTCGGCGTGTGCGGTGTCGATCAGCCGGGTTGATTCGGCGTGGGCCGCCTGCACGACCTCGGTGTCGGAGACCAGCCGCTGCTGCTCCTTGATGCCTTCCTGCACGGCCTTCTCGTAGGAGATGTTGCCGCTCTCGACCAGCCGGTCGGCCTCGGCCTTGGCCCTGCTGGTGGCGGCCTCGTACTCCCTCTTGGACGTCGCCGCCAGGCGGCTGGACTCCTCGCGGGCTTCGAGAACGGTGCGCTCACTGTGCTGACGGGCCTCGGCGACCATCCGGTCGGCCTGCGACTTGGCGTCCGCCAGCAGCCGGTCGGCCTCGGCACGGGCATGGCTCAGCAGGGAGTCGGCCTCGGCGGTGGAGTTGGACACCATCGAGTCGGAGTGCTCTTTGGCCTCCTTCAGCAGTGAATCGCGGGCGTCCAGTACATCCTGGGCGTCGTCCAGCTCGCCGGGGATGGCGTCCTTGATGTCGTCGATGAGTTCCAGGACGTCGCCGCGCGGGACCACGCAGCCAGCTGTCATCGGGACGCCGCGGGCCTCTTCGACAATCGCGCTCAGCTCATCGAGCGCTTCAAAAACTCGGTACACGGCGCCACCCTCCTGGGCGTAGTTGGTAGTGACTAGTGTGCCTGGTGTTACGCCTGTGACTGTGGTGACATGCCGGTGTGTCGGAAAGACGTTTTTGGCAAGCGCACCGGTCAGAGGGCGTCCCGTTCGAGATTATGTCGGGCTGACGGCCGACTGCGCGGGCAATTCGCGCCAGAAACTCAGCGCTCGGCGAGCTTGGCCTGCAGTCGGCGATTCACCGACTCCGGCAGCAGCGCCGACACGTCACCGCCGAACGTCGCCACCTCTTTGGCCAGCGACGACGAGACGAACGAGTACTGCGGTGTGGTGGCCACGAAGAAGGTGTCCACCCCGGCGATGTGCTTGTTCATCTGGGCCATCTGAAGCTCGTACTCGAAATCGGTGCCGGTACGCAGACCCTTGACGATCGCGGTGAACCCGCGCTGTTTGACGAAATCGACGACCAGCCCCTGCCCCGCCTCGGCCCGCAGGTTCGGCAGGTGGGCGGTGGCTTCTTCGATCATCGCGATCCGCTCGTCGATGTCGAACATCCCCTTCTTGTTGGGGTTGATCAGCACCGCGACGATCACTTCATCGAACTGTGCGGCGGCACGCTCGAAGACGTCGACATGACCCAGCGTCACCGGATCGAACGATCCTGGGCATACGGCGCCACTCATAGCCGAAAACGCTAGCAGGCCGCCAGTTCAACTCTGGTATCTCCGTAGCGGCGCACCGGCCACGCGGTCCAGTCGGCCGGCCAGGCGAGTTCGGTCGAGGAGGCCGGACGTTCCACCACGACAACACTGCCCGGCCCAAGCCAGCCGTGGGGCTCCAGACTGGCCAGTATCGCCTCGATCTCGGCGGTGGACACCTCGTAGGGCGGGTCGGCCAGCACCAGATCCACCGGTGTCTCGGCTCCCGCCGCCAGCACGGCGGCGACCGCACCCCGGCGGACCGTCGCACCGCTCAGCCCGAGGGTCTCGATATTGCGTTTGATGACCGCCGCTGCGCGCGAATCGCTTTCGACGAACAGCGCCGAGGACGCACCGCGGGACAGGGCTTCGAGCCCGAGCGCACCCGAACCCGCGTAGAGGTCCAGCACCCGCAGTCCGTCGAAGTCCCGCCGCGCGGCAAGGACATTGAACAACGCCTCGCGAACCCGATCCGTCGTCGGCCGCGTCCCGCGCGCGGGCACATCGATGCGCCGGCCACCGGCGGCGCCTCCGACAATGCGGGTCAGGTTGCCCCCCTTGATCCCCCGGCCTCTTCGCTCCTGCCCGCCGAGCCGATCACCACCAGCAGATCGCCACCCTCGACCTGGGCGGTACTCGCGACGGCGACACGATTGACGGTTCCGGCCTTGGGAGCGGTGATCGCGGCTTCCATCTTCATCGCCTCGATGGTGGCGATGGTCTGGCCCGCGGCCACCTCGTCGCCGACGGCCACCCCGACGGTGACAACCCCCGCGAACGGGGCGGCGACATGATCGGGATTGGTGCGGTCGGCCTTCTCGGCGGTCGGCACGGTTTCGGCAATACTGCTGTCGCGCACCAACACCGGACGCAACTGACCGTTGATGATGCACATGACCGTGCGCATCCCGCGCTCGTCGGCGTCAGAGATCGCCTCCAGCCCGACGATCAGATCGACACCGCGTTCGAGCACGATGCGGTGTTCATCGCCCTGGCGCAAGCCGCTCCAGAACTGGTTGGCCGACAGCCCCGACGTGTCGCCGTACTCCTCGCGGTGCGCTTCGAATTCCCTTGTGGGACCGGGGAACAGCAGCCGGTTCAAGGTAGCCTGGCGAATCGGGCCGGGTTCGCCGAGCACCTTCTCGTCCTCGACCGAGAGGAGCTGCTCGGGCTTGGCCGCCCCTCGACCCTCCAATGCCTTGGTGCGCAACGGTTCCGGCCAGCCGCCGGGCGGGTCGCCCAGCTCGCCGCGCAGGAAGCCGATCACCGAATCGGGAATGTCGTGGCGCGCCGGGTCCTCAGTGAATTCCTCGGCGGTGATGCCCGCACCCACCAAGGCCAGCGCCAGATCCCCGACCACCTTGCTCGACGGGGTGACCTTGACCAGGCGGCCCAGGATTCGGTCGGCGCCCGCGTAGGCGTTCTCGATGTCCTCGAACCGGTCGCCCAGCCCGAGCGCAATGGCCTGGGTGCGCAGGTTGCTCAGCTGTCCACCGGGGATTTCGTGGGTGTAGACCCGCCCGGTCGGCGCGGGCAGGCCCGCCTCGAACGGGGCATACACCCGCCGTACCAGCTCCCAGTACGGCTCGAGGTCGCACACCGCACCCAGGTTCAGGCCGGTGTCGAACGGGGTGTGCGCCGCGGCGGCGACGATCGCCGACAGCGGCGGCTGGCTGGTGGTGCCCGACAGCGGCGCCGCTGCTCCGTCGACCGCGCTCGCTCCCGCATGCCAGGCCGCGGTGTAGGTGGCGAGTTGTCCACCGGGGGTGTCGTGGGTGTGCACGTGCACCGGCAGGTCGAACCGACTGCGCAACGCCGACACCAGCGTGGCCGCCGCCGGTGGACGCAACAGGCCGGCCATGTCCTTGATCGCCAGCACGTGCGCACCCGCGTCGACGATCTCCTCGGCCAGTCGCAGCCAGTAGTCCAGCGTGTAGAGCGTCTCGGCGGGGTTGGACAGGTCGCCGGTGTAGCTCATCGCGACTTCGGCCACCGCCGAACCGGTTTGGCGCACCGCCTCGATGGCGGGCCGCATCGACTCGACGTTGTTGAGCGCGTCGAAGATGCGGAAGATGTCGACACCGGTGCGAGTGGCCTCGTCGACGAACGCGTGCGTCACCGCCTCCGGGTACGGCGTGTAGCCCACGGTGTTGCGCCCGCGTAGCAACATCTGCAGGCAGATGTTGGGAATCGCCTCGCGCAGCGAGGCCAGCCGCTCCCACGGATCTTCCTTCAGGAAGCGAAGCGCCACATCGTAAGTCGCGCCGCCCCAGCATTCGATCGACAACAGCTCCGGCGTCATCCTGGCGATGTAGGGGGCGACGGCCAGCAGACTCGACGAGCGCACCCGCGTCGCCAGCAGCGACTGGTGCGCATCGCGGAACGTCGTATCAGTCACACCGACGGCCGGAGAATCCTTGAGCCACTGGGCGAATCCCTCGGGACCCAGTTCATCGAGGCGCTGCTTGCTCCCCGACGGCGGGGTGGTCGACGCGATGTCGACGGCGGGCAGCTTGTCCTGGGGGTAGACGCGGTCCCGGTCCCGGTAGGGCGAGTTGACCGTCACCTCGGCCAGGAACTTGAGCATCTTGGTTCCGCGGTCGGCCGACGTGCGCGACGTCAGCAGCTGCGGGCGCTCGTCGATGAACGACGTGGTGACGCGTCCGGCCTGGAAATCGGGATCATCCAGAACCGCTTGCAGGAACGGGATATTCGTCGACACACCGCGGATGCGGAACTCGGCGACCGCGCGTCTGGCCCGGGCCACCGCGGTGGGAAAGTCACGGCCGCGGCAGGTGAGCTTGACGAGCATCGAATCGAAGTGCGCGGCGACCTCGGCACCCATGGACGTCCCACCGTCGAGGCGGATTCCCGCCCCTCCCGGTGAGCGGTAGGTGGTGATGCGGCCGGTGTCGGGCCGGAAGCCGTTGGCCGGGTCCTCGGTGGTGATCCGGCATTGCAGCGCCGCGCCGTGTGGCTGGATCGCGTCTTGGCTCAGGCCCAGATCGGCCAGCGTCTCCCCCGCGGCGATCCGCAGCTGCGCCGAGACCAGGTCGACGTCGGTGATCTCCTCGGTGACGGTGTGCTCCACCTGAATCCGGGGATTCATCTCGATGAACACGTGCCGGCCATTTTCGTCGAGCAGGAACTCGACGGTGCCCGCGCAGCTGTAGCCGATCTGGCGGGCGAACGCGACCGCGTCCGCGCAAATCCGTTCCCGCAGTGCGGGATCCAGGTTGGGCGCGGGGGCCAGTTCGATGACCTTCTGATGGCGGCGCTGCACACTGCAATCGCGCTCGAACAGATGGATAACGTTGCCGTAGGTGTCGGCGAGGATCTGCACCTCGATATGGCGCGGGTTCACCACGGCCTGTTCGAGGAACACCGTCGGATCACCGAACGCCGATTCGGCCTCACGACTGGCGGCCTCGATGGACTCGGCCAGCGCGGCCGGGTCACTCACCCGGCGCATACCCCGCCCGCCGCCGCCGGCAACAGCCTTGACGAACACCGGGAACTGCATGGACTGGGCGGCTTCGACCAGTTCCTCCACCGACGAGGACGGTTCCGACGAAGCGAGCACCGGCAGGCCCGCCTCACGGGCCGCGGCGATCGCACGCGCCTTGTTGCCGGTGAGTTCCAGGATCGAGGCATCGGGCCCGATGAAGGTGATGCCGGCGGCCGTACACGCCGCCGCCAGTTCGGGATTCTCCGAAAGGAAGCCGTAACCCGGATAGATCGCGTCGGCACCAGCGGCCTGCGCGGTGGAAACGATCTCGTCGACCGACAGATACGCCCGCACGGGATGCCCGATTTCGCCGATCTGATACGACTCGTCGGCCTTCAGCCGATGCAGCGAGTTGCGATCCTCGTACGGGTAGATCGCAACCGTGCCGATGCCCATCTCGTAGGCAGCACGGAAGGCGCGAATCGCGATCTCGCCGCGGTTTGCGACAAGGACTTTGAAAATCACAGACGGACCCTACCCCTCGTTGCCGATACAACACGCTTCAGATGAGCGTTGACCAGTAGTTCCAGAACCGCACCAGGATCATCAGGACAATCGCGGTGAACCAGAGCGCCACGATCGACCAGCGCCAGGTGTGCAGAACCCTGGCGACCGCGTTACCGGCAAGCGGGCGCAATGCGATCGAGGCCACCACGACCAGAAGTGGGATGGTGACCGACCACACCACCATGCAGTACGGGCACAGCGCACCGATGCGGTACAGCGTCTGGAAGATCAGCCAGTGGATGAACACGACCGCCAGCGCGGTACCGATCGTCAGGCCCACCCAGTACCACCGGGGTAACCGCACCTTGGTCACCGCGAGCACACCGGTCACCACGACGACCGAGAAGCCGGCGATGCCGATCAGCGGGTTGGGAAAGCCGAACGCCGACGCCTGCTCGGTGATCATCACCGAGCCGCACGACAGCACCGGGTTGATGCTGCAGCTCGGCACGTAGGCTGGGTTCACCAGGATCTCGATCTTCTCGATCGTCAGGGTGGCCGAGGAGATCAGTCCGACGACTCCGGCGATCAACACCCACCAGGCGCTGGCCGCGCGCACTGCGACTCCGCCCGGCGCGGTCCCCGCGTCAGCGGGTTCCGTCGGTTCGACCGGCGCCGGGGTCGCCACGCTCATGGGGTCGGTGACGCCGGGGCGGCCGGTGCCGGAGCCGCGGGAGCCGGGGCAGCCGGGGCCGCAGGTGCAGCCGCGCCCGGGGTCGGAGGCGTCGCCGAATCCAACCCGGGCACGTTGCCGACGACGGCCTTGACCTTGGCGACCAGGTCCTCGGGCGATGCGGGGCTGATGTCCTGGCCGTTGAGCCGGATCGTCGGCGTCGCCTGAATCTTGGCGGCCGCGGCCAGTCCGTCGACCATGTCGCTGTGCTTGCCGGAGTTGATGCATTGCGGGACGCCGCCGGCCGCACCGGCCTGGCGGGCTGTCTCGATGAGCGAGTTGTTGTCCGGCGCAGCGCCTGACCCCTCGTCAGGCTGCTGGGCGAACAGCGCGCCGTGGAACCGCAGGAAGGCGTCCTTGTTCTCGTCGGCGACGCAGTAGGCCGCGTTGGCGGCCCGCGTCGAGTAGTTCTTGTTGATCGGTGAGTTCAGGATGGCGACCATGTAGTAGTCGGTGGCCACCGCGCCGCTGTCGACCAGCTTGGTGATGGTAGAGCCGTAGGTCTTCTCGAACTCACGGCAGTGCGGGCACTGGAAGTCCTCATAGAGCGACAAGACGGCCTTGGGCTCGTCGGTGCCGTCCTTCTTGATCACAGAGCTCGACGCGATCCGCACCGCCTGCGCGTTGCCGTTGCCCTTGTTCTTGTCGTGGCCCATCACGATGTAGAGCACAAGGCCGACGGCGAAGATCACGACGATCGCGGTCAACCCCAGCTGGATGAAGAGGTTGCGCTTGCGATCCTGGGCTTTCAGGTCGTAGCGGGGGGCGCTTTTCTTATTGGTGGCCACGGGTCGGCTGGTCCTCGCTGTCAAGACTCGGTGTTAGCGCCTCTAGAGTACCGGCGGCGAATTCGGGCTCCCTCATTCCCCGGGTCGCTTCGCTCCTGCCCGCCGGATCTCATTCCCCGGGTCGCTTCGCTCCTGCCCGCCGGATCTCATTCCCCGGGTCGCTTCGCTCCTGCCCGCCGGATCTCATTCCCC
>JAHFVD010000028.1:54025-73169 GCA_023264735.1 Mycobacterium sp. | reverse complement strand
CTCATTCCCCGGGTCGCTTCGCTCCTGCCCGCCGGATCTCATTCCCCGGGTCGCTTCGCTCCTGCCCGCCGGATCTCATTCCCCGGGTCGCTTCGCTCCTGCCCGCCGGATCTCATTCCCCGGGTCGCTTCGCTCCTGCCCGCCGGATCTCATTCCCCGGGTGCCCGCCGGAACGTCAGCCGCGGACCAGGTGGGCGCGCAGCGCCGAGATCATCTCGGCATTGCACTGGCTGACCTGCCCGCCCAGCGCATTCATGTTCAGGAACGCGTGGGTCATCGGACCCATCCGGCGGGCGTCGACCGTCACTCCGGCCGCCCGCAGCTTGTCCGCATACTGTTCGCCTTCGTCACGCAGCGGGTCGAACCCGGCGGTCACCACCAACGCCGGCGAGAGCCCGGTCAGGTCGTCGGCCAACAACGGGGAGACCCGCGGATCGGTGACGTCGATACCGGATCCGTCGACGTAGGCGCCCTCAAACCAGTCCATGTTGCGCTTGGTCAGCAGGAAGCCGTCGGCGAACAGGGTGCGCGATGTGGTGCCACCGCGCATGTCGGTGACCGGGTAGATCAGCCACTGCAGGGCGGGCAGCGGTGCACCGGCGTCACGGGCCAGCCGGGTCACCACGGCGGCCAGGCACCCACCGGCGCTGTCACCGCCAACCGCGATCCGGTCGGGGTCGGCGCCCAGCTCGGCGGCGTGTTCGCGGGCCCAGAGGTAGGCGGCGTAGGCATCTTCGGCCGCGGCAGGTGCCTTGTGTTCGGGTGCCAGCCGGTAGTCGATGGCCAGCACGTGCACTCCGGCATCGCGGCAGATCAGCCGGCACGCCGAGTCGTGGGTTTCCAGGTCGCCGAAGACGAATCCGCCACCGTGGAAGAAGACCAGCAGGGGTGCCGGATCGTCGTCGGCCGGACGGTAGTGGCGGGCGGGGATGGTCCCGGCCGGTCCGGGGATGGTGATGGGCTCGATGTGGGCTGCGTGAACATCGGGCTCGTCGAGACTGGCAGTCACTTCCCGGTTCTGCCTGCGGGTGGCGATCGGGTCACCGGGGACCGCCAGGCTGCTGATGCCGATCGCCCGCTGCGCGACGAGCATCGCCTGGATCGAGGGATCGAGGGTGTTCCCGTCGATCGTGATCGCCCGGCCGCCCGAGATCAGCCGCTTGAGGCCGTTCGGCAGACTTGGGATGAGCTTCACCCCTGCCCGGGCGCTGAGGGCCAGCGCACGCTTGGAAAACCGGCTTTCCGCCATCCCTGCTCCCCTCACTTCCGGTGTGTGGTCGGCATCGCCGCAGCGTACGGGACCCGTGCTGGCAGCGGTCTGTCAGCCTTCAGCCTGGGCTCTTCGCTGACGAACGCGCAAATTCGGCTCGTTATCTGCGGCGGCGCGCCGGGCCTGCTCAGACGACATATCGATCTGGGTACTATCGTCACCCGAAGTCGGTTGACCCCGGAGCCGATGTGGCCGGGTCCTGTCCCCGACACACTTCGACTCCACAGGCAGGTGACATGACGCCGGCGGCCACAATCCCCACCGTCACGCTCAACGACGACAACACGATCCCGGTGCTGGGCCTCGGCGTCGCCGAACTGTCCGCCGAGGAGACCGAGAGCGCGGTGGCCAGTGCCCTGGAGGCCGGGTATCGGTTGATCGACACCGCCAAGGGAAACGAAGAGGTCGTCGGGCGCGCCATCGCCGCGTCGGGCATCCCCCGCGAGGAACTGTTCATCGCCACGAAGCTCGCCACCGAGGATCAAGGTTTCCAGTCCGGTCAGGACGCCGTCAAGGCCAGCCTTGAGCGCCTCGGCGTTGAGTATGTGGACCTCTATCTGGTGGACTGGCCCGCCGAGCAGAACGGCAAGTACATCGACGCCTGGGGCGGCATCATGCGCTCGCGCCAGGACGGTCTGATCAAGTCGATCGGTGTCGCCAACTTCACTCCCGAAAATCTGTCGGACATCATCGATTTGAGCTACTTCACGCCGGCGGTCAATCAGGTCGAACTGCACCCGCTGCTCAACCAGACCGAGCTGCGCGCGGTGCACGCGCAGCGTTCGATCATCACCGGCGCGTATATCCCGCTGGGCGAGGGCAAGCTGGTGGAGAATCCCGCAATCGCTGAAGTGGCTGCGGCGCACGGTAAGTCGCCGGCACAGGTGTTGATCCGCTGGAGCCTGCAGCTGGGCGATATCGTCATCCCCGGTTCAACCAATCCAGCACAGATCGCCGAGAATGCCCAGGTGTTCGACTTCGAGCTGACAGCCGCCGAGGTGGAAACCCTCAGCGGGCTCAACGACGGGACCCGGTTCCGGCCGAACCCCGGAACCTGAACGGGCACCCGGGGCTTGCGCCCCGAGTGCCCGTGATCGGCCCGCCGGTCTAGTCGAGCAGCCAGTCGTTCGGGCTGAACAGCTCGCAGTGCACGCTGCTCGCCGCGATGCCGCGGCCTGTCAGCTGAGCGCGCACCGCCTGCACGAATCCGGCGTTGCCGCAAAGGTAGATCTCGGCGTCATCGGCGATCTCGACGTTCTCGAGATTCATCAGACCCTCGTGCACGCCGGCGCTGTCGCCGTCGACGCCTTCGGCGTACCACAGCTGCAGGCTGGCGTCGGGCAGGATGTCCACCAGTTCCTGGTGCCGCTTGCGCAACGGATGCGTCTCGTCGCTGCGGTCAGCGTGCAACACCTGCACCGGCGCGCTGTAGCCCTGCGCGACAAGGTATTCGAGAATCCCGACCATCGGAGTGACACCGATACCGGCAGAGATCAAGACGACTGGCGCACCGCTGCGCGGTTGCGGCAGGTCGCCGAACGGCACAGTGACATCGAGCAGATCGCCCACCCGGACGCATGAGCGAATCCAGTTGGATACCTCTCCTGCCGGGTGCTGTCCATCGGCGTCCACCGGCTTGACCGCGAACGTCAACTCCGTAGCACCCGGCGCGTTCACCAGACTGTACTGACGCAGCTGGCGCGCACCGTCGGGCAATGTCACACCGACTGAAACATATTGCGCGGCACACGTGTTGGCGATCCCATCGGCGCGGACCGTCAGCAACACGGTGCCGGACGGATCGTCCTCACGGGCGGTGACCCGCAGCCGGCGGAAGACATCCCCGTCGTCGACGCCGGCACCGCGGTAGAGATCATGCTCCATCGCGATCAACGTGTCGGCCATGATCCAGTACACCCGGTCCCATGCCGCGGCGACGTCGGCGGTCACCGTGTCGGCACCCAGCACCTCGACGATCGCGGCGAACAAATGCTCGTGCACGATCGGATACTGGTCGGCCGTAACCCCTAGCGACGCATGCTTGTGGCCGATGCGCGAGAGCAGTTCGCTCGGGTGCGGCAGGTCCGGGGTCACCAGGTGGGTGGCGAATGTCGCGATCGAGGCGGCCAGGGCGCGCTGCTGCGATCCCTGCGCCTGATTGCCGCGGTTGAACAAGGTGCGCAGCAGTTCGGGATGACGACCGAACATCCGGTTGTAGAAATTCACCGTGATCTCGTCCACGTGCGCACCGACGAGCGGCAGTGTCGCCCTGATGATCTCGGCGTGGCCCGGCTCCAGTTCCTGTACAGCCGGTCCCGTTGTGGTGGTGGTCATCGGTGATTCCCTTCAGTTGTGAGTTGCAAAACGACGGGCAGCGACTTGCTGCCGACGAGATCAGTGATGGTGTAGCGGTCGAGCTCGGCGTAGAACGCCTCTTTGGCGTCGGCGAGCACCCGGCGCAACCGGCAGCCCGCGATCAACGGGCAGGCCGACTGCCCCGTGCAGTCGACGACTTCGCGATCGCCTTCGAGCTGGCGCACCAGCCGGCCCAGCGACACTTCCCGGCCGGCGTCGGTGAGTTCCAGTCCGCCCGCGCGGCCGCGACGGGCGTACACCAGCCCCATCTCGGTCAATCGCGAGACCGCCTTGGCAACGTGGTTTTCCGACGCGCCGGCCGCGGCGGCGACCGTTCTGGTGGTGACCCGTTGTTCGCGAGCCTGCCCAGTGGCCAGCAGCATTATGGCCCGGAGTCCCAGGTCGGTGAACCGTGTGAGCTGCATGGATGCGACGCTAGTTTATTGCGCATCCAGAATGCGTATTTAGCGGTGTGGGCTTGATTACTACGAATCGTGCGGATTTTTGACCTGCGGCGATGGCCGAACAGCAGCCGTCAGCGGCTGGGGCAGGTGGCCGCGGCCTCGCGCAGCTCGTCGGCCGACGCCTGGTCGACCGGCAGCGAGTAGCCCCGCAGCACGGCGGCGAACTGTAGTGCGTACTGGCACCAGAACGCGTGATTCGGCGGCATCCAGGCGCCGGGCGGCTGATCGCCCTTGTCCTGGTTGACCTGCCCGGCCACCGCCAACAGATTGGCCGGGTCGTTGGCAAACCGGATCCGCGTGGCGTCCGGCCAGTCACGCGCCCCCATGTCCCACGCGTAGGCCAGCGGCACCAGGTGGTCGATCTGCACCGCCTGCCCGACATTCGCTCCTCGGGTGAACGGAATCGTCGCGCTGGTATAGGGATCGTGCAGCACACCGGTAGCCACGGCCTGTGGGCAGCGTTTGATGAAGACGTAGGTCTTGTCGACGAGATCGCGGTCCAGAATGTCGTCGCGGGTGTCGCAGCCGTTGTGCCCACCCGGCGCGGAGTTCTCGTCGTCCCAGGCGTCGCCGAACGCATCGCGGCGGTAGTCGTACCCACGCACCCGCTGCGGGACGATCACGACGCCGTCGAGCACATCGGTTCCCGGCGCCACGGTGGGCACGTCGGCACGCGCGACCATCCGATCCGGTTCGCCGGTCGAGTTCATCACCTGCACAGCGACGATCACCGACAGTGCCGCGATCACCGCCAGCCAGATGAGTGGCCGGCGCCTCATGCCTTGTCCAGGTAGTCGATGCGGTCACCGCCGGTGAACTGGCCGGCCAGGATCGTCATGCCCTTGTTGTCGGGATCGTGGGCGTAGATCGTCTGAGCCACTTCCCTGGCGTCCACGATGACCTCGAGATGTTCGGCCAGGGACAGGAAGCGCAAGGTGATCGGCCGCCCGGACTGGTTGAGCCCCAGCACATCTCCTTCGCGGCGCTCTTGCAGATCCAGATCGGCGAGTACGAACCCGTCCAAGGTGCTTGCCACTGCGGTCAGTCGCTCGCCCGCCTTGGAACCCTCCGGGAACTTCGTCGCCAGCAGGCACAGGCTGGCGTGCGCGCCGCGTCCGATTCGGCCGCGCAGCTGGTGTAGCTGGCTGATGCCGAACCTGTCGGCGTCCATCACCACCATCACCGTCGCATTCGGGACGTCCACACCCACCTCGATCACGGTGGTGCACACCAGCACGTCGATATCGCCGGCCCGGAACGCGGCCATCACCGCGTCCTTCTCGTCGGCGGGCAGCCTGCCGTGCATCAGCCCCAGTCGCAGCCCGGCCAGTGGCCCCTGGCCCAACTTCTCGCGCAAGGCCACAACGGTCTCGGCGGGCGGGCCGTCCTGTGCCGCAACAGTCTTATCGTCCTCGTCGATGCGGGACGCCACGACATAGGCCTGCCTGCCCTCGCCGACCTCTTCGATGATCCGCTGCCACGCCCGGGCCAGCCACTGCGGCTTGTCCTTGATGAAGATCGTGTTGGTGGCGATCGGCTGGCGCCCGCGCGGAAGTTCGCGCATCGTCGAGGTTTCCAGGTCGCCGTACACCGTCAACGCCACGGTGCGCGGAATCGGCGTCGCCGTCATCACCAGCAGATGCGGCGTCAAACCGTCAGGCGCCTTGGCGCGCAACCGGTCTCGCTGCTCTACCCCGAACCGGTGCTGTTCGTCGACAACGACGAAGCCCAAGCGCTGGAACTCCACCGCCTCCTGCAGCAGCGCGTGGGTGCCGATGACGATGCCCGCCTCCCCCGCGGCCACCTCGTCGCGCACCTGGCGCTTCTGGGCCGCCGACATCGAGCCGGTCAGCAGCGCCACCCGGGTCGCGCCGTCCTCACCGCCGAGCTGGCCGGCCATCGCCAGCGGCCCGAGGACACTGCGGATCGACTGCGCGTGTTGGGCGGCAAGGACTTCCGTCGGGGCCAGCAGCGCGCACTGGTAGCCGGCATCGACCATCTGCAGCATGGCCAACACCGACACGATCGTCTTGCCGGAGCCGACCTCGCCCTGTAACAGCCGGTTCATCGGTTTCGTCGCAGCCAATTCCGTGCTGACGACGCCGAGCACCTCACGCTGCCCGGCGGTCAGCTCGAACGGCAGCCGGCCCATCATCGCGGCGGCCAGACCGTCGTCACGATTCGGCGCCGGCGGTCCGGATTCGCCGAGTTCACCGTGCCGGCGCTGGGCCAGCGCCCACTGCATCCCGACGGCTTCGTCGAACCTCAGCCGCTCGCGGGCGGCCTCACGTTCGGGTTCCCGCTCGGCGATGTGAATGTCTCGCAGCGCCGTGCCCTCGGCTATCAGACCACGTTGCTCCACAACAGCTTTCGGCAGCGGATCGGGGATCGGGTCGAGCACGGCCAGCACCTGCTGCACGCAGGCGTAGATATCCCAGCTCTGCAGTTTGGAGCTGGCTGGGTAGATCGGGAAGAAGTCACGCTCGAACGCCGACATCGTCAGCTCACCGCTCGGCGATGTCGAAGTGTCGGCGATCGTCTTGAGCGACTTGCTGCCGAACACCTTTCCCTTGGGCGACTCCAGGACCAGGAAGTCGGGATGGGTCAGCTGCATATTGCTCTTGAAGAAGCCGACCTCGCCGGACAGCATCAGCCGAACGCCCTTCACCAAATCGTTCTTCAGCCACTTGGCGTTGAAGAACGTCGCAGTGACCTTGCGTCGCCCTGTCCCTAAGGTGATCACCAGGTACTCGCGCTTGGGTTGACGGTTGGTCCACCGCACTTCGGCCTTCTCGATTTCGCCGACCAGGGTGACGTGCTCACCCTCCTCCGGGGGCACCTCGTCCTCGCCCCACACCGACATCCCGTGGATGTACTTGCGCGGATAGTGCCGCAGCAGGCCGTCGACGGTGCGGATGCCGAACACGTCCTCGAGCAGCCCAGCGGCCTTGCCGCCCAGGATGCCGTCGAGCCGGTCGCTGAGGCCGACCACGGTTACTCCACCCCGATCAGCAGGGCGTCACCGCGATGGCCGGTCGCATAGGTGGCGAATTCGATACCCGGATGACGGCGGTGAATGTGGTCGGCCAGTGCGGCGGCGACCGCGGGGTCGGTGCCGTCGCCGATCAGCACGGTCACCAACTCACCACCGGCCACCAGCAGCAGGTCGATCAACCCCGTCGCGGCGCCGGTCACATCGTCGGCGACCACCAGCACCTCGTCGCCGGCGATGCCGAGCCCGTCACCGGGTTCGCACGTTCCGGCCCAAGTCAGCGCCTGCTCGGTGGCGGTGCGTACCGAACCGTGCCGGGCGGCGGCCGCCGCCCTGGCCATCGAGAAGCCGTCATCGACGGCGTGGCGGGCCGGGTCGTGGACGGCAAGTGCGGCCAGCCCCTGCACCATCGATCCGGTGGGCAACGCGACAACGTCGATACCCCAACCGATTCCGGCCGTGCAGCCCGAGACCAGCTCCTCGGCCGCCACATAACCGTTGGGCAGCACCAGCACCTGGGCGGCCCCGGTGTCGACGAGCGCGCGCACGAGTTCGCGGGCGGTGATGCCGTTGGCCGGGTCGGCCAGCCCGGCGTCCGGACGCAGCACACAAGCGCCCTCCTGGTCGAAAAGCTCTGCGGCGCCGTCGCCATCGACGACGGCCAGCACCGCGCGGTCGCGACTCCAGCTGCCCGGCGAGACCCGCGCCGGGCCCGCGCTCAACACCGAGATCTGAATGTGGCTCACCGCACCGGCTGCCAGTCCGGCTTCCACCGCGGCGCCGGCGTCGTCGGTGTGGACGTGGATCGAGTGGCGATCCGCATCCGCTGAGGCGGCGATCGCCACCGAATCGCCGAGCTGCTCCAACCGGGTGCGCAGCGGATCGAGCGCGCCAGCGTCACAGTCCGCGAGCAGGTACATCACCTCGAATTGCGGTGGGCATTGGACCTGAGTGCGGTGACCACCATGCTCCAGTCGCGGCGGCCCCGGTTCGTAGGTATCTCGATGGGGCGCATGTCCGGTGACGGTGGCGGTCAGCGCATCGATGAGGACCAGGAAGCCGCGCCCGCCGGCGTCGACCACACCCGCCTCGGCGAGCGCGTCGAGCTGATCGGGTGTGCGATCCAGGGCCGCGACTCCCGCCTCGCCGCCTGCGGTCAGCGCCTCGGCCAGGCCCGCGCCGTCGGCCGCGCAGTGCTGGATTGCTTCGGCGACGGCCTGCAGCACCGACACGATGGTGCCGGCCACCAGCTGGCCGCCCATCGACGAGACCACCAGCCCGACGGCGTGCCGCAGCGCGGCCCCGAGCAGGACCGCGTCGATATCGGCCAGCGAACCCTCGGTGTCGTCGGCCGCTGATGCCGTCACGTCGGCCAGGCCACGCAGGATCTGCGACAGGATCACGCCGGAGTTTCCGCGGGCGCCGTGCAACGCACCTTCGGACAGGGCGGCGGCCATCAGGCTGACGTCACCCGAACCCTCCGCCGATTTCGCCGCGTCCAGCGCCGCGCGCATCGTGAACAGCAGGTTCGTGCCGGTGTCGGCGTCGGCCACCGGGAAGACGTTGAGCCGGTTGATCTCGTCGGTGTGGGTGATCAGGTCGCCGACGGCGGTGTGAGCCCAATCGCGCAGGGCCGATGCGTCCAGCCGCCGGTCCGGCATCGGCACCTCCTCGCGATCCCTGACACACCACACGGCTCCGTCGCGACAGCCTATCCAGTCCGCCGGACAGTTCGATGTCACCGCTACTATCGGACCAGCTCAGAGCCCTTTTGGCAGCCTTCCGGAGTGGATGCAGCGACGCATTTTGGCGTTCGGTTCACCGGACGGCTATCCTGGTCAGGTTGTCGGGTCACCCGTTTCGGTCGTTGGCCCCCAGGAACACGTTTGATAGAGGAGTTCTACATGGCTGCCGTGTGCGACGTCTGCGGAAAGGGCCCCGGCTTCGGCAAGTCGGTGTCGCATTCCCATCGCCGGACCAGCCGTCGCTGGAACCCGAACATCCAGACCGTGCACGCTGTGAGCCGTCCCGGCGGCAACAAGCAGCGCATCAACGTGTGCACCTCCTGCCTGAAGGCCGGCAAGGTCACCCGCGGCTAACTGGCCCCTGCGCCCAAACCGACGTTTTGCCGGAGAAGTTCGAGTAGATCCCTGCAGAACGTCGATCTCGGCGTGGGTTAGGGCAGCCGCCAGTCGATCGGCTCGGCGCCCATCCCGGTCAGCAGTTCGTTGGCCCGGCTGAACGGCCGCGAGCCGAAGAATCCCCGTGACGCAGACAGCGGCGACGGATGCGCTGACTCGATACACCTGGTGTCGCCCAGCATCGGCTTGAGAGTCGACGCATCGCGCCCCCACAGAATCGCCACCATCGGCTGATCGCGGGCCACGAGTGCGCGGATGGCGCATTCGGTGACCGCTTCCCAACCCTTACCCCGGTGCGATGCCGGCGTACCGGGTGCGACGGTCAGGACCCTGTTGAGCAGCATGACGCCGCGCTGCGACCACGGCGTGAGGTCACCGGTGGACGGCTGCGGGTAGCCGAGGTCGGTGGCGTATTCGCTGAAGATGTTGGACAGGCTGCGCGGTAACGGCCGCACGTCGGGGGCCACCGAGAAACTCAGTCCCACCGCATGCCCCGGCGTCGGATACGGATCCTGGCCGACGATCAGCACCCGCACCCCGTCGAACGGGAAGGTGAACGCGCGCAGCACGTTCGGCCCGGCGGGCAGGTAGCGCCGGCCTGCGGCGATCTCAGCCCGCAGGAACTGACCCATCTGCGAGACCTGATCGCTGACCGGGGCCAGCGCCTGCGCCCAACCCTCGTCGACGAGTTCGGTCAGCGGCCGGGCGGTGGAAGTCACGGACGTCAACCTAACTCGTGAGCTCAGTCGAAGGACTGCCAACCCGCCGACCCGGTCCACGGCCGCCCGTCCACCAGAACCTCGGGCGCACCGTCGGCCACCGTGCCGATCACCCGCCAACCCGCCGGCACCGCACCGGGAAAGCACGCGACGAGCGCGTGATCTTCACCACCGGCGAGCACCAGCGCCAACGGCTCGACACCGGCCGCCGCGGCCGCTGCACTGACCGCATCCACGTCAGGCGCCAACGCATCCGTGGCGAGATCGATAGCCACCCCGGATGCTTCGGCGATATGCCCGAGGTCGGCGAGCAGCCCGTCGGAGACGTCGGTCATGGCCAGCGCACCTGCCTGCGCGGCAGCGATCCCCTGCCCATAGGGCGGGCGCGGCACCAAATGCCACCGGCGCAGTTCGTCGAACCCATCGATCTCCTTGTGCCATAACAGGTATCCGGCTGCAGAGCGCCCAAGCTCGCCGGCGACGGCAACCACCGATCCGGCGCGTGCGCCGCTGCGCAGCACCGGTGCACGCCCACCGAGATCACCCAGCGCGGTCACCGACACCACCCACTGCGGGCTGGCCACCAGATCACCGCCGACGATTCCGGCGCCCAATGCCAAAGCCTCCTGCCACATTCCGTCGGAAAGCTGCTGCACCCGGGGCACGGCGGTATCCGGCGGCGCACCGAACCCGACGACGAATGCGCTGCACCGCGCGCCCATCGACTCGATATCGGCAGCGTTCTGCGCGATGGCCTTTCGGCCGACGTCATGGGGTGCCGACCAATCCAGCCGAAAATGCCGCCCTTCCACCAACATGTCGGTGGTGACGACGATCCGCCCGTCGGGCGTGCTCACCACGGCCGCATCGTCACCGGGCCCGACGCTGACGCCGGCGGGTTGACGTCGACCCAACACCAGCCGGTCGATCATTCCGAACTCGCCCAGCTCGTGCAGGGTGGGTTCACCGGAGTCGGTCATGGCGCCTCCCCTCCTGTCGCACACGCTGATCGGTGCGGCAACCTGCGGTACGTTTTCCCTGCCGGCCTCGGACCCGTCAGTCTAGGGCGGCACCGCATACCGGCGAACATTGAGACGAGGAGGCGACGGGTGGTTGAGGCCTACATGCTGATCCAGACCGAGGTCGGCCGCGCCGAGGTCGTCGCCAAGCAGGTTGCCGCGCTGCCCGGTGTGCTGTCGTCGGAATACGTGACCGGACCGTACGACGTGGTGGTGCGGGTCGGCTCCGCCAGCGAAGACGACCTCACCGCCACCATCGTGCCCAGCATTCAGCAGATCACCGGGATCACCCGGACCCTGACCTGCCCCATCGCCGATGCCGACTGAGCCTGCCGCCGCCACCGAAGAAAGCACTCCGGACGGTCCGCCGCGCGCCCTGCTGATCGCGGGTGTGATGGTGGGAGTCGTCTCGATCGGCGCCGTCCTCGGTATCGCCGCCACCCGCCAGGCGCCGGTCCAGCCGGTGGTCATCGCATCGGTACCGGCGCCCAAGGCCGATTCCTCGACATGCACATCCCTGCTCGACGGACTGCCCGCCAACCTCGGTGAATTCCACCGGGTGGCCGCCGCAGACCCGGTGCCACCGGGGGCGGCGGCGTGGCGCGGTTCGGCCGACAATTACCCGGTCATCATGCGGTGCGGGATCGACCGGCCGGCCGAGTTCGTGGTCGGCTCCCCCATCCAGATGGTCAACGCGGTGCAGTGGTTCCGGCTCGACGACCCCGACGTCGACCGCAGCACCTGGGTCACCGTGGACCGCCCGGTCTACGTGGCGCTCACCCTGCCGGCAGAGTCGGGGCCCGCGCCCATCCAGACATTGTCGGATCTGATCGCGCGCACCATGCCTGCGGTTCCGATCGATCCGAACCCGGCGCGCTGAGTCAGCGCAGACCGGTGCCGCGGGCCAGCGCGGTCTCGACCATGGTGCTCACCAGCGTCGGATAGTCGATGCCGCTGGCGGCCCACATCCGGGGGTACATCGAGATCGTCGTGAAGCCGGGCATCGTGTTGATCTCGTTGACCACCGGACCGTCGTCGGTGAGGAAGAAGTCCACCCGGGCCAGACCCTGGCAGTCCAGCGCCTTGAAGGTCTGAATTGCCAAGCGCTGCAATTCTTCTGCCACATCGTCGTCGACCTTGGCGGGCACGTCGAGTTCGGCACCCTCGTCGAGGTATTTGGTGGCGAAGTCGTAGAAGCCGTCCTCGCGGCCCAGCACTCCGGCAACCCGGATCTCGCCGATGGCGCTGGCTTGCACTGAGCCGTCCGGGAATTCGAGCACGCCGCATTCGAGCTCACGGCCTTCGATGGCAGCCTCGATGATCACCTTCGGATCGTGACGGCGGGCATCGGCGATCGCCGCGGGAAGCTCGTCGGCGTTATTGACCCGGCTCACGCCGATCGACGAGCCACCACGCGCCGGTTTGACGAACATCGGAAAGCCCAGTCGCTCAATGTCGTCGAGCGTCGGTGCGTTCTGTTGTGCGCGCAGCACAATGTGGTCGCCGATCGGCAGTCCGGCCGCGGCCAGCAGCTTCTTGGTGAATTCCTTGTCCATGCCCGCCGCGCTGGCGAACACGCCGGCACCCACGTAGGGCACTCCCGCCAATTCCAGCAGACCTTGGATGGTGCCGTCCTCGCCGTAGGGGCCGTGCAGGATGGGGAAGACCACATCGACCGACGTGAGCATCTGACCGGGGGTCTGCCCCAGCGACACCAGCTCGCCGCGCCGCAGCGGATCGGCCGCGAGCGCCAGCGCGGTGCCCGATTCACCGGTGACCTCCGGCAGTTGCCGGTCGGTGATGGCCAGCGTCTCGGGGCTGCCGTCCGTCAGCACCCACGAGCCCTGCGGGGTGATGCCGACGGCGACGACCTCGAAGCGCTCCTGGTCGAGGTTGCGCAGGATGCTGCCCGCGGACACGCAGGAAATGGCGTGTTCGGAGCTGCGGCCCCCGTAGATGACAGCGACGCGGATCCGAGGCCGGTCCGACGGCAGGCGGGAAGTCACAACCTAGAGAGGCTACAGCCCGGGTGTTTCCGGCACGATCCGACGCCGTGAACAGGTATTTCAGGCATCCAGGGCGGCCAGGACGTCAGCGACCAGATCGTCGGTGTCCTCGATACCGGCCGAGATCCGGGCAAACCCGTCCGGTACCGGATCGCCCCAACGGGCGCGGCGGTCCACCGAGGTGTGGATACCGCCGAAGCTGGTCGAGGCCACCAGAAGTTCACTGTGGCGCACCAGGGCGTGCACCGCCGCGGCGTCGGCGAGTTCGAGGGACACCAGTCCACCGAAACGCTTCATCTGGGCGACGGCTGCCGGATGGGACGGGTCGTCGGGCAATCCCGGGTAGCGCACCGACCGGACTTTCGGGTGGCGCGCCACGGCGGTCGCCAGCGCCAGCGCGTTCTGGCACTGCCGTTCGAAGCGCAGCCCGACACTGCCGAGGCTCCGCAACACCAGCCACGCCTCGAACGAACCGAGGATCGCGCCGGCGAGCAACCGCTCGCGCTCCAGGGCCGCCATCAAGTCGGGGTGGCTGCCCGCGGCGTAGCCCGCCAGCACGTCACTGTGACCGGACAGCGCCTTGGTGGCGCTGGCGACCACAAGATCGGCGCCCAGCGACAGCGGTTGCTGCCCCAATGGGGTTGCGGTGGTGTTGTCGACCAGCAGCCGCGCCCCCCGCGCGTGGCAGATCTGCGCCAGCCGGTGCAGATCCACCACGTCCAGCGCCGGGTTGGTCGGGGTCTCGGCCAGCACCACGTCGGCGTCCTCGGCGGCCCGGTAGATCTGCTCGGCGGTCACCTCGCGAACCGTAATGCCAAGCGGTACAAGACTTTCAGCGGCATAACGGCGCACCTGGTAGTAACCGTCGGCCGGAACAACCAGCACCGAACCGGGTTTGGCCGTCACCCGCAGCGCAGCGGTGATAGCCGCCATCCCCGACCCGAAGGTCAGCGCGGTGGTGGCACCTTCCAGCTGGGCCAGCGCCGACTCGAGTTGGCTCCAGGTCGGATTGGAGCCGCGGCCATAGGTGTTGGCCTCGCTGCCCTCGTCATCGGACAGATGGAACGCCGACGCGAGCACCGGGCCAGGCCCGACCGGCTCACCCGGAATCGGCTGGGAACTCACCGCTTTGACAGCGCGAGTGGAATCTCCGTAACGATCGCTCATCTTCGGTGTCACTCCGGTTTGATACTGCGGCCCAGCAGCAGTGCCACCGCCTGGTCGACCGACAGTCCCTTGTGGCACACCCGGTGGACCGCATCGGTGAGCGGCATCTCGACGTCGTAGCTGGACGCCAGCGCCAGGATCGATTCGCACGACGCGACACCTTCGGCGACGTGACCGCCGGCGGCCAGCTGAGCCGCCTCCATCGTCCCGCCCCGGCCGAGGCGCTCGCCGAAGCTGCGATTGCGCGAATGGCTCGACGTGCAGGTCGCGACCAGATCGCCCACGCCGGCAAGACCGGCCAGCGTCGCCGGTTTAGCGCCGACCGCGATTCCCAACCGCATGATCTCGGCCAGCCCGCGGGTGATGATCGCGGCCGCGGTGTTCTCCCCCAGCCCCACCCCCGCCGCCATGCCGCAGGCCAGCGCAATGACGTTCTTGCAGGCCCCACCGATCTCGGTGCCGATCACGTCGGCGTTTGTATACGGCCGGAAGTACCTGGTGCTCAGTGCGCGCTGCAGCGCGACCGCGCGACCAGAATCGGTGCAGGCCACCACGGTTGCGGCAGGTTGTTCCTCGGCGATCTCGTCGGCCAGGTTAGGACCGGAGACGACGGCCACCTGGCTGGGGTCGACGCCGGTGACCTGCACGATCACCTGGCTCATTCGCATCAGGCTGCCCAACTCGATGCCTTTGGCGAGGCTGACCAGGGTTGCGCCGTCGGCGATCAGGCCACGCCATCCTTCGAGATTGACACGCAAGGTCTGCGAAGGGACGGCCAGCAGCACGGTGGTCAGCCCGTCGAGCGCTTCAGCCGCATCGGTGGTGGCGCGGATCGCGCCCGGCAGCGTGATACCCGGTAGATAAGGAGTGTTGATATGCGTGGCGTTGATCTCATCGGCCACCTCCGCGCGGCGCGCCCACAACCGGACCTCGGAACCGGCCTCGGCCAGCACCTTGGCCAGTGCGGTTCCCCAGGCTCCGGCGCCCATCACCGCCGCGGTGCCCACCGTGCTGGTCATGGTCATTAACGTAACCCACGCCGCTGCGACTGCTCGCCGGCCAGGAATGCAGCGGCCCCGGACGACGCTGGAAGGATGGTGAACATGAGCGGCCCAGCCGATGTCGGCGTGATCATCGCGGTCAAGCGCCTGGTGGCCGCCAAGACCAGACTGAGCCCGGTCTTCGAGGCGGGCACCCGCGAGCAGGTCGTTCTCGCGATGCTGATCGACACCATCACCGCGGCCCGTGCGGTCAGCGCCGTCCAATCGATCACCGTGGTGACCCCCGACGACACCGCGTCCGCCGCCGCACGTGAACTCGGCGCGGCGGTGTTGTTCGACACCACACCGCCGACTGATCCCGACCCGCTGAACACCGCTGTCCGGTTGGCGTGGTCCACCGTCAGCCAACAGACGGCGAATACTGTTGTGCTGCAAGGAGATTTACCGGCTCTGCAAACCGACGAGCTCACCGAGGCCCTGGCTCAGGCCCGGTCACATCGACGCAGTTTTGTGGCCGACCGCCATGGCAGCGGCACCGCGGCGCTGTTCGCGTTCGGCGCCCCGCTGGATCCACTGCTCGGCCGCGACTCGGCCCGTCGCCACCGTGACTCCGGAGCCGTCGAGCTGACCGGCGCCTGGCCCGGACTGCGCTGCGATATCGACACCGTCGAAGATCTGGATTCAGCCCAGCTGCTCGGTGTCGGCGGGGCGACCACCAGGGCAATCGCGCATCGATGATGGTTAACAACGCCTGAACGGCCTTTGACTTTCGGCCGCTGCGGTCCAAGCACTCTCTCGATGGGGGATGATCGGGACTGTGACCGAGACCGAAACCGATGCCCGATCCACGGATGACAACTGGCAGCCCGGTGAGGCGCCGGAGGCCCCGCCCGCGGCCACGGACACCGCGGTCGACAATGAGCTGCCCGAGAATCGTTACCTCAATCGCGAACTGAGCTGGCTGGATTTCAATGCCCGGGTGCTGGCGCTCGCGGCCGATACCTCACTGCCGCTGCTGGAGCGGGCGAAGTTCCTGGCGATCTTCGCCTCCAATCTCGACGAGTTCTACATGGTCCGGGTCGCCGGGCTGAAACGCCGTGACGAGATGGGACTCTCGGTGCGTTCGGCCGACGGGCTCTCGCCGCGCGAACAGCTGCGCCGCATCGGAGAGCGCACCCGGCAGGTCTCGTTGCGCCAGGCCGAGGTCTTCATCGAGTCGGTGCGACCCGCGCTGGCCGAAGAAGGCATCCGCATCGTCACGTGGGCCGAGCTCACCGACGCCGAGCGCGGTGAGCTCTCGACGTACTTCCACGAGCAGGTGTTCCCGGTTCTCACCCCACTCGCCGTCGACCCCGCGCACCCGTTCCCGTTCGTCAGCGGCCTGAGCCTGAACCTGGCGATCACCGTCAAGTCCCCCGACGATGGCGGCGAGCACTTCGCCCGAATCAAGGTTCCCGACAACGTCGACCGGTTCGTCGAACTCAAGGGCACCAACGGGGACAGCGATGTCGTCCGGTTCCTGCCGACCGAGGAACTCATCGCCGCGTTCCTGCCGGTGCTGTTCCCCGGGATGGAGATTGTCGAGCACCACGTCTTCCGCATCACCCGCAACGCCGACATGCAGGTCGAGGAAGACCGCGACGAAGATCTGCTGCAGGCGCTGGAACGTGAATTGGCACGGCGCCGATTCGGCTCGCCGGTGCGCCTCGAGGTGGCCGACGATATGACCGAGCACATGCTCGGACTCCTCTTACGCGAGCTCGACGTCCACCCCGGTGACGTGGTGCAGGTGCCGGGGCTGCTTGACCTTTCGTCGCTGTGGCAGGTGTACGGCGTCGACCGCCCGGCGCTCAAGGACCGGCCGTTCGTGCCGGCCACCCATCCGGCCTTCGCCGAACGCGAGACACCCAAGAGCATTTTTTCGACGCTCCGAGATGGCGATGTCTTCTTGCACCATCCCTACGATTCGTTCTCCACGAGTGTGCAGCGCTTCATCGAGCAGGCGGCAGCCGATCCGAATGTGTTGGCTATCAAGCAGACGCTGTACCGGACCTCCGGTGACTCCCCGATCGTCAACGCGCTCATCGACGCAGCGCAGGCCGGCAAGCAGGTAGTCGCCCTCGTCGAGCTGAAAGCGCGCTTCGACGAACAGGCCAACATCAAATGGGCCCGCACACTCGAAGATGCCGGCGTGCATGTCGTCTACGGGTTGATCGGGCTGAAGACGCACTGCAAGACCTGTCTGGTGGTGCGCCGCGAAGGTTCGACCATTCGGCGCTACTGCCATATCGGCACCGGCAACTACAACCCCAAAACCGCCCGACTGTATGAAGATGTCGGCTTGATCACCGCCAACACCGATATCGGCGCCGACCTGACCGACCTGTTCAATTCGCTGACCGGCTACTCACGCAAGGTCAGCTACCGCAATCTGCTGGTCGCTCCGCACGGGGTGCGCAAGGGCATCATCGAACGCGTCGAGCGGGAAATCGACGCGCACCGGCACGGCGGCAACGGCCGGATCCGGCTCAAGGCCAACGCCCTTGTCGACGAACAGGTGATCGACGCGCTGTACCGGGCGTCGCAGGCCGGGGTTCGGGTCGAGGTCGTCGTCCGCGGCATCTGCGCACTCAAGCCGGGGACCGAGGGCTTCTCCGAGAACATTGTCGTGCGTTCGATTCTCGGTCGTTTCCTGGAGCATTCGCGGATCTTCCATTTCAATGCGATCAACGAATTCTTCATCGGCAGCGCAGACATGATGCACCGCAATCTCGATCGTCGCGTCGAAGTCATGGCTCAGGTCAAGGACCCCCGTCTCACCGGATACATCGACGACGTCTTCGAATCGGCGATGGATCCCTCCACGCGGTGCTGGGAGCTTGGCTCCGAAGGCCAGTGGACGGCAGCACCGCAAGACGGCCGACAAGTCCGCGACCATCAGGTGTGGCTGATGGAACTTCACCGGCAGCACTAAGTGCAGCCGCTGTTGCGACCCACCAAGTCCGGCCCCAGGCAGGGACCCGAATTGATCTGCGGGAGTTGAGGTGGCCAAGAGAGCGTCACGTGACAGCTCACGGTCCAAATCGGCGAAGAAGGTTGTGGCGAAGAAGGGGAAGCCACCCCAGCGGGTAATCCTTGCGGCCGGTGCCGTGCTGTGGCGCCCGGACCCTGACACCGGCGAGCTACACGTCGCGCTGATTCATCGGCCGCGTTACGACGACTGGACCTTGCCGAAAGGCAAAGTCGATCCCGGTGAGAACGAACCGGTCGCCGCGGTGCGCGAGATCTGGGAGGAGACCGGTCAGCGGTCTCAGCTGGGCCGGCGTCTGATCCAAACCCACTATCACGTCGCGCAGGGCGCCAAGGTCGTTCACTACTGGGCGGCTCGGGCGCTCGGTGGCGAGTTCGTCCCCGGCTCCGAAGTGGACCAGCTGGAATGGCTCTCCGTCGACGACGCGGTGAAGCGGCTCACATACCCGCACGATCGGGAAGTGCTCAACGCGTTCACCAATCAGCCCGCCGACACAGCGACGGTCCTGATCGTCCGGCATGGCACCGCGGGCATCAAGTCCCGCTACAAGGGCGACGACCGGAGCCGCCCGCTCGACAAGAATGGTCGCGCACAAGCGGAGTCGCTGGTTGGACAGCTGATGGCATTCGGTGCCACCGAAATCTATGCCGCCGATCGTGTCCGCTGTATTCAAACCGTCGAGCCGCTGGCTCAGGAACTGGGTGTGACGATCTCCGCCGAGGCAGACCTCACCGAAGAGGCCTACGCCGCGGACCCGGATATCGCGCACAAGCGCATCGCCGAGATTGCCGCCCGCGGCGGGACACCCGTCATCTGCACACAGGGCAAGGTGATTCCCTACCTGCTGGCCTGGTGGCGGGGCACTGACAAGCCGGACAAGTCACGCAACCGCAAGGGCAGCACGTGGGTGCTGTCGCTGGACGGTGATCGGATCGTGGCGGCCGAGTACATCGGCAGCCCACTGGCGACTAGGCCCTGA
>JAHFVD010000028.1:0-53925 GCA_023264735.1 Mycobacterium sp. | reverse complement strand
CCACAGCCTTCTTGACAGCGGCCTTCTTGACAGCCGGCGCGGCCTTCTTGACCACAGCCTTCTTGACAGCGGCCTTCTTGACAGCCGGCGCGGCCTTCTTGACCACAGCCTTCTTGACAGCGGCCTTCTTGACAGCCGGCGCGGCCTTCTTAGCCACAGCCTTCTGTACGACCTTCTTGGCGACCGCCTTCTTGACGACCTTCTTCACGACCGCCTTGCGGACGGCCTTCTTGACGGCAGCCTTCTTGACCGGACCGGCGACGGCACCGCGCTTGACTGCGGGGCCTTCCGACGGAAGCTTCTGTGCACCAGAGACGACGGCCTTGAATTGAGCGCCAGGACGGAAAGCGGGAACGGACGTCGGCTTTACTTTGACGGTTTCGCCGGTGCGCGGGTTGCGCGCCACACGAGCGGCACGACGCCGCTGCTCGAAAACGCCGAAGCCGGTGATGGTCACGCTGTCGCCCTTGTGCACCGCGCGCACAATGGTGTCAACGACGTTCTCCACCGCCAGAGTTGCCTGCCGACGATCTGAGCCCAATTTCTCCGTGAGTACGTCGATGAGCTCTGCTTTGTTCATTCAATTCCTCCGAAGCCAGTGGTCCACTTTGGACCGACTGCACAACACGGTAAACCCAAGACCTGCAGAATTCCAAGAGCCACGCCCAATTTGGGGCACGACTTAGGAGGATTTCAGCAATCCGGTTGCCGCCCTAGGGCGGTGATTCGAGGGGGGCTGAACCCCCCTTTGGGGGCGGGAATTCGGCGTCCCGCGCCCTTCAGGAAGCCGTCGAAATGTGTGGCTTCCAACTCGGGCGCGCGGACTCGAATGCTTCGATTTCAGCGAGTTTCCGCAGCGTAAGGCCTATATCGTCGAGCCCTTCCAGCAATCTCCAAGCTGTGTAATCGTCAATCGTGAACGGCACCACGGCCGTTCCCGCGGTGATATTTCGATCTTGAAGATTTACAGTGATTTCCAGCCCCGGATTCTGCTCGATGAGCTTCCAGAGAAGTTCAACATCATCTTGAGCGACTTCGGCCGCCAACAGCCCGGCCTTGCCCGCGTTGCCGCGAAAGATGTCGGCGAACCGGGACGAGATGACGACCCGGAATCCGAAGTCCATGAGCGCCCAGACCGCATGCTCGCGTGACGATCCGGTGCCGAAGTCGGGGCCAGCGACCAAGACTGAACCCCGATCGAAGGGACTCAGATTGAGTATGAATGAGGGGTCGTTGCGCCATGCGGCGAACAATCCATCCTCGAAACCCGTTCGGGTGACCCGCTTCAAATACACCGCCGGAATGATCTGGTCGGTGTCGACATTGGACCGCCGCAACGGAACCCCGATGCCGGTGTGGGTGTGAAATGCATCCATCGTGGATCTCCTTAGCAGGTCTAGTTTTTGAGATCGGCGGGTGAGGACAGGGTTCCGCGCACCGCAGTCGCGGCGGCGACGGCCGGCGAAACCAGGTGCGTGCGGCCACCCTTGCCCTGTCGGCCTTCGAAATTCCGGTTGGACGTCGACGCACAACGCTCCCCCGGTGCCAGCTGATCCGGATTCATTCCAAGGCACATCGAGCAGCCGGCCTGGCGCCAATCCGCACCGGCCGCGGTGAAGATCTCGCCCAGCCCTTCGGATTCGGCCTGAGCGCGCACCCGCATCGACCCCGGCACTATCAGCATCCGCACGCCGTCGGCGACCTTGCGGCCGCGCAGCACATCGGCCACCACCCGCAGATCCTCGATGCGCCCGTTCGTGCACGAGCCGACGAACACCGCGTCGACGGCGACATCGCGCATCGGAGTGCCTGCGCGAAGGTCCATGTATGCCAACGCCTTCTCGGCGGCCTGCCGGTCGTCGTCGCTGGTCATCAGTTCCGGGTCGGGCACCGCCTCGGACAGCGGAACACCCTGGCCCGGGTTGGTGCCCCACGTGACAAAGGGGCTCAGCGTCGTCGCGTCGATGTAGACCTCGGTGTCGAATTCGGCGCCCTCGTCGGTCTTCAGCGCGTCCCACGACGCCACCGCCGCATCCCAATCCGCGCCCGTTGGAGCGTACGGACGGCCGCGCAGGAATTCGTAGGTGATCTCGTCGGGAGCCACCAGTCCTGCGCGGGCGCCGGCCTCGATGCTCATATTGCAGATGGTCATCCGGCTCTCCATCGACAGCGATTCGATGGTGCTGCCGCGGTATTCGATGACGTAGCCCTGGCCGCCGCCGGTGCCGATCTTGGCGATCACCGCCAGGATGATGTCCTTGGCACTCACTCCCGGCGGCAGCACACCCTCGACATTGATCGCCATCGTCTTGAACGGCCGCAGCGGAAGTGTCTGGGTGGCAAGCACATGCTCCACTTCGGAAGTGCCGATGCCCATCGCGATCGCGCCGAACGCGCCGTGGGTGGAGGTGTGGCTGTCGCCGCACACGATCGTCATGCCCGGCTGGGTCAGTCCGAGCTGTGGGCCCATCACGTGGACGATCCCCTGCTCGACATCACCCATCGGGTGCAGCCGCACGCCGAATTCGGCGCAGTTGTGCCGCAACGTCTCGACCTGAGTGCGCGAGATCGGGTCGGCGATCGGCTTGTCGATGTCGACCGTCGGCACGTTGTGATCCTCGGTGGCGATCGTGAGATCGGGGCGGTGCACCGGTCGGCCGGCCAGCCGCAGCCCGTCGAAGGCCTGCGGGCTGGTCACCTCGTGAATGAGATGGAGATCGATGTAGATCAGATCGGGTTCACGCGATCCACCGCTGCCGGCGCCGGCGACGACGACGTGGTCGTCCCAAACCTTCTCGGGGAGTGTCCTGGCCTTCTCGGGCAGTGTCCTGGGCTTGTCGGACTGAGCCATGGGTTCTCAATTCATTCTTTGATTCCCGGAACGCAAGTCTGGATATCTCACATTTCGGGACGCTAGTATCTCGATATGAGACAGGATAGCGGCATCGGCGTGCTCGACAAAGCCGTGGGCGTACTGCACTCGATCGCCGATTCCCCCTGCGGGCTGGCCGAACTCTGTGAGCGCACCGGCCTCCCCCGTGCCACCGCGCACCGCCTCGCCGCCGGCCTCGAGGTCCACCGGCTGCTGGCTCGCGACAGCGCGGGGCGCTGGCGTCTCGGGCCTGCCATCAGTGAATTGTCCGCCCAGGTCAACGATCCGCTGCTGGCCGCGGGCGCGGCGGTACTGCCAAGGCTGCGCGAGATCACCGGCGAGAGCGTGCAGCTCTACCGTCGCGAGGGCACCAGCCGGATCTGCGTCGCGGCATTGGAACCGCCTGCCGGGCTTCGCGATACCGTGCCCGTCGGGGCCCGGCTGCCGATGACAGCCGGTTCGGGCGCCAAAGTGCTGTTGGCCTATAGCGACAGCACCACCCAGCAGACCGTGCTGCCGACCGCAAAGTTCACCGAACGCACCCTGGCCGAGGTCCGCCGCCGCGGCTGGGCGCAGAGTGCCGCCGAGCGCGAACCCGGGGTGGCCAGCATTTCCGCCCCGGTGCGCGACCGCAGCGGCACGGTGATCGCGGCCGTGTCGGTGTCCGGCCCTATCGATCGGATGGGCCGGCGTCCCGGCGCGCGGTGGGCCGCCGACCTGGTGGCCGCGGCCGACGCCCTCACTCGCAGACTGTGATCCCCGCGACAACGGCGCCGGACGGCCTGACAAACTGGCGCCATGGGAACCAATCAACGCAACCAGATCGTCATGTCGGACGCCGAGATCGCCGATTTCGTGGCTCGTAGCCGCACCGGCACCATGGCGACCATCGGAGCCGACGGCCAGCCGCACCTCGTCGCCATGTGGTACGGCGTCCTGGACGGCGACATCTGGGTCGAGACGAAGGCCAAGTCCCAGAAGGCGGTCAACCTGCGTCGCAATCCGCGGGTGAGCTTTCTCATCGAGGACGGGATGACCTACGACACGCTGCGAGGGGTCGCGTTCGAGGGTGTCGGCGAGATCGTCGATGATCCCGACACCATTTTCAAAGTCGGCATCAGCGTGTGGGAGCGCTACAACGGTCCCTACACCGACGACCTCAAGCCGGCCGTCGACATGATGATGAACAAGCGTGTGGCGGTGCGCATCGCGGCCAGCCGCATCCGGTCCTGGGATCACGGCAAGCTCGGCATGCCGCCGATGCCGCTGGCCGGTTCCACTGCGCCCGCTGAATAACCAGGGGCATGACTAAGGGCGACCGAACCGGTCGCCGTACCACCTGAAGCTGTTGACGTACTTGCCCATATCCATGGCCAGCTCGAGGTTGGCCCCCGAGGGCTGACCGGTCCCGTAGGCGGGACTGAATTCGTGATAGGGGCCGATCGCGGTCGCGATCAGCGCATAGTCGTGCTTGACCGCGGCCAGGATCATCACGCGAAGCCGGGTGTAAGTGGCCGAGGAAGCGGTGGGAAACACGTCGGCGACGACGCCGTAGCCGGGCTGGTAACCGACCGACGCGTTGGGGATTTCGTAATCGACGGTCGCACCCGGGTACCGGCTTTCGACGAGTTGCTGCACGACCTGCTTGGCGGTGCGACCGTCTGCGTGCTCGCCGAAGAGCGTCAGCGTGCCGGTATCTCCACCGACATAGTTCAGCTCAACACCTTTCACCCCGGGTGGATCGAAGGTGACTTCGTAGGCGGACCCGTTACCGGGGTAGGCGACCGAGAACGCGCCGTTGTCGCCGCTGAACCGGGGGTTGTTTTCGACGGGTGTGCCCAGCGGCGGCCTGCCGCAATCCGGCGGGCACACATAGGGTTGCGGTGCAGGTGTGATTCGCGCCGACACGACGACACCCACAGCAACCGCCACGGCCAGGCCCACGATCATGGACCCCAATACACCGGTGTAGGTGGCCGGCCGCACCAATTGTCTACCGTCGCCAGCACTGTCGTAGGCCTGGTGACGCACGGCGGCCGTGATGGCGATGTGCACTACCCCCATCGCCGCGCATGCGATCAGCAGATGCAGCACGCCGTACCACGTCGACGAGAGCGGCACGACGTCCACGACCCCCATCGCGGTCACCATGATCAGAACCGTCAACAGCGCGGCGGGACGGATACCCCGATAGCGTCGAGAAGCGTTGGGCGGCTTGGTAAACCACAATGCGATGCCGACGATCCCGCCGGTCGCCACGCCGACGAGAGGCCACCCGATTCCCTCGACCAGCGCCTCGACCAGCAGACTGCTCAGCGTGCGGTCGGGAGCGGTGACACCCATCGCCAGTTGTGGAATCAGCAGCGTCGCGCTGGCAAACCCGGTGAACAGCGTCGCAGCGAGCGCGCCGATCGTGAAGCCGGCCAGTGCATCCCGGGGCGTGCGGTCGATGAGCCGAACGACCACCACGGGCACCAACACCAGAAGTGCCTCGCTGATCGGCACAACCGCCCCGAACAGCACCATCTGCGTGAGATTCGTCTGCGCACCCAATGCCGCGTCGTAGGCCCTGGCGAGGATCGGGCCTGAGATCAGTGCCCACCCGACTGCCAACACCAGGGCAAGAACCCCGGATACGACGACAGCGCGCAGCCCGATGGTCCGGCGAATGCCGATCTGGCGCACGTAGATGACGTACAACACGGGCAGCCCGCACACAGCGGTCGCGATCATCGCGGCCTGCCAGCGCAGCGCGGCAAATCCCGTCAGCGCCGCGACGAGCAGGATCAGGCCGGCCCGAAAGGGACTGCGGGCGCTGGCGGGCAGCTGCGGGAACATCGCACCCGTCAACGACGGTCGTGTGATCGGCACGCCTACCCGCCACCGGGTGCAAAGCCCGCGGCCACCGACTGGGCCTTCTGCGCGTCGAGCAGATTTTGGGCGAGATTGAAGGTGATGGGACTGCCGAGGCCGGTCACCAGGTCGTAGCCGGGGTTGGGGTTGTCGACGGCGTTGCCGCCCATCGTGATGTCGTGGAATCCCGGCCGGTTGGATCCCCGGGCCGCTCGGTAGAGAAGTGGGTTGATATCGCCGAGCGGCCTGCCGCCATTGTCGAGCACATACTGATTCATCAGCACTGTCAGGCCGGCCCAGATCGGTGCGGCTTGCGAGGTGCCGCCGCCGATTCTCTTGTTCTGCCCGAAGATGATCTGCACACCGGTGAACGGATCGGCCACCGCGGCGACGTCGGGGACGAGGCGGTGGTCGGTGTCCCTGGCGATGGTTATCCCGCGCTGATAGTCGGGACGGGCGAACAAGCGGGACACACCGCCGCTGGAGCCCTGCGACATCGGCACGTCGATCCAGGCCCGCTCATCCATCCATCTGCCGTCGGCGTCGGTATAGAGCGTCGTGCCGCCGACCGAGGTGACCTCCGGCAGCGAGGCGATGGTGTCCACGCCCACATCGTTGGGGCCGGGCGCCGTCGACCAGTCCCTGCCGCCTTTACATTCCAGCCCGGCGGTGTCACCACTGGCGTCGAAGACCGCGATACCGCGCCGGTGCGCGTTGGTGAGGGAGGACCGCACCGGAGCGACGTCGGCCGCGTTCACCAGAGCCTCACATCCCCAGCCGATCGACAGGCTCCAGACCGAAGCGGGGAACCGCCCCGCGGCGTCGTCGAACATCCGGGCGATCTTCTCGAAGGTGCCGTCACCCTCGATCGTGTGACGGGCATTGACCACTACGAGCCGGGCCTCCGGTGCGATGGCGTGGGCGACCTCGAGGTCCATCACGGCCTCCCCCTCGGGCGGCGCGAGCGGGCCGCCGACAACCTCGGGGGTGAATCTCGGCAGCGCCCAGGTGTCGGCGAACATGTCGAGGTCGCGCTGGTCGAAACCATCGAAGGAGAAGAAAACCAGCGTCTGGCCGGCACCCCGGTAGCCGGCTTCGACGAGCGGGGTCGCGTTGTAGGCGGTCAGCAGATGCTGCGGCGTCAGACCGGGGCGCGGCACGTCCAGCGGGAACACCGGCCGCGCCATCCGGTGTGGCAGGTAGCTCAGGATGCGGCCGACACCGGTGACGTCGTCGCGCAGTGCGGGCGGCAGTGCCGGCTGCCGGGGTGAGGCGTAGAACACCTGGCCGTGGGCGCCCCGGTAGTCGTGGACGGGCACTCCGAACGCGTCGGCGATACCGTCGGCGGCGCCCGTGACGAACGCGAAATTCTCGCCGGGTTGCCAGCGCACCGCGAGCCGATGCGCGGTCGCCCAGTCGATCAGCGTCGCCGGGCGCGCGGACCCGCGAAGGGTGACGGTGAGCTGAGCGTCACTGGCGCGCGACGGACCGAGGTTGGTCGACGCCGCCAGCAGTGCCGCGAAGGGGCCGCTGATGACCGGGGTGCCGTGCGTGAGCCGCCAGGCCGATGGTCCCGATGCGGTGGCCACCACCAGAAGCACCGCGGCAATCAGGATTGCCGTTCGGTACCGCTTCACCGGTCGCACAGCGACAATGCTGCGGCAAGATCCCCACGGGCGCGGCTATTTGCTGGCTGCGACACAGTGGCGGCCCCCAGAAAAACGAATCGCCCGGTCGGTGACCGGGCGAGTTTGGATTGGTAGCCCCGATGGGATTCGAACCCACGCTACCGCCGTGAGAGGGCGGCGTCCTAGGCCGCTAGACGACGGGGCCAGAACCAAATCCATGGCGCGCCTTGCGGCGCACCGGGTAGCCAGCATAGCTCAGAGGCCGTTGCCGACATAATTGCTGGGGTACCAGGACTCGAACCTAGAATGAGGGAATCAGAATCCCTAGTGTTGCCAATTACACCATACCCCATTGGCTGCCTATAACCGCTGGTCAGAAGCCTTTATCCCCGGTTGTTCCGAGGGATTAGGGCCGCTCTGCCAAGGTTCGCGGGCCGACGAAGACAATATCAAAGATTTCCGCCGTCTTTTTCCAGCACCCCCGCATGGTCGCGTGCGCCGCGCAGTCGACCCAGGCTACGGTCACGACCGAGCAGCTCCAGCGACTCGAAAAGCGGCGGGCTGATCGTGGCACCCGTCGCCGCGACCCGGATCGGCCCGAACGCCTTGCGCGGCTTGAGCTCGAGCCCCTCGAGTAGTGCGACCTTGAGCGCATCCTCAATGGCCGGCGTTGCCCACTCCGTCACGGCCTCGAGTGCGGTGATTGCTGCGTCGAGCACCGGCGCCGCATCCGGTCCGAGCTCCTTGGCGGCGGCCTTCGGATCCAGTTCGTAGGCATCGTCATTGAGGAATTTCAGCAGCTCCCACCCGTCGGAGAGCACCACGATGCGCGTCTGGATCAGCTGCGCGGCGACGGCGAATCCCGCGTCGTCGAGCCCGGTGTCGTGGCCGTGCGCCGCGAAATAGGCCCGCAACCGGCTGGCGAACTCGGCTTCGTCGAGCCGGCGGATGTGCTCGGCGTTGATCGCGTCGGCCTTCTTCTGGTCGAACCGCGCCGGGTTGGAGTTGACGTCGACGACATCGAAGGCGGCGACCATTTCGTCGAGGCTGAATATGTCGTTGTCCTGGGCGATCCCCCAGCCCAGCAGCGCCAGGTAGTTGAGCAGGCCCTCGGGAAGGAAACCGCGGTCGCGATGCAGGAACAGGTTGGACTCCGGATCGCGCTTGGACAGCTTCTTGGTGCCCTCGCCCAAAACCGGTGGCAGGTGCGCGAATTCAGGTACGCGGTCGGTCACACCAAGGCGGATGAGCGCCCGATACAGCGCGATCTGGCGCGGCGTCGACGACAGCAGATCCTCCCCGCGCAACACGTGAGTGATCTTCATCAGCGCGTCGTCGACCGGATTGACCAAGGTGTACAACGGTTCTCCGGTCGCACGGGTCAGCGCGAAATCGGGAACCGTGCCGGCAGCGAATGTCGTTGTGCCCCTGACTAGGTCGTGCCAGGTGATGTCCTCGTCGGGCATCCGGAGTCGCAGCACGGCGCTACGCCCCTCGGCGACGTAGGCAGCGCGCTGCTCCTCGGTCAGATCGCGGTCGTAATTGTCATAGCCCAGTTTGGGATTGCGCCCGGCAGCCTGGTGCCGCGCCTCCACCTCTTCGGGTGTGGAGTACGCCAGATAGGCCTCCCCGGACTCGAGCAACCGGTCCAGCACATCGCGATAGAGGGCCGTGCGCTGGGACTGCCGGTAGGGCTCGTAGGGGCCGCCGACTTCGGGCCCCTCGTCCCAGTTCAGTCCCAGCCAGCACAGCGCATCCAGCAGTGCCGCATAGCTTTCCTCGGAGTCACGCGCAGCGTCGGTGTCCTCGATGCGGAACACGAACGTGCCGCCGGTGTGGCGGGCATACGCCCAGTTGAACAACGCCGTGCGCACCATGCCGACATGCGGGATACCGGTCGGCGACGGGCAGAACCGCACGCGCACTGGATCATTGGCGGCCGCGGTCATCAGTTGCCCTTCCGGATCACGGGATTCGTCAACGTCCCGATGCCCTCGATGCTGACGCTGACGGTGTCGCCGTGCTCGATCGGCCCGACGCCCTCCGGCGTCCCGGTGAGAATGAGATCGCCGGGCAGCAGGGTCATCACGGCGGAAATCCACTCGATGATGGCCCCGATGTCGTGGATCATCAACGACGTCCGGCTCAGCTGGCGTACCTCGCCGTTGACCTCGGTGCGGATCTCCAGATCAGACGGGTCGAGATCGGTGACGATCCACGGACCCACCGGGCAGAACGTGTCATGCCCCTTGGCCCGGATCCACTGACCGTCGGCCTTCTGCTGGTCACGGGCGGACACGTCGTTGGCGATGGTGTAGCCCAGGATGTTCTCGGCGGCACGCGCAGCCGGGACGTCCTTGCACGGGCGGCCGATGACGGCAGCCAGCTCACCCTCGTGGTGGACCGGGGAAGCATTGGCGGGCAACTGGATTGGCACACCAGGCCCGATGATCGCGGTGTTGGGCTTGAGGAAGATCACCGGATCCTCCGGGGCCTCGCCACCCATTTCCTCGATGTGAGCCAGGTAGTTCTTGCCCATGCAGACCACCTTGCTGGCCAGGATCGGCGCCAGCAGGCGCACATCAGCCAGTGGCCAGGCCCGGCCGGTGAACGTCGGCGAACCGAACGGATGCTCGGCTATCTCACGAACGATTTCATTCCCCGTGTCCCCTTCGATACTCACGAAGGCGACCCCGTCAGGACTGGCGATTCGACCCAGGCGCATTCGTCACAGCCTAGTGGGGCGACAATGCGGCGGTAAAAGACCCCGATCAGCGTTGAGTGAGGACCCACGCTTGGCTCTACTCGTACTTTCTCTGCGTGGTCGCTCACTCAATGCGTTCTCTCATATAGTGAGATACAGATTCAGCATTGTGGGATCAGGCGTGGAATTATGGCCACATGGCCGTCGACACGATTAGCACCGTGCGGCGCTGGATGATGCTCGCGATCGCCTTGTTTGCGACGTTGTCCGCCAACGTCTTCATCAACGGTGCGGCCTTTCTCATTCCCACCCTGCACACCACGATGGGCCTCGACCTGGCCAAGGCCGGCCTGGTGTCGGCGATGCCGAGCTTCGGCATGGTGTTCACCCTGCTCCTGTGGGGTTACGTGGTGGACCGGGTCGGCGAACGCTTCGTGTTGTCGGTCGGCTCCGCGTTGACCACCGCTGCGGCGCTGGCAGCGTCGTCTTCGCACTCGCTGTTCCTCGTCGGACTTTTCCTGTTCCTAGGCGGAATGGCAGCGGCCAGCAGCAATTCGGCCAGCGGGCGGCTGGTGGTCGGGTGGTTCCCGCCACACCAGCGCGGGCTGGTGATGGGCATCCGTCAGACCGCCCAGCCGTTGGGTGTCGCGGTCGGCGCGTTGGTTGTTCCCCGCCTGGCCCAGACGTATGGGGTCGGTCTGGCCCTGTTGTTCCCGGCCGTCATCTGCGGTGTCGCAGCACTGGTGTGCGCTGTCGCCGTGGCTGATCCGCCGCGTCCGCCGCGCGCCGAGGCACCCGCCGAGCATCTGGCCAATCCCTACCGGGGATCGGCTCTGCTGTGGCGCATCCACGCAGTGTCGGTGCTGCTGGTCGTGCCGCAGTGCGTGGTGTGGACGTTCACCCTGGTGTGGTTGATCGCCGACCGTGGCTGGTCGGCGGAATCCGCGGGCGTGCTCGTGATGATCGCTCAGGTGCTGGGCGCGCTGGGCCGGATCGCCGCCGGACACTGGTCGGATGCGATGGGTTTGCGGCTGCGCCCGATCCGGATGATCGCGGCCGCCGCGGCGGTGTCCATGCTGGCGCTGGCGCTGACCGATGCACTGCACTCCCCGCTGAGCATCGCGGTGATGGTGGTGGCATCGGTGATCACCGTCGTCGACAACGGGTTGGCGTTCACCGCGATCGCCGAGATCGCCGGGCCGTTCTGGAGCGGGCGCGCGCTGGGCGCGCAGAACACCAGCCAACTGTTGGCATGCGGGGTCGCCCCGCCGTTGTTCGGCGCCTTGATCGGCGTGGTGGGCTACCCGATCGCGTTCGCGGTGTGCGCGCTGTTCCCGGTGGTGGCACTGCCTTTGGTACCGACGGATCAGCCCGTCAAGGACTAAAGCGCCGCGCGGATCCGGTCGCCGACCTCACGGGTCGAGTACGTCGCGTCACCGCGGCTGGCCAGATGCTCACCGACGGCCTTGTCGACGCGGGCGGCCGCGGCCTCCTCGCCGATGTGACGCAGCAGCAGGGCCACCGACATCACCGCCGCGGTCGGGTCGGCAATGCCCTGGCCCGCGATATCGGGCGCGCTGCCGTGCACGGGTTCGAACATCGACGGATTGGTCCGGGTGGCATCGATATTGCCGCTGGCGGCCAGTCCGATCCCGCCGCAGACCGCCGCGGCCAGGTCGGTGATGATATCGCCGAAGAGGTTGTCGGTGACGATGACGTCGAACCGGCCGGGGTCGGTGACCATGTGGATGGTGGCCGCGTCGATGTGCTGATACGCGACTTCGACGTCCGGGTATTCGGCGCCGACCTCATCGACTACCCGCGACCACAGGCTGCCCGCGAACGTCAGCACGTTGGTCTTGTGCACCAGCGTCAGGTGCTTGCGCCGGGCCTGCGCGCGGGCGAACGCGTCGCGCACCACCCGCTCCACGCCGAACGCGGTGTTCACACTGACCTCGGTGGCCACCTCGTGCGGTGTGCCGACGCGCAGGGCGCCGCCGTTACCTGTGTAGGGGCCTTCGGTGCCTTCACGCACCACGACGAAGTCGATATTCGTCACGCCGGACAACGGGCTGCTGACACCGGGGTACAGCCGGCCCGGCCGCAGGTTGACGTGATGGTCCAGTGCGAAGCGGAGTTTGAGCAGCAGGCCGCGCTCGAGCACGCCGCTGGGCACCGAGGGATCGCCGATCGCGCCGAGCAGGATCGCGTCGTAGCCCTTGAGTTCGTCGATGGTCTCGGCGGTGAGCAGCTCACCGGTCGCGTGGTAGCGACGCGCACCGAGGTCGTATTCGGTCTTGTCCACACCGGGCAGCACCACGTCGAGCACCTGCAGCGCTTCGTCGATGACCTCCGGGCCGATGCCGTCGCCCGCGATTACCGCCAATTTCATGACAGGTCCACCACTTCCAGAGTCGTCGCACCAACCGCGTCACCGATGGCCGACCGGATGTCGTCGGCCACCTCGCGGTCCAACCGCAGCATCACGGTCGCGGCCCGGCCGGTGGTGTCCTGGCTCAGCTGAGCCGCCAGGATGTTCACGCCCGCATTGCCCAGCAGGGTGCCGATCTTGCCGAGCGCACCGGGCTGATCGGAGTAGTGCAGAACCAGGTTCACTCCCTCGGCCCGCAGATCGAAGCTGCGGCCGTTGATCTGGACGATCTTCTGGACCTGCTGCGGTCCGGACAGCGTCCCGGACACATTGGTCGCCGCACCGTCGGGTCCGACCACGCGCACATCGACGAGGCTGCGGTGGTTGGGGCTCTCGGTTGCGGTGCTCAGCTCGCTCGTCAGACCGCGTTCGGCGGCCAGGTTGGGCGCATTGACGAACGTCACCTGCTGATCGGTCACCGTCGAGAAGAAGCCGCGGAGCGCCGAAAGCTTCAGCACCTCAACATCTTCGGACGCCAGCTCACCGGAGACGCGCACCGACAGGCTCGAGGCGGCCCCGGTGGACAGCACACCGGCGAGCAGACCCAGCTTGCGGGCCAGGTCCAGCCACGGCGCCACCTCTTCGCTGACCGCACCGGCGCCGACGTTGACCGCGTCGGGCACGAACTCGCCGGCCAGCGCGAGCTTCACACTGGCCGCGACGTCGGTGCCCGCCCGGTCCTGAGCCTCTTCGGTGGAGGCACCGAGGTGCGGGGTGACGACGACCTGCGGCAGCTCGAACAGCGGGCTGTCGGTGCAGGGTTCGGTGCTGAACACGTCGAGTCCGGCGCCGCGCACGTGGCCGCTGGTGATCGCGTCGGCCAGGGCCTGCTCATCGATCAGGCCACCGCGGGCCGCGTTGACGATGATCACGCCGGGCTTGGTCTTGGCCAGTGCTTCCTTGCCGATCAGGCCGGCAGTCTCCGGGGTCTTGGGCAGGTGCACGGAGATGAAGTCCGCCCGGGCCAGCAGATCGTCGAGCGACAAGAGCTCGATGCCCAGCTGGGCGGCGCGCGCCGCCGACACATAAGGGTCGTAGGCGATGACGTGCGTGCCGAAGGCGGCGAGCCGCTGAGCGACGAGCTGCCCGATGCGACCCAGGCCGACCACGCCGACGGTCTTGCCGAAGATCTCGGTGCCCGAGAACGACGAGCGCTTCCAGGAGTGCTCGCGCAGCGTGGCGTCGGCGGCGGGGATCTGCCGCGCGGCCGAGAGCATCAGCGCCAGCGCATGCTCGGCGGCGCTGTGGATGTTCGACGTCGGCGCGTTGACGACGAGCACGCCTGCCGTGGTGGCGGCGTCGACGTCGACGTTGTCCAGGCCGACGCCGGCGCGGGCGACGATCTTTAGCTTGGGCGCGGCGGCGATGACCTCGGCGTCCACGGTGGTGGCCGAGCGCACCAGCAGCGCGTCGGCGTCCACCACCGCGGCCAGCAGTTTCGGCCGGTCCGGGCCATCGACCCAGCGGATTTCCACCTGGTCGCCCAGGGCGGCGACGGTCGACTCGGCAAGCTTGTCTGCGATCACTACAACGGGCAGATTCACGCCGGTCAGCCTAGTGGTTGTCGCCCGCTCCACGATCAGCGGCCGTGGTGCGGTCTACTTACCGGGTGGACGTGACCGTCGTCGGCAGTGGTCCCAACGGGTTGGCGGCTGCCGTCATCTGCGCCCGAGCGGGTTTGAAGGTGCGTGTGGTGGAGGGCCAGCCGACGTTCGGCGGCGGCGCCCGTACCGCGACCGACCCGGAGTTCCCCGGCATCCGCCACGACGTCTGCTCCGCGGTCCACCCGCTGGCGCTGGCCTCGCCGTTCTTCGCCGAATACGACCTCGCGGCGCGCGGCGTGCAGCTTGCGGTCCCGGAGATCTCCTACGCCAACCCGCTGCCGAACCGGCCCGCCGCGGTCGCCTACCACTCGTTGGAGCGCACCTGCGCCGAGCTGGACGACGGGAGCTCCTGGCGCCGGCTGTTCGGTCCGCTCGCCGAGCATCCCGACGGCGTCGTGGGCTTCTTCCTCGGCGACAAACGTTCACTGCCGCCCGATCTGCCCACCACGGTGCGCGCGGGGCTTCGGGTGCTGGCCCAGGGCAGCCCGGCGTGGAGTGTGCTGCGCGGCGACGACGCCCGCGCGCTCTTCACCGGCGTTGGCGCACATGCGATTTCGACGATGCCGTCGCCGGTCAACAGCGGCGCAGGCACCATGCTCGGCACGCTGGCGCACAGCGTCGGCTGGCCGGTGCCGATCGGCGGCAGCCAGGCCATCGTCGATGCGATGCTTGCCGATCTGCAAGCTCACGGTGGTGAGTTGGTCGTCGGCGAACCGGTGACCTCCCCTCCCCCCGGCGTGGCGATCTACGACACCGCACCGACCACACTTCTTGACATCTACGGTTCGGCAGTGCCGGACAGCTACGCGAAATCGTTGCGGCGCTACCGGTATGGACCGGGTGTGTGCAAGGTGGACTTCGTGCTCTCCGGTGAGATTCCGTGGCGCGACCAGCGGGTGGCGACCTCACCCACCGTGCACATGGGTGGCACCAGAGCGCAGATGGCGTACGCCGAGAAGGAGATCGCCTCAGGGCGGCACGCCGACTGGCCGATGACGTTGGCCGCGCTTCCGCACCTGTCCGATCCGTCGCGCATCGACTCCGCGGGGCGGCGGCCGCTGTGGACTTATGCGCATGTCCCCGCCCACTCGACCGAAGATCTGACCGAAACCATCACCGGCCTGTTCGAGAGGGCCGCGCCCGGGTTCCGGGATCTGGTGCTGGCGTCGCGGTGCGTGACCGCAGCGCAGATGTCGCAGTACAACACCAATTACGTCGGCGGGGACATCATCGTCGGCGGCGCAACGCTGTTCGCCGCGATGGTCGGCCCCACCCTGCGCTGGAATCCGTGGACCACGCCGATCCCCAAGGCGTATCTGTGCTCGTCGGCGACCCCGCCAGGAACCGGTGTGCACGGGATGTCGGGCTATTACGCCGCGCGCACCGTGCTGAAGCGTGAATTCGGGCTGCCGCTACCGTCACTCGCGCCGTAGTTCTAGGACACCTGCTCGAACAGCAGGGCCAGCTGGCCCGGGGAGATCGCCACGCCGCACTGGTTGCGCAGGTCCCGCAGCGGGCCTGCGATGTTCTGCAGGTCGAACAACTCACCGGGATGCCCGATGAAATACGACCGCACCGAGGCCTTCGCGTCCTCGGCAGACTGGTTGGCGGCAGCGGTAAGCACATCGTCAGCCCCGGGGTGAGTGGCCAGATATCCGCCGGCGGCAGCCAGCACGCCGCTAGATGTGCTGGCCAATCCGCTGGCACTGCAGGGCGCGGCGGCCGCAGTCGGCATTGACACGACGGCGGCGGCCCCCAGAACACCGGCCCCCAGCGCGGCCACCATCAGCGCACCGAGCGCGCTACCTCTGGACGTTGTCATTGCCGAACTCCTTCGCTGTTGCTGCTGAATCTGTTGAAGCGTTGCACACGAAGGAGTACCCGGCGCGCGGTGAGCTGATTCCAGATAGATACAGAAGGCCTTACTGTTGCAATTTCGGGAATCGGCCCTCCCGAGTGCCATGGAGGCTTAGCATCAGCGGCCATGACCATCTCCCCTGCCGCAACCACGCCCGAGTCGGCCGCTGTGCGTAGTCCGATCCCGTTGCGCGAGCGCCGTTACGACTGGTTCTTCATCGTCGTGTTCACTATGTTCATCGGCTCCTCATTCACCGGGGACATCGTCAACATGGTGGCCCGTCCCGACCCGGATTCCGATTTCTTCCTGGCCAGGGTCGGGTACCACGTCTATGCGGGCGGCACGGACCCACTGCTGATCGCCAACCCGCGGTTCCTCCAGGTCGGCGCCAGTGTGTCCGCGGTGGTGTTCGGGATCTTCTACGTGCTGCTCGTCTACGCCTTCATCAAGGGGCGCGAATGCCCACGCGTAGAAACCCGACCGTGAAACACCGAGCAGTTGTGTAAGATTCGATACATCGTGGTCGGCGCACTTCCGCAGCGATGAGCTCGAAACGACTCACCTGTGTTGCTGTGCCGCAAAGTACGCCGATACTTTTTTCAGGAACGCGATATCACGATCTTTGTCGGCGACCTCCGCGCGCAGCCGGGCCAGTTCAGCCCGCTCACCCGCCGACAGGTCCCCATCGGGCGGCACTATGCGTGCGCCGGCGGCAGCCCCGTCCCGGATGCGTTCTGCAGCGACCCATTTCCGCAACAGGTTCTCATGCGGATTCAGCTCCCGGCCGACCTCAGCAACCGGCCGACCGCCATCGATCACCCGCCGAGCGGCCTCCACCTTGAACTCCGCCGTAAACGACCGACGAGTCCTGGACATACCCACATCCTCCCAGCGGAACCCCGCGCCCCGCTATCTCGGGTGTCCACTGAAACTGGGGAGGCTCAAGGACCGCAGTCACTGGCCCGACGCGGCCACCTGTCGCCGTGAAGTGTTCCGCTGGCTGGTCCGCTACAACCTCACCCGACGGCACTCCCGCTGCGCCTATTCAAGTCCCGCGACCTACGAAAACAACCACACACCCGCTACGCTGCCAGGAGCTGCTTAACCCAAATCCCGTGTCCAGCATCCGGGGTCAAGGCCCGAGTACCTGCCACGGGGGAGTTCCAGGTTCGACCGATTTCAATTCCTTTAGTCCATCCCGATGCCCTAAGCTGAAGTAAAATGTGGATATGACAAGAATGGTCAGACATTTTAGCGTGACAACGACGATCGCGGCCGGTTTGATTGTCCTTGCGCCAACTGCACATGCCGATCTACAGGGTTACCACGACTATCTACTTGCACATGGAGTTCTACCGGCACCGACGTCGCAATGGAAGCACTTTGACACGGCGGGAAAGTACATGTGCACAGAAATGCGCAACGGCATGTCAGCCGAACAAATCCGCAACCAATACACCGGGGGATTTAGCAGTCAGTACATCAACCGATACGACGGGGGGTTCATCGCTCCATACGCACAGATCGTCGTTGAGGGCGCACAATACGGTCTTTGCCCAGATACGATCAACTGACTGGTAGGAGAACCCCTACCAAGGCTGCAGCTGCAGTCCCAATTATCCTGGCGTGCGACCGGGGAATTCTAAATAGTCTCGCGTCTAGAAGCGGATCAAATTCCGTCTAAGCCCCGCACCGTGTACAGATGGGCGTGGGCACCTGCCAGTTGCCGTTTTGGTCTCGATAGAAGTAGTACGAGCCGTCCCCTGTCGGGGGCGGTCCGTAGTAATCAATGGTCACCACCGAGGGCTGATCGCGTTCAGAATGCGGCGGGTACGTGGTGGTCACCCGAATCTGCGCATTCACCGGATACATCGGGCTGCTGCCCGAGTCAGGATTGGGATTGTCGTGCTGGACTGCGGTTCCCACTGTAATCGGCCCGAAGAATTGGACTTCAACGCCGACGTTGGGTGGTTGGCCGACGTTGTACAAGCCGGCGACGAGCTGACGTATGTCGGGCTCGGTCGGAGGTGGTCCGAGATCGCCGACCGCTGCGCTCGCCGGACCCGTACCAGTCGCCATCAGCAACCATAGGAGCGCAGGCAGCGAGGCCGCCCGAATCGAGTGCCGCTTGAGAGTCGCGAAAGGCGTCTGCCGTCGACGCTCTCGGAGCGATAGGTATGTTGAACTCACCCGTTCCTCCTCACAGACGAACTCTCGATATGCATTGCGCCGCGACCGCTTGGCCCATCGTGGTCCGTTAGACACTGACGCTCAACGGGTCGGCGCCTGGGCTCGTCTGACGGTTGCTGGTCGGCGCAACGGGCTTCGGAGACAGTCGCTTGATGCACAATTCCTCGGTGGCGATGGCCACAAGTTGGGCGGCCTGCTCAAGCGTGAGATTCGCGGGATAGGACCGCGAATTGTTCACCGCCTGATCCTGCACCCGTTCAGGGGGCCGGCCGAGGGCTTGCAGTGCGCAAACCTCCGAACCCATCTCGAGAGCTTCGCTGTCAACTAGATGTATCCCGACTGTTTGCAGCGCATCGAGGTAGCTCCTCACATTGGCTTGAGCTGGTGCAGCGTGCAGCAGGTCAGCGACCAACACGAGCCCGACGATGCAGAACGCACGTTTTCGGATACTCATAGATGTTCCTCCTTGCCACCGGCACGTACTTCTCGTTGGTTCTCTAACCCCACACGAATTCCTATGTCGCGGCGAGGATTACCGTTGCCAGCGCGTAACCCTTGCTGGGGTTGGTCAACACATCGACGCCAACCGCCGTGTAGGAACAATCGGGGATGGCTTCGTAGCCTTGCAAGACCGCGCCGTAAATCGCCTTTGCGACGACATCGCCGTAAAACTGGACTCGCGGATCTCCGTAACCGGACAACATCTTCACCTTTGTTGCGGGATAACCAAATTGGCGCAGCGCCGGCATCATGTCTCCGTTTGGGGAGCCCAGTGGCTGGGAACGCGAGGTGAATCCGATAAAGGAGTCTGTGGATAGATTGGTGCGCTGCGCCATCTGATTCAAGACCGGGTCGGATCGCAGTGCAGGACATAAGGGACCTCGAGCCGAGTCGATAGACGACTTCAAATCTCCCGTCGGTTCGGCGACCGCTCGCGGCGCATCAAGAGATGCAAGGCCCGCCAATACCGCAGCGGCGCAAGCTATTCCCCTGACACACCGCGCCCACCAAATAGCGCGTCGTCTCGATCCTCGGGCATCAATCGCAGACATGCGAGTGCTCAATTTTGCTGCCCCAATGTTTGACTCGCTGGTTGGACGGACCGTAGATCCACGCCGTGTTGCGAGCCCGGATCCCAACCCCGACGTTGGACAAGTGTTGCCACAACCGGTAGAAGCTTTCACCTTGATAGATCGGGAAGTACACATCTCCCACCACATCCTGGCTCTGGGTGAGCATAGTTGTCCTCGGCGTCAGAAACGAGATGGTCTGGTCAATGTTGGCGGTGACTGCATCAGCTTCGTCCGGTAATCCGGGCACAGACCAGTCGTTGTTGGCGGCGAGCAGATCAAAACCCACCTGGTCGATCTGCCTCTGCAAAGGCTTGTACTGAGCGGTGAACCACTGACACATCTCCCGCTCGGCAATGATGTCGGCATCTGTCACATTCTTGCGCGTTGCGTCAAAAGGGAACGGGTACTTGGGCTGCCAGTCCGACGGAGTCGGATCGACCACCGGCAGTGGTGGTGGCGGTGCCCCAGGTGCCGCTAGGGCCGGTGCGTCGACACAGAACGCGCTAGCAGCCCACACGATCATGGTTCCCACGCCCGCCAGGCAGCGCCGACATACCGTCAGCATCGGTCATCACCACAGACAACCCGGTCCGCCATGTACCTGTTCAGCGTGCGCGAATTCGACACTAACGACCCCTACTTGTTTTCTAGTGCCCCGCCGATGCCTCCGACATCGGTGATCTGCCAATCGTGGTGACTATCGACGGTGATGCTGTATGTCGCGGTGGACTGCAAACTGTCGGGAGCCTGCACGGTTTTCGTCATCACGCCGACAAACGCATCGACGACGTACACCCCGTCGGTGTCCGATCGCACCTTCGCGCTGATCGGTTTCGCGGTGGAAATCCACTGCAACGGCGTGAGGATCTGTTCCATCGCGGTGCCGGCCTTGGCCAGCTTGGCCTTGAGTTCGGGCGAAGTGCCCTTAACCAGGTTGTCTTTCCACGGACCTAGATCGTTGTAGTCCATAACGGCGGCATTGACCGAATAGTCGAGTGCGATCTGCTCCGCGCGCTTATCGTTGCTGACCTGTGCGGCTTGCGCGTCGAGCTTGTGCTGGGCACTCAGATACATCCACGTCATCGTCGCCGTCGCAGCGGTCAAGAGAAGGATGACGACGCCGAACACGAGGGCTTGGACGGAGACCGACACCCGTCGGCGCTGTTTTTTCGCTTTCGGCCCTTGGTCTACGTCGTCAGCCTCTGATTTGTCATCGGGCTCCGACTTGCCGTCGGTGGCGTCATCTGCGTCGTCGCGATCACGCTCGGCGACGTCGCCGTCCAAACGCTCAGAGTTACGGCGCTTGGCCACTGAATTCAACATGATATTTCTCTATCCTCCCGAGCCGGCAACGTGCAGCTCAATGGCGCCATCTTCTGGAACCGACGCGATCAGGTTTGAAAGCATCCTGCTGGTGTCAATGCTTCCCGTAGCGCCTGCGATGGCCTTGATATTCGGCAGTATGGGCTCTGTCAGGACGCGGATATCGGATCCGCGGTCGTCCAGGAGCTTCTGAAGGCGCGACAGCAGTTTTCCGAACACGTAGGTGGTGGTTGGTGATTCGGAAGCCAGCGGAAAATGTGTGGAGTTGTTGAGCGTGCGGTGAAGTCCGTCACCTATGTGCGCGACGCTTGACGCTGAGTCCGCGAGCGTCGGCCCGACCCACTCGGCGTTCTGCAGAAGTGTCTCCACATTGGTCAAGACTTCCCGGCCCTGACCGTGCAGATCGGCCGTGGTATTGCGTAACAGCAGGCTGGCGTTCGCCAGATTCGGCAGCACTGAGTTCACGTCGGGGAGCGCAGCATCGGCCTCTGCTACGAAGCGGCTGAGCTCATCGGGGTTCATTTCGTTCAGGACACGGGTGACGCTGGCTCCTAGTTCGGAGATCGAGTGCGGCATTTTCACTTGTTCGGTAGCCAAAATGTCGCCGTTCTTCCAAAAAGGACCACTGCTACGTCGAGGCTCTATTTCAATGTAGGACTCACCGAGCGCAGAGAGATTTTCCAGCCGTATTTCGCTATCCCGCGGAATCTTGTACTGATCCTGGACATAAAAATGGATGGTTGCTTGTTCGGGTGTACTTTCGAGTCCGGTTACCTTGCCTACCGGTATACCGCGCAACAATACCCTCGCATCTAGTTCCATATTGTTGATGGTCGGTACGTTCATCGCGATATTGAGCCGATCATCGGGCGGGGAAATTCGAACGCCCATCTTCACGACGAATCCGACGAACGCCGCGATCATCGCGATGAAGGCAATAAATGTGATGGTGCTCTTGATCAACAGTTTCGTCACGGCATCCCCCCGATCATGCTGAGCACCTGTTGGACGTTGCCCGATAATTCCCGGCCATCAGGGCCGACTATCGACGTGATGTTGAGTGCCGGGAAGCGATCCTGCGGAAGGAAGTCGTTCAGCATGAAGTGTCGGAAGTTGTGGTAGGCCTCCTCCACATTCCATTTGGCCTGCTGCAGGGCGCCGACGACGTCGCCCAGCGAGTTCACCAAAGGCGCCAACCAATACCCACCGTTGTAGATAGTCCCGAGCGACGGGAGCAAAGTCCCAATCGGGAGGACTACCACCAGCAGGTGTTTAGTGGCCCTGATGCCTTCCGGGCTAAGCCAAAACTGTGCGGACGGGGTGCGCCTGGCGAGTACGCCCGCGGTGTCCGACACGCCGTGGACCAAGGTGTCGACGGTGTCGATGTTGCGGTCCAGGTCGGCCAGGTCGATCGCCGCGCGCGAAGCAATGCTGCGGATATCCTGCTCATCGGGCGTAACCCGGTTGATGTTGATCAAGCTGTCCTGTGCCCGCTGTATCGAACCGCTTCCGACAAAGTTCGCGAGATGGGCCAGGGTGTCTTCCAGCTGTGGCGGCGATGTGGTTTGTGACAACGGGATCTGCCCGCCGGCGGACAGCAGTCCCGCGGTCTCCACCTTCGTGTCACGCTCGAGAGCGACATAGATGTCGCCCAACACGGTGGCCTGCTGAAGCAGTGCATGAATGTTATTGGGCACCTTGACATCCCGATCAATCCGCGCCGTTAGATCCACGCCGTTCTGGGTCAGGGAAGTCTTGGTTACCACCCCGACAGTGGTGCCGTCCATAATCACCTTCGCCCGGTCGGGCAGGTTCAACACACTGGCGAATTGCAGGGTGATGTCATAACCGTCGGAGTAACTGCTCCCCGGCATCGGTAGCGAGTTCACGCTCAGTGCGGCACACGAGGTCGAGGACAAACACAGAGTCACAGCAGAAACAGCCAACCACAGGCACTTGATCATTGCCGCTGCGCCTCCGTCAACACGTACTGCAGCAGGGCAGTGTCCACCATGTACGGCGTGCCCTGCACATCTGCGCAACTACCTGGCGTGGCCGCGTTCATACTTCCGCAGAGGGCCAACCCGTTCGGGGTGCGAATCCGGAACAGCGGCGGGCGCCACCGAAGCAGGTAAAACACGTGATTGTTGAGGTGCTTAGCCAAGGCACCTGCATCGGCGCCGGGCGGCTCACCGCCAAGCCCGCTGATAAAACGGGGAAGCGGGTTCAGAAGGTTCATATAAGCCTTGTAATGCTGGGAGCCGTGGCGGATGAGGTCGCCGGTCGTGTCCAGCGCCAGCTGCATCTCGCTACCGAGCCTGAGTTCGATGTCGGCGACGGCCTGGGTTGCCTCCATAATCGGATGAGAGATGTCATCGGCTGCATTGCCAGCCCCGACCAACTCGGGAGCCAACACGGGGAGGTCCTGCAGGATCTTCTTCAGCGGATCCCGATTCTTGACGAAAGTCGAACTCAGTGTGGCCAAGTTGCGGGTTACTGCGCCGAGATCGGCGATTTCCTTATCGGGGTTGTCCAACAAACTCGACGACACCGTCAGCAGTTTGTTGATAGCCGGACCGTTACCTTGTGCCGCCTGATCGATACCGTGCAGGGCGTCTTTTATGTTGTTCGACCCAGCCGGATTGATGCCGTCGACGAAATCGGTAGCCGAACCGATGACCTGGGAGATACTCATCGGCGTATATGAACGGCTTCGCGGAATGCACTCGCCTGGCTGCAATTTGGGTCCATCGCCGTAATTTCCGACCAGCTCCAACGTACGGTCCGCGAGGATCGACGGTGAGCGGGTCACAGCCTTGACGTCACCGGGAAGGTCCCGGTGGCCGGTGATCGAGAACTTCACCTCGACATTGGTGCCCTGCGGTTCGATGGCATCGACAGTGCCGATTTGGTAGCCCATTTGGCTGACCGGGTTTCCGACGTACAGGCCGAGACTGTCGGACATTATGGCGCAGAATTCGTTCGCTTTGCTCTTGTTGTCCGGTTGTTCGCCGCATGCCGCGGCGCTCACGGCGACCGCGAAAACCACGACGGCCGCCGATGCACCCCGGGCGCACCGCAGTGATTCTGGAATGACGGACATCAGCACGGGCTCCCTTCAATCGGTACGCAAAGGTCGGTGGCGAGTAACTGCGGACGGGAATCGGCGTCCTGTTGGTCGAGTGAGAGTTCCATTCGCCAACGAATACGCCGTAGAATTCGCTGCAGATATCCGCTCGCGTTTTGGGTCCGATCCGCGATGGCCTGGTATTCGTTCTGAATACCCTGGAGTCTTTGCAGCCAGTCCGTCCGGTGGTCCATATACGTTTTCAGCGGTTCTTCGAGGCGGCGCATGATTTCGCCGAACGTCGAGATCGCCGAGACAAACCCGCGGCCGTACAACATCAAGCTCTCCTCGACGACGGCGAGCCGCGATATCATGTACTCCACCAGCTGTTGATTGTCGTTCAGTCGCTCGATGTACTCGTTGGACGTGTCCAAGATCGAGGAAATCTGTCCTCGCTGGCGTTGCAGCGAATCGGTGAGATTGTTGCCTGCCTGAATCAGTTCGGCCAGGACGTCGGAGTTGGCATCGGTCACGCCGTGTTGAATTTGATCGATTGACTCCGCGATCGGCACTGGGGCCACGTGTTCGGTGATCTTGGTGGTGTCCGACAACACCTGAATCAGGCTGTAGGGCATGGTGACGCGATCCTGCGGGATTGCCTGGCCGCCAAGCGGTCTGTCGCCAAGCGAAACAATAGTGATGTAGTAGCCGCCAACCACCGTGAGCATGCGCACCTGGACCTGAGACTGGTCACCGACGAACGCGTCCCGATCCACAGAAGCCCGCACTTTTACCCGGTTCGCCTCCAGTGACAGGTCGGTCACGTCGCCCACCACGATGCCTGCGATGCGGACGGTATCTCCCGGGTGCACCGATAGCGCGTCATCGGTGTAGAACACGACGGACTTGCGGCCAGGAGGCGAACTGTACAACAGTCCGGCGATCAGACAGATGATCCCCAACACCGCCAATCCGGCTGCACCCCAAATATATTGTCGTCGACCAGAATTCATTGATTGCATAGCATCACCTTGCGACCGTTCAACAACACATCCATCGGCAACGGAAGCTCAGCCGACCCGCGAAGGCACGGGGCCGCATCGTTCGGGGCCGGCGGCGCCGCGAGGTTCTCCCAGAACACCGGCGTTCGCTTGTAGGCTTCAAGGAAGTCGTAGACGTTGGTGAACGCAGTATCCATTGCGCGCTCGACGTTGATGCCTCGCTTGAGGCCGGCATGGTCGAGCAGCCTTAGTGCACCTTCGTTGAACGTCGGTCCGTAGATCGCTGATTTGCGGAATTCGTCCAAAACCGACAACAAAGCATCGACAACGTGTCGTGCTTGCTCGGTCATCTCGATCAGGTGGCCAGAGCGATCCCGGACGCCCTCGGAGAATCCGGCCAGGTTCCCGACGACCGACGTGATGAGCTGCTGGCGTTCGGAGGCCAGTGCGGCGAGGTTTCGAACGCTGTCGAGCATTGGCCGCAGTCCCGCACCGTCGCCGGCCAAGAATGTACTCATGTTTGTGGCGAATTGGTTGATCTGGTCGGGATTCATAGTGGCCAGCACTGGCTGCAAGCCGTTGAATAGCACCGTGATGTCGAATGAGGGTTGGGTCATTTTTGTGGAGAGGTGAGTGATCCCCGCATCGCCGCTTCCGGTTTCGGTAGGGCGGTCCACGTCCACGTAGCGTAAGCCGGTGAGCGCCTGAAATTTCACTCCAAGTCGCGTGGCATCGCTAACGTGGAAACGCTGATCCATTGTGAACCCGACGTCGGCATAGCTCCGGCCATCGGCCCTTTTCAGCTCAACCGAGGTGACTTTTCCGACGCGCACTCCACGAACACGTACGTCGGCGCCCATATGCAGGCCAGATACATCAGTGAAGTCGGCGTGATAAGTGCGCGTCGTGGTGTCGACCGGTTGTGCGATCGCGTTCGAAATCACGATAAACAGGACAACGCTGACCACCGCCGCTGTGGCAAATCCGAAATATGACCGCCAGGCTCTCATCCTTGGCCCCTCTCCGGCGCTGTGCCGTCAGTCGGCGCGGGGGTGGGTGGGGACTCAGCGGGGCCCGGCACCTCTGCGGCACCGACCGGCCCCGCGATACCAGCCGGTCCACTTGAGGTTTCGGGGATTCCGAGCCCTAATGCCAGCGGAGCCGCTACGGCTGGAATTTGGTCCAAAACGATCCGTGCCTGCATCGCAGGTTGTCCACCTGATCCTTCGTACATATGCGTCAATCTCGAATACAGTTCGCGCATTGTGTTACCGATGCCGTCGGCATTGATAATTTTTGGCCCTACTGAGGTCATGCTGCGAGTCGCTTCCACAGCCGGGAACAAGTCGTAGGTGTGCGACGACAGGAGAACCCCGACCTTGACGAACAGGTCCGTATTCGCCGCGTCAAAGTAGTCCTTGACCGGGCCGTAGACGTAGGTATCCATATCGGTCTGAGCAAGTTTGAGCTCAGAGTCGTAATGGCTCTTTAGCTGGTCGTCATAGGTGGTGAGATAGTGGTTGTAGATGGGGTCCTGCAACCCGAGGTTGATGTCAGTCATGCCGCTGTGCAGGCTGTTGTCAACCGTCTGCGCTATTCCGTCGATCCAGCTCGGCGCACCGACACTCACGCCCGCGAGGTTGCGAAGAAGCCGTTCTGTGCTGACTGTCTGGACATCTGCCACGGCTTTTCCGACGATGAGTATCGTCTCGAGCAGCGGCGTCATTCCATTGGAGTAGCGAGTGCCGCGCTCAAGGACATCGATTAGCCGCTGATTGATGACACCATGGGTCAGACCGCCGAGCCGGTACAGCAGCGCCTGTAGGGCGAAGTCCCCATCAGGAATGATCGTCAGGTGCGCGCCGTTGCGTAGCGGTTGTCCGCCATCCCTGGGCAACAGATTTATGCCGGTGACCCCGAAGTAGTTCGACGGCCGGTAGTCGATACCCACGGCGTCGGTGAGGCCCACCGCCGAGGTGGACTGCACCAGGGCGTCGATCCGTACACCCCCGCTGGGGCGATTGGTGACCGCAGAAACGTGCCCGACCTTGACGCCATGCATGATCAGTGGAGTACCGTCCGCCACGCCTTCGCCCACATAAGGTGTGTCGATATTGAGCGAAATGTAGTCGCGAGATTGACGGTCGAAAGGATCTGCCAAGCTCGCCACTGCTGTCACGACCAGAGCCGCTGTAACCAGCACGACACCGACGATGGTCAGTCGACGCTTCTCCGATTCTTCGGACACCCAGAACAGTGACGCCATTTCCCCGCTACCCCTTGAACACGAACGTTGGCTTAAGTCCCCAGAGGACAACGGTGAGAATGAAATCGACCACCATGATCGCCACCAGACTCGCGCGCACGGCCCGGCCCGACGCCAGACCGACGCCGACCGGTCCTCCGGATGCGAAATAGCCGTAGTAGCAATGGATGATGGTGACTGCAAAGCAGAAGGTGAGTGCCTTGATCGTCGAGAAGAGAAGGTCCTCGGGCGGCAGGAACTGGACGAAATAGTGTTCGTAGGTGCCGCTGTGCTGGGAGTAGGCAAAGGTGATCATGGTGCTGGACACGTAAAAGCTCACCAGCAAGGTGAGCAGATAACCGGGTATCACAATGAGCAGGCCACCAACCAGTCGGGTGCCCACGACGAACGGAATCGGCCGCAATCCCATGGCCTCCACCGCGTCGATCTCGTCGGCGATTCGCATTGAGCCGATTTCAGCGGTCATGCGGGTTCCGGCCTGGGTAGCGAACCCGATGCCGGCGATGAGAGGTGCGAATATCCGCACATTGCCGATGCCGCTGATGATGCCCGAAAGTGCTCCAAGGCCGAGTAGGTTGAGCGTGGCAAACGCCTCGATTGCAATGGAAGCACCGATTGCCACGCCGAGGATCACGAAGACGCTGATCACTCCACCATCGACGATCAAAGATCCTCTGCCCCAGGCGAGTCCGTTCATCCGGGCCAACGTTTCACGGCGGTATTTCGTCATCGTCAACGGCAGCAGCCATATGATCTGCGCTACGAACACCACCCAGCGCCCTATGACGAGAAAACCTGACTGAATCGCGTCGCCCACGCGCGACAAGCCGCTGACGAGTTTCGACGGCGCCGATGTCGGGTGCCCCACGGTCGGCGCCATCAGGCGACTGCCATCGGAAAGAACATCGTCTCGAGCTGGGTGATCGCCAGATTCGCGAACACGATCCCGACGACGTTAAGAACAACCGCCGCATTGACCGCATCGGCGACACCCCGGGGCCCACCGGTGGCTTCCATGCCCTTGAGTGACGACGTTATCCCCACAATCGCGGCGAAAACGATCGCCTTGCCGATGGCAAACCAGACATCAACCATCTTGGCGAATGCACCGAAGGATTGCCAGAAGCTACCTGACGTGACGTCATTGACGCCCACAGCAAGGATGAACGACGCGAACACCGCCGATGCGATGATGATTGCACACAAGACCGGCGCCAACAGAATCAGTCCAAGAAACCGCGGTACCACCAGATTTCGAACTGGATCCACGCCCAGCACGCGAAGAGCATCGAGTTCCTCACGGATAGCACGTGCACCCAGGTCGGAAGCGATTGCCGACGCGGCAGCCCCGCCCATGAGCAGCCCGGTGGTGATTGGCGCTCCCTGGCGCAGTACCGCAACCCCACTAGCCGCGCCCACCACCGAGTTTGCGCCGACCTGGTTCATCAAGCCGGACGCCTGCACCGCGATCATGGCACCGAACGGAATCGCCATGAGGAGGGCGGGCAAGGCCGTCACCTTGTACAGCGTCCATGCCTGGACCATGGTCTCGTTGAGCGGCAAGCGACCTGAAAGAGTATCTGTCACCGCATATCGAATGACCGACGCGGTTAACATCACGGCACGGCCGATTGTGCCGAGACTCTTGATGGGGACCGTTACGAGTCGTGAAAGCAGCGCTTTTGTGTGGCGCCCGAATCTACTTGGCCGCCATGGCGATAGGGCACCCCGCCTATCGTTGGCGCTCACTGGTTCACTGTCTTGCGGTGTCATCGGGCGATCTGCGACGGCACCTTCGTTGTCCGACATCCGCTTGTCTGCGGGCTCCAAATCTACGGCCCGTCCGGTGTGATCCGGGCCTGAAACGACGCCCGGTTTGCTTAACCCACCGCCCGTGCCCTCAACCACATGGGATCCCTTCGACTCCGCCTCGGCACTCAGACGTCATGTGGCTCAACCCGATTCGGACTTGCGTTCATCATCTGTCGGCGCCGGCAACCAGCGAAGTCCGCTTGTGGGTTAACACAACAGCGGGATCGAATGTGGTGCGTGCCATAGTTAGCCGATATTAGCAACGTAGCTCTACCCGGTCAACCGGGCGCCCGGTTTAGTCGATGTCAGGGGCGTTCCCTTTCGCGACCAGCGGGATGGGAATGCGCCGCCGGAGCGCGCGCTAGAGCTTTCGGGTGTATGGCGCTTGCGAGACCGCATTTGCCGTCCTGTCTGGCGTCAGCCCATTACCCGTGTCATCGGGAATGCCATGTGACGTAGGGTCAATCACGGCGGCGACCGGGTCGGACGCCAGGAGATTCTGCGTTCACCCGATCGGGATGCGGCCAGGCCGTCAAGGTGGATGCAGGCGCCCGGTCCCCACTAGTCCAGCTTGATTCGTCACTGTGACGTATCAGGCTGGACGAAGCACGGGAAGGCCTCGGTGAGGTAGTGCAGCACCGTTGTCCGTTCCCATTCGAAGTGATGCATTCTCATTAGACTTGATGCATCGGCGCGCCTTTTTCATTTGATCTGATACATCTTGTAGGTTTGCGGGCAGATCGTGGCTGGTGCGGCCTGTGTCGGTTCTTTCTGCGGTGCTGTATTGGAGTTTGCCGTTGACGGTCAGCGCTCCCGGCTGCCGTTGGAGCTGGCCAGCACGGTCCACTTCGATGCTGATGTTGATCCGGTTCGTCGGTTTCCATCCTTTCGTGGGCAGCGCAATTTTCCCGGCTCGTGGTGGTTCACGAGGAGTCGCAACCACGTAGGTTATGAGTCGTGGCTTGAACGCGATCATGTGATGGCTTTCGATGCCGATCCTGACGTCGTTGGTGTTGCCTCGCAACCGTTTCGGATTCACTGGCCCGACGGCCATCATCATGTCCCGGATTTCTTCGTCCGCAGGACTGATGGGTCGGTGCTGATTGTGGACGTTCGTGCCGATGACTGCATTGATGATGCTGATGCGGAGCTGTTCGCCCGCTCGGAATTGGTGTGCTCTGCGGTGGGTTGGGGCTATCGGCGTGTCGGTGTGCTGGATCCGGTCTTCGCCGCCAATCTGCGTTGGCTGTCGGGGTATCGGCATTCGCGGGTGTTTCGTGCTGGGTTGGCTGCTGAGTTGATCGCCTGTTTCTCCCAGGAGCGGCCACTGATGGCCGGTGCGAAGGCGATCGGCAATCAGGTTGCGGTGTTACCTGTGTTGTTTCATCTGCTGTGGATCCGCAAGCCGTCCTTCATCTACACAGGCATGGTGGTCCAAACGACCTTCATCGTTGGTGATGGTCGGATTTGCCGGTGACGCACGGCTTTTCCAGGCGGTCTGCAATACGGCGTATGACTACACCTTCACCAACGTGCCGAAGGCGCTCGCCTACAACCTGCCCTACATCATCGTGCCGATACTGCTGACCGCCCGCATGTGGCGGCCGCATCCATTCACGACTTCGGCGCGCTAATCGTCGCTGAGCGACGATTAGCGCGCCGAAATCCGGTAGAACTAAGCCGTTTCGGTGATCGGCCGGTCGACCCAGCTCATCAGGTCGCGCAGCTTCTTGCCGGTGACCTCGATCGGGTGCTCGGCGTTCTCCTTGCGCAGCTTCTCCAGGCGCTTGTTGCCGCCCTCGACGTTGGCGACGAGTTCCTTGACGAAGCTGCCGTCCTGAATGTCCTTGAGGATCGCGCGCATGCGCTCCTTGGTGTCGGCGTCGATGACGCGCGGACCCGACAGGTAGCCACCGAACTCCGCGGTGTCGGACACCGAGTAGTTCATCCGGGCGATGCCACCCTCGTACATCAGGTCGACGATCAGCTTGAGCTCGTGCAGCACCTCGAAGTAGGCCAGCTCGGGGGCATAGCCCGCCTCGACCATGACCTCGAAACCGGTCTTGACGAGTTCCTCTGTGCCACCGCACAACACGGCCTGCTCACCGAACAGATCGGTCTCGGTCTCGTCCTTAAATGTGGTCTTGATGACGCCGGCCCGGGTGCCGCCGATGCCCTTGGCATAGGACAGCGCCAGCGCCTGGCCCTCACCGGTCGGGTCCTGCTCGACGGCGATCAGGCAGGGCACACCCTTGCCGTCGACGAACTGGCGGCGCACCAGGTGGCCGGGGCCCTTGGGGGCCACCATGCCGATGGTGACGTTGGCCGGCGGCTTGATCAGGCCGAAGTGGATGTTCAGGCCGTGGCCGAAGAACAGCGCGTTGCCGGCCTCGAGGTTGGGCTCGATGTCGTTGCGGAAGATCTCTGCCTGCGCGGTGTCGGGCGCCAGCAGCATGATGACGTCGGCCCACTTGGCGACCTCGGCCGGAGTGTCGACCTCGAGGCCCTGCTCGGTGACCTTCTCGCGCGACTTGGAGCCCTCTTTGAGGCCGACCTTCACCTGCACACCGGAGTCGCGCAGGCTCAGCGAATGGGCGTGGCCCTGGCTGCCGTAACCGATCACCCCGACCTTGCGACCCTGAATGATCGACAGGTCGGCATCATCGTCGTAGAACATCTCAACTGACACGATTGAACTTTCCTTCTGTTGTTTTCTTCGGTGGGGTCTTTACTTGTTGTTGGTCATCCCGCGCGGCCCGCGCGACAGCGCGACCACGCCGGACTGCACGATCTCACGGATGCCGTAGGGCTCGAGCACTCGCAGCAGCGCCTCGAGCTTCTCCGGCGTACCGGTGGCTTCGACGGTCAGTGACTCAGTGGACACGTCGATCACCTTGGCGCGGAACAGGTTCACCGCTTCGATCACCTGACTGCGGGTACCGGCATCGGCGCGAACCTTGATCAGCGCCAGCTCGCGCGCCACAAAGTTGTCGCCGTCCTGCTCGACGATCTTGATCACGTTGATCAGCTTGTTGAGCTGCTTGGTGATCTGTTCGAGCGGGGTCTCCTCGGCGGTGACCACGATCGTCATCCGCGACATGTTCTTCTGCTCGGTGGCGCCGACGGCCAGCGACTCGATGTTGAAGCCGCGCCGGGAGAACAGTGCCGCGACGCGCGCCAGCACGCCGGGCTTGTCTTCGACGAGCACCGAAAGGGTATGGGTGACAGTGTTGCCGGCCATCAGGCGCGACCTTCCTCGTTGTCGTCGAACAGCGGGCGGATGTTGCGTGCCGCCATGATCTCGTCATTGCCGCAACCCGCGGCGACCATCGGCCACACCTGGGCGTCGGCGCCGACGATGAAGTCGATCACCACCGGACGATCGTTGATCGCCCGAGCCTGGTTGATCACGTCGATCACGTCTTCTTCACGCTCGCAACGCAATCCGACGCATCCGTAGGCCTCGGCCAGCTTGACGAAGTCCGGGATGCGGTGGCTGTGGGTGGCCAGATCGGTTTGGCTGTACCGCTCTTCGTAGAACAGCGTCTGCCACTGGCGCACCATGCCCAGGTTGCCGTTGTTGATCAGCGCGACCTTGATCGGCACCCCTTCGACCGCGCAGGTGGCCAGCTCCTGATTGGTCATCTGGAAGCAGCCGTCACCGTCGATCGCCCACACCTCGGCCTCGGGCCGGGCCATCTTGGCGCCCATGGCTGCCGGGACGGCGAAGCCCATGGTGCCCAGACCGCCGGAATTCAGCCAGGTGCGCGGCTTTTCGTAAGAGATGAACTGCGCGGCCCACATCTGGTGCTGGCCGACGCCGGCGACGTAGATGGCATCCGGCCCGGCGATCCTGCCCAGCTGCTGGATGACGTATTCGGGGCTGAGGCTGCCGTCGTGCTGCGGGTCGTAGCTCAGCGGATAGGTGGCCCGGATGCCCGAGAGGTACTCCCACCAATTGTCCTGGTTGGCCCTCGGCGTGCCGCCCGTTTTCCGCAAAGACTCAGTCAGTTCCGTGATCGCCAGCTTGACGTCACCCACGATCGGCACGTCGGCATTGCGGTTCTTGCCGATCTCGGCCGGGTCGATGTCGACGTGGATCACCTTGGCCTCGGGGGCAAAGGAGTCCAGCTTGCCGGTCACCCGGTCGTCGAACCGTGCGCCCAGCGCGATCAGCAGATCACTCTTCTGCAGGGCGGCAACCGCGGCGACGGTGCCGTGCATGCCCGGCATGCCCAGGTTCTGTGGGTGGCTGTCCGGGAAGGCGCCGCGCGCCATCAGCGTGGTGACCACCGGGATCCCGGTCAGCTCGGCCAGATCCAGCAACTCTTCTCCTGCCTCACCGCGGATCACGCCGCCGCCGACGTAGAGCACCGGCTTGCGCGCCGCGGCGATCAGCCGGGCGGCCTCCCGGATCTGACGGCTGTGCGGCTTGGTGTTGGGCTTGTAGCCGGGCAGATCGATGTGCGGCGGCCAGGCGAAGGTGCACTGTCCCTGCAGGATGTCCTTGGGGATGTCGACGAGCACCGCGCCGGGACGGCCGGTGGACGCGATGTGGAACGCCTCGGCGATCACCCGGGCGATGTCGTCGCCGTTGCGCACCAGGAAATTGTGCTTGGTGATCGGCATCGTGATGCCGGAAATGTCAGCTTCCTGGAAGGCATCGGTGCCGATCAGCGCGCGACCGACCTGCCCGGTGATGGCGACCACCGGGATGGAATCCATCTGCGCGTCGGCCAGCGGAGTCACCAGGTTGGTGGCACCGGGGCCCGAGGTGGCCATCATCACGCCGACCTTGCCGGTGGCGTGGGCATAACCACTGGCCGCGTGCCCGGCGCCCTGTTCGTGGCGAACCAGCACGTGGCGCAGTTTCTGCGAATCGTAGAGCGGGTCGTAGACCGGCAGCACCGCGCCGCCGGGGATCCCGAAGATCGTGTCGACGCCGAGTTCTTCCAGCGAGCGGACTACCGCCTGGGCGCCCGTGAGCTGCTGCGGGGCGACGCGCTTGGCGGTGGTCGTGCCGGTCTTGGCGGCGGTGGGTGCTGCGGCTGGGCCGTCGGCGGGCGCCGTTGGCTCGGGCGGTCGCGTGGTGGGTGCGCTCACAATGTCGTCCTTTTCGGTCCTGTTCATTTCTTCGGGCAAGAAAAAACCCCCGTCAGCTTCGGCGGCTGTACGAGGGTTGCGCGCTGGTGCGTGTGGCTATGCCCGGGTCGGGGCAAGCGCGGCACCAACGCGCTGGCCAATTACTACGAGCATTCCGCCGTTCATAACCTGCGACCGTAGCCTCCGTACAGGTCAAGCGTCAAATCTCGGCGCCCCTCGCTGGTGGTGGGAGGATGGCCCCATGTCCTCGCGTCGCGCACCTGATGCGTCCACCGCCCAGCCCGTCGTGATCCGCATGTCGCCGATGGCGCATTTCGCCTCGGGGTTCCTGGCTCTCTGCCTGTTGGTGATGATCACGATGTTCCCCACGTGGGGCGCGGTATTCATGGTGCTCCCCGTCGTGGCCTCGTACGCGATCGTGCGGCTGCGCACGGTGGCCGACCGGGAGACGCTGACCGCGCGCACGCTGTTGGGCAGCCGCACGGTGAACTGGGACGAGGTCGACGGCCTGCGTTTCGAGCGCACTGCATGGGCGCGAGCGCGGCTGCGCGACGGCTCGGAGATGCTGCTGCCCGCGGTCACGTTCGCGTTGTTGCCGCTGCTGGCCGAGGCCAGCGGCGGACGGGTGCCCAACCCTTACGAGTAACTAGGCCCTACGAGTGACTAGGCCAGCGGGTTGTTGCCGTGCAGGAAGAACCACGCCGCGACACCGCCGCCGATACCGACCAGCAGCGCGATGAACGAGCCGATGAACGGACGACGGGCCCAGCCGCGTCCGCCATCGAATCCGTAGCGGCCCGGGCCGACCAGGATCACCGCGGAGGCCGCCGCGATCAACACCAGCAGGTACTCGAAACCGTCAGGCCCGAACACCGCGAGATAGCCGTCCTGGCGCTGGGCCGAGGCGATCGTCAGCAGGCTGTTGACCAGATAGGCCACTCCACCGGCGGCGGCCAGCGGCGTGAACAGTCCGAGGATCAGCAGGACACCGACCAGGATCTGGGCGCCGGCACCGACATAGGTCAGCACGCCGGCATGCTGATAGCCGGCATCGGCCAGCGCGGTCTTGAAGCCGTCCAAACCCTGGCCACCCCACCAGCCGAATGCCTTCTGCAGTCCGTGGCCGATGAATATCGCGCCGACGACGAGCCGCAACAACAGCAGACCCAGGTCCTGGGTGCCCCTGCGGCCGGCTGCCTTCGCGCGTTCCTCGGCGTCGATGGGCTCGATCTCCATCGGAGTGGCCTGCGACGGCGTCGGATCGATATGCGGCTGCACGTACGGCAACGGATCGGGATCGTGCAACAGGCCGTAGCCCGTCGACGGCGCGGAACCGGGCAGCCCCGAGCCGTAATGGGGAATCGTCGTGGTCTCGAAATCGCCACCGTAGGTGGCTGAGGGCAGATCGTCTTCCGGGTCGACTAGCTGGGCCGACGCCGGTCGAGCCGAGGAGTCGTCGGGTCGCTGCCAGTGCGGATCGGGGCCTTGACTGGTCACGAAAGTCAGAGTAAGTGCAGTTCGCCGCAAATCGGGGATTTGAACGGCGCTTCTAGCGGCCAATATTGCCTGGATTTCGCGCCGCACACGGACCGTCGTGGCGAACATCGGCGCGATATCCGTAACCTGGCGGGCATGCAGGTACGCCGGTCGGTCCGTGGGGTGCTGGCCGTGTTTTGTGTAACGACGGTCGTGGCGGGGTCTTCCGCGGGTTGCGCGAAGTTCAACAACGACATCTCGCAGCCGTTCACCACCGCCCCGCAGCTGGCGCCAGGACCGAGTTCGGCACCGCCTCCCCCGCCGCCGCTGCCGCCCAAGCCGTTCCCCAAGGTCTGCCCCGCGCCCGGCGTCATGCAGGGCTGCCTGGAGAGCACCAGCGGGCTGATCATGGGTCCGGACAGCAAGACCGCCCTGGTGGCCGAACGGACAACCGGCGCCGTCAAGGACGTGTCCGTCAGCGCCGAGCCCAAGATCCACACCGTCATCCCGGTCGACCCGAGCGGTGACGGCGGGCTGATGGACATCGTGCTGTCCCCCACCTACTCCCAGGACCGCCTGATGTACGCCTACATCAGCACGCCCACCGACAACCAGGTGATCCGGGTGGCCGACGGCGATATCCCCAAGCCGATCCTGACCGGGATCCCCAAGGGCGCCACCGGTAATTCCGGCTCACTGATCTTCACCAGCCCCACGACCCTGGTCGTGCAGACCGGCGACGCAGGCAATCCCGCGCTGGCAGCCGATCCGAAGTCGTTGGCGGGCAAGGTGATCCGCCTCGAGCAGCCCACGACGGTCCACCCGGCACCGCCGACCACCGCACTGACGGGGATGGGCCCCGCCGGCGGCATGTGCATCGACCCCACCGACAAGTCGCTCTACATCACCGACCGCAGCGCCGCAGGCGATCGCCTGCAACGCATCTCACCGGATGCGAAGACCACGACCGTGTGGACGTGGCCGGACAAGCCCGGCGTTGCGGGATGCGCGGCGCTGGACGGCACGGTGCTGGTGAACCTGGTCAACGCCAAGCAAACCGTGGCGGTTCGGCTCGCGCAGGGCACCGGCGCGGTGACCGGCGAGCCCGAGGTCGTGCGCCAGGACACCCACGGCCACGCCTGGGCACTGCAGGTGGCCCCGGACGGAAACATCTGGGGCGCAACGGTCAACCGCACGGCCGGCAACGCCGAGAAGCTGGACGACGTGGTCTTCCCGCTCTTCCCGCAGGGTGGCGGCTTCCCGCGCAGCAACGCCGACAACACCTGACGTTTTACCAAACGGTTCTCCGGTCGGCCGTCTTCGGCGGCCGACCTTCGCAGGTGACGGGCCCGTTGCCCACCCAGGTTTCTGGTAGCGTCTACCAAATATCGGGTCAGCCGGGGACCAGAGTTCAGCCGTTGGAGGAGTCGTGGCGCGTTCAGGCATGACGCCGAAAGCGCGCGGCGGGCATGCCTACGACGACGGCTCCAGGCGCACCGAAATCCTGCAGACCGCGGCCGCGATCATCGCCACCTCGGGCCTGCGCACCTCGCTTCAGGAAATCGCCGACGCGGCAGGCATTCTCCCGGGCAGCCTCTACCACCACTTCGACTCGAAGGAAGCGATCCTCGTCGAGCTGCTGCGCCGCTATCACGAGGATCTGGATCGCATCGCCAACGAGGCGCAGACCAGGCTGAACGACCCGGAGTTTCATCCGGCCTTCGACCAGATCGCCGAATTGTCCACGGCGATCGCGCACTGCGCGATCACCCATCGCGCCGCCTTGCAGATGTCGTTCTACGAAGGCCCCAGCTCCAATCACGAACTGACCGCCCTGGCCGCGCGCCGCCCGACCGCCTTGCTGCAGTCGATGTTGGAGACGCTTCGGGCGGCGCGGTGGAGCGGCTACCTGCGCTCCGATGTCGACCTGGCCGTGCTGGCCGAACGGATCGTGCAGACGATGCTGCAGATCGGGCTCGACGTCATCCGCGGCAACGCCGGGCCGGACAAGTCGGCAGTGCTGCTGTGCCGGATCCTGCTCGAAGGCCTGGCCACCGGCGCTCCCACCGACGAACAGCTGGATCGGTCGGCGGCATTTCAGGCTGCCGACGCCGTCGTCCGGTCGTGGACCGACGATGCGGACGCCAAACCCGACGACAAGGCCGCCCACGTACGGGCCGTCGCCAGAACAGAATTCGGCAAGAAGGGCTACGAGGTCACGACCGTTCGTGACATCGCATCGGCCGCGGGAATGGGCACCGGCACCGTCTACCGGTTGATCGGATCGAAAGATCAACTGTTGGCGTCGATCATGCAGTCCTTCGGCGAGAAGGTCGCCATGGGATGGTCCGAAGTGCTGCAGGCGGACTCCACGATCGTCGAGAAGCTGGACGCGCTCAGCTGGATCAACACCAATGCGATGGATCGCTTCGCCGACGAGTTCCGGATTCAGCTGGCCTGGATGCGCCAGTCTCCCCCGGACACGCCCAACCCCGGCTGGTTGTTCACCAAACGGGTTCGGCAGATGAAAAGCCTTCTCGCCGAGGGCATCGAGTCCGGCGAGATCAGCATCGACAGTCCGTCGAGCGATCTGCTGGCGCGATCCGTGATCGGCGTCGGCTGGATCCCCGAGACCATCCTGCGTGAGCTGGGCACCCGCGCGTCACTGTTGTGCGTCCGCGACACGACGCTTCGCGGCGTCGTCGTCGGCCGCTAGGAAGTCCCCACGGGACCCATGGAGGTGATGTCGCTGATGAGCTCGTAGGCCTTCAGCGGTGCCGCATCAATCTCGACCAATCCTTCGCCGGTTGACGCGGCGGGCATCTCAACACCCACTTTCGTTCAGTCGTGACGAATCGTGGGCGGCGCGGGACCTCAGAGTAACGACGATTCGGGCTTTTCGGCGTGGCACGTTGGTGATGTTGCGAACGTGACTGCGTTCAGATTTGGCGTTGGTTGGCAGTGCCAGCGTGTATCGGATGAGGATTTCGCGCAGGGCGGTAGTGCCCTCCATCAAGGAGAACCCGGCGCCAATGCATCGGCGGACGCCGCCGCCGAACGGCAGCCAGGTGTTGGGTTCCACTTCGTTGTCGAGGAACCGGCCGGGGCGGTATGTCCAGGTGTCGGGGTAGCTGTCGGGGCGTTGGTGTGCGAGCAGGATGGAGGTGTTGACGACGGTGCCGGCAGGTAGCTGCCAGCCACCGATCTCCTGGGCTCGGGTGAGTTTGCGTGCGGTCGAGGCGATTACAGGATGCAGCCGCATGCCCTCTTTGAGGACGGCTTCGAGGTACTTGTCGTCGTTGTCGACGGCAGCGGTGTATGCGCGGTGTTGCAGGTCCGGGTGGGAGGCTAGTTCATAGAGCGTCCAGGACAGTGCCGCGGCTGTGGTTTCGTGGCCGGCGAGTAACAGTGTGACGAGTTGATCGCGCAGCTCCGCGTCGGTCAACGGTGCATCACCGGACTCGGTGCCGACCTGCAGCAGCCGGGACAGCACGTCGGTGCGGGTCGCAAGATCCGCCGCTCGCCGACGGTGTGCAATTTCGGCATAGAGTAGGGCGTCGATCCGATTCTGGTTGGTGCGGAAGCACTTCCACGGTCCGAAGCCCTGCAGCCGCGGGATCACCCAGCCCGCCAGCACGATCGGGCTGATGTCGACCATCCGGTTCAATCGGGGGGCGAGTTGGTCGCGGATGTTTTCGTCGGTGACTCCGAAGACCACCCGCATGATCACTTCCAGTGTCAGTGCGTTCATTCGGTCGAGGCTGTAGATCTCGGGGTCGGTGGTCCACCGGTCGGCCTCATTGCGGGCGAGGTCGGCGACGAGGTCGCGGTAGCCGCGCAATGATGCTCCGTTGAACGCGGGCATGAGCAGGCGGCGGGCGCGAGCGTGCTCGTCCTCGTCGGTGAGCAGTAGGGAATGTTCACCCATAACGGGGCCGAGCACTTGGTTGCCTTCTCCGGCGTGCAGGTCGCGCGGGTCGGCGGCGAAGATTTCCTTGATGTGTTCCGGCCTGTTGAACACCACCAGATGATCGGCATAGGGCGGGACGCGCAGGGCGAACACATCGCCGTAGCGGCGAGCCATCGCGGGCAGGAACCAGGCGCGGTGTCGCAGAAAGAGCACGCTTTGCACGGCCGCGGGCCAGCGCGGCCCCGGCGGATACGACACCCAACGCCGACGAAACGCTCGGGGCGTTAGCTGCGCTCGGCGCGCTGGCATCGATTCGCTAATCAGGGTTCCCAACTGCCTATTCAATGGTTATATTGAATAGGTGACTATGGCTTCGGGCGGCAAGCGCGACTTCAAGGACCGGTTGTATGCGGAGTTCGCCCGCATCGGCAAGGCCGTAGCCAGCCCCCACCGGCTGGAGATCCTCGAAGTGCTGGCGCAGGGCGAGCGCACGGTGGAATCACTCGCGACCGAGACCGGCCTTTCCGTCGCCAACGCATCCCGGCATCTCCAACAGTTGCGACAAGCGCAGCTCGTGTTGACCCGTCGTGACGGCTTGTTCGTGCACTACCGGCTGACCGGGCCCGACGTCGTCAGCCTGGTGTTGGCGCTGCGTCATACCGCCGAGCAAAACCTCGCCGAGGTGGACCGCGTCGTCGGCGACTTCTTGGGTGAGCGTGACGGCTTCGAGCCGGTTACCGCCGATGAACTGGCTCAGCTGATGCGCCGTGGCGAAATCGTTCTGCTGGATGTGCGGCCCGCGCAAGAGTATGCGGCGGGACACATTGCCGGTGCGCGGTCCTTGCCGGTGGCCGATATCAACGCCCGCCTAGACGAATTGCCGCGCGACAAGGAGTACGTCGCTTACTGTCGCGGCCCTTATTGCGTCTACGCCGATGAAGCGGTCGCACTTCTACAAGCGAACGGCCGCAAGGCAACCCGCCTTTCGGAGGGCTACCCGGAGTGGTGGCTCGCTGGACGTCCGGTGCAAGCCGGCGCTGCTAGGAGGACAGGATGAAACGCATTCTCACCATCAGTTACGGTGCCGCGAGCTACGCAATATTTCTGGCGGCCTTCCTATACGCGATCGGCTTCGTGGGCAATATTGTCGTGCCGCGCAGTATCGACTCAGGCGTGACGGCGCCGATAGGTGAAGCCCTCGCCGTCAATGTGCTGCTGCTTGGCCTGTTCGCCGTCCAACACAGCGTCATGGCGCGGCCGGCGTTCAAACGCTGGTGGACGCGGTTCGTGCCCAAGACGATTGAGCGCAGTACCTACGTTCTGCTCTCGAGCCTGATCTTGTTTGTGCTGTTCTGGCAATGGCGGACGATGCCCGCGATCATCTGGGACGTCACCTGGATGCCGGGTCGCGCCGGAGTGTGGGTCCTGTTCGGGTTGGGTTGGGCGACCGTTCTGCTGTCGACGTTCATGATCAACCATTTCGACCTGTTCGGACTTCGCCAGGTGTACCTGGCCTGGCGCGGAACTCCCTACACCGACCTTGAGTTTCGCACGACACTGCTCTATCGCGTCGTGCGCCATCCGCTCATGCTGGGCTTCATCGTCGCCTTCTGGGCCGCCCCCACGATGACGGCCGGACATCTGCTGTTCGCCGTGGCGACGACCGGCTACATCCTGATCGCGCTGCAATTGGAGGAACGCGATCTAAATAGGGCCCTTGGCGATCGCTATCGCGACTACCGCAGCCGCGTGCCAATGCTCATCCCGGGGCTGCATCGCCGTCGCCAGCGGACGCTGCCTAGCGCAACTGTGCGACCGGCCTAGCGCGAAGAGGATGACAATGTCTGTGACTCCAACCGTCCGACATCGCTTTGAGGCTCAAGGCTTTTGCGGACTCAACGACCACACGCTCGCACAACTTGCACCGTGGATGCGGTGGACATACACGCTTGGCACGCTGGTGACGCTGATCGGCGTGACGTTGATGTCGCCTGGTGTGCTGTGGTCCCTTGCCGCAATTACATCCGTGGGCATCTTCCTTCCGTTTCACCCGTTCGATCTTCTCTACAACTACGGAATGCGCTATCTGACCCACACGGGACCCTTCCCCAACTCGGGCCCGCAGCGACACTTTGTTTTCGTCGTCGCGACGGTGTGGCTCATCGCAACCGGCTGGGCGTTCTACGTCGGCGCAGACCTCGTCGGGATCACGCTCGGTGTCCTGCTGATTTTCGTCGGTGGACTTGCCAGCACCACGAACTTCTGCATCCCATCATTCATCTACAACACCTTCGTCGCTCGGCATGCACCAGCAGATCGGATGGCGTAACGGTGGCCGGGGTTGATCTGGTACCGCTCGTCGATGAAGGGCTGGGCAATTCGGCGTACCTAGTCGACCTGGGTGACGGGCGGGCGCTGGTCGTCGACGTCAGCCGCGACTTACGTGCCGTTCATCAGGTCGCAGCCAAGCGGGGTTTGACGGTCGCGTTCGCCGCCGACACCCACCTGCACGCCGACTTCCTTTCCGGCGCACACCAACTCGCGGCAACCGCTGGAGCGAAGGTGCTCGCATCGGCGGCAGGTCACCGCGAGTTCGCGCACACCGGCCTGCACGACGGCGACGAGGTCGACCTGGGCGGGTTGCGTCTGCGCACTCTGCTCACGCCCGGGCACACCCATGAGCACGTAGCTTTTCTTCTGCTCGACGGAGACCGCGAAGTCGGAGTGTTCACCGGTGGATCACTCATTGTGGGCTCTGCCGCCCGCACCGATTTGGTCTCCGAGGACCGCACCGACGAACTCACCCGCGCCCAATACGCGTCACTGCACCGGCTCGCCGAGCTGCCGGGTGATGTCGAGGTGTGGCCCACCCACGGTGCCGGTTCGTTCTGCTCGGCACCACCGGGCGCGGAACGCACGAGCACCGTCGCCCGCGAGTTGGCCACCAACCCGCTGCTGCAAGCCACCGACGAAAACGCGTTTGTGGCACAGCTTCTCGGCTCATTGGGCAGCTATCCGCCCTACTTCCGCCGGCTCGGGGAGATCAACCGCGTCGGCCCGCCGCTGCTGGACGGTGACCCCACGTTGCCGCCACTGAGCGTGGATGAGGTGCGAACGCGATTGGCCGACGGCGCGGTTCTCATCGATGCCCGCCCGTTGGACCGCTTCGCCGCAGCTCATATGGGTGGCGCGATCTCCATCCCGTTGCGGCCGGTGTTTGCCTCCTGGTTGGGCTGGCTCGCGCCCGCCGACCGACCGCTGATCATCGTGCGCGAACCGGATCAACACTCGGCGGAGATTGCCTGGCAGGCCGCCAAGATCGGCTACGACAACGTGATTGGCGAACTCGACGGCGGAATGGCGGCGTGGACGACCGCCGACCACGACACAACAAGCATCCCGTTGGCCCGTGCCACGCACATCGACGGCCGCCGCGTCCTCGACATCCGCCAACGTTCCGAATACCTCGATGGACATATCCCCGGCGCGATGCATATCCAACTCGGCGACATCGCGCATCGATCCGCAGAGGTACCTGACGAGCCCACCGTGGTGATGTGCGGGCACGGCGAGCGGGCGATGGGCGCAGCCAGTCTCCTCGAGGCCGCCGGCCACCACGACCTCGCTGTGCTCGACGGCGGGCCCCAGGACTGGGCCGCGGCCACTGGTCGCCGCTTGGATATTGGCGAGTGAGCACCACAGATCGCCAACCGCGGCTCGGGTTGCGCGCCAACCTCTCCCAGTTCTGCCTGCTAGTAGCGGTCAACGCTCTCGTCGGGGGCATGGTCGGCCAGGAACAAACCGTGCTGCCCCTGCTGGCCAAGCAGGAATTCCACCTCACCGGCTACACGTTCCTGCTCACCTACGTATTCGCCTTCGGCATCACCAAGGCCGCGACCAACTACCTCGCAGGTACCTGGTCGGACCGCTTCGGACGCAAACCCGTGTTGCTGGCAGGCTGGCTGCTCGCGATACCCGTTCCGCTCCTGCTGATATGGGCCCCGTCATGGGGATGGGTGATCGCGGCCAACGTGCTCTTGGGCATCAATCAAGGCCTGACCTGGTCGACCACCGTGGTCATGAAAATCGACCTCGTCGGACCCCGGCAGCGCGGCCTGGCCATGGGCTTCAACGAAGCCGCCGGCTACGGCGCCGTCGCCATCACGGCGGTCTTGGCGGGCTACCTTGCAGCCCACTATGGTCTGCGGCCCGCACCGTTCTTGCTCGGCCTCTCCTATGCGTTGATTGCCCTGGGCGTGTGCGCGGTGTTCGTCCGCGAGACCCGCGGTCACGCCCAACTGGAAGCCGGCCAACACGACAACACCCATCCCGACGCCGCCCTGAGCAACCGGCAGATCTTCCTGCGCACTAGCTTCACCGAACCGGCGCTGTCCTCGGCCAGCCAGGCCGGCTTGGTCAACAACCTCAACTTCGGCCTGTCCTGGGGGCTGTTCCCGATCCTGTTCGCCACCACCGGAATGCCCGTCGATCGCATCGGGATCCTGATCGCCGTCTACCCGGCTGTGTGGGGCGTGGGCCAACTGGTCACCGGCGCATTGTCGGATCGTTGGGGCCGCAAGCACCTCATCACCGCCGGCATGCTCACTCAAGCCGCCGCGCTGGCACTGATCGCCAACGGTGACACGTTCACATGGTGGCTCGCGGCCACCGCACTGCTTGGTGCGGGTACCGCGATGGTCTACCCGACCCTGCTGGCCGCCGTCGGTGATGTCGCCCACCCGCTGTGGCGGGCCCGCGCCGTTGGGGTCTACCGGCTCTGGCGTGACAGCGGCTACGCCGCCGGCGCTGTCGTTGGCGGCCTCACCGCTGACATGTGGGGCCTTCGCGCAGCTATCTGGGCCGCCGCCGCTATTACCGCTGCCTCCGGGCTCGCCGTCGCAGTGCGCATGTATGAAACCCATACAAGTGCTTGTCGACGCGCGTCGTGAACATCGTTCGTCACCCGATCGCCCAGAGCTCCAAGGGATCTCCTACGGCTTTTCAAACAACACGGGCAGCGACGTCGGCGACCGGAACACCTGTCCGCGGATGTGCGGATCGTCGCCGTCGGGATCCATCCGCAGGTTGGGTAGCCGGTCGAGCAACAGGTTGACGGCGGTGCGCATCTCGAGGCGCGCCAGATGCATACCGAGACAGACGTGCACACCGTATCCCCACCCGAGATTGCTGCGAGACTCGCGGAACAGGTCGAACGTGTCGGGGTCCGGGAAGCGCTCCTCCTGCCGGTTGGCTGCACCCAGCATCGGCATCACCGACGCACCCGCCGGGATCGGCACCCCGCCCAGTTCGGTGTCGCGGGTGGCGACTCGAGTGATGGTCAGCAACGGCGGATTCCACCGCACGCCTTCCTCGATCGCCGGCGGCAGCAACGCGCGGTCGGCCCGCACCGCGTCCAGCTGAGCCGGATCCGACAACAGGGCGAACAGCAGATTGCCCAGCGACCGGTAGGTGGTTTCGACGCCGGCCGGAAGCAGCAGCCGCAGGAACGAGAAGATCTCCTCGTCCTCGAGCTTCTCGCCGTCGATCTCCGCGGCGGCCAGCAGACTGATCAGGTCGTCGCGCGGCTCTGCCCGCCGTGCGACCAGAATCGGCGTGAAGTACTCGACCAGCGCGGCCGAAGCTGCAAGCCCCCGTTCGGGGTTCATGATCCAGCTCAACAGCGAGATCGACCAACGCTGGAACTGCGGATAGTCCTCCTCCGGCAACCCCAACAACCCCGCGATGATCCGGCTCGGATAGGCGAAGGTGAACTCCTTCACGAGATCGGCCTTGCCGTTCGCGACGAAGGCGTCGATCAGCTCGTTGCCCACCCGGGCGACCAGCTCGTCCTGAAAACGCGCAAGTGACTTCTGCGAGAACGCTTTCGAGATCAGCGCACGCAGCCTGCCGTGGACCGGCTCGTCCATGCCGAGCATCACGCGCTCACCCAGAACCGGACCGAAGGCGGCAATGACACCCGACGACGAGAACGTCTCGTTGTCACGCAACATCTGCTGGGCCTCTTCGAACCGGTACACAATGAAAACAGGTAGACCGGCCTCGCCCGGCATTGCGGAACCTTCGATGCGCTGGACCGGCTCCTCTCGGCGCAAGCGGGCCAGCTCCGGGAACGGATCGCGCACATTGCCGGACACGACGTCATCGAACGAGCCGAAGTCGTCGAGGTCATCGAAAAGTTGTTCCATTAGCACTCCTTGAGATGTCAGTCAGTCTGTTGCTGCGGTGGCTGTTTCGCCGCTGAACGTTTGGCCGCCGCCGCGACGATGCGTTGCATCACCGGCTGCGGGATGACTTTCATGGCGAACACCATCGCCTTCTGTGTCGCTGTCAGGGGATACGCGCCGTTGCGCATCGAGCCCTGCCTGGGGATGCCCAAAACGATCCTCGACATGTGATGCATACCCGACGACGGCAGGAATCTGTGGGACACCAACAACATCGACGCATCCGGCCCGACCGCCCGACGGCGGAATGGGCTGCGGTCGGCCAGTTCCTTGACCAGCCCGTCGGCGAACCGCTCCGGCGACCTTGCCAGTTTCATGGCGAAGCGCCCCCGGGTGTTCATCGTCTGGTGCAGCCGGGCGTACGGACCGCCGAAGTCACGGTCGTCGGTGGTGCCGGCATCGGTGATGATCTCGGTGTCGTAGGTGCCGGTGATCAACACCGTCACGCCGAGCCCGAACGGTGCGATCTCGGACGCCAGCGATTCGCCCCACCGCTCCATGGCGCCCTTGCTGGCCGAGTATGGCGCCGTAGCCGGCTGTCCTCGCACCCCGGCCGAGCTGCATACCAGAACGATCCGGCCCTCCCCCGCGGCCCGCATCGACGGCAACAGCGCATTGGTCAATGCGACGGGGCCGATCACGTGGGTGGCGAACATCCGCTGCCACAACTCCACGTCGGTCTCCTCGGCCATCCCCGCCGACGAGATGCCTGCGTTGTGCACGAGCGCATAGGGCGCACCCACCCGTTCCTCAATTGACTTGGCGGCGTTCACAACTGAGTCCATGTCCATCAGGTCGAGCTGAACACCGATCAGGCGATCATCGTCCTCGCCCGCACCCGTCGCTTCGCGGAGCAACGGTATGCCCCGGTCAGGTGTGCGCATGGCGGCCACCACCCGCCAGCCTTCGCGGTACAGCCGTACCGCCGAGGCGAACCCCAGACCGCGGGCGGCGCCGGTGATGACGACCGTGCGAAGCTCACCCATTGGCGTTCCCTGTGGCGCAACGATCGCTCGTCGAGCCGAGTTCGACGTCGGTGTTTCGTGACGGCCCCTGCTGCCAGGTGGACCACTTGCCGACCGAGTAGGGGCCTTCGGCGCCGTTCGCCCGGTAGAAACCTTGCGGGTCGTACACCTTGGCTTCCGGGAACGGCCACGGGCACGCCACCGACGTCGCGGCGCCGGTCGCCTTGATCACCCAGAACCACCCGCCGTAGGCGAAATACGACACATTGATGATCGCGAACATCACCAGGAACGTGCCGAGCACCGGCTTCCTCGGGAACAGCTTGGCCTTCGCGGCGAGCTTCTCCGCCACCGACTTCCCGGTGTCATCGCGGTAGACGAGGATCGCCGCCGGGATCATCACGAATGTCACCGACAGCGACTCCCACAGCAGCGGGAACTGGAAAGTGGTGCCGGCGAACAGCGTTCCCCACGGAATCGCCTGCGAGTAGATATACAGACCGGTGCGCACCAGGCTGATCTCCAGCATGGCGTCGAAGATGAAGCCGATGACCAGTACCAGTGCACCGAGGCTGATCAGCGGGTGCCTGGTCACGAACGACTCCGGGCCCCATCTCGCCTGAAGCTTGCGCAGAATCCAGATGGCCGGGAAGTACGGGCCGAAATAGAAAGTGACATAACCGAACACGATGAAGGGTTCGACGGTCGGCGACATCATGATCAGGTACCAAGACTCCGGCCAGTGCAGCAGTGCCGGGTTGTACACGGCATACGGCGACCAGTTCATGATCGGGTCCTGCCACACGATGAGCGTGGTGACCAGGACCATCATCAGTACCGGGCTGCCGGGGTTCTTGCGCCAGCCGCGGATGAAGACGACGGTGAGCCCCACCACCATGATCGCGGCGCCGATCTGCGGGACGAGCTGCCAGTGATCCCAGCCGTTCAAGAACTCGACCGGACGGGGCCGCCCCTCCACGTTCGGGTTGGCCACCCGCGGGTCGACAGCGGTACGCCCGACCGCGAGGAACAACCCGAGGAAGCCGAGCCAGGCCAGCAGTGCGATCACCCGGCCCCAATTCGGGCCGGTGCGCGGCGGGGTCGGTGATTCGGCTGGCGCAGGCGGTGGCGTGGACTCCTGGGTGGTCATCTCAGCCTTCCCCTCCGAAACGATCTACGAGATGCGAGTTCACACCGTCGGCGTCCAGCGTGCGCGCCACCAGGTATCCCGACCCCATCCACGCGCGTCGCGTCCACTTGCCAAGGGACACCCGGGTTCCCGGCGCGCCCGACGCGGCCGGCAGCATCTTGACCCGTTCCAACGCCTCCTTGACGCCGCGCGGGCTCAGCGGATGCGAGTCGGCGAAGGCGCGCACAAGTGTGGCGGCCACATCGTGGTTGACCACTGTCACGCAATACTCGGGGCGGCTGCCGTCGTAGCGCGTGGCGTAGCGGTCCAGCCAGGCCTGGCCGATCGGGTTGCCCTCGTCGTATTGGTCGACCCCGACCCAACCCATGAAGGCGTTCCACATGATCGGGTTGACCCACGCGTTCTGGAATGCGGTGGTGGTGAACCGCGGCGGATCCCAGTCGAGTGCTTCCAGGACAGGGTTGATGAACACGATCCCGAACCCGAAGCCGAGGTGCACGATGGCCTCGGCCTTCGCCTGGTGCAGCGAGCGGACGGCCTCATCGATGTCCTGCGCGGTCTGCGCGATCGCAGCTTCGGCCACGATGCGAATACCCTCGCGGCGGCACGCGCTTCGCAGGTTCTTCAGATAGCTTTCGCCGATCAGGCTCTGTTCGACCAGCACGCCGATCTCGGTGAGTCCCCGCTTGGCGATCAGGTCGGCGATGAAAATCGGCTCGTCGGTCATCGAGCCCTGGGGGAAGGCGAACGTCCACTCACCGAGCCAGTCGTCGGTGCCCGTCACGCTGATCGCGGGAACCTTGAAACGCTCCTCGATCGACTCACGGACCGGCACGCAGTTGTCGGTGATATTCGGCCCGAACACCACCAGGCAGCCCTCGTCGACGAGTTCGCCGTAGGCGTCGATCACGGCCTTGACGCTGCCCTTCGGCAGGCCCTCGACTTCCTTGTAGATCATCTGAACCGGCCGGTCGATAACGCCGTCCGCGATGGCCTCTTCGAAGACGAGGTCGAAGCAGCGGGTGAACGACGACAACAGTTCTTCCGGAAAGCCCGGCGGCAGCGTGAAGTCCATCAGGTAACCGACCTTGATCGGCTCCGCAGTGCTTTCGTAGGACATGCAGTCTCCTGATCAGTCGGATACGGAAAAGTAGACGTCGATCATTTCGGCGAGGCCACGTCCGACGACCGCATCGTCGGTGAGCGGACCCGCGATGGCCGCGCGCGCCGCCTCGCGCATCGACAGGCCCTCCGCGATGAGCCGGCCGGCCGCGATCAGCACCCGCGTCGAGGCCACCTCGCGAAGCCCACCGGTCTCCAGCCTGCGCACCGCTTGCCCGAAGCGCACCAGTTCGGCGGCCATCGCGCGTTCAACGCCTGCCTCGTGAACCACGATGCCCTCTTCGATTTCCGGTGTGGGGAAGCCGAATTCGATGGCCACCATGCGCTGCCGGGTGGAGTCCTTCAGATCCTTCAACACGCTCTGGTAGCCGGGGTTGTACGAAACGACTAGACCGAAACCGGGCGCGGCGTCCAGCGTCACGCCAAGGCGCTCGATGGGCAACTGGCGACGGTAGTCGGCGAGTGGGTGCAGCACGACCGTGGTGTCCTGGCGCGCCTCGACGACCTCGTCGAGGTAGCAGATCGCACCCTCGCGCACCGCGCGCGTCAGCGGGCCGTCGACCCACACCGTTTCGTCGCCACGCAAGAGATAGCGGCCGACCAGATCAGCGGTCGTCAGATCGTCATGGCAGGCCACCGTGATCAGCGGTCGGCCGAGATCATGGGCCATCGCCTCGACGAACCTGGTCTTGCCGCAGCCGGTGGGCCCCTTGAGCAGCAGCGAAAGCCCTTGGCGGTAGGCCGCCTTGAAGACGGTCTCCTCGTTTACAACAGGCTGGTAGTAGGGCCGCTCCCCATCAGGGAGGTAGGCGGCCCCGTTCTGGTGCTCGAGCTTATCCGCGACCACTCAATGTTCCTTCCCCGCCTCGCTGCGGTGGTTCGCAGCGTATAGCGGAACAGATGTTTGTTTCAAGCATTGGGTCATCACACACGCCGCCGGACTTCGGCGGCGCGGACCGCCGACCGGAATAGCGGGCCGATAACGCCCGTGAGCTGCTCAGGGCGACCCACCATGGCGTGTGCGGTACTGCCGAAGACGCTGCGAAGCGAGGCCGTGTCGACGTTCGCGCCGACGGTCAGACATACACAGCCTGTCCCCCGCCTGCGGGCTTCCGTCAGCGCACGGCGCGCATCGGCGGCGCCGTATCCGCGCTCGTAACCGTGGTCGTAGGCAAGGCCATCCGAGAACACGACGAGGAGTCGCCGCGAGGTACCGCCGCGCTCCTCGAGCACCCGGCTGCCGTGCCGGATGGCAGCGCCCAGGCGTGAGTACGCCGCGGGCTGCACACTGTTGAGCCTGCGCAGAACGCGGCTGTCCAGATGCTCGTCCATCCGTTTGATCGGAATGAGATTCACCGCCGCACGGCCCTGGGAGTTGTAGCCATACAGGGCGACGCGATCGCCGAGGTCATACAGCGCGACGACGAGGTTGCCCGCGGCGGCACGCTGCTGCTCGTGAACGGTCTTGCCGACCGTGCCCGCCTCGGCGGATGATCCCGATACGTCGAGCAACACCAGCACCGAAAGGTCCCGGCGGCGGCGCAGGCTGTCGAGGTACACCGATTCATCGGGCACCGAACCCGCCATGACCTCCACCCTCAGCGCCACGGCAGCGTCGATGTCGATGTCATCGCCCTGGGCCTGCCGATGCCGGCGGTGCAGGCCCATGCCGAGGCGGGCCAGCGGCCGCCGAAACGCGATGGCGTCGTCGATGGCGGCCGACGCTGTGGGCTCGATCCGCGGTTCGACCTCGCGCACGGCGCACCAGTCCGGGCGGTACTTCTTCTGATTGACATCCCACTCCGGGTAGGTCACGCCACCCGACTTGGCATCCGCACCGTCCTCGGTTGCGGCCGATGCGCTCGATGACACCGCGTTGGCCCCGCGGTTGACCGAATTGGCGCGATGGGTGGGCGAATCCGCTCCCGGCGGCCCGCCACCGGAGCTGCCCGCACGGGTCGACGACAGCAGCTTCTTGAGCCATTTCCCGATGAAGCCGCCGCCACCGACCGGACTGGTGAACATATCGGGATCGTCTTCACCCGTTGGCAATTCGCCGTCGTCGAGCTCCTCGAGTTCGCGTTTGCCCTGGCTTCGCGGGACATGGCCGATTGTGTTGTGGTCCACCGCCTTCGCCGCACGCCCGATGACCGCCAGCAGCTGCTTGGGCCGGAGGACACCGAAGTGCGCGGGTGCGTCCGCGATCGGCGCCGAGCCGATCGCGATCGCCAATGACTCCGCGGCGGAGTGGCTTCGGCTGGCTACTGCGGTGTCGGCCAGGGATGCCAGGGTGCCGGGCAGGATGTCGGCGTTGGCCAGCAGTGCGCGATGCCCCTCGACGGCGAGATAGCGTGCGGCCACCTTCCGGTTCCTGGTGAGCGTCTTGACGATGTCGACGTCGAGGCTGTCCGCCGCGATCAGCGAGGCCTGAACGGCAATCGCCTCGATGGTGGCGCGCTGGGCGGCCGCGGGATCGACGAAGATGCTCTGCCCGTCCGTCCACGGCGGCGCGCCGGACTCGGCAGGGGCGACGACCACGACGTGACCGGCCAGCGCCGACGCGATCACGGCCAGGCGAGCGAGTCGATCGTCGTCAGCCATCTGCCCTCTCACGTCCACCAATGGACTTGTTGACCAAATATCTGTTCCACCGTAGAGTTCGGCTGGGGGGCAGTCAACTGCCCTGTTCGCGGCACCGGGGGTCGCATCAGCACCGAAATGACAAAGGTGATGACATGATCGATTTCACCGGTCAAGCAGTGATCGTGACCGGCGCAGGCCGTGGACTCGGCCGGCTCTACGCACTCGATGTGGCCAAGCGGGGCGCCGCCGTCGTCGTCAACGACATCGGGTCCACCATCCGCGGCGACGGTGTGGATGCCGCTGTCGCCGACTCGGTGGTCGACGAGATCATCGCCGCCGGCGGGCGGCGCCGCGATCGTCGACACGGCGGTGACTGCGTTCGGCCGCCTCGATGCCGTCGTCAGCAATGCGGGCATCTTCGGCAGCGTTGCCTTCGAGGACCTCTCCCACGACGACTGGAGCCGGATGCTGCGGGTCCACCTCGATGGTGGTTTCCACCTGGCCAAGCCCGCCTATCGGGTGATGAAGGCCAACGGCGGCGGCCGGTTCGTGTTCATCTCCTCCTCGGCGGGAGTCTTCGGGCAGCCGATGGAGGCGCATTACGCCGCGGCCAAGACGGGCTTGATCGGGTTGACGAATGTCATTGCGATCGAAGGTGAAGCGCATGGCATCCTGGCCAACGCCGTGTTGCCGACCGGCTTTTCACGGATGGTCACCGAGACGGTGGGCGACGAGAAGTTCCTCGCCGAATCGGGTTTTATGCGCGCGATCCGGCCCGAACTGGTGGTGCCGCTTGTGGTGTTCTTGGCAAGTAGGGCTTGCACTTTCACGCACCGCAACTACTCGGCCTGCGCGGGACGGTATGCCCGCGCGTTCGTCGGGCTCAGCGACGGCTGGCTGGCCGACGCCGGTACCGAGCCCGCGGCCGAGGACATCGCCGAACACCTCGAGCAGATATCGGCCACCGAGAAGTTCATCGTGCCGACCTCGATCGTCGATGAAGTCCTGGAGGTCTGCGACCGCCTCGGCGTAAGCCCCATGCCCGGTGGTGCCGAGATCGAGTTCCCTGAACCGCAGAAGCAGAGGAGCTGAACGTGGAGATGAATGACCTGGTCCTGATCTCGGTCGACGATCACATGGTCGCTACGTCGACCGGCTGGATCGCCCGCTGGTGGCCGAACGCGCCGCGCAACACTGAACTCGTTGATACGCAACCGTATCGGTTTCATAAAGGAATCGGCACGACCTTGTTTTGACCGCGCAACCCGCTACCGTCTTGTTAACCAATCAAGATCATCATGGACGGGGAAGCGTGTCGCCGAACATCCACCGCCCCGCGGCCGTGTCGGTCGGCAGCGCGGCTCTGATCCTGCTGAGCTGCATTTCCGGTCCGCTTGCCGGTGCAGCGCCAAGCCCGGGTGTGCCCTGCGGCAGCATCATTGAACAGTTCGCGTCCTCGCCGACGGCCGTGCCGGACATGCTCGGAAGCGCGGCCTCCGTCGTCGGCGTCGTAGTCCCCGACGCGGCCGCACCGGTTCCTGTCGCGGCTCCCGCGGCGGTGGCGGCGCCCATGGATGCGATGCCCGTTGCTGCCGCCCCGATCACCGACAGCGCCCTGACTCCGGTCCCCCCGGCTGCGGTGCCCGTTGTCCCGGTGGCCGCGCTGCCGATGCCGGTGGTCCCTGCTCCGGTGGTGGTGCCCGCCGTGCCTGCCGCCCCCGTTCCGGTCGCTGCACCCGTCGCGGCCCCGCTGCCGGCCGCCGCGCCTGTTCCTGCCCCGGTTGCGCTTCCCGCAGCCGCGCCCGTCGTTCCAGTCGTCCCGGCCGAGGCCCCCGCACCACTGGCCGCAGCGCCGGCTCCCGTCGCGGCACCCGTCACCGATGTCGTCCCGGTGGCCGATATCGCACCGGCCCCACCGGTAGCCGCGCCAATCCCAGAGGCCGCACCCGCTCTGGAGGCTGCCGCAGCTCCCCCGGTGGCGCCGGTCGAGCCCGCTCCGATGGCCGCACCCGTGGCCGCTGCCCCGGCCCCTGGTCCCGAACTGTTCTCGCTGACCTCGGAACCGGTCGCCGCGGCACCAGATGCCGCCGCGGTGCCGATGGCCGCTCCGGTCGAAGACGCCGCGGCTGTCCTGCCGGCTCCGGTTCCGCCCGCCGCCGTCCCTGTCGTGGTGCCACCGGTCCCGATGCCGCTGGCCGCTCCGGTGCCGGTCGTCGCCGCTCCGGCGGCCGCACCGGCCCCGCCGATCCCGGCCGCGCTCACCACCTTGCCCGATACCGCCGCGCTGGCCCCGCCGCTGCCGGTCCAGGCGATCGTCGACGCGATACCCGGTGGACAGCTGCTCCCCGACCAGATTCCGGTGCCGCACGATCTGATCTGCGAGGGCACCGCGTGGTCGGCCAAGGCGACCACCGACGGCGCCCACCGCGCCGAACACGTCGCCCGCCCGCCGTTCTGGGCAGACGCGCGCTGACGACTGTTACAGCGCCTTGCCGACCAGTGCGGCCAGATCGGCCAGACGGTTGGAGTAGAGACGACCTTGGCCTGGTTGTCGATGAATCATGCGCATCGACCAGGGCCGAAAGATCAGCAGTCACACCGGACCTCAGGCGTCCGGCCACTGGTAGTGGTCACCGATCAGCAGATCCTCGGAAGCTGTTCACCCAGTTCACGTTCGATCACCCGGGTG
>JAHFVD010000027.1 GCA_023264735.1 Mycobacterium sp. | reverse complement strand
ATCGGCGAGATCGCTTGGGGCACCGAAGATGTAGAGGGTTTGCCCGCCGATCGGCGGGAGGAATACCTCCAAATCGGAGCGGGTGACCAGTTCGGGATACATACCGCCGGTTTCCTCGAACAGCACCCGGCGCAGATGAGCCTCGCTGCACCCGAAACGCTCTGCGACACCGGGCAGATACCAGACCGGCTCGATCGCGGCCTTGGTCACCAGTGCCGCCCCACCGGGCAGCAGCACCCGGCCGTCGGGAACCAGCCGGCCCTTCTCGATGGCGTCGGCGATCTCCGGCAGGATCACGTGCGCCTTGGTGACCGCGATGGTCGGGCGAATGTCCTGGCCGGCCGCGAGCTCGGCGGCGAACGCGTCGGCGACCATCGCGCCCCACGGGTCCAGGCTGACGATCGCCTCGGGGCGGCTCCACTGCGGATACGGCCCGATGCTGTCGGTGGGGGAGGTGTTGGTCAGGTCTGCCCGATGCTCGCGGGACAGTGCGCCGGCCGCAACGGCCAGTGCGCGATACACGCTGTAGGAGCCGCTGTGGGTGCCGATGACATTGCGGTGGCTGCGGGTGCTGGTGGTACCGATCAGCGGCCCGCGCTCGCCTGCGGTGGCCGCGCCCCAGCGGATCGGCAGGGCGTCATCGGCGCCGCGATGCGACGTCAGCCGGATGTGGCCGGGGCCCTTCGGTGCGGCGGACATATGCGCTCCTTTGGCACTCAGGAGATCGCCGGCGCAGAGCGCCGGAGGGCCAAGCCTAGTCACTCTGCGGGGTCCGCGCGCGGCTCACATTCCGAAGCGACCGTTCTGGACGGCCGCGACGGCGTCGGGTGGCCCAGACACTTCGACCCGGGCGGCGGCCTGACGTCCGAACAGGTACAGCAGCAGTTCGCCGGGGAGCCCGCTGAGCTCTGCGATTGGATCGCCCGTCCGGACAGTGATCCGTTGCCGGGTTCCCGTCCACACGATGTCGAGGCCGACTCCGCGGACCCGGCGGCTCAAAAACCGGCTGCCGCGCTGGACGTTTCGCCACAGCGCCGCCTCTAGCGCAGGTGTCAGATCCCCACGCGGGCCGCGACCGTCAGCCCGGCGGACGTCCTCGTGATGGACGAAGAACTCGTTGAGACTCGGGAAAGAGCGGACCCAGGACAGACGGAAGAAGCCAATGGGCGGGCCGGAGCGCAGACGCGCGACCAACCAGCTGAATTCCTTTCGCTCGACCAGGGCTGTCGTGCGGCGTTCGGCAAAACGTGCAGGCGGTCCAGGCAGGACGAGACAGGGGGCAGCGATCGGATCACGCTCGCGGAGCACAAGATGGGCGGCCAGTTTTCGGGTTGTCCAGCCGTCGAGGAGGGTCGGGGCATCCGGACCGAGGTTGTCGAAGAGATCGCACAGCGCGGTGCGTTCCTGGGCGTCGAATGGGCGGTCGCTCACGATGTCAAGGCTGGACGAGCACCCGGATCGGATTGCCTTCGGCGTGCTCGAGAATGCGGATCCCGTCTGCGATGTCCTCGAGCGGGATGATCTGGCTGATCGAACGCGACAGATCCAGCCGGCCGCGGGACACCAGCTGCGCCAGCGTCTCGATGTCGGTGTTGTGGTAGCCGAGGTGGCCGAGCACCTGGCGTTGCACCAGATTGAACATCGATGTCGGACCCACGGTCGGGGTCTCGGCGCTCATGCCGACCCCGACCAGCCGGCCGCCGATGGTCAGCGAATTCAGTGCCTGCTCGAAGGTGACCTTCAGCCCGACCGCATCGAAGGCGACGTCGAGATTGCGCCCGCCGGTGGCCTCGGCCAGTTTGTCGGCGAAATCGGGGTCGCACGAATCGAATGCGTAGTCGGCGCCGAGTTCCAGCGCACGCTCGCGCACCGCGGGATTGATGTCGACGGCGATCACCGGGACCGCGCCGACGAGCCGGGCCAGCTGCACGATGTGGGTGCCGACGCCGCCGACACCCCACACTCCGACCGACTCGCCGACGCCCACCTTGCCGGTGTGCACCACCGCGCCGAACGGCGTCGACACCGCGTCGGCGAGGATCGCGGCCTGCTCCAGCGGCACATTGTCGGGCACCCGGGTCAGGCCCGAGGCCTGCGCGACGGTGTATTCGGCCCACGCGCCGTCATAGGCGAAGGCCATCAGCTGAATTCGCATGCAGTTGGCCAGATCGCCGCGGCGGCAGTTGGCGCACTTCGCGCAGGGCCGGCCGGCGGCGACGACGACGCGGTCACCCTCGGACCAGCCGGTGACACCGGGACCGAGCTTGGCGATGGTCCCCGACGCTTCGTGCCCCTGGGTGACCACCGGGCGCTGGGCCGGGAAGGTGCCGTTGATCAGGCTGAGGTCGGAATGGCAGATGCCACAGAACGCGACCTTGACCAGTACTTCACCATCACCGGGCTTGGGGATCGGAACATCTTCCAGGACAACGGTTTTGGTGTCCGCGTAGAAGCGCTCGGCGCGCATGGTGGCCATGGTGTCCTCCTGACGTCAGAAACAAACGTACGCTGGGCGGTGGTTAGAGTGGCGATATGTCGCCAAAGTTCGCCACCGCCGACACCGTCGACCTCCCCGCGCTGTTGGACTTCGTCCGTCCGCGGCACCGCATGGTGCTCACCACCTTCCGCGCTGACGGCACGCTGCAGAGTTCACCGGTGACGGGCGGCGTCGACGAGCACGGCCGGCTGGTGATCGCGAGCTACCCCCAGCGCGCCAAGTCGGTCAACATCCGCCGCACCGGGCGGGCCAGTGTCGTGGTGCTGTCCGACGAATTCAACGGTCCCTACGTCCAGATCGACGGACCTGCTGAGGTGATCGACCTGCCCGATGCCGTCGAGCCGCTGGTCGACTACTTCCGGGCGGTGGCCGGCGAGCACTCGGACTGGGCCGAATATCGCGAGGCCATGGTCAAACAGGGCAAGTGCCTGATCCGGGTGACGCCGCAGACCTGGGGGCCGGTGGCCACCGGCGGGTTCCCGCCGTCGTGAGGTGGCCGCATCAGCGCGACGGGGTCAGCTGTGGCCCCAGCGTCGCGGTGATGGCCGGGGCGCTACTCGATGCCGACTACGGCGCCCCGCTGCGATCGGATGACCCGCAGTCGTGGTTCGACGCCGAACAGCTGCGCGTGCACCGCGCGATCAACGTGGTGTGGCCGCATGCGCTGGGTGCCACACCTGCCGGGGTGGCCCGAGCGCTGACCGTGCACAGTGCCCCGCGCGGCGTGCACTACCGCTGGCGGCCGGCGCGCTGCCGCGACCGGTTGGCCGACGTATGCGATGCGGTGGCCGCGGGCTGGCCGGTGGCGATGGTGATCGGCATAGTGATCCCCCGGCATTGGGTACTGCTCACCGAGATCGACGGCGCCGTCATGCGCTGCTATGAGCCGTCCGCAGGCGAGGTGCGCGATGTTTCGATCGACGACATCCGTCACGGCCGGTTGTCACCACTGGGCTTTCCGCGGGCGTTCGCATTCGTCGTCCCGCGCCTGTCGCGCGGCGACCGCCGAGCGTAACGCCATGGCGGGAAATCGGGCCCGATTCACCGCCCTGGTGTTACTTTCGCGTTGTCAGGTAAGGGGTTTCGGCCCCAGCAGCGCCAGCGACACGGCCAGTGCGGGCTCGATGATGTCGGTGACGGGCTGACCGTCCTCGACGGTCTGTGCGGTGAGCTCGCGCAGGCCGCCGACCAGGATCACCGCCGCGGCATGCGATAGCGGTGCCAGGCCCGCGGTGCGGAAGCCGTCGTTGGTGCTGAGTTCGACGATCATCGTCGCCAGCCGGCCGAATCCGCGACGCAGGGTGGGCCGGGCGTATTCGCCGAGTGCGGGCAGCTCGCGGATCCAGCTCAGCGTGATGGCCGGCCGTTCCTCGATGGTGTGCACGTAGGTGACGACGGCCTGGCGAATCTGCTCGTGCCAGGGCGCCCGTGGGTCGACTGCGTCGCGAATGGTGGCGACCAGCTCGTCGTTGTTGGCGGTCAGCAGCTCGGCGAAGCAGTCCTCTTTCGTGCCGAACTGGCTGTAGAACGTGCGCTTGGAGGTGCGGGCATACCGGACGATGTCGGCGACGGTGGTGTCGCGGTAGCCGCGCTCCTCGATCGAGGCGGCGAGCCCGTCGAGCAGCCGCTGGCGGAAGTCGTCGTGGCGCCCGACGGCGGCAGTCTCGTCGAACGTCGTCGTGGTCATCGGAATCTCCCTCCCGAGCCCCCTTGTCAGGGGTGGTACCGACAGGTACCGTACCCCACAACCCCGTGGTACAACGCGGTACCACGCCAGTGCTGGGAGGGCCTCACTGATGAGCCAAGCACCAACCGTCGGAGCCGCCGGATCGGAGACATTGAGCAGCGACCGTCCGGTGTCCACCGAACCGAAGCTGCCACCCACTCCAAAAGTGCCAAGTGCCCTGCTCAAGGTGGCATTCATGGCCGCGCGCAGGCCCACGGCCGACTGGCTGACCCGACGCTACGGACGCGCCGTCACGCTGCAGGTGCCCGTGTTCGGCAACACGGTGGTGGTCTCGGACCCCGCGTTGACCAAGCAGATCTTCACCACCAGTCCCGACGTGCTGTACAACATCCAGCCCAACCTCAGCCGGCTGCTGGGCAAGGGATCGGTGTTCGCCCTCGACGGCGTGGAGCACCGGGTCCGCCGCAAGCTGCTCACTCCGCCGTTTCACGGCAAGAGCATCAAGGCCTACGAGCAGATCGTGATCGAGGAGACGCTGCGCGAAGTCGAATCCTGGCCGCAGGGAACCGAATTCGCCACGCTCGAACCGATGATGCACATCACCCTCAACATCATCCTGCGGGCGATCTTCGGTGCTGACGGGTACGAGCTGGAACGCCTGCGCGATCTCATTCCGCGCTGGGTGACCCTGGGCTCACGGCTGGCGGTGCTGCCCGCGCCCAAACGCGAATTACCCTGGACGCCTTGGGGAAAGCTCGCCGAATACCGGCGTGAATATGAGGGCCTGGTGGACACCTTGGTCAGCCGGGCGCAACGCGACCCCAACTTCGAAGACCGCACCGATGTGCTGTCGCTGTTCCTGCGCAGCAGCTACGAAGACGGCTCGAAGATGACGCGCGGTGAGATCGGCGACGAGCTGCTGACACTGTTGGCCGCCGGCCACGAGACCACCGCCTCGACTTTGGCATGGGCGTTCGAACGGATCTCGCGGCATCCGGAGGTGCTGCGCCGGCTGGTCGCTGAGGCCGAGACCGACGACAACACCTATCGGCAGGCCACCATCTTCGAGATCCAGCGCAACCGCACGGTGATCGACTTCAGCGGCAGGCACGTCATGGCGCCGATCTACGAGCTTGGCGAATGGCGCGTGCCGCAAGGCTATTCGGTGATGGTCAGCCTGAACCAGCTGCACGAGAACCCGGAGATGTTCCCCGATCCGGAGCGATTCGACCCGCAACGCTTCCTCGATACCAGGCCCAATACGTTCGCCTGGGTACCGTTCGGCGGCGGCACCCGTCGCTGCATCGGCGCGGCCTTCGCCAATATGGAGATGGACGTCGTCCTACGAACGGTGTTGCGCAACTTCACGATTGCGACCACAACAGCGCCAGGTGAGAAATGGCATTCGCGTGGCGTGGCGTTCACACCAAAGAAGGGTGGGCGCGTCGTCGTGTATCGACGAAACGCGCCCACCAGCCAGTGTTAGACCTGCGCCCGCTTCGGTAGCTTCCAGCCCGGCCGCGGGAAGTGGCAGGTGTAGCCGTTCGGGTAATGCACCAGATAGTCCTGGTGCTCCGGCTCGGCATCCCAGAAGTCGCCGGCCGGGGTCACCTCGGTGACCACCTTGCCCGGCCACAGCCCGGAGGCGTCGACATCGGCGATGGTGTCGAGCGCGACCTGCTTCTGGTCGTCGTCGAGGTAGAAGATCGCCGACCGGTAGCTGGAGCCGACGTCGTTGCCCTGCCGGTCCTTCGTGCTCGGATCGTGGATCTGGAAGAAGAACTCCAGCAGCGCACGGAAGTCGGTCTGGGCCGGGTCGTAGACGATCTCGACCGCCTCGGCATGGCCGGGATGGTTGCGGTAGGTGGGGTGGTCGTTCTTGCCGCCGGTGTAGCCCACCCGGGTGGACACCACGCCGGGCTGCTTGCGGATCAGGTCCTGCATGCCCCAGAAGCAGCCGCCGGCCAAGATCGCCCTCTTGTTGTCGCTCACGCATCCTCCTTGAATAGCTGGGTGTAGTCGCCGTAGCCCTGTGCCTCGAGGTCGTCGAGGTGGATGAACTTCAGCGAAGCGGAGTTGATGCAGTAGCGCAACCCTCCCTCGGCGCGAGGCCCGTCCTTGAAGACGTGGCCGAGATGGCTGTCGCCGTTAGCCGAGCGGACCTCGGTGCGGACCATCAGATGACTGAAGTCCCGTTTGGTCACGACGTTCGAGGTGTCGATCGGTTTGGTGAAGCTGGGCCATCCGGAGCCGCTCTCGAACTTGTCGACCGAGGCGAACAGCGGCTCGCCCGAGACGACGTCGACGTAGATGCCCGGCTCGTGGTTGTCCCAGTACTCACCGGTGAAGGGACGCTCGGTGCCGTTCTCCTGGGTCACCCGATACTGCTCGGGAGACAGCGCGGAAACGGCAGCGGGATTCTTGTGATAGTCGTGCGACATGCCCGATTCAACCTCAACTGTCATTCAGATAGTTCCCATGTCACAGTTCCGTCAGAAACGCTCCTGCCTGCGCTCAACCCCTCGACAAAGCTGGATAGAACGTGTTCTAGTTTGAAGCCGTGGCGCGATTCTCCCGTGAAGAACTGACCGAAGCATTCGCAATTTTCGAGCAGACGGTCGCCGATGCGGCCCGCACCCAAGATTGGGACGCCTGGGTGAGTCACTACACCCCCGACGTCGACTACGTCGAGCACGCCATGGGCACGATGAAGGGCCGCGACGAGGTGCGTGCCTGGATCACCAAGACGATGGGCAGCTTTCCCGGCAGCTACATGACCGAGTTTCCGTCGCTGTGGACGGTGTTCGACGAGGAGACTGGCCGGGTCATCTGCGAGCTCGACAATCCGATGCGCGATCCCGGTGACGGCACGATCATCAGCGCCACCAACATCTCGATCGTCACCTACGCCGGTGACGGGCTGTGGTCGCGCCAGGAGGACATCTACAACCCGCTGCGCTTCCTGCAAGCCGGGATGAAGTGGTGCAAGAAAGCCGAGAAGCTCGGCACCCTCGACGAGGAGGCGGCGGCCTGGATGAAGGCCAACGGGGGATTCAAGTGAGCGCCCCCAAGCTTGTCATCGGGGCCAACGGATTCCTCGGCTCGCACGTCACCCGCCAACTGGTCGCCGACGGCCACGAGGTGCGAGTCATGGTGCGCGCCAACGCTTCCACCATCTCCATCGACGACCTCGACGTGCAGCGGTTCGTCGGTGATATCTGGGACAACGCGGTATTGCGCGAGGCAATGGCCGGTGTCGACGACGTCTACTACTGCGTCGTCGACACCCGCGGATGGCTGAGCGATCCCGCGCCGCTGTTCCACACCAACGTCGAGGGCACCCGCAATGTCCTCGACATCGCCGCTGGAGAAGGAGTCGCGGGGACCTTACGTCGCTTTATTTTCACCAGTAGCTACGTCACCGTCGGCCGCCAGCGCGGCAGCACGGCCAGCGAGACCGACGTCATCAACGACCGCGGCTTGACGCCCTACGTTCGCTCCCGAGTGCAGGCCGAGGAACTGGTGTTGCGCTACGCGCGCGAGCACAACCTGCCCGCGATCGCGATGTGCGTGTCGACCACCTATGGCACCGGCGACTGGGGCCGCACCCCGCACGGCGCGATCATCGCCGGCGCGGCGTTCGGCAAGCTGCCGTTCGTCATGGGCGGTATCGACCTCGAGGCCGTCGGGGTCGAGGATGCCGCCCGCGCGATGATCCTGGCCGCGGAGCGCGGCCGGGTCGGGGAGCGCTACCTGATCTCGGAGAAGATGATCAGCAATGCCGAGGTGGCTCGGATCGCGGCCGCCGAGGCGGGTGTTCCGCCGCCCGCCAAGACGATTCCGCTGCCGCTCGCCTACGCACTGGCCGCGATGGGCACCGCCAAAGCCCGGCTGCAGAAGACCGACGAGAAGTTGTCACTGGGCTCGTTGCGGCTGATGCGTGCCGAGGGCCCGCTGGACCACAGCAAGGCCGTCCGCGAACTCGGTTGGCAGCCCCGGCCGGTGGAAGAGTCCGTCCGCGAGGCCGCACGCTTCTGGGTCGGGCTGCGCGAGGCCAAGCGCCAGGCGAAGGCGGCCAAGCCGGACTGAACCGGCGTCGAGGCGATTACGTGTCCCGCGTATGACGCCACGAATATTCGCCTTACTCGCCAGCCTCGTTCTCCTGGCTGCGTGCTCCTCGGGAACAACTTCGACACCGGCAGCCCCGGCGTCCTCACCCGCCTCGACGACCGCGGCCGCCCCGGCCGCCCCGGCCGCCGCGACCGGCCCGACGATCGCCATCTCCGGTATGAAATTCGCCTCGCCGGTAACGGTGCCGCCCGGTGCCACGGTCACGGTGACCAACGCCGACGGTGCCGAACACAGCGTCACCGCCGACACCGGAAACGCGTTCGATGTCGATGTGGACGGCAAGGGCACCGCCACATTCACCGCCCCGACGCAGCCGGGAACCTATGCCTTCCACTGCACCTACCATCCGATGATGCACGGGCAGCTGATCGTTGCGTGACATCGGGGCTAGCCTCGACGGGTGCCGAAAATCAAGGTCGATCTCAACGGTCCACCGCAGACGATGCTGGCCACCCTGTACGCCAAAGCCCTTGACGCCGAACGGGAACGGCCGATCCTGGGGGATGTGTGGGCCAGGGACGCGGTGGCGAGCATCGACTACGACTGGACCAAGACGACGATCACCGACCGAACATCACCGTCGGTCACCACCCGCTCGCTGCACTTCGACATCTGGGCGCGCCAGTTCCTGGCCTGCCATGACCGCGCCGTCGTCCTGCATCTCGGGGCCGGCCTTGACAGCCGGGTGTATCGGCTCGATCCCGGGCCGGGTATCGAGTGGTACGACGTCGACTACCCGTCGATCATGGAACTCCGGGAACAGATCTACCCGTCGCGCCCGCACTATCACCGGATCGCAGCGTCGGTCACCGACCCCGGCTGGCTGGACCAGATTCCCGCCGATCGTCCGGTGCTCGCTCTGGGTGAGGGCTTGACCATGTATCTCACCGAATCGGACGGCATCGCACTGCTGCGCCGGATCGTCGCGCATTTCCCGTCCGGCGAGTTGCAATTCGACGCGTTCAACCGGTTCGGCATTCGCAGCCAGTGGGTCAACAGCGTGGTCCGGCGGTCGGGATCGACGCTGCACTGGGGCATCGACGGCCCTGGCGAGATCGTCGCGGCGGTGCCGGGTGTGCGCCTGTTGGCCTGGGTGTCACCATTCGAATCGGAGAGCTTTCGCGACGTGTCGCGGGAGTATCGGATCATGGCCCGGGTGATGTCCTGGGTGCCCGCGCTGAAGACGATGGCGCAGTACCACCGCTACACGTTCTAGATTCGTGGGATGGCCACGATCAACGGCGCCGTCTCGCACTGGTTCACCGAGCTTCCCCGCCCCCGCCCCGCCCTGCCCGGTGACCGCGACGCCGACGTCTGCATCGTCGGTGCCGGCTATACCGGGTTGTGGACCGCCTACTACCTGAAGCAGGCCGACCCGTCGTTGCGGATCACCGTGCTGGAGGCCCGTTTTGCCGGGTTCGGCGCCTCCGGCCGCAACGGCGGCTGGCTGTCCGGGCTGGCGCCCGGCCATCGCGAGCTGCTGGCCAAGCAGTACGGCCGCGCCAGTGTCGTGGCCTGGCAGCAGACTCTCAACGCGGCCGTCGACGAAGTCATCGCGGTGGCCGCCAGGGAGGACATCGACGCCGACATCGTCAAGGGCGGCAACCTCGAAGTCGCCCGCAATGCGGCACAGGCCCGCCGGCTGCGCGCCGAAGCCGATGAGGACCGGGAGTGGGGGACCGACGGCATCGAGATGCTGAGCGCTGCGGAGGCCGCGGCCCGAGTGCGGGTGGACAGCCTGGTGCTCGGCTCGTTCAACCCGCATTGCGCGCGGATCCAGCCGGCGAAGCTGGCGCGCGGTCTGGCCGATGTCGTGCAGCGCCTCGGCGTGACCATCTACGAGCAGACCCCGGTGACGGAGATCAGCCAGGGACGGGTGCAGACGCCGATGGGCGCGGTGCGGGCGCCGATCGTGCTGCGCGCCACCGAGGGGTTCACGCCGCGGATGCGCGGGCTGCGCCGGCGCTGGCTGCCGATGAACAGCGCGATGATCGCCACCGAACCGATGTCGGACGACATCTGGGCAGGCATCGGCTGGGAAGGCCGCGAGACCGTTGGCGACCTGGCGCACGGGTTCTTCTACGCCCAGCGCACGGCCGACAACCGCATCGCGATCGGTGGCCGGGCGGTGCCCTATCGCTACGCCTCCCGCATCGATCACGACGGCGCCGTCGGCGCGGACACCATCAGCTACCTGACCGGGGTGCTCAACACCGTCCTGCCGCAGACCCGTGGGGTGCCGATCGCCCACGGTTGGTGCGGGGTGCTGGGCGTGCCGCGCGACTGGTCGGCCGGCGTCAGCCTGGACCCCGCGACCGGGCTGGGCGAGGCCGGTGGCTACGTCGGCCACGGCGTCACGGCGACCAACCTGGCCGGGCGCACCCTGAGTGACCTGGTGCTCAAGCGGTCCACGCCGTTGACCGCACTGCCCTGGGTCGATCACCACTCCCGCACCTGGGAGCCCGAACCGTTCCGGTGGCTCGGAGTGCGCGGGATGTACACCGCCTACAAGATGGCCGACCGGCACGAGGCCGGCGGTCGGTCCACGACGTCACCGATCGCCGTTGTCGCCGACGCAATCGCCCGCCGGCCTTAGCCCCGCGGGGAATCATGGGTGCGGGGCGCTGTTGCATCAACTACGTCGGTGCATCAACTACGTCTAATGCAGGGAGGACCACGATGAGCACACGCGAGATCAAGCAGCCCACCGCCGAGCATCCGATCACCATCACCCCGACCAGCGGTCGCGTACAGGTCCGGGTCAACGGTGAGCTGGTCGCCGACACCCGCGCCGCGCTCGGCCTGGCCGAATCCACCTATCCTGTCGTCCAATACATTCCGATCGGTGACGTCGATCCCGCCGTGCTGACCCGCACCGACACCCAGACGTACTGTCCCTACAAGGGCGATGCGAGCTACTACAGCGTCACCGCCGCGGGCACGACCGTCGATGACGCCATCTGGACCTACGACGAGCCCTATCCGGCGGTCGCAGCGATCGCCGGACATGTCGCGTTCTACCCGAACAAGGCCGACGTCAGCGTCGCCCCGGACTGACCTTGGACGCGAAAGAGCGCACGCTGGTCTTCCCCGGCCCGGCCAGCCCCGGGTTCACGCTGGCGCCACAGCGGCGTGGCCCGGGTGACCCGTGCTACCAGCTCGACGCGCAGCGGGCGATCTGGCGCACCAGCCTGCAGACCAGCGGGCCGGTCACCGCGCGGATTCACCGCACCGCCCCCGACACCGTCACCTGCCAAGCCTGGGGTGACGGCGCGCAGGAGTACGTCGACGCGCTGCCCGCGCTGCTGGGCTTCGACGATGACGCGAGTGATTTCCGTCCGCAGCACCCGGTTGTCGCGGCCGCGGCTGCGCGGGTGCCGCATCTCCGGCTGGGGCGCACCGCGCGGGTGCTCGAGGCGCTGGTCCCCGCGGTGATCGAGCAGCGGGTGCCGGGTGCCGACGCGTTTCGCGCCTGGCGACTGCTGGTCACCAAATTCGGCTCGCCCGCGCCGGGACCGGCCCCGGCGCGGATGCGCGTGCCGCCGTCGGCCGAGGCATGGCGGCGAATCCCGTCCTGGGAGTTCCATCGCGCCAATGTCGACCCCGGCCGGGCTCGCACGATCGTCGGCTGCGCGCAGCGGGCGGCCACGCTGGAGCGGCAGTCGGTCCGCCCCGTTGTCGAGGCGCGAGAAGCCCTCACCACGCTTCCCGGTGTCGGGGTGTGGACGGCCGCCGAGGTCGCCCAACGGGCCTTCGGCGACGCCGACGCACTCTCGATCGGCGACTACCACATCTCGAAAATGATCGGCTGGACCCTGATCGGCCGGCCGGTCGACGACGCCGGGATGGTGGAGCTGCTCGAACCCATGCGCCCGCACCGCTACCGCGTGGTGCGGATGCTCGAGGCCAGTGGACTCGCCGTCGAACCGCGCCGCGGCGCTCGGCTGCCGGTCCAGCAGATCAGCAAGCTCTGACGTGCTCCGGGTTTCCTCATCCGCAGGTCGGGTATGCGAGCTGTCTACAGCGAAAGCACGAAGGAGCGATTTACATGGGTTCGAAATTCACCGTCCCCGGATTGTCGGACGCGAAGAGCCGTAAGGTCGCCGATCTGTTGCAGAAGCAGCTCAGCACCTACAACGACCTGCACCTGACCCTCAAGCATGTGCACTGGAATGTTGTGGGCCCCAGCTTTATCGGCGTGCACGAGATGATCGACCCCCAGGTCGAGCTCGTCCGCGGCTATGCCGACGAGGTCGCCGAGCGGATCGCCACCCTCGGACAGTCACCCCAGGGCACACCGGGTGCCATCCTCAAAGACCGCACGTGGGATGACTACTCGGTCGGCCGCGACACCGTGCCCGCCCACCTCGCGGCGCTGGACCTGGTCTACGACGGTGTCATCGAAGATCTCCGCAAGGCGATCGATACCACCGAGGATCTGGATCCGGTGACGCAGGACATCCTCATCGGCCACGCCGCCGCACTGGAGAAGTTCCAGTGGTTCATGCGGGCCCATCTCGAAAGTGCCGGTGGCACATTGGAGCACGAGGGCAAATCGACCGAGAAGTCTGCGGCCCGCGCCGCGCGCTGAGGTCCTTGCTTAGGCGGGCTCGAGGGCGTCGTCGCGCACTGGCCGGTCGGCCAGCTCTTCGTTGCGACCGAACAAGACCGGGTACAGAACGCCGGCCAGTGCGGCGCCGACCAGCGGTGCGAGCCAGAACACCCACAGCTGGGCGGGAGCGCCGTCGCCGTTGAAGAATGCGACGCCGGTCGAGCGCGCCGGGTTGACCGACGTGTTCGAGATCGGGATCGAAATCAGGTGGATCAGGGTGAGCGTCAGCCCGATCGCCAAGCCGGCGAACCCTTTTGGCGCACGGTCGTCGGTGGCGCCAAGGATGACGAGCAGGAACAGGAACGTCAGCAGCGCCTCGGCGATCACCACGGCTGCCAGCGAATAGCCGAACGGGGAGTGTTCACCGTAGCCGTTGGCCGCCATATGGCCGGTCGCGGTGAAATCCGCCCGTCCCTTCGCAACCCAGTAGATCACCGCACCGGCGGCCAGGCCGCCGATCACCTGGATGACCCAATACGCCGGCAGTGCCTTCCATTCCACACGCTTGGCCAACGCCGCGCCGAGGGTGACTGCCGGGTTGAAGTGACCGCCGGAGATCGTGCCGAATGCGTACACGCCTGCGAGTACCGTCAGGCCGAAAGCCAGTGCAACTCCGGAGAATCCGATTCCCATCCCGCCGCCGGGGTTCGCCGCGAACACCGCGGCACCGCAACCGCCGAGAACCAACAAGAATGTGCCGACGAATTCTGCGGCCAGTCGGTGCGCCATCGTGGGAGCGTTCACTGGTAAACCCCTTCGTCTTTGAATTCGGGCGTATCTGGGTGAAGGATCGCACGGCCGAGGCCCGAAACGTACTGACCTTTGCTGAATCGTATTGAGACAGTGACCTTGAGCGGCTACTTGTCTGGCTGGTCGTCCTCGGTGACTGCGGTGATCTCCGGCACCGGGATGGCGACCCGTTCGGCGGCCGCGGTTTCGCGGTTGAGCCGTTGGGCCTGATAGATCGAGACCGGGGTACGGATGATGATCAGGTATGCGATGCCAACGGCGACCATCGCGCCAGGGATCACTGAGAAGGAGCCGGTCATTTCGGCGACCATGAGCATCACTGCCAGCGGTGCGTGCGCCACGCTGCCGAAGCAGGCCATCATCCCGGCGATGACGAAAATACCTGGCCCCGAAGGCACTGCCGGCATACCCGCCAGATCGGCCAGCCGCCACAACGCTGCTCCCACGAATGCGCCGATGACGATGCCGGGGCCGAAAATGCCTCCGGATCCGCCACTTCCGATGGACAGCGATGTCGCAATGATCTTGGCGATCGGGAGCACGAGCACGATCCACAGCGGGATCGACAGCAGCCCTTCCTTTGTCGTCGCGATCTGCACCCAGCCGTAGCCGCTGGACAGGATCTGCGGGATGGCCAGGGCTAGCAGGCCGACCAGCAGGCCGCCGATCGCGGGCTTGACGATCTTGTTGCCGGGCAGCCGGTGGGTCAGTGCGACAGTGCCGTAGAACACTCGTGCGTAGAGGTATCCGATTGCCGCCGAGGCGATTCCGATCACGGCGAACCAGCCCAGCTGGGCCGGATCGAAGACGTAGTCGTGTGCCACGAATCCGAACATCGGCTCGAATCCGAGGATCGAACCGTAGATGGCGTACGCGGTGCCTGAGGTGACGAAACCGGGGATCAGCGCCTTGTAGTCGAAATCCTCGCGGTAGACGATCGATGCGGCCAACACTGCGCCGCCCAGCGGTGCTCCGAAGATCGCGCCGATACCCGAACCGATGCCCAGCGAGACCGCCACGCGGCCGTCGGCGTCGGACAGGTCGAACGTCCGGGTCAGCAGCGACCCGAATCCGGCCGAGATCTGGGCGGTGGGCCCCTCGCGGCCGGCGGAGCCACCGGAACCGATCGTCAGCGCGCTGGAGACCAGCTTCACCAGCACCGCGCGGACGCGGATGGAGCGGGGATCGGTGTGGACGGCTTCGATAGCGCTGTCGGTGCCATGACCCTCGGCCTCCGGCGCCAGCTTGGCCACCAGGATGGCCGACGCGAGCGCGCCGCCGAACACGATCAGCGGGATGGCCCATGGGCGGGCGAAACCGGCCGATCCGGTGCCGCCGCCGTCGGCGTACGCCTGCGGCGCGTGATAGCCGCCGAGGTATCCGAGGAGGAACTGGCCGGTGTAGTCAAGGGCGAGGTAGAAGACCACGGCACCGAGGCCGGCGATGACGCCGATCGCGATCCCGAGAATCAGCCATTTACGCAGGTAGGGAGATTCTCGCAGGAATTCGCCCAGTCGTCCGCCCGCCTTACTGCCGATCGGCGCCTGGGCCATGTGCGGATGCTAGCAGCGCAAGGGCGTTAGGCGTCGAGGTCCTGCTGCACCAGCTCGGCGATGCTCGTGCATGCGGCCTCGTCCTCGGAGGCCACGGTGACCTGCGCACCATTGCCGGCGCCCAAGGTCATGATCATCAACGCCGAACCGGCGTCCACCGGCTCGCCGCCGTCGACCGACAACGTCACCGGAACACCCGCGTTCACGACGGCTTCGGAGATGATCGCGGCGGGGCGGGCGTGCAGTCCGATCGCCGAGCCGACGATGACGGTCTTGGTGTGCATGAGACTCCTTCTGTTGACGTCGAATTCGACGTTTTGTAGATGTTCACTCGAACTTCTGCGGTCAAACGTTGGTTTGGGCGGCGGGGGTGGTGGTGGCGGAAGGGGCGGCGGAGCGGTTGGTGAACTGCTTGGCGCCGAGCACCGCGAAGGCGCCGACGACGGTGCCTGCGGCCAGGGCAACCAGGAACCACACCAGCTTGCTGATCGCGAAGAACACGAAGAGCCCGCCGTGCGGCACGGTCTGGGAGACCCCGAAGGTCATGATCAGCGCGCCGGTGACGGCGCCGCCGGCCATCATCGACGGGATCACCCGCAGCGGGTCGGCGGCCGCGAACGGGATCGCCCCCTCCGAGATGAACGAGGCACCCAGCAGCCATGCGGCCCTGCCATTCTCGCGCTCGGGCTCGCTGAACAGCCCGGGTCGGATGGTGGTGGCCAGTGCCATCGCCAGTGGCGGCACCATGCCGGCAGCCATCACCGCGGCCATGATGCGCAGTGAGGCGGGGTCGGCCACGTTGAGCCCGGCGGTGGCAAACGCGTAGGCCGCCTTGTTGACCGGCCCGCCGAGGTCGAAGCACATCATCAGGCCCAGGATCACCCCGAGCAGAATGACCGACGCGCCGGTGAGGCTGTTGAGCCAATTCGTTAGCCCCGAGGTGATCGCGGCCAGCGGCCGCCCCAGCAGAAGGAACATCAGCAGGCCGACGACGAGTGAGGCGAACAGCGGGATGATCACCACAGGCATCAGGCCGCGGAACCACTGCGGCACGTTCACCCGGCTGATCCACAGGGCCGCGAATCCGGCGATCAAGCCGCCGACGATACCGCCGATGAAGCCGCCGCCGACGAATACCGCCACCGCACCCGCGGTGAAACCCGGTGCGATACCGGGCCGGTCGGCGATGGCGAACGAGATGTAGCCGGCCAGGGCCGGGACCAGGAAGCTGAACGCAAGCCCGCCGAGGGTGAACAACACCGCGCCGAGGTACTGGCTGAAGCCGCCGCTGGGCAGGTTGGTCAACGAGTTCGTGGTCGCTATCAGATTGCCCAGTGACTTGGTGGCGCCGTCAGGGGTATTCGCGATGTCGGCACCGGCGAACAGGAAGCCCAGCGCGATCAGCAGACCGCCCGCGGCCACGAACGGAATCATGTAGCTGACGCCGGTCAGCAGGATCTGCCGGATCCGGGTGCCCCAGCCGACCCCACCGGCGGGAGCACCGGCATCGGCCGCGGCCGCGGTGCCCTCGACCCGTGCGGCCTGCGGATTATCCGACGCGGCAACCGCTTCGGCGATCATCTTGTCGGGTTCGTTGATGGCGCGCTTGACCCCGGAAGCGATCACGGGTTTGCCCGCGAACCGCTGCCGGTCTTTGACCCCGACGTCGGTGGCGAAGATGACGGCGCCGGCGTCGCTGATCGTCTGTGCGCTCACCGGTGTGCTGCCCGAGGAGCCCTGGGTTTCGACGGTCAGGTTCACCCCCGCACGCTCGGCTGCCAGCTTCAGCGCGTCGGCCGCCATATAGGTGTGGGCGATGCCGGTGGGACACGCGGTGATCGCCACGATCGACTTGGTCTGCGCTGCTGCGGGTTTGGCGGCAGGCGTGGCAGGGGCGGCCGGCTTGACGGCATCGGGGTTGACCACGCCGTCGACCAGGCCGACCACATCGTCGGCTGATTTGGCATCCCGCAGCGACTGTACGAAATCGGGCCGCACCAACGCGCGCGCCAGGCTGGACAGCAGCTTCATGTGCTCGGCGCCGGCGCCGTCGGGCGCGGCGATCAGGAACACCAGATCCGCCGGGCCGTCGGGCGCGCCGAAGTCGACCTTCGGTGCCAGCCGTGCGAACGCGATCGACGGGCTGGTGACGGCCGCCGATCGGCAGTGCGGGATCGCGATGCCGCCGGGAAGCCCGGTGGCCGACTGTGCCTCGCGAGCCATGGCCGCGGCTTGCAGTGCGGCGCCGTCGCTGACCCGTCCGCTGTCGGCGAGCAGGCTGGCGAGCCGGCCGATCACCGACTCCTTGTCGGACCCGGCGTCGACGTCGAGGAGCACCAGGTCGGTGCTGATGATGGAGGTGGCGGAGTTCGTCATGATGAGATGCCTTCTGCTATCAGGGTCGGGCGGGCGGAGCTGGGTGGGCTTGGAATTCGGCGGGGTAGGGCGATATCGAGGTGACCGCCACATCGTCGAGGTCGATCTCGGCCGGCGACGGAAGAGCCGAACCGGGAAGTGCCGCAGCAGCGCTGCCGTAGGCGACAGCCATCTGCAGTCGTTGCGGCGCCTGCGCACCACCGACGTCGGCGCGAACGTAGCCCGCGAGGGAGGAGTCGCCGGCGCCGACGGTGCTCCTTGGCTTGATCGGAGGTGGAGTGGCCAGCCAGCTGCCGGTGTCGTTGACCAGCAGTGCGCCGGCCGCCCCGAGCGTGGCCAGTACTGTCTTGGCGCCACGGTCGAGCAGTTGCCGGGCGGCGTCGACCACGGGATCGGGATTACCCTGGGCCAGAGCATCTTCCAGCGACTGCGCATCGACACCGACCAGGCTGGCGAGCTCCTCGGAATTCGGCTTGATCAAATCGGGAGCGGCGGTGGCGAAACCTGCCGCCAGCGCCGTCAGCGGGGCGTCGGAGGTATCGACGGCGACTTTGCAGTCGTAGGACCGCAATTGGGCCACCACGTCGGCGTACCAGCCATCCGGAACACCGGGCGGCAGGGATCCGGACATCACCACCCAGCGCGCGCCCGCCGCACGATCGAGGATGGCCTGGGTGAAGGCGGCCAGCGCGGGCGCATCGATCACCGCACCCGGCTCGTTGATCTTCGTTGTGGTGCCGTCGGATTCGGTGATCGCGAGGTTCGTGCGCACCGCGCCTTCGATCGGCACCAGATAGAACCGCACACCGCGGGATTCCAGTGCCGCGACAATCGGGTCGTGCCGGGCGGCGGGCAGCACCGCCACAGTGTTCAGGCCGGCCAGTGTCAGCGCCCGTGCGACGTTGACGCCCTTGCCGCCCGGTTCGGTCGTCACCGACTGCACCCGGTGCACCGCGCCGCGCACCAATTGGGCGGGTAGCGTCACGGTGCGATCGATGCTCGGGTTTGGTGTGACGGTGACGATCATGATTCCCCTTCTGCCACAACGACTTCGATGCCCTGCGCGGTCAACTCGGCGCGGTCCGCCGCGCTGATCTCGCGGTCGGTGATCAGCGCGTCGACACTGTCGATCGGGGCGAAGCTGACGAACTCCTCGCGGCCGACCTTCGACGAGTCGGCCAGTACCACCACGTAGTTGGCGCAGCGGACCATCGCGCGCTTGACCGCTGCTTCGTCACTGTCCGGGGTGGAGAGCCCGTGGCGCATGGTGATGCCGTTGGTGCCGATGAACGCGATGTCCACCCGCATCGTGTCGAGTGCGCGCAGCACCGGTTCGCCGACGGCGGCCTGGGTGAGCCCGCGAACGCGGCCGCCGAGCATCTGCAGATTGATCGACGGCATGGCGGCCAGCCGGGCCGCGATCGGCACCGAGTTGGTGACGGCCACCAGCTGCCGGTCGGCAGGCAGCATGGCCGCGACGCGGGCGGTGGTGGTGCCCGCGTCGAACAGCACCGTGGCACCGGACAGCGGAAGGAATTCGGCGGCGGCCCTGGCGATGGCCTCCTTGTGATCGGCCCGGGTGGTCTCTCGCTCGTCGACACCGGGCTCGACCACGTGCAGCGCGCGCACCGGGACCGCGCCGCCGTGCACCCGCCGCACCAGGCCGGCCCGGTCGAGCGCCGCCAGGTCCCGGCGGACGGTCTCGGTCGTGACGTCGTAGGCCTGGGCCAGTTCGGCCACCGAGGCCCGTCCCTGGGACAGCACTCGAGCGGCAATCGCCTGCTGACGTTCTTCCGGGTACACGATTCTCCGTTTATGTGGGGTCTAGGAGGTATTGAGCGAAATTGAATGTTGGTATGTGTTGTTTTACCCCCGTTCGTGTTGACTTGTCAACGAATCGCTGTAACCTAGTTCACATGCCCGCCTCTTCCACACCTACCTCACTCGGTGCCGGACAGGTCCTCACCGGCGTCCCCGTCGTCCCCGGCGTCCGCTACGCACCGGTCATCCGCCCCGGCCGGCTCCCCGCCATCGAGGACCTCGACCCCGGTGGTGAGCTCGCCGAAAACCAGCGCGACGGTGAGGCGACCCGGTTCACCGCCGCTGCGGCCGCGGTCGCCGGGCGGCTGCGGGAGCGCGCCGCGAGTGCGACCGGCGCGGCCTCGGAGGTGCTGGCCGCCACCGCGATGCTGGCGCAGGATCGCGCCTGGCTGGGTGCGGCGGAAAAACGTATCAAGGAGGGTGCGCCCGCGGTGCGTGCCACCGCAGCGGCGGTGGACCAGTTCGTCGACCTGTTCACCAAGATGGGCGGCCTGATGGCCGAACGCGTCACCGACCTGCGCGATATCCGCGATCGGGTGGTCGCCGAACTCAGCGGCCTTGCCGAGCCCGGTGTGCCGGTGCCGGCGCAACCGGCCATCCTCTGCGCCGAGGACCTCGCGCCCGCCGACACCGCGGGGCTGGACCCCACGCTCGTCGTCGGCCTCGCCACCACGCTCGGCGGGCCGACCAGCCACACCGCGATCATCGCCCGCCAGCTCGGCATCCCGTGCGTCGTCGCCGTCCACGGTCTGGACGACATCCCGGCCGGCGTCGAGGTTCTCATCGACGGGACCCGCGGCACCGTCAGCGTTTCGCCCGACCCGGCCGAAGCAGCTGCCGCTGTCGACGCCGCCGACGCGGCCGCCGCAGCGATGGCCGGCTGGGCCGGCCCTGGCGCCACCGCCGACGGCCACCCGGTCGCGATCCTGGCCAACGTCCAGGACGGCTCGGCGGCCCGATCCGCGCGCGAAACCCCGGCCGAGGGCATCGGGCTGTTCCGCACCGAACTGTGCTTCCTCAACCGCGACACCGAACCCACTGTCGAGGAGCAGGCGTCCATCTACGGCGAGGTGCTCGACGCCTTCGCCGGATGCAAGGTCGTCATCCGCACCCTGGATGCCGGATCGGACAAACCACTGAAGTTCGTCGGACATCCCGACGAGGCCAACCCCGCGCTCGGCGTGCGAGGTATCCGCATCGAGGCCCTTCATCCCGAAGTGATCGAGCGCCAGCTCGACGCGATCGCGCTCGCAGCAGAACGGACCGGCAGCGCGCCGTGGGTGATGGCGCCAATGATCGCGACTCCCGACGAAGCCGAGCGGTTCGCCGATCGGGCTCGCCAGCGCGGCCTCGTTCCCGGCGTGATGATCGAGGTGCCAGCCGCCGCGCTGCTGGCCGACCACATCCTGGCCCACGTCGAGTTTCTCTCGATCGGCACCAACGACCTGGCGCAATACACGATGGCCGCCGACCGGATGTCTGCCGAACTGGCCACTCTGACCGACCCCTGGCAGCCCGGCGTGCTGGCGTTGGTCGCGCAGACCGCACGCGCCGGGACCCGTCACGGCAAGCCGGTCGGGGTCTGCGGTGAGGCCGCCGCCGACCCGGTGCTGGCCTGCGTCCTGGTCGGGCTGGGCATCACGTCGCTGTCGGCGGCCGCCGCCGCGGTGACCGGGGTCGGCGCCAAACTCGCCTCGGTCACGTTGCAGCAATGCCGCGACGCCGCCGCTGACGTGCTGACCACCGCGAGTGCGTCCGAGGCCCGCGCGGCCGCGCTGGCGGTACTCGACCGACGGAATTAATCGGACTGCGGTCCGGTTATCGATGTCATGCCAGCAGTTACCGCAGACACGTTGTCCTTACCGCGGGTGAGCGCAGCCGCCGCGACCGATACCGAACGGCCCGTCAGGTCCGTCACCACCGGACCGCGCGGGTATGAAGGCGAAGGGTTCCCCGTCGTGCGCGCGTTCGCCGGCGTCAGCGCCGCCGACCTCGACCCGTTCGTCCACATGGACCAGATGGGTGAAGTCGAGTACTCACCCGGCGAGCCCCGGGGTACCGATTGGCACCCGCACCGCGGCTTCGAAACGGTCACCTACATGATCGACGGCCGGTTCGCCCATCAGGATTCGCACGGCGGCGGTGGCTTGATCGCCGACGGCGCCACCCAGTGGATGACCGCGGGCGCAGGCATCTTGCACATCGAGACACCGCCGGCCGAACTCGTGGAAAGCGGTGGGGTGTTCCACGGGATTCAGTTGTGGGTCAACCTGCCGCGCAAGGACAAGTTCGCCGAGCCGCGCTATCAGTCGATCGAAGGTCCCGCCGTTCGCCTCCTGTCGTCGGCTGACGGCGGTGCGCTGGTGCGCATCATCGCGGGAGACGTCGACGGCTGGGTCGGCCCCGGCGCGACGCACACCCCGATCACGTTGGCGCACAGCAGTATCGAGCCGGGAGCCCAGCTGAATCTGGCATGGCCGCGCGAGTACAACGCACTGATCTATGTGCTCTCCGGTCGCGGCACGGTCGGCCCGATCGGGCATCCGATCCAGCAGGGGCAGCTCGCGGTGCTCGGGCCAGGCGACCGCATCACGGTGGCCGCCGACGCGAGCCAGGACTCCAACCGGGGCGCTCTGGAGGTTCTTCTGTTGGGCGGCAAGCCGATTCGTGAACCGGTCTTCCACTACGGGCCGTTCGTGATGAACTCCAAGTCCGAGGTCATCCAGGCGCTCGACGACTTCAACGCCGGCCGGTTCGGCGCCATCCCGCCCGGCGCGCTGATGCCGTACCGCGGGTAGGCGGGTCAGGTGGCGAGTCAGAACTGAGAGCGATAAATCCTCCCCAACGTCGCTCTCATGTCTGGCTCGATGTGGGCGGCCCGGTCAGGTGTGCGCCGGTTCGGCTGCCACGGCCGGCGGATAGGTCAGCTCCAGCTCACCGATGTTGGCCGCTGCGGTGACCAACGGCAGCGCCGCCGATACGGCGAGGTCGCCGTCGCCGGCCTCGGCCCGCAGCGCGGGCACCAGATCGTCACTGATCGCCGCGGCCAGCCTTTCTGTCCCGCCGAGAGAGCCGTCGAAGCGGGCACAGAGCGCGTCGGCATGCTCCTCGAGCACCTCCCGTGCTCGCGGGTACACCCCCAGCGGGGGTGGAATGATGTCGGCGATCAGGTCGGCGGCTGCGCGCAGCCGGACCGCTCGGCTGGCCGACCGCACCACTGGCGCCCGGGAGTCCGTCGGCCCGCCGCTTTCGGAAAGGTATTGGCGCACTGCGTCATCCAAGGTCCGTGAGGCCGTCAGCGCGTCGTGACTGAGTGCGTTCACCCGGTTCTCCGCATGTTCGAATGCACCGCGGGTGACGCGCAGGACCGTGACCCGCAGATAGCGGCTGCCGACTTCGCGTGCCGTGTCGATCGCCTGCTGCACGGCGGTCTTGGCTCCGCGCGGCCACAGCAGCAGCGATACGACGACACCGACGGAGGCGCCAACCACGACGTCCTCGATGCGGATCAGGCCGACCGCCCAGCCGCTCGGGACGATCACGTTGAACACGATCAGCACCATCGTCGTGAAGGCGGCCTGGCTGGCGGTGAACGAACCGATCTCGGGTACATACGCCGAACCGAATGCCACCAGCGGCAACAACACCCACATCACGATCGGGTCGGTGCCGAGCAGCTCGATCACGATGGCGCCGAGGATGAAGCCGATCACCGTGCCGGTGACCGCCCGCACGACGGTGGTGCCGGTGGTCAGCGCGCTGCTGCGCAGCACCGACAACGCGCCCAGGACCACCCAGAACCCGTGCTGCACAGGGAAGACGAACGTGACGAGCACGGCCAGTGCCAGCCCCAGCCCGGTCCGCAGGCTGTTGCGGGCGGTGACAGAACGGGTCGCCAGATGCCCGCCGGTGAGCGTGGTGACCGCTTCGGTCTCGGAGTACACCCGCTCGGCGATCCCGGTCTCGGGAAGCTGTCGCCCCAGCACCCGGGCCCACACCGGTCGCGCGTCGGCGGCCGCGGCACTGGCGATCAGCCGCCCGGTGACCCCGACCGCGGCGCCGATGGTGCGCCGGTTGAGCAGTGTGCGGCCCAGCGCGATGGCTTCGTCGTCATCGGGCTCGGCGAGGATGTCGTCGATGTCCTGCCGGTAGCTGCCGATCGCGATCGTCCGCGAGTCGACAAGCGCCTTGGCCAACTGCGCACGTTCGACGGCCCGGGCGCCCGGCCGGGTGATCTGCAGAACCCGGGCGCAGTCGCGCAGCACCTGAACCACCGGGTCGCGCATCGGTCCGAGCAGTTCGCCGGTGTCGCCGGTGACCCGGTCGCACAGCCACTGCAGGTCGTCGACCACCCGGACCAGTGCGCGGCTGCCGGCGGTCAGCGCCACCGGACGGTAGGCCGCCCCGAGGAAGTTGGCCCGCAAGGCGTCCATCGCGGTGGTGACGTCGTCCGCCGATGCGGTGCCCTCGATCCGGTCGGCAAGCACCGCGCAGACCGCGGCGGCATGTTGGCGCAGCTCACCGTGGTGGCGCGGGGGAAACAGGAACAGTGCGGCAGGCACGCAGATCACCAGGGCGATCAGCCAGCCGAACAGCCGCTCACCGAGTGGGCCGACCGGCGTGCACACCGGAAGCACGAAGGTCAGCAGGGTCGCCCGCTGCCCGGCGGCGACGATCTCGCTGAGCACGCCGGAGAACACGACCGCCACCCCGATGACGAACATCAGCGTGACCGCCAGCCACGGGATCGGTGCGGCCACGGTGCCCAGGGTGATCAGCACCGCGCCGTTGAAGCCCAACCCGGCGTAGGCCAGCGCCCTGGCATTCATGTTGCCGGGGAAGTCCACGACGATCAGCAGTGCGATCGACCCGAAGATCGTGAACATCGGGGTCTGTGACCCGCCGCCGAGGGCGAAGCTGACCGCCGCGGCGATCGGTACGACGATGGCCGCCCGCAGCGCACGACGTGCGCCGTCGTTCTCGGGGTCCCGTGTCCGAACCCGCTCAACCGCCCGCCGCCACAAGGCAGCCGGGCTCACCGCGGCACGCTGGCGAAACCGCCCGAGTCCAGTGCGTCGAGCATGTAGCGGGCGATCCAGCCGAATATCCCCGGTTCGCGGGGCAGGGTGGCCTGCTCGTAGCCGATGAAGACATAGACCGCCCAGGACGCGTAGACCTCGGCCTGGCGGGTGTCGTCGACGATTTCGATCGCCGAGTCGTAGAGGATCTTGTACCGCTGCCGGTCCACCTCGGACTGCACCGCCAGCACGTGCGGGTCCACCGAGCCCCACGACCGGATGGCGGCCTCGGCGCCGTGCGGCAGGGACAGCCCGACCTGGATGATCGCCTCGATACGGCGACGTGGATCGGAGACCTCGCGGATCGCGCCGATCAGTCGGACCGTCCGGTCCTGGACCCAGTACGAAACCAGGTCTCGGGTGTACGCCGGCCAACTGGAGAAGTAGTGGTAGAACGACCCGGTCGTCACGCCGAGCCGGTTGCACACTTCCGCAAGTTTGAGTCCGCCGTAACCAACGTCTGCGAGAACCTCGAGGCCGGTCTCGAAGTACGCCTCTCGGTTGGCAACAGTGGCCATGACAGAAGACGATAGTGCGCGGCCAACGGCCAGACGGCCGTGACGTGCAGGATCGTGACCAAGTTTCGCAGGAGCGGCCGCCAGGGCGGGTGACGCGCCCCCGGTGATGGGGCAAGCTGGGAATCACGGGATCGATTCGAGGAGTTCGCATGACCGTTCAGATCACCAATAACCAGGCCACCGAAGGGGCTGCCGCCGGCGTGCTGGCCGACGTGCGCCGGGTGTTCAACAGCGGCCGCACCCGCTCGCTGACGTGGCGTTCCGAGCAGCTGCGTGCGGTCGAGCGGATGTGCGAGGAGCGGGAGCCCGAAATCGCCGAGGCGCTGGCCAGCGATCTGGGCCGGTCTTCGTTCGAGGCATGGCTCGGCGATATCGGATCGACCAAGGCCGAAGCCGCGTTCGCCCGTAAACATCTGAAGAAGTGGGTGAAGCCGCAGAAGTACGCGCTTCCGCTGGCGCAGCTGCCCGGTAAGGGCTGGGTGCAGTACGACCCGCTGGGCGTGATCCTGGTGATCGGGCCGTGGAACTACCCCTTCTATCTGTGCATGGCGCCGGTCGTGGCCGCGATCGCCGCCGGAAACGCCATGGTGATCAAGCCCTCGGAGTTGGCGCCGGCCACATCGGCGCTGATCGCGCGGCTGGTTCCGGAGTACCTGGACTCCGAGGGCATCCGGGTGGTCGAGGGCGACGCGGTGGTGACCCAGGACTTGATGGCGCAGGGGTTCGACCACGCCCTGTTCACCGGGGGTACCGAGATCGGCCGCAAGATCATGGCGGCCGCCGCACCGACGCTGACGCCGGTGACCCTGGAGTTGGGCGGCAAGAGCCCGGTGGTGGTGCTCGCCGACGCCGACCTGGAGGTGGCGGCCCGCCGGATCGCCTGGATCAAGATGCTGAACTCGGGTCAGACCTGCATCGCTCCGGATTACGTGCTGGCCGACCGCACGATCGCGGCAGAACTGGCCGACAAGATCGTGGCGACGATCGCCGCGTTCCGCGCCGAAGAGAAGGACCCGTCGCTGCGGATCGTCAACGAGCGGCAGTTCGATCGGCTGGTGTCACTGATCAGCGCGACCAGCGGCACGGTTGTCACCGGTGGCGGGTCGGATCGCGCGGTGCTGCGGATCGAGCCGACGGTGATCGTCAACCCGGCCGCCGACGACCCGGTGATGTCCGACGAGATCTTCGGCCCGATCCTGCCGATCATCGCGGTGGATTCGCCAGACGCCGCCGTCGCGTTCGTCAACGCCCGGCCCAAGCCGCTGGCGTTGTACGTCTTCACCGCCTCTCAGCAGGCGGCTCGGGACCTTGTCGACCGGATGCCGTCCGGTGGTGCGGTGGTCAACCACGTGGCGGTGCACTGCCTCGTCCCGCAACTTCCGTTCGGCGGTGTCGGGGCCAGCGGGATGGGCGCGTATCACGGGAAGTGGGGCTTCGAAGCGCTCAGCCACCGACGCGCCGTGTTGGCCAAATCGACCAAATTGGATTTGAAACTCATGTACCCGCCGTACACTGATCGTGCGATCAGGCTGATGCGTAAAGTGATGTAGAGCCCCCAAAACGCCCCTAGCAAACACGTCTCCGGTGCCTAGCAACCTTTTGACGGGGAACTAACGTGCGCAAATCCACTACTAGCGAATTCTCATGCGGAATTTGCATTTCCAAGAAATTCACTTGGCGGTGACAGTCCGATATGCGGGATCAAAACCGCAGGTTGCGCACGGATTGCGGGCCAGAGCAGCCTCACCGCAACGGATTCCGCAGGTAGATTTGAATATGAGTGGAATTCTAATTTCTCAGGAAAGAGCAAATGTTGTCGGCCGTCAAAAATTTTGCGCCTACTTGTGGCACAATTTTGACCGTGCCGCATACAGCGAGTCGGGGCCCGGGTCGCCCCCCAGCAGCGAAGGCAGCGGAAACGCGCGAGCGCATCATGCGCGCCGCCCGTGAGGTGTTCAGCGAATTGGGTTATGACGCTGCCACGTTTCAGGCAATCGCCATCCGTGCCGACCTGACTAGACCCGCCATCAACCACTACTTCGCCAGCAAACGGCTGCTGTACCAAGAGGTGGTCGATCAGACCAACGCCTTGGTCATCGAGGCCGCTGTCCAGCAGTCGCAGCGTGAGGGGACGCTGGCTGGACGGATCCGCGCTTTCATCGGCGCGGTGGTGCAGGCCGAGGGCCAGGATCGCTCGGTTGCTGCGTTCCTGGTGACGGCCGTGCTGGAAGCCGAGCGACATCCGGAGTTGGCCGAGTCCAACCATGATTCGCGGGAGTTCACCCGCGGATACATCAAGGCCGCCATCCGTGACGCCATCGAGTCGGGCGAGGTCCGCTCCGACATCGATATCGAGGCGGCTGCCGAGATGTTCATGGCCGTGATGTGGGGCCTGGGCTTCTACGCCGGATTCGTGGGCGACAACGAGCGGCTGGTTGCGATCACCGACCAGTTCCTTGAGCTGCTCAACGGCAAGGCCTGGCACGCCGGCTAGTGGCCGGTGACATCTGCCACAGTCGCATAGCTTGGCTAAGTTTCTCGGTACTATCGTCGTATAACCCTGGCTGAACTGGGTTGATGCGTTGCCCTTCGGGGCCCGCGGACCAGTGTCGAGCCGATAAGCGACGCCGAAGTGGGGATACCGCTGCCATGAGTTCTTTGCGCACTGATGACGACACCTGGGACATCGCCACGAGCGTGGGCTCGACCGCCGTATTGGTGGCCGCCGCGCGCGCCAGTGAGACCGACAAGCCCGATCCACTGATCCGCGATCCGTACGCGCGGATTCTGGTGGAGGGCGCCGGGACCGGGATGTGGGAGAACCTCCTCGACGCGTCGATCACCGACCGGCTGACCGAAGTCGATCCCGAGGCCGTCGCGATGTTCACCCACATGCTCAATTACCAGGCGGTGCGCACCCACTTCTTCGACGCCTTCTTCACCGAGGCGGCCGCCGCCGGCATCCGCCAGATCGTGATCCTGGCCTCGGGCCTGGACTCGCGCGCCTACCGGCTCGACTGGCCGGCCGGCACCCACGTGTACGAGATCGACCAGCCGCTGGTCCTCGACTACAAGGCCAAGAAGCTGGCCGAACATGACGTGCAGCCGATTGCCGAACGCCACGAGGTTCCCGTCGACCTGCGCCAGGACTGGCCGGCTGCCCTCAAGGAGCAGGGCTTCGATCCCTCGCAGCCCACCGCCTGGCTGGCCGAGGGATTGCTGATGTACTTGCCCGCCGACGCCCAGGACCGGTTGTTCGAACTGGTCACCGAGCTGAGCGCGCCGGGCAGCCGGGTTTCGGCAGAAACCATGGGGCATCACTCCGAGGAGCGCCGCGCACAGGCGCGGGAACGCTTCGAGAAGTTCGCCGACGATCTCGGCATCGAGCGCACCATCGACATGCAGAACCTGACGTACAACGATCCCGATCGCGCCGACGTGACCGACTGGCTCAACGCGCACGGGTGGCTCGCGTCCGGCGAGCGCTCCACCGACGCAATGCGCCGGCTGGACCGCTGGGTTGAGGTGCCGATGGCCGACGATCCGGACGCGTTCTCGACCTTCGTCGTCGCGCAGAAGGTCTGACGCCACCCGGCTGGCTGCAGCTCCGACGGCCCACGTATACAGGGAGTTGCGTTCCGTCAGTCGGAGAAAGGATGCCTCATGCCCGGAGTTGTTGATCGAGTAGTCGTCGTCACTGGTGCCGGCGGTGGTCTGGGCCGCGAATACGCCCTGACCCTGGCCCGTGAAGGCGCCAGTGTCGTGGTCAATGACCTCGGTGGCGCGCGCGACGGCAGCGGTGCCGGCCACAACATGGCCGACCAGGTGGTCCAGGAGATCAAGGACGCCGGCGGCCGTGCGGTCGCCAACTACGACTCGGTCGCCGAGTCCGAGGGCGCCGAGAACATCATCAAGACCGCGCTCGACGAGTTCGGCAAGATCGACGGCATTGTCAGCAATGCGGGCATCCTGCGTGACGGCACCTTCCACAAGATGCCGTTCGAGAACTGGGACTCGGTGCTCAAGGTCCACCTGTACGGCGGCTACAACGTCATCCGCGCCGCCTGGCCGCACTTCCGCGAGCAGAGCTATGGCCGCATCGTCGTCGCCACCTCCACCAGCGGTCTGTTCGGCAACTTCGGGCAGGCCAACTACAGCGCCGCCAAACTCGGGCTGGTCGGTCTGATCAACACGCTGGCCCAGGAAGGCGCCAAGTACAACATCAAGGCCAATGCCGTCGCACCGATCGCGGCCACCCGCATGACCGAGGACATCCTGCCCAAGGAGGTGCTCGCGAAGCTCACTCCCGAGTACGTCGCGCCGGTGGTCGGCTACCTGTGCACCGAAGAGGTGCCCGATTCGGCCTCGATCTTCATCGTCGGTGGCGGCAAGGTGCAGCGCGCGGCGCTGTTCCAGAACGACGGTGTGACCTTCGACCACGTGCCGACCGTCGACGACATCGCGTCGCAGTGGTCGCAGATCGACGACTTGTCGTCGGCCGAGCACGCCACGTTCAAGCTCGGCTGATCTCTGGAACCGCTGTGGTTCGCGCGCTGGCCTTCGACGTGTTCGGCACGGTCGTCGACTGGCGCGCGAGCCTCATCGGTGAGCTCGAAGAGTTCGGGAAACAGCAAGGTGCACAACGAGATTGGGCAAAGTTCGCCGACGGCTGGCGGGCCGGCTACGTCCCGGCGATGGATTTGGTTCGCCGCGGTGAGCTGCCGTGGACGCGGCTGGACGATCTGCACCGCAGGATCCTCGACGAGTTGCTGCGCGATGCCGCCATCGAAGCCGCGGACGACGATGTTGATCACCTGAACCGGGCGTGGCATCGGCTGAACCCCTGGCCCGACAGCGTGGAAGGGCTGTACCGGCTCAAGGAGCGATACGTCATCACCACGCTGTCGAACGGCAACGTGTCGCTGCTGACCGACATGGCCAAGCACGCGGGTCTGCCGTGGGACTGCGTGCTGTCGGCCGAGATATTCGGTCACTACAAACCCGACCGCGAGGCCTACCTGGGCTGCGCACAGATCCTGGATGTGGCGCCTGACGAGCTGATGCTGGTCGCGGCGCATCCCAGTGACCTGCGGGCCGCACGCACTGCCGGGCTGCGGACCGCGTACGTCGACCGGCCGCTGGAATGGGGACAACCAGGGCGCTATCGCGTGGCGTTCGAGCCCGGCGAATTCGATGTGACCGCAACGGACCTCGTGGACCTGGCCGACAAGCTTTAGTTTCCGGTGTCCTCGACCACCGAGTCGTCCGCACTGATGACCAGCGCCGTCATGACCAAGGCGATGCCCGCGAGTTCGGTGGGTGTCGGCCACTGATGCAGCATGACCGCGCCGATACCGGCGGCGGCAGCAGGCAGCGGTGCCAGAAGCAAGGCGAAGCGGGCCGGCACCGACGATGAAGAACATCGGCACCGACCACATCGGGACGCGGCGGTTCACCGCACGGCGTTACAGCGCGGCGTTGATGTCGTCGACCCTGTCGCGCGCATCGCCGAACAGCATCTGGGTGTTCTCGCGGAAGAACAGTGGATTCTGCACGCCGGCGTAACCGGAGGCCATGGACCGTTTGAACACGATGACGTGCTCGGCATTCCAGACCGTCAGCACCGGCATGCCGGCGATCGGACTGGCCGGATCTTCCGACGCCGCCGGGTTCACCGTGTCGTTGGCGCCGATCACCAAAACCACCGAGGTGCTCTCGAAATCGTCGTTGACCTCGTCCATTTCGAGCACGATGTCGTAGGGCACCTTCGCCTCTGCCAGCAGCACGTTCATATGTCCGGGCAGACGGCCTGCGACGGGGTGGATACCGAATCGGACAGTGACACCACGCTCGCGCAGCTTGCGGGTCAGTTCGGCAACGCCGTACTGGGCCTGGGCCACGGCCATCCCGTAGCCGGGGGTGATGATCACTGAACTGGCCGATGACAAGAGTTCGGCGGCTCCCTCGGCGTTGATCTCGCGGTGTTCGCCGTAATCCTTGTCCTCGGCGGGTCCTGCTTCGATGCCGAACCCACCGGCGATGACCGAGATGAACGAGCGGTTCATGGCTTTGCACATGATGTAGGACAGGTAGGCACCCGAAGATCCGACCAGCGCGCCGGTGACGATCAACAGATCGTTGGACAGCAGGAAGCCCGAAGCTGCTGCAGCCCAACCGGAATAGCTGTTGAGCATCGACACCACGACGGGCATGTCGCCACCGCCGATCGAGGCGACCAGGTGCCAGCCCAGCAGCAGTGCCAACACCGTGACGACGATCAGCAGCCACAGCTGGGGTTCGATGACGAACCAGACGGTGAACGCCACGAACAACACCAGGGCACCGACATTGAGAAAGTTCTTGCCGGGCAACATCAGTGGGGCTGATTTGATACGCGCCGACAGTTTCAGGTTGGCGACGATCGATCCGGTGAAGGTTACGGCGCCGATGAATACGCCGATGAACACCTCAGCGGAGTGGATGCCGAGCATACCCTCGCTGTTGAGCACTGCGGCCTCGGCGCCGGCGAGGTCGTGTTCGACGTGCAGGTAGCCGTTCCAGCCGACCAGGACCGCGGCCAGACCGACGAAACTGTGCAGCAGTGCAATCAGCTCGGGCATACCGGTCATCTCGACGACGCGGGCGCGCCACAAGCCGATCGCGGCACCGATGGCCATGGCGCCGATCAGCAGGCCCAGACCGACCGGCTCGATATGGCGGGCCAGGGCCAGTGCGATGGTGGCCACCAGCGCCACCACCATGCCGGCCATGCCGAATGTGTTTCCGGCCCGCGATGTTTCGTGCTTGGACAGCCCGGCCAGCGCCAGGATGAACAGCAGGGCCGCGACGATGTAGGCCGCGGTGGCGGCCGTTTCCAATGTGAACAACTCAGCTCCTCGAGAACATCGCGAGCATGCGACGCGTCACCGCGAAGCCACCGAAGATGTTGATGCTGGCAAGCAGGATGGCGACGGCGGCCAATGTTGTGACGATGACGTCACCGTGGCCGATCTGGAGCAGCGCGCCGACGACGATGATGCCGGAAATGGCGTTGGTCACCGACATCAACGGGGTGTGCAGGGCGTGGTGCACGTGACCGATGACGTAGTAGCCGATGACGATCGCCAGCGCGAACACTGTCAGGTGCACCTGTAGTGCGGCCGGGGACAACGCGATGAGTAGGAACAGCACGGCGGCGGCACCGAAGGTGATGCCGAGCCGGCGGCCCATCGTCATCGGTTCTTTCTTCTGCTGCACTGCCGGGGTGGCCGTCGCGGCCGGTGCCGGGGCGGCAGATACCTGTACCGGTGGTGGTGGCCACGTCGTCTCGCCGTCGCGGACCACGGTGACCGACCGCTGTACGACGTCGTCGAAATCGAGTACGAGCGTGCCGTCTTTTTCCGGGGTCAGCAGTTTGAGGAGGTTGACCAGGTTGGTGCCGTAGAGCTGCGATGCCTGGGTGGGTAGTCGGCCGGCCAGGTCGGTGTAGCCGATGATGGTCACACCGTTGTCGGTGAGGACGGCCTGGTCTTTGACGGTGCCCTCGACGTTGCCGCCGTTGGCCGCGGCCATATCGACGATGACACTGCCCGATTTCATCGAGGCGACCATGTCGGCGGTGATGATGCGCGGTGCGGGCCGGCCGGGGATCAGTGCCGTCGTGACGATGATGTCGACATCCTCGGACTGCTCGGCGTACAGCTGCGCCTCGCGGGCCTTGTAATCGTCGCCCATCTCCTTGGCGTACCCGGTAGCCGATACCTCGGTCTCCGGTGACTCGATCGAAAGATACTCACCACCAAGGGATTTGACCTGATCGGCGACCTCGGGGCGCGGGTCGGTGGCGCGCACGATGGCACCGAGGCTGCCCGCGGCGCCGATCGCCGCCAGCCCGGCCACACCCGCGCCGACCACCAGCACTTTGGCCGGCGGGACCTTGCCTGCCGCGGTCACCTGGCCGGTGAAGAACCGGCCGAACGCATGTGCTGCCTCGATAACCGCGCGGTACCCGGCGATATTGGCCATCGACGACAGGACGTCCAGCGACTGAGCCCGCGAGATCCGTGGCACGGCGTCCATGGCCAGCACTGTGATCGGCCGGGTGGACAGCTCCTCGACGAGTTCGGGTTTCAGCGCGGGGGAGATCAGGCTGATCAGTGTTGCCCCGTCGCGCAGTGCGGCGATCTCGGCACTGGTGGGTGCGTTGACCTTGAGGACGATATCGGTGGCCAGCGCTTCCACGGTGGTCCCGATACCGGCACCGGCCTCGACGAATGCCTCGTCGGAGAAGCTCGCCGCGACACCCGCACCGGACTCCACCAGTACCTCGTAACCGAGTTTGATGAGCTGTCCGACCGTCTGTGGTGTGGCGGCGACACGTGTTTCCCCAGGCAGAGACTCACGTGGAATCCCGATGATCATCAGTGCGATCCGATCTGGTTGGTCATGCGGAGGCTGGGTGGAAGATGCAAGTGTAGGGAATGGCAGGGTTCACCTGCGAACTCCGTACCCCGAGCGCGGTTGGCGGTGGCCGGATCGACCAGCGGCCTAGGCTCAACGGGTGAGCACCGGCGGCATCGTCCTCGTCGGGCTGGCCATTGCGATCGGACTGGTGGGCGTCATCGTGCCGCTGCTACCGGGCACCCTGTTGGTGTTCGCGGCCATCGCGATCTGGGCGGCCGTCGAACACACCCTGGTGTCCTGGGTGGTGCTCGGTGTGGTCACCGCGGTGCTCGGAGCCAGCGTGGGAATCAAGTACCTGTGGCCGGCCCGGCGGATGCGGGCGGCCGAGGTCGGTAGGTGGACGCTGGCGGCCGGAGCCGTGCTCGGGGTGATCGGCTTCTTCGTGGTGCCGGTCGTCGGCCTGCTGCTCGGGTTCGTGCTGGGGGTGTACCTCGCCGAGCTCGCCGCCCGTCGCAATCAGCGGCGGGCCTGGGCCGCCACCGTGCTCGCGCTCAAGGCCGTCGCCTTGTCGGTGGGTGTCGAGCTGGCGGGCGGGCTGATCGCCACCGCGGTGTGGGTGGCCGGCCTGGTGCTAGCCCAGTAGCTCGGTGCGGGCCCGCGCCACATCCTCGGCGCTCACGTCGCAGACCCGCAGGAAGCCGTCCAGGCTGCCGTAGTTCTCGTCGATGGTTCGCCGGGCTGTCGCCAGGTACTCCTCACGCACACCCAGCACCCCGTTGGTCAGGCGCGCTTGGGCGAACGTGGTGATCTCGGGTGTCTCTCCCGCATGGTCGACCACCGATTCCATGATGCGTTCGCGCAACGAGTCGACGGCGTCGTTGCTGCGCAGAAAATCGGTGAGCACGGCGTCGCTCCGGATCCCGATCGCCTCCAGCACCACCGCCACGGTGAACCCGGTGCGATCCTTACCCGCGAAGCAGTGGGTGATCACCGGACGTCCCGCGCCGAGCAGTGAAAACACTTGCCGCACAGCACGTTGCGCGCCACCGAGCACCGGGAACTTCTGGTACTCCTCGGTCATGAACCGTTCTGCGGCCGCCTCGACATCGTCCTCGGCGGTCTTGTCGGCCATCATCTTCTGCCAGCTGGTCTCGTGTGGAGCCTCGGCAGTGGTGTTCGACAGGTCCGGGAACGGCAGCAGATGGATCGCGACGCCGTCCGGAACCGCGCCGCCCCCACGGCGTTCCACCTCCTGCGGCGAACGCAGGTCGGCGACGTCGGTGATGCCGAGCGTGCGGAAGACCTCGCGGCCGTCGTCGTCGAGCCGGCTGAGCTCACTGGACCTGAAGAACCGTCCGGGGCGCAGTCCGGCGGTCGCGGCGATATCGCGGAAGTTCCACGCGCCCGACAGCTGACCGTTGTTCACGCGCTGGTCACCGCAGCCTCGAAAGCGCTTTGTTCCCGGCCGATTTCGGCGCGGGCGATGCTGCGCATGTGCACCTCGTCGGGTCCGTCGAAAATGCGCATGGCCCGCTGCCAGCCGTACATCCGGGCCAGCGGGAAGTCGTCGCTGACGCCGCCGCCACCGTGCACCTGGATGGCGCGGTCGATGACGTTGCAGGCCATCTGCGGTGCGACGGCCTTGATCTGGGCGACCAGATTGCGGGCCTCTTTGTTGCCGTGCTGGTCGATGGTCCACGCGGCCTTCTGGCAGAGCAGCCGAGCCTGGTCGATCTCGTTGCGGGACAAGGCGATCTGCTGCTGCACCACACCCTGCTCGGCCAGCGGCTTGCCGAACGCGATGCGGGTGCGGGCGCGCTCGGTCAGCAATGCCAGCGCCCTCTCGGCCACCCCGATCGCACGCATGCAGTGGTGGATCCGGCCAGGGCCCAGTCGGGCCTGGGCGATCGCGAAGCCCATGCCTTCCTCGGCCAGCAGGTTCGAGGCGGGCACGCGCACATTGTCGTAAATCACCTCAGCGTGGCCGTGCTGGTCCTGCCAGCCGAACACCGACGTGGAGCGCTTGATGTTGACCCCGGGAGTATCGGTGGGTACCAGGATCATCGACTGCTGCTGATGGGACGCGGCGTCAGGATTGGTGCGCCCCATGACAATCAGGACCTTGCAGCGCGGATCGTTGGCGCCCGAGGTCCACCATTTGCGGCCGTTGATGATGTAGTCGTCACCGTCGCGCACGATGGCCGTCTGGATGTTGCGCGCGTCGCTGGAGGCCACCGCGGGCTCGGTCATCGAGAAGGCGCTGCGGATCTCGCCGGCAAGCAGGGGCTCCAGCCACTGCTTGCGCTGCTCCTCGGTGGCGAACAGGTGCAGGGTCTCCATGTTGCCGGTATCCGGCGCCGCGCAGTTGATCACCTCGGGCGCGATCTCGGTGCTCCATCCCGTCAGCTCGGCCAGCGGCGCGTACTCCAGGTTGGTCAGTCCCGACTCGGACGGCAGGAACAGGTTCCACAGGCCCTGGCCGCGAGCCAGCACCTTCAGCTCCTCGACCACCGGCGGCACGGTGAAGTCGTTCGGGCCGGCGGCGGCGCGGTACTCGTCGTAGGACTTCTCGGCAGGGAAGACGTGCTCCACCATGAACTCGGAGAGGCGTTTGTGGTAGTCAGCACCCTTGGCAGACATGGCGAAATCCATGCCGCCACGATATGACACCCGTCAACACCACGACGAGGCCCTCCCTTATGACCATAGGGAGGGCCTCGTAGGCATGTGGAGAAACGTTATCGATCAATAGACCTCCGAACTCCCGCGAGCGGGTTGCGATGGTGAGTTATTGATGGCCGCCGTTGTGCTGGTGTGGCACGCCTTCGTGTTGCGCGTGTGCCATGCCGATCTGCGCGGTGATGCTCGAGCCGTAGTCGGCGATGTCGGAGGCTGCCGAGCTGTTGGAGTTCGACAAGACCGATGCTGCGACGATGCCGATCGTGGCGATCGCCGCGACGTGAAACGCGATGAGTCGGTTTGCCGCCGTGCCAGTCATCTCGAGGCCCCCGTCCGTGTCAGAGGGCTACGGGGATCAGGGCGGCGAAGGAGTCCGGTGCCGTCATGCTCAGGCCCATCGTGTCGGCCGCGGCGGGGGTGGCGACGACGAGAGTGCCGGCCAGCACGCCCACCGCGAGGGTGGGTCCCGCCAGGGCGGTGGTGAAGCGGCGAGTGAATGTGCGATCCATGTCCGTCTCCCTTTGCTTCCGGTGCCGATTGCTTTCGGCTATGCAATGACTATCGCCCGCTTGCGATGCCATGTCTGTCCGCTGATGGGACCCCGGCAGGGATGAAGTGTTTGTCCCCCGATCGGTGGACCCAATGTGGAAAGCTGCTGGTATGCCCGATAAAAAGGTGCGCGTCGTCGTCGGTGACGACCACCCGCTGTTCCGCGACGGTCTGGTTCGGGCCCTGTCCGGCAGCGGTGAGGTCGAGGTCGTCGCCGAAGCCGAGGACGGTGCCTCGGCGCTGGCGTTGATCAAGGAGCACAGCCCCGACGTCGCGCTGCTGGATTACCGGATGCCCGGTATGGACGGCGCCGAGGTAGCCGCTGCCGTGCAGCGCGATGAGTTGTCGACCAGGGTGCTGTTGGTCTCCGCGCACGACGACGCCGAGATCGTCTATCACGCGCTCCAGCAGGGGGCGGCGGGCTACTTACCCAAGGACTCCACCCGAGCCGAGATCGTCAACGCGGTCCTGGACTGCGCCAAGGGCCGCGACGTTCTGGCGCCCCGGCTGGCGTCGGGGCTGGCCGTCGAGATCCGGCGCCGCGCCGAGCCGACGGGACCCGCGCTGAGCGCGCGGGAACGCGAAGTGCTCACCATGATCGCGGGAGGACGCAGCATCCCGTCGATCGCCGAGGCGCTGTTCCTGGCGCCCTCGACCGTCAAGACCCATGTGCAGCGGCTCTACGAGAAGCTCGGCGTGGGTGATCGGGCCGCGGCGGTCGCCGAAGCCATGCGTCGGGGCCTGCTTGAGTAGCCTGCCGGCCCCGCTGGCCCGCGCGGCCGACTACCTGGGCACCGAACCGGTGCGGGTCGCGGCCGTCCTGCGGCTGCCGCTGATCGTTCTGATCGCGGCGCTCGTGTGGATCGAGGGCGTCGACCATTGGCTGCCCGTGGTGTATTGGTCGGTGCTGATCGTGTACACCGCCACCGCCGCGGTATGGCTTGCGGTGGTGTTGCGCAGGCCGCTGCAATGGTGGTTCGGCTGGGCCTCAACGGCTATCGACGTGGTGGCAGTGCTGGCGATGTGCGTCGCCTCCGGTGGCGCGACGAGCTGGCTGCTGCCGATCTTCTTCCTGATCCCCATCACGGTGGCGTTCCTCGACCGGCCCGAGATCACCGCCCTGATCGGGGCCAGCACCGCGGTCGGGTACTTGGGGGCGTGGATCTTCTACTCCAAACGCGACGACACGATGGGCTTGCCCAACATCGTCTACGTCCAGGTCGGCTGCCTGGTCTGGCTGGCGCTGGCCACCACCGCGCTGTGCCTGGTGCTGGCGCGCCGCCGGGCCCGGGTGCGTGCGCTTCTGGAGGTGCGGCGTCGGCTGGTCTCGGAGTCGATGCAGGCCGACGAACGCAACAACCGGCAGCTGTCCGAACAACTGCACGACGGGCCGTTGCAGAATCTGCTGGCCGCCCGGCTGGACCTGGAGGACCTGCGCGACCAGCCCTCCGAGACCGGCTTCGAGCGGGTTGAGGAGGCGCTGCAGGACGCCATCAACCAACTCCGCAGCGCGGTCTCCACGCTGCATCCGCAGGTGCTGGCCCAGGTGGGCCTCGGCGCCGCGCTGCGCGAGCTGGTCGGCCAGTACGAGCGGCGCTGGGGTGTGACCATCGACTGCGCTGTCGAGGAGGTCGGCAAGCCCGCGTCGCAGGCCCTGCTGTATCGCGCCGCGCGTGAGCTACTTGCCAACGCGCACAAGCACTCTCGTGCCACAAGGCTGCGCGTCGAGCTCGACCCCGCGCCGGGCTCGCTGGTGCTGCGGGTGGTCGACAACGGCGTCGGATTCGACCCGGCTGTACTGGATCACAAAGTGGCCGAGGGTCATATCGGGTTGTCGTCGCTGCTGGTCGGTGTCGAGGCGATGGGCGGTTCGGTCGAATTGGTGGACACCCCCGGCGGGGGCACCACGGCCGTCGTGACGGTCCCCGAGAGCGTCTAACGCCCAAATCGACGTTTCGCTACGAAAGTCCGAGTGCGGGCCGGCATTACGTCGATTTGGGCTCTCTGAGGCGCACGGTTTCCAGCACGGCCAGCCACTCCTCGGGAATCGGCACCGGGCCGTCGTCGCCCAGTAGGACCAGCACCGTGTCGCACAGGCCCACGCAGGTGCCGTCGACGAACAGTCCCGTCGACGCGATGAACGAGGTGCGCCCGATCCGCCCGACCCCCGCCCCGGTCTGGATGGTCCCCGGCCAGTGCACTTCCGCGAGGAAGTGCACGGCGTTCTGCGAGGTGACCAGGCGCAAACGGCGGGTTTTCCGGTCGTAGATATCGGCGAACAGGCTGCGGTTCATGGTCGCCCGCGCGTTCTCGTGCAGCGACTCCAGCGCCACATTGTTGAGATGGGCGTTGGAATCCATATCGCCGTAGCGCGCCGCAATGGCGTCGATGACGGGGTAGGTGTCCAGCCGAAGCCGCATGTCGTGCGGGCGCGCCGCAGTGGTTGTCCAGTCGCTCACAAGGCGGCTAGCTTGTCGGCCGCGTGCCGCCAGCTGACCAGCGCCGCCGCCGCGACCATGATCACGGCCGCGCCGACCGGCGCGTTGGGCAGCAGCGACGTACTCACCATGGCCACCGTCAGCACCACGGTGCCGATCGCCTGCATGATGTCGCGGCGCACTGCGTCGAGCACCAGCCAGGTCGCCAGCAGGAACACCGCCAGCGGAACGGTCAGCGTCAGGGAGGCGGCGGCATGCGGCAGGTGGCTCTCCCCGAGACGCTCGGCGACCGCGACCTCCACCCCGGCCGAGAACGCGGCCGCCGACGCAAAGATGAAGTAGTGCAGATAGCCCCAATAGAAGGATCGGCCGAAGGTCATGGTGTGGCTGTGCTGCGGGCGGTCGAAATAGATCCACCACATCGAGGCCACGATCGTCAGTGAACATGCCGCGACGACGATCAGGCTGGTGCGCGCGTGGGGGTCCGACAGCCCGCCGATGATCGAATTGGCCACCGCCAGAATCGATTCGCCGAGCACGATCAGGGTGAACAAGCCGTACCGCTCGGCGATGTGACGGTGATGGAAGGACGTCACCCGGTGGTGTTCGGCGATCGGCGACACCGACAGGTCGATCACCGCCAGCACCGGGAACCACCACACCGGACCATCGAGAACCCACCACGAGACCCATAGCAATTGCACGATGACGATGCCGGCGGCGTAGCGCACGCAGGTGCCGCGGTATTCCCGATCGCTGACCGCCGCCCTGGTCCACTGCGCGGCCATCGCCACACGCATGATCACGTACCCGACGATGATGGCGCCGAAGTCGTTGTCCAGCATCGCGCGCTGCGCGCCCGCGGCGATGACGAGCGCCCCGGCCATCTGGACGAACGTGGTCAGCCGATAGAGCCAGTCGTCGGTGTCGTAGGCGCTGGCGAACCAGGTGAAGTTGATCCAGGCGCCGAGGATGGCGAAGAAGACCATCGCGTAGGCCGCCAGGCCTTCGGCGAAATGCTGCTCTTCCCAGAGATGGTGCAGAGCACCAGACGCCTGGGAGACGGCGACAACGAAAACGAGATCGAAGAGAAGCTCAAGCGAGCTGGCCGCACGATGCGGTTCGTCGGGGTCGCGGGCGATCATCGCCCGCAGGCCGGCCGGCAACGTTTTTGTCAGGCTGGTTTAGACCGGCGGATAAGCAGGCGGTGGGTAGACGCCACGCAGCGCCCACGGGAGCCAGCTGAAGAAGTACTCGATCTCATCGCTCGCGTCGTAATCCGGATTCGGATCCATCCGCCACACCTCCCAGAGCCGCTACAACTTTTGCCGAGTCTAGTCCGCGGGTCGCTAGCGCGACACCGGTCATTAAACTATCCAACTAGTTGATAGAGCGGCGGCTCGTCGGACACCGGCAAGCCCGCAGAAGAACAAGCGAGGACACATGCCACCCCCCGAGAACGGGATGACCCGGCGCGAAGAGCTGCTGGCCGTCGCCACCAGGCTCTTCGCCGCACGCGGGTATCACGGCACCAGGATGGATGATGTCGCCGATGTCGTCGGCCTGAACAAGGCGACGGTCTACCACTACTACGCCAGCAAGTCGCTGATCCTCTTCGACATCTATCAGCGCGCGGCGGACAACACCCTGGAAGCGGTTCACGACGATCCGTCGTGGACCGCGCGTGAGGCGCTCTACCAATACACTGTCCGGCTGCTGACGAACATCGCCGAGAACCCCGAGGGTGCGGCGGTGTACTTCCAGGAGGCGCCCTACATCACCGAGTGGTTCACCGCCGAGCAGGTCGCCGAGGTCAGGGAGAAGGAATCCCAGGTCTACGAACACGTGCACGGCCTGATCGACCGCGGCATCACCAGCGGCGAGTTCTTCGAGTGCGATACGCACGTGGTGGCGCTGGGCTACATCGGTATGACGCTCGGGGCCTACCGCTGGCTGCGCCCCGACGGCCGGCGCACCGCCAAAGAGATCGCCGCCGAGTTCAGCACCGCGCTGTTGCGGGGCCTGATCCGGGAAGAGAAGGTCAGGGTCGAGTCACCGCTGGGCACAGCGGCCGACGCGGCGAAGGCGAACGTCTAACGCTGAAATAGACTCGCCCGATGCCGCTCGTCAGCAAGACCGTTGAGGTCAACGCCGATGCCGATTCGATCCTGCGCATCGTCGGCGACTTCGAGAAGTATCCGGAATGGAACACCGAGGCCAAGGCCGTCTACATCCTGGCCCGCTATGACGACGGTCGGGCCAGCCAGCTGCGGCTCGACATGGAGATCCAGGGTCAGTCGGGCACCTTCATCCAGGCCGTCTACTACCCCGGCGAAGGCCAGATTCAGACCGTGCTGCAGCAGGGCGAGGTGTTCACCAAGCAGGACCAGCTGTTCTCGGTGGTCGCGATGGGACCGTCGAGCCTGCTGACGGTGGACCTCGAGGTCGAGGTATCCCTGCCGGTCCCGGACATGATGGTCAAGAAGCTGATCAACGATGTGCTCGAGCATCTGGCCGACAACCTCAAGACGCGCGCCGAGCAGCTGTCCGCCAGTAGCTAGCGCCGGAGGGCTGGGGGCACCCCCCGCCGAAGGCTAGGGGGAGAGCGAAGCGACCCGGGAAACCTAGCGCCGGAGGGCTGGGGGCACCCCCCGCCGAAGGCTAGGGGGAGAGCGAAGCGACCCGGGAAAACTAGCGCCGCCACATCCCGTTGCGCTCCAGCTGTTCGAGCAGCCGGTGCACGCCGTCGCTGAACTCCGCGCCGGACAGCTCGACGAGCGCGGCCGTGTCGCGGCGCCGCAGCGCGGCGATCAGCTGGCGATGGGTCTCGACGGCAGCCTCGCCCCAGGACGCGTCGGTGACGTAGATCTGCGGCGGCATATAGCGCGCCGCGTGCAGGAGAAACCAGGCCAGCTTCATCCGGCCGGCCCCGCGGTTGAGCAACCGGTGGAAGGCAAACTCGGCGGCGCCGATGCTGGCCGGGTCGCCCGCGGTCACCGCGGCGGCCAGCCGCTCGTTGGCCTCGTCGAGCTCGTCGATCTGTTCGCTGGTCAGCCGCTCTGCCGCACTGGTCACCAGCTCCTTGGCGATCGTGGCCTGTAGCCAGTAGATATCGGCCGCATCCTGGCGGCTCAGCGGCTGCACCACGTACCCGCGCCGCGGCTCGAGGGCCACCATCCCCTCACCCCGCAGGGTCAGCAGCGCCTCCCGAACCGGGGTGATGCTGACCCCGAGCCTGGCCGCCGTCTCGTCGAGGCGGATGAACGTCCCCGGCCGCAGCGCGCCGGTCATGATGGCTTCCCGGAGATGGGCGGCGACCTCGTCCGACAACTGTGAACGACGGCGTCCCCGACGGTTTTCAACCCGTGCGGAAGCCGGTGCGTTCACGTGACCTCCGAGGACTTGTGTGGCGAGGAGCAAGGCAATAATGTGACCCAAGCAACACTAGATTTGATCAAATATAACGATTCCTGCGTTCTCCAGTATCGGGTTCAGCCAACGTTCACGCCAGACGGACGGACAAAAGAGGACTAGTGACCAGGCAGCTCACCGCGACCACCGATCAGCCGTATCTCGCGCGCCGCCAGAACTGGACGAACCAGCTGGCGCGGCACGCACTGATGCAACCGGACGCGACCGCCCTGCGCTACCTGGGTCATACGACGACGTGGGCCGAGTTCGACCGCCGCGTCACCGCACTCGCGGATGCCTTGAGCCGGCGCGGCGTCCGGTTCGGCGACCGGGTGATGATCCTGATGCTCAACCGCCCCGAGTTCGTCGAGGCCACCCTGGCCGCCAATCAGCTCGGCGCGATCGCCGTCCCGGTCAACTTCCGGCTCACCCCGCCGGAGCTGGCGTTTCTGGTTCAGGACTGCGCGGCGGCGGTGGTGGTCACCGAAACCGTGCTCGCCGACGTCGCCAAGGCCGTCCACGACCTCGCGCCCACGTTGACCGCCGTCATCGTCGCCGGTGGCGCCTCCGACGACGGGGTGCTCGGGTACGAGGACCTCATCGGCGAAGAGGGCGAGCCGCACGAGCCGGTGGACATCCCGGGCGACAGCCCGGCCCTGATCATGTACACCTCGGGCACCACCGGACGGCCCAAGGGCGCGGTGCTGACCCACACCAACCTGGCGGGCCAGGCCATGACCGGGATGTACACCACCGGACCCGACATCAACCACGACGTCGGTTTCATCGGGGTTCCGCTGTTCCACATCGCCGGCATCGGCAACATCCTCGGCGGTCTCATTTTGGGCACCCCGACCGTCATCCACCCGCTCGGTGGATTCGACCCCGGGCAGCTGCTCGACGTTCTCGAGGCCGAACAGGTCACCGGCATCTTCCTCGTTCCGGCGCAGTGGCAGGCCGTCTGCGCCGCGCAGCAGGCCAAGCCGCGCGACGTCCGGCTGCGGTCGTTGTCCTGGGGTGCCGCCCCGGCGTCGGACACCCTGCTGCGCGAGATGTCGGAAACCTTCCCCGACAGCAAGATCCTCGCCGCGTTCGGCCAGACCGAGATGTCACCGGTGACGTGCATGTTGCTCGGCGACGACGCGATCCGGAAACGCGGGTCGGTCGGCAAGGTCATCCCGACGGTCGCCGCTCGGGTTGTTGACGAGGACATGAACGACGTCCCGGTGGGCGAGGTCGGCGAAATCGTCTATCGCGCACCGACTCTCATGGCCGGCTACTGGAACAACCCGGCAGCCACCGCCGAGGCGTTCGCCGGTGGCTGGTTCCACTCGGGCGATCTGGTCAAGATGGACGCCGACGGCTATGTCTGGGTCGTCGACCGGAAAAAGGACATGATCATCTCCGGCGGTGAGAACATCTACTGCGCCGAGGTGGAGAACGTCCTGGCTGCGCACCCCGCGATCGTCGAGGTGGCGGTCATCGGTCGCGCCCACCCCAAGTGGGGTGAGGTGCCGGTGGCCGTCGCCGCCATTGCCGGAGGTGAACTTCGGTTGGCCGAACTCGACGAATTCCTCACCGAGCGACTGGCGCGTTACAAGCATCCCAAGGGTCTCGAGGTCGTCGATGCCTTACCCCGCAACCCTGCTGGCAAAGTGCTGAAGACCGAACTGCGGATTCGCTTCAGCGCCAGCGTCGAAACGGATTCCGGCGACGAAAATGCTTCGCATACAGCCGATCCCGACTAACAGCCGAACCACTTACCAGCGCGACAAATTTCGCCGAATAACGAGGGGGGGTCAATAGTGCAGATGCGGTGCACGCGCCCTCGGCGATCGGGTACATTCCTGTGGTCCGCCTTACTACTCGTTAGTAGGAAGACGACACTCACTCACTGCGGGTCGGGGCAAGGAGGGTATGTGCCAGTCGGACTGCCACTGAGCCGCGACCGACGTGGTCCTGTCATCTGGATGTTCCAGTGACGGCGACGACGGCCGGTGTTGGCGGCTACATCCAGGACAAGGCACGTCCGGCGCTGACCGCCATCGGTGGCTTCTTCCGCATGTGCGTGCTCACCGCGAAGGCCACCACGAAATGGCCGTTCGAGTGGCGAGAGTTCATCCTGCAGGGCTGGTTTCAGTTTCGGGTGACGTTCCTGCCGACCATCGCCGTCGCGGTCCCCAACACGATCCTGATCATCTTCACCATCAACATCCTGCTGGTGGAGTTCGGCGCCGCCGACGTGTCCGGCGCGGGCGCCGCGCTGGCCGCCGTTACCCAGCTCGGTCCGATCGTGACCGTGCTGGTCGTCGCGGGCGCCGGGTCGACGGCTATCTGTGCCGACCTCGGCGCGCGCACCATTCGTGAGGAGATCGACGCCCTCGAGGTGCTCGGCATCGATCCCATCCACCGTCTCGTCCTGCCCCGGGTGGTCGCCTCGACGTTCGTCGCGGTGCTGCTCAACGGCGCCGTCATCGCCGTCGGCCTGGTCGGTGGCTTCATCTTCGGTGTGTACATGCAGAACATCTCCGCCGGCGCGTACGTCTCCACGCTGACGCTGATCACCGGGCTGCCCGAGGTCGTCATCTCGATCGTCAAGGCACTGACCTTCGGACTGATCGCCGGCTTGGTCGGGTGTTACCGCGGTTTGACGGTGTCCGGCGGCTCCAAGGGCCTTGGCACCGCGGTGAACGAAACGCTCGTCCTTTCCGTGGTCGCATTGTTCGCCGTGAACGTCGTCCTGACGACCATCGGTGTTCGGTTCGGAACGGGGCACTGATATGAGTACCGCGACAGTTCTGCGCAGCCGCTACCCCCGCGCCTATTCCAGGGCGACCAGGTTGGCGTCATCGCCGGGCCGGTTCATCGACAGGGTCGGTGACGTGGCGTGGTTCACCGTTTCCGCGGTCGGCCAGATCCCCCATGCTCTGCGCTACTACCGCCGCGCCACACTGCGCCTGATCGCCGAGATCGGCATGGGCACAGGCGCGATGGCCGTCATCGGCGGAACCATCGCGATCGTGGGTTTCGTGACGCTGTCGGGTGGTTCGCTGATCGCGATCCAGGGCTATGCGTCACTGGGCAATATCGGCGTCGAGGCCTTCACCGGTTTCGTGGCGGCGCTGGTGAACGTCCGTGTCGTCGCGCCACTGGTGTCCGGTCACGCACTTGCCGCCACCGTCGGTGCGGGAGCGACCGCCGAGCTCGGCGCCATGCGCATCAGTGAGGAGATCGACGCGCTCGAGGTGATGGGCATCAAGTCGATCAGCTACCTGGTGTCGACACGCATCCTGGCCGGCATGGTCGTCATCATTCCGCTGTATGCGATGGCGCTGCTGCTGTCGTTCCTGGCCGCGCAGCTCACCACGACTGTCTTGTACGGCCAGTCGACGGGCACCTACGACCACTACTTCCGCACGTTCCTGCGGCCCGATGACGTGTTCTGGTCCTTCGTCGTGGCCATCATCATCGCCATGTTCGTGATGATCAATCACTGCTACTTCGGCTACAACGCCAGTGGCGGTCCGGTCGGCGTGGGCGAGGCGGTCGGGATCTCGATGCGCGCCTCGCTGGTCGCCGTCGCGACCGTCGTTCTGTTGGCCTCGTTGGCGCTCTACGGCACCAACCCCAACTTCAACCTCACGGTGTAGCGGTATGGCGCAGCCGTTGAACTCGTCCCGGCGCCCGCCACTGAAGTTGGCGGGCGTGGTCTTCCTTGTACTGGCGATCGCGCTGGTGACGTTGGTCTACCTCCAATTCCGTGGTGACCTCACCCCGAAGACCACGCTCACGATGGTGTCCGACCGTGCCGGCTTGGTGATGGACCCGGGCTCGAAGGTGACCTACAACGGCGTGGAGATCGGTCGCGTCAGCAATGTGACTGCGGTGGATCGCGGCGGTAAGTCGGTGGCCGAGCTCACCTTGGAGGTGAAGCCGCACTACATCTCCCTGATCCCGGCCAACGTCGATGCTCAGATCAAGGCCAGCACGGTGTTCGGCAACAAGTACGTGTCGTTCACCAGCCCGAAGGACCCGGTGAAGACCCGGATTTCGAGTGCCGACGTGATCAAGTCCTCGGGGGTCACGACCGAGTTCAATACGTTGTTCGAGACGTTGACGTCGATCTCGGAGAAGGTCGATCCGGTCAAGCTGAACCTGACCCTGTCGGCGGCCGCCGAAGCGCTCAACGGGCTGGGCACCAAGTTCGGGCAGTCGATCGTCAACGGCAACGCCGTCCTCGATGACATCAACCCGCAGATGCCCCAGATCCGCACCAACATTCAGCAGCTGTCCAAGCTGGCCGACGTCTACACCAAGGCCAGCCCCGACCTGTGGGACTTCCTCGACCATGCGGTCACCACCGCCCGCACCCTCAACGAGGAACAGAAGGACCTCGACGCCGCCCTGCTGGCCTCCACCGGCTTCGGCAACACCGGCGCCGACATCTTCGAACGCGGCGGCCCCTACTTCGTCCGCGGCCAAGCCGACCTGATCCCCACCGCCAAACTGCTGGACACCTACAGCCCGCAGCTGTACTGCCAGATCAAGGGTGAGGCCGAGGCGCTGCAACCGGCGCTGGATGCGTTCGGCGGCAACGGCTACTCGCTGGACACCGTGACCGCATTCCTCGGTGCGCCAAACCCGTACGTCTATCCGGACAACCTGCCCAGGATCAACGGGCACGGCGGCCCCGGTGGCGCACCCGGCTGCTGGCAGACGATCGACCGCAACTTCTGGCCGGCGCCGCACCTGGTGGTCGACGACGGCGCCTCTCTCGCTCCGTACAACCACTTCGAGCTCGGCCAGCCGATCCTGACCGAGTACGTGTGGGGACGCCAAGTCGGGGAGAACACGATCAACCCATGAAAATCACCGGCACAGCAATCAAACTCGGGGCATTCTCACTGGTGCTCCTGCTCTTCACGGCGATCATCGTCATCGTGTTCGGGCAGTTCCGGTTCGACCGAACGACCGCGTACACAGCCGAATTCAGCAATGCCAGCGGTTTGCGTGACGGTCAGTTCGTCCGTGCTGGTGGTGTCGAGGTCGGCAAGGTCTCCGACATCAAGCTCATGGGCAACGGCGACCGAGTTCAGGTGACGCTCAACGTCGATCGGACCCTGCCGCTGTACCAGTCGACCACCGCCCAGATCCGTTACCAGGACCTGATCGGTAACCGCTACGTCAACCTGGATCGTGGCACCGGCGAGGGCGCCGACCGGATTCTGCCTGGGGGCGGCTTCATTCCGATGTCACGCACCCAGCCCGCGCTGGACCTCGACGCGCTCATCGGTGGTTTCAAGCCGCTGTTCAAGTCGTTGGACCCGCAGAAGGTCAACACCATCGCCTCGTCGCTCATCACTGTTTTCCAGGGGCAGGGCGGCACCATCAACGACATCCTTGACCAGACGGCGCAGCTGACTTCCGCTCTGGCGGACCGTGATCAGGCGATCGGTGAGGTGATCACCAACCTGAACACCGTGCTGGACACCACCGTCAAGCACGAGAAGGACTTCGACCAGACGGTCAACAACTTCGAGATCCTGATCACCGGACTGAAGAACCGGGCCGATCCGCTGGCTAAGGCCACGGCGGACATCAGCAGTGCCGCAGGCACTGTGGGCGATCTGCTGGCCGATGACCGCCCGCAGCTCAAGGACACGATCGGCAAGATCGAGACCATTCAGCAGCCGCTCGCCGACGGTCAGGACCGGCTCGACGATCTGCTCACCAAGTTGCCGGTGGCCGTGAAGATGATCGGCCGCGCCGGTGGTATCTACGGTGACTTCTTCAACTTCTACCTGTGCGACATCAACCTGAAGCTCAACGGCCTGCAGCCCGGTGGCCCGGTCCGCACCGTGAAGATCACTCAGCAGCCCACGGGTAGGTGCACGCCGCAATGAGGACGCTACAGACTCCCAACCGGATCAAGAACGGCCTGGCCGGCATCGTGATCATCGTGCTGGTCGTCACGGTGGGGCAGAGCTTCTCGGGCATTCCGCAGCTGTTCGCCCAGCCGACCTACTACGGCCAGTTCACCGACACCGCGGGCCTGAACGCCGGCGACAAGGTCCGCATCGCCGGGATGGACGTCGGTGAGGTGAAGTCGCTGAAGATCGACGGCGATCACGTGCTGATCGGATTCAACTTGGGCGCCAGGCAGATTGGCACCGAGAGCCGAGTGGCGATCCGTACCGAGACGATCCTGGGCAAGCGGGTGCTCGAGATCGAGCCGCGGGGTGCCAAGATGCTGCAGGCGAGCTCGGTGCTGCCGGTGGGTCAGACCACCACGCCATACCAGATCTACGACGCGGTCTTCGACGTGACGAAAGCCGCTGCGGGCTGGGACATCGACACCGTCAAGCAGTCGCTGAACGTGTTGTCCGAAACCATCGACCAGACCTACCCGCACCTGAGTGCGGCACTGGACGGGGTGGCCCGGTTCTCCGACACCATCGGCAAGCGCGACGAGCAGTTCAAGCAGCTGCTGGCCAACGCCAACAAGGTCGTCGCCGTGCTGGGCAACCGCAGTGAGCAGATCAACCGGCTGGCGGTCAACGCCCAGACCCTGCTGGCCGCGGTCAACGAGCGCCGCAACGAGATCGACTACCTGCTGGCCAACGTCTCCCAGCTCTCCCAACAGTTCACCGGATTCATCGACGACAATCCGAACCTGAATCATGTTCTGGAGCAGCTGAAAACGATCAGCGATGTGCTGGTGAAGCACAAGACGGACCTGTCCGACGTGCTGATCACCGCCTCGAAGTTCATGGGTGCACTGGCCGAGGCCATCGGCTCGGGCCCGTACTTCAAGGTGCTGGTGGTCAACCTGGTGCCGTACCAAATCCTGCAGCCGTGGGTGGACGCCGCATTCAAGAAGCGCGGTATCGATCCTGAAGAGTTCTGGCGCAACGCGGGTCTGCCGGCCTTCCGGTTCCCCGACCCCAACGGCCAGCGCCAGCCCAACGGTGCACCGCCGCCGGCCCCGATCCCGCTCGAGGGCACACCCGACCATCCCGGTCCCGCCGTCGGCCCCGGCTCGCCGTGCTCGTACACCCCGCCCCCGGACGGCATTCCGACAACCGGAAACCCGCTGCCGTGCGCCGGTCTGACGAATCTTCCCTTCGGGCCTGTCGCAGAAGGTGCCTACCCGCCACCCGATGTGCCGATCTCGGCACCCAACCCCGCCGCTGGCTACCGCCCGGGTGTCCCGAGTGCGGCCTTCCCCGGCGAGCTCTCGCCGAGCATTCAGGGCGTGCCTGCCCCGCCGCTGGCACCCGGTCCGCCGGGGGCCCGCACGGTTCCGGTCGCCCCGACGCCGGGACCGGCCACCGATATCCCCGGCTATGCGCCGCCGCCGAACGCCCTCATCGGGCCGATCCCACCGCCGGGACCGGGACCGCAGGTGCCGCCGGTCGGCGACCTGGCGCCCGTCGATCAGGGAGGGGGAGCGTAGCCGATGTCGACAGTCTTCAATATTCGTAATCTGGGTGTGCCGAAGATGTCTCGCGCGTCCGTCATCATCGGTGCCCTCGTGCTGGTCATCGCGGTGTTCGCCGCGTTCTTCGGCTACTACGCCTACAAGAAGCTGACCACCAACACCGTGGTGGCGTACTTCTCCGAAGCGCTGGCGCTGTATCCCGGTGACCGGGTGCAGATCATGGGCGTGCAGGTCGGCAAGATCGAGAAGATCGAACCGGCCGGCGACAAGATGAAGGTCACCTTCAACTACCAGAACAAGTACAAGGTGCCCGCCGACGCCCACGCGGCGATCCTGAACCCGAGCCTGGTCGCCTCCCGGGTGATCCAGTTGACCCCGGCCTACACCGGCGGTGCGGTGATGGAGAACAACGCCGTCATCCCGATCGATCGCACCGACGTGCCCGCGGAGTGGGACGACCTGCGCAACCAGATCTCGGACATCGTCACCAAACTCGGCCCGACACCCGAACAGCCCAAGGGTCCCTTCGGTGACGTCCTGGAGTCCTTCGCCAACGGGCTGGAGGGCAAGGGCGAACAGATCAACACCACGTTCAAGGCCCTGTCCGACGCGGTGACCGCGCTCAACGAAGGTCGCGGCGACTTCTTCGCCGTGCTCAAGAGCCTGGCCCTGTTCGTCAACGCGCTGCACAAGAGCGACCAGCAGCTGGTCTCGCTCAACAACAACCTGGCGACGTTCACCAACTCGTTCAGCAACTCCGATCAAGAAGTGGCCAAGGCAGTCAAGGACATTGACACGCTGTTGACCACCGCCCGCAAGTTCGTCAACGACAACGGTTCGGTGCTGAGCAAGGACATCAACAACCTCTCCGATGTCACGACCCAGATCCTGCAACCGGATTCGCGCAACGGCCTGGAGACGGTGTTGCACGTCTACCCGAACCTGGCCGCCAACCTGCAGAACATCTATCACCCGACTCACGGTGCGCTGGTGGCGATTCCGACCATCGCCAGCTTCGCCAACCCGCTGCAGTTCATCTGTAGCGCGATCCAGTCGGGCAGCCGGCTGGGCTACCAGGATTCGGCGGAGATGTGCGCGGAGTACCTCGCGCCGATCATGGACGCGATCAAGTTCAACTTCCCGCCGTTCGGCGTCAACCAGTTCTCGACGGCCGAGACGCTACCGAAGTACGTCGCCTACTCCGAGGAACGGCTGCGGCCGCCGCCCGGGTACAAGGACACAACGGTGCCCGGCATCTGGTCGCGGGACACGTTGTTCTCGCACGGCAATCACGAGCCGGGCTGGATTGTGGCACCGGGCATGCAGGGTGTCGATGTGCAGCCGTTCACCGCGAACATGCTCACGCCCGACTCGCTGGCTGCGCTGTTGGGCGGGCCAGACCCGGTCTCTTACGCGCCGGGTGGCCCGCGTGGTGGCGCCCCGTCGAACTCCTATGACCAGAACAACCCGCTGCCGCCGCCCTGGTACCCGGGAGCGATCCCGCCGCCACCGCCGGGGCCGGACGTGGTCCCCGGACCACTATCGGTCTCGCAACAGATCAACGGTGGGGCTCCGCCGGCAGCACCCGCAGTTCCCGCCGGTCCGGCGCTGCCCGCTGAAGCTGGAGGTGGACAGTGAGTGCCATCCTGACCACCACCCGCCGGATCGGCTGGCGCGGTTTCGTCCTGCTGATGACGGCGCTGGTGCTGACCTCGTGCGGCTGGCGCGGTATCGCCAATGTGCCGATGCCGGGTGGGCCCGGCAGCGGCAAGGACAAGATGACCATCTACGTCCAGATGCCGGATACGTTGGCGCTCAACGTCAACAGCCGCGTGCGGGTTGCCGACGTGTTCGTGGGTTCGGTGCGGGCCATCGAGCTGAAGAACTGGGTTCCGACGCTGACCCTCGAGCTGGAGCCCGGAATCAAGCTGCCCGCCAATGCGATCGCGCGCATCGGCCAGACCAGCCTCCTGGGCACCCAGCATGTCGAGCTGGATCCGCCGCCGAATCCGTCCCCGGAACCGCTGCGCAACGGCGCGACGATCCCGCTGAAGAACTCCCAGTCCTTCCCGACCACCGAGCGCACGCTGGCCAGCATCGCCACCGTGCTGCGCGGTGGCGGCATCCCGAACCTGGAGATCATCCAGACCGAGGTCACCAACATCCTGGACGGCAACGCCGAACAGGTCCGTGACTTCCTCGGCAAGCTCGACACGTTCACCGATCAGCTCAACCAGCAGCGTGACGACCTGACCCGGGCGATCGACAAGACCAACGAACTGGTGTCGATCGTGGCCGCTCGTAACGCCACCCTGGACCGCGTGCTCACCGAATTCCCGCCGCTGATCAAGTATTTCGCGGATGCCAGGGACAGGTTCACCGGTGCCGTGGAGGCGCTCGGCCGGTTCAGCGCGATCACCGATCAGACCCTGTCGCAGTCGCGTGCCGACTTCGACACCAACCTGGCGCTGCTACAGCGGCCGCTGAAGCAGCTCGGACGGGCCGCGCCTTATCTGATCGACTCGCTGAAGTTGGTCATCACGGCCCCGTACCCGATCGACAACATCCCGAAGGTAATCCGTGGCGACTACATCAACACGTCGGCCACTTTCGACCTGACGCTGAGCTCGATCGACAACGCGTTCCTGACCGGTACCGGTGTCTCCGGAATGCTGCGCGCCCTTGAGCAGTCGTGGGGCCGCGATCCGCAGACGATGATTCCGGACGTCCGGTTCACGCCTCACCCGAACATGACCGACGGCGGACCGTATGTCGAGCGTGGCGAGTGATGAGGGGTGACGAGTAGATGTTGACGCGCTTCATCAAGACACAGCTCGTCGTGTTCGGCGTGCTGACGGTGGTGGCCCTGTTGGTGCTGGGCTGGTATTTCCTGCGCCTGCCGACGCTGGCCGGTATCGGGCAGTACGAACTGAAGGCGGACCTGCCGTCATCGGGCGGCCTGTACCGGACGGCCAACGTCACCTATCGGGGCATCACGATCGGCAAAGTCACCGAGGTGGAGCCGACCGAGAACGGTGTCCGGGCCACGATGAGCATCAGCGACAAGTTCAAGATCCCGCTCGACGCCTCCGCCAACGTGCACTCGGTGTCCGCGGTCGGTGAGCAGTACCTCGACCTTGTCTCTGACGGCAATCCCGGTAAGTACTTCGCCAGCGGTCAGACCATCACCAAGTCGACGGTTCCGGAGGAGATCGGTCCGGCCCTGGATGCGGCCAACCGGGGACTCGCCGCGTTGCCTGCCGATAAGATCCCGGTGTTGTTGAACGAAACCGCCCTGGCGGTAGGCGGTTTGGGTCCGTCACTGCAACGTCTCGTCGATGGCACGCAGGCGATCGTGGGTGATTTCAAGACCAACATCGCCGACGTCAACGACATCATCCAGAACTCACCGGCCGTCATCGACAGCCAAATCGATTCCTCGAGTGCGATCCAGCAGTGGTCGGCGAACCTGAACACCATCGCGTCGCAGACCGCCGCGCAGGATCAGGCGCTGCGCGATGGACTGCGTCAGGCCGCTCCGACCGCCGATGCGGTCAACGCCGTGTTCAGTGATGTGCGCGAGGCGTTGCCGCAGACGCTGGCCAACCTCGAGATCGTGCTGGACATGCTCAAGCGCTACAACAAGGGCGTCGAGCAATCGCTGGTGCTGTTGCCACAGGGCGCGTCGGTCGCGGAGTCCGTGTCGGCGCCGTACCCGCGCCAGGCGGCGCTGGACTTCGGCTTGACCATCAACCAGCCGCCGCCGTGCCTGACCGGCTTCCTGCCGGCCAGCCAGTGGCGTGCCCCCGCGGACACCAGGCCGATGCCGGTGGAGAACGGGCTGTACTGCAAGATCCCCAAGGACACCCCCGCCAACGTGGTTCGCGGCGCCCGTAACTTCCCGTGCGCCGACATCCCGGGCAAGCGGGCGGCGACACCGATGGAATGCCGCAGCAACGAGCCCTACACGCCGCTGGGCAACAACCCCTGGTACGGCGATCCCAACCAGGTGCTCAACTGCCCGGCACCGGGCGCTCGATGCGACCAGCCAGTGAATCCCGGTACCGTGATACCGGCACCGTCGATCAACAACGGGATGAACCCGCTGCCGGCCGATCTGCTGCCAGGGCCCACGCCGCCGATCAGCGACGACCTCAGTCCACCCGGCACGGGGACCGTGCAGTGCAACGGTCAGCAACCGAATCCCTGCACGTACACCCCGGCCGCCAGTAATACCGCCATCTACAGCCCGCAGAGCGGGGAGTTGGTCGGTCCTGACGGTGTGAAGTACAACGTCAGTAACTCGAGCAGTACAGGAGACGACGGATGGAAGGAGATGCTGGCTCCGGTCAGCTGACCCCCCCCGCCCACCGACGACGACGCTTGTGAAGGCGAGATCGTCGAGTCCGAGGCCAGTACGGTCGACGAGACGCAAGCAGCCACCGGTGAGCCGCCGCGCGGGTCGCGGCTGAACGGGGCGGTCGCCCTGATCGTGTGCGCCGCACTGGTGATTGCGGGTCTGCTCGTCGCCACCGGCGGATACTTCGCACTGCGGGCGCATCAGAAGAGCGTCGCCGCGGCGCGGGCCGAAACCAGCGCGCTGTCGGCCGCCAAGGACTGCGTCACCGCCACTCAGGCGCCCGACGCCAACGCGATGGCCGCCAGCCAGCAGAAGATCATCGAGTGCGCGACCGGTGACTTCGGTGCGCAGGCCACGCTCTACAGCGGCCTCCTGGTGGACGCCTACCAGGCCGCCAAGGTCCAGGTGCAGGTCTCCAACATGCGCGCTGCCGTGGAACGCCACAACAACGACGGCTCGATGGACATCCTGGTTGCCGTGCGGGTGAAGGTGTCCAACTCCCAAGCCCAGGACCAGGAACAGGGCTACCGCTTGCGGGTTCGGATGATGCCCGAGGACGGCACGTACAAGATCGCCAGACTCGACCAGGTTTCCAAGGGTTCAGGTGACGGTGACCCTCCCCGAAGCTGATGCCATCGACGATGTCGTCGACGACACCGAGCCCGCCGAGCGGGCCCCCGCCGGGCTGACGGCAAGCTGGCAGGCGCGCGCCGGTGCCTTCGCGGTCGACGTGTTCTTCGGCATCGGTGTGGTGATCACCTGCCTGCTGGTGGCACAGTCGGCCTCGATATCGGGCCTCGGATGGCTGCGGTGGACGGCGATCGCTCTGGCCGGAGTGGCGTTCCTCGCGGTGGCAGTCAACCGGCTGCTGCTGCCGTCGATCACCGGGTGGACACTCGGCCGATCGCTGGCCGGCATTGTCGTCGTCAGCCGCGACGGCGACCCGGTCGGTCCGTGGCGCCTGCTGCTGCGCGATCTGGCGCATCTTCTCGATACGGCCGCGGTGTTCGTCGGCTGGCTGTGGCCGCTGTGGGATTCCCGCGGCCGGACGTTCGCGGACCTGATCGTCCGCACCGAAGTCCGCCGCGTCGACGGTGAGCGGCCCGATCGGCGGCGGCTGGCCGGCGGGGTGCTGGTGGCACTCGCTGTGGTCGCGGGCGCGGCCACGCTGCTCGGTTACTTCGGCGTGTACCGGCCCGAACTCGCCGTCGAGCAGGCCCGCCAGCAGCTCGCGGTGCAGGGTCCCAAGATCGTCGAGCAGATGTTGACGTACAACCTCGCCTCCGCCGACGGCGATTTCACGCGCGCACGGGACCTGGTCACCGACGGCTACCGCCCGAAACTTGTGGAGGATCAGGATCGTGCGCGCAAGCTCGGCCTGGCCGACACCGAATACTGGGTCGTCAACAGCTCGGTGCTGACCAACGCCCGCGACCGGGCCGAGATGCTGATGTTCATGCAGGGGCAGCGCGGTGAGGCACCCAATCTGCGGCTGATCTCGGCCACCGTGCAGGTGAAGTTCGAGCGGGTCGGCGACCACTGGAAAGTGGCCGACTTCTCGGTGCTCGCCAGGCCCGGGGGGCCGAAGTGAGCCCGCGGCGCAGGGTGGAACCGGACAGCACGGACCTGTTCCGGTTGCCCGACGCCCGACCGCGGCGCTGGGTGCTGCCCCTGGTCGCCGCGTTGGTTGCGGTGGTGGTCGTCGCGGCGATCACCGTGAGCACACTGCTGCTGGTGAAACGCGAAACCCAGCGGGAGGACGCGATCCGGGATGTCGCCGTGCTGAGCTTCGTTCGCGGCTTCGTCACGCAGTACGCGACCCTCGACCCCTTCCACGCCAACGATTACGCGGACGGGATTTTGGCCCAGGGGACTGGCGATTTCGCGAAGCAATTCCAGGACAGGATGAATGAGATCGTCATCCAGGTGGCGCGGGCCGAGCCGACGACGGGCACTGTGCAGGCCCTGGGCATCGAGCGCTGGAACCGGGACGGCAGCGCGGACGTGGTGGTGGCCGCCACGACCAAGACCAAGATGCCCGACGGCAAGACCATCGAAAGCGGTAGCCGGTGGTTAGCCATCGCGACCAAGGAAGGAGGGCAGTGGAAGATCAGCAGCTTCAAGCAGGTGATCTGACCGACGCCGCGCAGGACTACGAGGTGCGCAGCGAGGCCGCCGAAATAGGCCCTTCCGAGTCGGAGCATCCGCGAAAGCGGTTCAGCCTCAACGCGACAACTGTGGCCGTGGGTGTATCGGCGGTGCTGTTCGTCGCCGCCGGCGCTTTTGCGGGCGCGACCGTGCAGCCGTATCTGATGGACCGGGCGGCCGTCGACACCAAGCTCAACATCGCCCGGACCGCCGCCGAGGCGATCACGACGCTGTGGACCTACACCCCCGACGATATGGACAAGCTGCCCGACCGGTCGGCGAAATACCTGTCCGGGGACTTCCAGGACGAGTACCGCAAGTACGTCGACGCCATCGTGCCGACCAACAAGCAGGCCAAGGTCACCAACAGCACCGAGGTGGTCGGGGCGGCCGTCGAATCGCTGAACGGTTCGGATGCCACCGCGATCGTCTACACCAACACCACGTCGAAGAGCCCGCTGAGCAAGGACATTCCGTCGACGAAGTACCTCTCCTACCGCGTGCAGATGACCCGAGACGGCTCGCACTGGCTGGTCACCAAGATGACCACCGTGACATCGTTGGACCTCACACCCAAGCTCTGAGGCACCCACCGGCGATACTTGGCGCATGGTCGTCACCTCGCCCGTATCAGAACGCTCCACCGTCGTCGCGCTGCTGCTGCTGACGTTCGCCACCGGTCTGGTCGACGCGGTCAGTGTGCTGGTGCTCGGGCATGTGTTCGTCGCCAACATGACCGGAAACGTGGTCTTCCTGGGGTTCTGGTTCGTTCCGCATTCCGGGGTGGACATGGTCGCCGCGATCCTCTCGTTCGTCAGCTTCCTGGTCGGCACCGTGTTGGGGGGCCGGTTCGCCCGCCACTTCGACTACGAGGTGCGGGTGTGGCTGACGGCAGCGCTGGGCACCGAGGTGGTGCTGCTGACCGTGTTGGCGGTGCTCGCCGGAACCGGCGTCGTGAACTATCACGACAACGGGAAGCTGATCCTGATCGCCGGTCTGGCGGTGACGTTCGGTGCCCAGAACGCCGCCGCGCGCCAGTTTGGCGTGCAGGAGCTCAGCACCACGGTGCTGACGTCGACGCTGGTGGGGATTGGTGTGGACAGCCGGCTCGCCGGCGGCACCGGGGAGCGGGAAAAGCTGCGCTACAGCGTGGTTTTGACGCTGTGCGCGGGTGCGATGGTCGGTGCGACGATGACGCGCTGGACGGTGGCTCCGGTGATTGCCTTGGCTGCGGTCGTGGTGGGCGCCAGCCTGGCCGTCTTCCGGTACGGCCCGCGCGCGACGACCGGGTAACTACAGTCAGGACTATGCCCACTGTTCTGGTCACCGGCGCAGCCCGGGGAATCGGCAAGTCGATCGTGAGTTATCTGGCCGCCGCCGGCTGGGATGTCATCGGTGGTGTGCGCAGCGCGGCCGACGCCGAGGCGTTGTCGGCGTTGCCGCGGGTCAGTGCCGTCACCCTCGACATCACCGACGACGCACAGGTTGCCGCGCTACCGGATCTTCTGCCCGGGCGTCTCGATGCAGTGGTCAACAATGCGGGCATTGCGGTCAGCGGCCCGCTGGAGGGGTTGACCCCGGCCGAGATCCGGCGGCAACTGGACGTCAACGTCGTCGGCCAGCTCGCCGTCACGTCGGCGGTGCTTCCACTGTTGCGCGAGTCGCGGGGCCGGATCGTGTTTATTTCCAGTGTGAATGGCAAGCTTTCGGCGCCGATGATGGGTGCCTACAGCGCGTCCAAGTTCGCGCTCGAGGCTGCCGCCGACGCGTTGCGACTCGAGCTTCGCCCCTGGGGCATTGCGGTCAGTGTGGTCCAGCCTGCCCAGACCGACACCGACCTGTGGCGGGATGCCGACCAATCCGTCGTCGATATGGAAAACGCCCTGGCGCCACAGCACCGCGCGCTGTACACCAAACATGTTGCGGGGATGCGGAAGGCGATTCCGATGTCACAACGCTTGGCGGTGGATCCGGACAAAGTGTCCAAGGTGGTGCTTGAGGCGTTGACGGCCCGCAGGCCACGCGCGCGCTACCCGGTCGGGCTGGCGACCGCGGTGCAGATGACCCTGATGACCAAGCTGCCCACCCGGGCGCGGGATATGTTGCTGCGCAAGGTTTTCAGTCAGCCCTGATCGAATTCGTCACACGCGACGCCCGCTTACTCGGGCTCTGACTGGCTTCGCTGCGACCGTCGTGAATGGCACGATCATGGGGAAATCCCAGTCGGTGGACTGGATTTCGGCGCGACGGATGATGGTGGCCAGCGCGAGGGTGGCTTCGAGCATGGCGAAATGGTCGCCGATGCAGGAGCGCGGTCCTGCGCCGAAGGGTAGGTATTGCCAGCGGTCGCGGCCTTCGGAGTTTTGTGGGTTGAAGCGGTCGGGGTCGAAGTTCAGCGGGTGGTCCCACCGGGCGGGGTCGCGATGTAGTGCGTAGATGCCGACGACCAGCATTGTGCCGGCCTCGACGTGGTAGCCGTCGACCTCGATGTCGCGCAACGCCATCCGGGATGTCACTGCGGCTGGCGGGCACAGCCGCAGCGCCTCATGCAGCACCTGAACGGTGTAGCTGAGGGCGTGCACATCGTCGGGCGTCAGTTCGCGATCGCCGGCGCTGGCGACCTCGGCGCGGGCCTTTTCCTGCATTTCAGGGTGATTGCCCAGTGCCCATAGGGCATAGGTCAAAGTGGTGGCGGTGGTGTCGTGGCCGGCCACCATGAACGAGACGAGCTCGGTACGGATTTCGCCGTCGGACAGTACCTGTCCTGTGGCGGGATCACGGGCAGCGATGAGCGCCTGCACCAGCGGTGCCTCGCGGGCCGGGTTGGCGCGGCACGACTGGAGGATTTGGTCGGCGAGTTGATGCAGTTCATCGCTGGCGGCGCGTGCTCGCCGGCGGGCCGGGGTCGGCAACCATCGCGGGGCGCGTACCGGCCGGAGTGCTCGATCGGCCACGTATTCCAACGCGTTGCGTACCGGTGTGGCGAGGGTGTCGGCGTGCTCGTCGAGGTCGAGTCCGAGCACTGAGCGGCCGAGCGCCCGCAAAGTCAGTTGGCGGCATTCGGCGTCGAGGTCGATCTGGGTGCCGTCACTCCAGTTGTCGACGACTGTTTGCGCGGCTTCGGCCATGTGTCCACCGAATTCGCGGACGTGCTGTTTGGTGAAGATCGGTTGCAGCGTGCGTCGGCGCGGTAACCAAGGTTCGTGGGTGAGGTTGAACAGGCTCGGGCCGAACAGGTGGCGCGTTTCGTGGTGCACGCGCGTTCTCTCGGCATGTTCTCCGCTGCGGCCCAGGATGTCGCGGGCCGATTGGGGTGAGGTGGCGACCACGACCGGCGGCATCAGCCAGTCGGGCCCGAGTCTGACCCGCGTCACCGGTCCACCCGCATCACGCAATGTTTCTATCCCGGTGTGAAACGCCCTGATTGCCCGCACCTGCTTCCGATACGGCAATGGGTTCATCGGCGCCGGCGGCAACCCACTGACCGGGCGCCCTTCGATTGTCTGGACCATGGTGTTCCTCCCACTCTCTGTTGAGTCGACTATCCGTCGGCAGCGGTGCGACACCATCGGTTGCAGCGCGTATCCACTCAGCACAGGGGTCGTAGATGTACGCGCATACGCTGATGTTTTGACCTACGCGGTAGCTGCACGCTGGCTAACATGAGCCGAACTGAGTGGAGCGATCTTGCCGTGAATGAACTTCCGACAGGCACGGTGACGCTGCTGTTAGCCGACGTCGAGGGCTCGACCCAGTTGTGGGAGAGCCAACCGGAGGAGATGACGGCTGCCATCGCGCGGCTGGACGACACACTTGGCAACCTCGTCGTCGCCCATGGTGGTGTGCGTCCGGTAGAGCAGGGCGAGGGCGACAGCTTCGTATTGGCGTTCGCGCGCGCCAGCGATGCGGTGCTGTGTGCGTCGGAACTGCAGCGAGCCCCGTTGGCGCCGATCCGGCTGCGCATCGGTGTGCATACCGGCGAGATTCAGTTGCGCGGCGAGGGTAACTACATCGGACCGACCATCAACCGGACGGCGCGGCTACGTGATCTCGCGCATGGAGGGCAGACCGTGCTGTCCGGTGTGACAGAGGGGATCGTCGTTGACCATCTGCCCTGCGACACATGGCTGAGCGACCTTGGCTCGCACGCATTGCGGGGTCTGCCACGACCGGAACGGGTGGTGCAGCTCTGTCACCCCGATATCCGCAACGAGTTCCCACCGTTGCGAACATCGACAACCCCTGGTGTGCAGCGCCTTCCGGCGCAGTTGACGAGTTTTGTCGGGCGTGGGGGACAGATCAACGAGTTGCGCGACATCGTTGTGGGCAACCGTTTGGTCACCCTCACCGGTGCCGGTGGTTCGGGTAAGACACGGCTGGCGATCCAGGTCGCCGGCGAACTTGGTTACGACGTCAGGTATGTCGACCTCGCGCCGATCACCGACCCCGAGCTGGTCCCTGTTGCCATGGCTCGCGTGCTGGGCCTGCCGGACCAGCCGGACCGCTCGGCGACGGACATGATCGTCCGATACCTCGGTGAGCGCCGCCTGGTGATCGTGCTTGACAACTGTGAGCACCTGCTCGACGCGTGTGCGGCATTGACCCACGCCATTGTCGATGGCTGCCCCGCCGTGGCGACGTTGGCCACCAGTCGTGAGCCGATCGGGCTGGCTGGAGAGGTGACGTGGCGAATCCCGTCGCTGTCGCTGACCGACGAGGCGATGGAGCTTTTCGTCGACCGTGCCCGCCTGGTGCGGCCTGATTTTCGGATGACTGACGACAATGCCGCTGCGGTGACCGAGATCTGCCGCCGGCTCGATGGCATGCCGCTGGCGATTGAGCTGGCGGCGGCGCGGACGCGGGCGTTATCGATAGCGGAGATCCGCGACAGCCTCCATGATCGGTTCCGCCTTCTCACCGGGGGTTCACGCACGGCGGTGCGCCGGCAGCAGACGCTGCGGGCGTCGGTCGACTGGTCGCACGCACTGCTGACTGAACCCGAACAGGTGCTCTTTCGCCGCCTCGCGGTGTTCATCGGGGGATTCGACCTCGCCGCCGTCCAGGCGGTGTCCAGCGACGAAGCCCTGGAGCGACACCAAATCCTCGATCTACTCGCCCTGCTGGTGGACAAGTCGCTTGTCGTGGCTGAAGAGATGGGTGACCGTACGCGATACCGGATGCTGGAAACGGTGCGCCAGTATGGGTTGGAGAAGCTCGGTGACTCCTCGGAGGCTGACGCCGTGCGCACCCGTCACCAATACCATTTCACGGCGATGGCTGCCGAGTGTGAGGATGCAACGCGAACAGACCAGGGGCACGTTCTCGCGCGCGCGGACCGAGACATCGACAACTTTCGTTCAGCCTTCACGTGGAGCCGCGAGCGTTCTGATACCACCGGCGCTCTGACGCTGGCCTCGGCGTTGTGTCGATTTTGGCTGGCCCGCGGTCACATCAGGGAGGCCCTCGCATGGTTCGAAGCTGTGTCGGACGACCAGACGGTTCATGGGTCAGAGGTTGCTCCGACGGTGGGTGTCCGTGCGGTAGCCGACCGCGCCTTCCTTGAGTTCTGGGCCGGCCTCCCCGGCCGGATGGCCGAGGTGGATCACGCACTGGCGACCGCGCGTGAGCTTGGGGATCCAGCCTTGTTGGTCAGGGCGCTGGTGGCGCGTGCCATCGTCGTGGGGTTCGACGAAAACGCCGCGGAGCCGTACTTCTCCGAGGCGTCCGAACTCGCGCGTGTACTCGGCCATGGCTGGCTGCACGCTCAGATGCTGGCTTGGCAGGCATACATCGCGAACGTGGCGGGCGACCCTGTGCGAGCCGGCGCTGCCGCCGAGGAAGGACGCGATATCGCCGAGTTGATCGGTGACCGGTTCGTCGCGCGCGCCTGTAATGGATGGCTTGGTTGGACGTACTTGCTCAAGGGTGAACTGAAGCCGGCGGCGTCTCTACTGAGGGCGGTCCGGTCTGAGGCCGAGGATGCCGACGATCTCACCTTCCGATTGACCAGCTTGCTCGGACTCACCTTCGCGATGATCTACCAAGGCGATGAACCCGGTTACCGCGCAATGGCACAAGCCAGCGAAGCACTTGCCGACGAATTGGGAAGTTTTTACTCCGGCCTGCGGCTCGGCGGTATCGCGGTGGGTGCTCTGTCCTTTGCCGATTTGGAGTCGGCAGCTGAAGCCGGCAGGACCGCGCAAGAACAGTTGACGGTCGCACCTGGGCAACTCGTGGCGAATTGGGTGTACTACCCGCTGGCCGAGGTCGCGCTGGGCCGCGGCGAACTGGCGGAGGCGCACCGCTGGGCTGGAGAGGCCGCGTCGATAACCACTGGCTGGGGCTTGGCGCAGGCGCTGATGACGCGCGCACGGGTTGCACTCGCCGAAGAGAACGTCAGTTCGGCGGAACAATATCTCCACCAGGCACTCTGGTGTGCGGCAGAGGTGCAGGTGCACCTGGTGGTACCTGACCTGTTCGAGTCCCTCGCGCGTGTGCTCGGCGCCGATGGCAACCAACGCGAGGCGGCAAGGCTCTGCGGAGCAGCCGAAGCCGCGCGTGGCAGGACCGGGGCCGTGCGGTTCAAGATCTACGACGCTGACCATGAGGCGAACGTGGTTGCACTGCGTGATGGACTGGGTGATAACGACTTTGAGGCAGCATGGGCCGAAGGCGCCGCGATGCCCATCGCAGAGGCGATTGCCTATGCGCAGCGTGGCCGGGGAAAGCGTAAACGGCCCAAGAGCGGGTGGGCGTCGCTGACGCCGACCGAACTGGATGTGGTTCGGTTGGTGGGTGGAGGGTTGGGCAACAAAGACATCGCCGGACGGCTCTTTGTGTCACATCGCACGGTGCAGACACATCTGACGCATGTGTACACGAAGCTCGGCCTGACTTCACGCCTGCAGCTGGCGCAGGAAGCCGCACGCCGATTCTGACCGGGTCGGAGTTGCCTGCTTATTGTCGGCCTTGGTTGTCACGACCCGACACCACCGAGTATAGAGAACGAATCTATCTGTACCCCAACCATTTTGAGTATCCACACGACGCCCGGTGATGGCCGGCCCGGCAGTAGACCTGGTTGGTTGGTGGTGGTTGGGGTTGGAAGAGTTGGTGCCACAAGCATTGGACGCGAGCTGGTGGGCCCGGGGCAAGGCCGCAGCTTGTTGGGCGGGCGACCCCGCGATGAGCTGTTGGCTGCCGCTGTCGGTGCGTTGAGCCTCAGTTGAAGCCAAGCCACGCGGGCAAGGCGCGCTCGCGAGAATCGCAGAGCACAGCCATCGTGTCGCACGAACCCTTCGGCACGCCCGCGCCTGCCCACATGCCGCCGGTATCGCGGCGCAGCACGATCGCCGACGACCCCCCACCGTCGAGCAGGATCGCGGTGTCGCTGCCCAGACCCCGGAAGAGATCCTGGATCTGGTCCGGGGTGTAGCTGCCGCCCTGGAAGATGTACATCTCGTCCTTGTCCCTGGCGTACGCCAAGGCGGTGCGCGCGGCGCTGGGGCCAGGGTCGTTCAACTGGCCGGTGTCACCAGGGGCGAGCAACCCGAGACCGCTGACCGCGGCAAACCGGGTGCCCTTGTCCAGGAGCCCCTGGATCACCGGGGTGGCGGCGTCATAGTCGTTGGGCGACTTCGGCGTAACCAGGAACGGTGGGCCCGCGACCGGGAGGATCATCGTCGTCAGTGCGGTCCACACCTCGTCGCCGCCGGACAGCGCCTGCTTGCCGGCGTAGGCGACGGTCCCGGTCACTGCGGCGTTGGCCCGGCCCTGGCCCTGGGTGTTGTCGACGTAGGCGCCCAGCGGAGAGCTGCACCCGGTCGACTTCCACGAACCCGCCTGCTGCCCGCGGACATCGAAGAAGTTGGCGTTGATCGCGATGGTCGGCTGCCCGAGCGCCTGCCAGGCCTGGAGCGGGGAGTAGGTCTCCGACGCCTGCACCAATCCCTCGCGGGTGCGGGTGCCTGGAGTCTGTTCGCAGCGGGCCTGATAGCCGGTGTGAGTGTCGACCAGCAGGCGAGGCGTCAGCCGTTTGGAGGCGGCCTTGATGATCATCAGGTGACCGCCGTTGGTGAGCTCGTACCAGTTACCATCCGCGTTGAGCATCGGTGCGGGATAACCACTTCCGAAGTTGTAGACCAGGTAGCTGCCGCGCGTGGTGGCGATCGCCTGCGCCAGTTGCTCGCGACCGTCCGCCGATGCGACGGGCATACCGGCGGTCGCCGCGAGCGTCAGGCAGCTGGCCACGGCCATGCTGCCCGCGGCCAGGCGGCGCAACTTCGCGGCGACGGTTGGCACAGTTGCCCTTTCATGACTGGAACGCTCCTACGGCACTAACACCCTTATTCTCAGCAACCACACAGTCAACTTTGGTAACAGCACTGCGACAGTTGGGCACCGGCGTCGTCACGACCAGCAATGTTGCTTTGCCGCGCCGACAATTACTTGGCCGCACGACGGTTTACCGCGTCACAGGTGGGGAACTACTCGTTAGCGCGGTGCCCTCCCGGACCCGCCGGAACATGAGGAGTAGCAATGATCGGAACGATTATCGGAGCCATCGTCGTCGGACTGATCGTCGGCGTACTGGCGCGACTGGTCGTGCCCGGAAAGCAGAACATCGGCGTCATCATGACGGTCCTACTCGGTGTGGTGGGTTCGTTCCTGGGAACGTGGATCACCTACCAGGTCGGATACGCCAACTCCAACGGCGGGTTTGCGATCATCCCGTTCTTGGTCGGCATCGTCGTCGCCGTCGTGCTGATCGCGGGCTACCTGGCGATCACCGGCCGCAGCAACCGAGTTCACCACTAGACGGTCAGCGGCCCGGCGGCGCTAGGCGATACACCGCACCGGCATAGTCGTCGGTGATGTACACCGCGCCGTCCGGGCCGACTACCGCGGCCACGGGTCGCCCCCAGCGGGTGCCGTCCGGCGCCTGAAACCCTCCGACGAGCGTACGCCGTCGGCCCAAAGTACCGTTGTCCCAACTAAAGAACGAGACCTCCGGCGCCCTTGGTGGGGTTCGGTTCCACGAACCGTGCACCCCGATCAAGGCGCCGGACGCGTATGGCGCGGGCAGCGCCCCGTCGAGGAAACTCATGCCGAGTGGCGCCGAATGTGCGCCGAGAGTCTGTTCCAGCGGCGGTAGCACAGCACAGTCGAGGCGGCTGCCGTCGGCATTGGTTTGCACATCGCGCAGGAACGCCGGCGGGCCGTCGACGTCGGGATTGCAGTAGGGCCAACCCAGTTCGCGTCCCGGCGTCAGCCGGGCGACCGATTCCGGTGGGTGGTCGTTGACGTAGTCGGTCACCTTCCGATACGACGGCCCAGGGTGCGGGTCGGCGACTTGATCACGGTTGTTCACCGCGGTCCATAGCGATCCGTCCGGCGCGACGGCCAGTCCGGTTCCATTGCGTACGCCGGTGGCGAAGACGGCCGGCGCACCGCCGCCGGGCGGTACGCGCATGATCGTTGCGCGCGGCGGATCGGCTGCCCGGTCGTCGGCGGTGATGTTCCCCGTCGAGCCGATCGAGAAGTACACCGCGCCGTCCGGGCCGATCGCCACGCTCTTGAGGGCGTGGGCATAGGCTCCGCCCAGTTCCGGGCTGCGCGCATCGGGCAGACCACCTGCGATCACGCGTCGGTCGCCGGCTCGGCCCGCGCTGTAGGCGAACGCGTCGATCTCGTCGCTTTCCGCCACATACAGGGTTCCCGCGTCGAACGCGAGGCCATGCGGCTGATCGAGTCCGTCGAGCAGCACCGAGGTCTGCACGTGCGGTTGAGCGGGAGCCAACCGGAGCACCTGACCCGCAGCGGGCACCGAGACCAGCAGTGCACCGTCAGGTGCCCAGGTGGCCAACCTCGCTTGCGGCACCCGGGCCCAGACAGACATCGTCCATCCCGTGGGCACGAGAGCTTGTCGCGGCGTATCGAACGGCGTGCGGGCCAATTCGGCTGGGACGGTGACGGTGACGGGCACCAAGCCGGTCGGAGCAGAGGCCGGCGGGGCTGGCGGCGATGGGTGCGCGCACGCTGCCACCGCCACCGCAACACCCGCGGCGGCGACCCTAGCCCGCCAAGCCGGCATGCATCTCCCAGACGAGGATCTCTGCGGGTTCGGTGGCGGTGACGCGCTGACCACCTGCCGCGCTGAAGCGCACCGCGTCACCCTCGTGCAGCTTGCCTGCGCCCTCCAGGGTGACCTCGCCGCGCGGGACGAACACATGCAGATACGGGGCTTCTGGCAACTCGACGGTATCGCCGGGCTGTAGTCGCGCACCGTGTAAAGCCGCATACCGGTTGCGAATTGCGATGGCCGCCTGGTCCTTGTGCTCGGGCATCCCGGAGGCGATCGTCACAAGGCCGCCGCGCAGCAGCTCGTCGTCGATCTCCAGCTGCTGATAACCCGGATCGAGCCCCGACTCGTCGGGTACGACCCACATCTGCACGAAGTGCACTGGCTCGCTATGTGTTTCGTGGCCGGTGAGCGTCCATGAATCGTTCTTCTCCGAGTGCAAGATGCCCCGGCCGGCCGACATGCGTTGAGCCAGACCGGGATAGATGACGCCGGAGTGGCCGGTGGAGTCCTGGTGCGCCAGAGAGCCCTGCAACACCCAGGTGACGATCTCCATGTCGCGGTGCGGATGGGTGTCAAAGCCGCTGCCGGGCTTGACGATGTCGTCGTTGTTCACCAGCAGCAGGCCGTGGTGGGTGTTCACCGGGTCGTAGTGATGCCCGAACGAGAACGAGTGCTTGGAGTCCAGCCAGTCGATCTTGGTCGCGGCGCGGTCGGCGGCACGTCTGATGTCGACGGTTGCGGCCATGTCATCACCCCTTGGGTCGATGCCAGCCTAAGTGGCCGGCGCTGACTCCCACAACATAGATGACGTGTCATGTATTCCGCTATGGTGGTCGTATGGCTCAGTCCTGGTTGACCGAGGACCAACAGCGGATCTGGCGCAACTATCTGGCCTTGGGTAGCCGCCTGCAGGTTGTGATGAACCGCCGGCTTCAGGAACGGTGCGGGTTGTCGCTGGCCGACTACGAGGTATTGGTCGCGCTCTCCGAGCGGGGGCCGGTCAGGGTGCTCGAACTGGCCGCCGCGCTGGACTGGGAGCAGAGCCGGGTCTCCCACCAGTTGCGCCGGATGCGGGCCCGCGGCCTACTCGAGCGCCGTGACAGCGAGGATGACCGTCGCGGGGCGACGATCGAGATCGCCGCCGCCGGTCGTGACGCCCTCGCCAGCGCCGCCCCCGACCACGTCAACCTGGTCCGCTCGGTGCTGTTCGACGGCATGACGGATGAGCAACTGCGGGGCTTCGACGAGGTCATCGGGGTGGCGCTGGACAGATTGGCCGACTGAATCAGCCGGCCATGAAGGCGTCGTAGGCCGATTGCAGGTTGGGCGGCAACACCGAGACGTTGCACGCCTGCTGGGTGTCGCCGATCGGCGACAGAATTCCGCGCAGGGTCTGGTACTCACCGGGGTTGGCGGTGAAATATCCGCGCACGTTGGCCTCGGCCTGCGGGCGCGGCTGGTTGTAGGCCGCGGTCAGCACCTGGTTGGCGCCGGGATGAGCGGCCAGGTACTGGTTCGCCGAGCCGGTCACCGTGCTGACGGTGTTGGCAACGCCTGCGCTGCTGCAGTCGGGTGCCGCCGACGCCATTGGCGCGGCTAGAGTTGCCGCCGCCATGCCCCCCACGAACAGGCCGGTGCAGACGGCCGCGGTCTTCCTACTTGGCGCGATACCGCTGAACATCATGATCACATCTCTCTTTCATTTGTTTCCCCGTCCCTGAAACCCAAAGTACCGATGAGGTTTCGCAGCAAAACCCTGTGCTGCGAGCATGATTCGTCATGGCAGCGAGCGTTACAGTTACGCCGGTGATATTGCGCTTACTCTGCGCCGAACTCGTCGAGGTAAGGCTGCCCGCTCCTGAGAGTTCTTAATCCCGGCAGCGATCCCTTAAATAATCGTGATGCTGGTCGTGACGCAATTGTGATACGCGCAAACGTGATTCGGCCACGAGCAAGTGCTTGCAGCCTTAACGGTTCGTGAAATCGGCCGGTCGGAATTTGTGGACGCGAGTACCGATCGGGCAGATCGGGTAGGCCTCTGAGCGAGGCGCAGAACCCCGCGCCGACACCAATGACGTCTACGCATAAGGGGAAGAAACGCGATGACCACATCCGATACCACCACCCTGCTCGCCCAGCTGCGGGCGGTGCTCGACCTGACCAATACCGAGATCCAGATCGCCGAGACCAGGGTGGCGCAGGCTCGTACCGATGCGGTGCGCGCCGAGCTCACCCAGAACGCCGCCAACGGCCGCGAACGTGCCGAGGCCATCGAGGGCGCCATCCGCGACCTCGGTGGTTTCCCGGATTTCATCGGTCCGTTCTTCGGCCGCGCGGCTGCCGCCGTCAAGGCCCTCACCGAACAGGCGCAGCCGTTCGACGAGGCCTTGCTGGGCGATCTCGCGCTGGAGGGCCAGCTGCTCGATCGCTCCCGCTACGTGAAGGCGCTGGCCGTCGCGACCCACCAGCCCGATGTCGAGAACCTGGCCAATCGCCTGATCGCCGCACACTCGGCGACCGTCGACTGGCTGACCACCGTGCTGGCCGAGGACGCGCTGGGCGGCCCGGCCGCGCTGCGGCGCACGCCGCTGCAGATCCTGACCGGACTGACTGTCCGGGTGGCCAACTGGCCGGTGATTTCGTCGGTCCGCGGTATCGACCGGGCACTCGATGCCATCCGTAACAGCCGGCCCATCGTCGACCAGCTGGTCAGCCGCGGTGCGCACGCCGGTGAGGTGGCCGTCAAGGCCGCCCAGGCATCGAGGGATGCCGCGCTGGAGACCGCCGAACGGGTGGTCCGTCGCGAAGGTGCCGACGGCGCTGCCGACGCACTGCACTCGTTGCGCAGTGTCACCGGTGTGCTGTCACCCGAGGAACTGCCGATCGCCGGCTACGACGAACTCAACCTCAACGACGCCGTCGCCGCGGTGAAGGATCTCGAGGATCCGGCTGACATCCGCGCCATCGTCGCCTACGAGGAGGCCAACAAGAATCGCCAGCGGCTGGTGTCGGCTGCCCAGACCCGGGTGGCCGCCATCGCGCAGGAGATCATCGGCATCGACTGACCGGAGCCGATACCGAGTGGCCAGTTGTCATGACTGGCCGCTCGGTCTGCGGGGCCTAAAGCGCTTCGGGTAGACCGAATTTCGCGAACAACCTGGTGTCGAGGAAGGCCACGACATGCGAGATTCCGTCTGGGCCAAGGTCGAGCACGTGCAGCTGGAACGGCACATGGCGGCCGCCGGTCTCGGGCAGACGCATGTACATCGCTGCGGCCGGTTGTCCGTTGGCGGTCAGCGGCACCAGCCGCATGTCACCGGCTTTGTCCGCCGGGCAGTTGTGGTGGATGAGCGCACCAATGGCCGGGCCGCCCTGATACCAGCCGTCGAACGGCGGCATCTCCCAAATAGCTTCGGCGGTGAACATTTCCACCAGCCGCTCGATGTCGTAGTCCTCGAACGCCGAGATGTAGCGGGCCAGCTGCTCGCGGGCCTCCGCCGACTCCGGCGGCGATAGCTGATCGTCCTGGCTGGGCCCGACGGCGTCGAGCTGGGCACGCGCCCGTTGCAGCAGGCTGTTGACCGCAGCGACGGAGGTGCCGATGGCATCGGCGACTTCGGCGGCCTTCCACTGCAGCACATCGCGCAGCACCAGAACGGCCCGCTGCCGCGGTGACAGATACTGCAGCGCCGCAACGAAAGCCAACCGGACCGACTCCCGGGAACCGACGATCGTAGATGGGTCTGTGGGATCTTCATATGACGAGTCGGGCAATGGCTCCAGCCACAGCACCTCGCCACGCTCGACGAGGTCGTCGGTGGGTTGGGAGCTCGGCGCCCCCAGCCCGGTCGGTAGCGGCCGGCGCTGCCTGCCCTCCAGCGACGTCAGACACGTGTTGGTGGCGATGCGATGCAGCCAGGTCCGCACCGACGACTTGCCCTCGAAGCGGTCATAGGACTTCCACGCCCGCAGGAACGTCTCCTGCACCAGGTCCTCGGCGTCGTGCAACGACCCGGTCATCCGGTAACAGTGCGCCAATAATTCGCGCCGGTAGGGCTCGGCCTGCGCCAGGAAATCGCCCCGGTCCGGGTCGAGACCGTCATCCAGACTATGCGCGAGCACGCTCACACCGACCGAGCTTACGCACGCGCACCGACAACGGACGGCGGTGTCTTGGCGGTTAGGCTCCGTTGATGGTCACAACGCGCACCGAGCGGACGTTCGACGGAGTCGGCGGCGTCCGCATCGTCTACGACGTGTGGACACCGGACACCGAGCTGCGCGGGGTCGTCGTGCTCTCGCACGGCCTGGGCGAGCATGCCCGCCGCTACGACCACGTCGCCGAACGGTTCGGCCAAGCCGGCCTGGTGACCTACGCACTCGACCACCGCGGGCACGGCCGTTCCGGCGGCAAGCGGGTGCGGGTCAAGTCGATCAACGAGTACACCGGGGATTTCGGCACGCTCGTCAAAGTCGCCACCGCCGAGCACCCGGGCCTGAAGCGAATCGTGCTCGGCCACAGCATGGGCGGCGGCATCGTGTTCGCGTGGGGTGTCGACCACGAGGGCGACTTCGACCTGATGGTGCTGTCCGGCCCCGCGGTCTTTGCCCAAACCGGGGTGTCCCGCGGGAAGTTGCTTCTCGGAAAGGCCGTCGGTTCGCTGCTGCCGAACCTGCCGGTCGAAGAGCTCGATTCAGGCGCTATCTCGCGCGACCCCGAGGTGGTGGCCGCCTACAACGCCGACCCGCTGGTGCATCACGGCAAGATCCCCGCCGGTATCGCCAAGGCGCTGGTGACGGTCGGCGAGACCATGCCGCAGAAGGCGCGCCAGCTCACCGCGCCGCTGCTGGTGGTGCACGGTGCCGAGGATGCCCTGGTGCCGGCCAGCGGCAGTGAACTGCTCGTCGATTGCGTCGCCTCGAGCGACGTGCATCTCAAGGTCTATCCGGGGCTCTATCACGAGGTGTTCAACGAACCCGAGCGCGACCGGGTGCTCGACGACGTGACCGCGTGGATCGAGGCCAGGCTGTGAGCTGGCGCCGTCGCATCGCCATCGCGGCGATGGCGCTGACGCTCGTGGCGGGCTGCTCGTCGAACAGCGGAACGAACAACGCCTGGGTTGAGGACGAGGTGACGTTCGTGGCCGACGGGCTGACCGTCCACGGCACCTACCGCCATCAGCACAACGACCAGAAGGGCCCGGCCGCGCTGCTGATCTCGGAGAGCGGGCGCACCGACCGCAACGGCGACAACAACGTCGCCGGGCCGATCGGCAATATGCGTCAGCTCGCCGAGTACCTGTCGAATCACGGCGTGGCCTCGCTGCGCTACGACAAGGTCGGCACCGGCCAGACCGGTCTGGGCCCGTACGCGGATCACCCGGCCGACGTGGGCAGCGCCGTCTACTCCACCGGTGCGAAATCCGCGGTGCGGTTCCTGGCCGGACAGTCCGCCACCGACTCCGACCGCATCTCGGTGTACGCGCTCGGCGAGGGCACCATCCATGCGATGACGCTGGCCGACGACACCTCGGCCGGGGCACCCAAGATCCATTCGCTGGGCCTGCTGCAACCGCTGGCAGGCCGCTACCTCGACCTGATCAGCAGTCGGGTCAAAACCGATATGGCCGCCGCCGTGAAAGCCGGCCAGAAGACCCAGCAGCAGGCCGACGAGACGATCGCCGCATGGAATGCCGCCGTCACCGAGGCGCGCACCAAGGGCACCGTGCCCGCCAAGCTGCCCGAGAGTCTGAGCGCCATCCTCAACCCCGGCAACGTCAAGGCCGTCGTCGAAGCCGACGCCATCGACCCGCTGGAGCTGGCCGCCCGCATCCCCGCCGCCACACCGGTATTGGTGACGTGCTCGGATTCCGACGGGCAGGCCAACTGTGCCGATATCAAGCCGTTCACCGACGCGCTGGCCCACACCTCGCTATCGCTGGTCGCGCTCAAGGGCGTCAACCATGTGCTGCGCGACGACGCCACCGACAACGTCGGCAATTACGCCAAACCGGGTCCGCTCTCACCGCAGCTGACGGTCGCGCTGGACGGGTTCGTCAAGCAGTGACGAGCCAGTGGCACACCGATGTCGGCGTGCTCCGCTAGGTTGCCAATCGTGACGGACGACAAGATGCTGGCGCGGATCGCGGCGCTGCTGCGCCAGGCCGAAGGCACCGACAACGTCCACGAGGCCGAAGCCTTCATGGCCGCCGCCCAGCGGCTGGCCACCGCGACGTCGATCGACCTGGCTGTCGCGCGCGCCCACTCCGCCACCCGGACCGCGGCTCAGGTGCCGACCCAGCGGACGATCACCATCGGCGACCCGGGCTCTCGCGGCCTGCGCACCTACGTGCAGCTGTTCGCGGGTATCGCCGCGGCCAACGACGTGAAATGCGATGTCGCCTCGAATTCGACGTACGTCTACGCCTATGGCTTCGCCGAAGACATCGACGCCAGCCACGCGCTGTACGCCAGCCTGGTCGTGCAGATGGTGCGGTCGTGCGACGCCTACCTGGCCACCGGAGCGCACAAGCCCACGCCGACGATCACCGCGCGGCTCAACTTCCAGCTGGCCTTCGGCGCCCGCGTCGCCCAGCGGCTGTCCGAGGCGCGCGAGGAGGCCACGAAGGAAGCCACCCGGGACCGCAAGACCGCGCCGGGAACAGCCTTGGCCTTGCGCAACAAGGAACTTGAACTGCGCGACCATTATCGGCAGAACTCCCAAGCGCGCGGTACCTGGCAGGCCAGCCGCGCGTCGGCAGGGTATTCGTCGGCCGCCCGGCGCGCCGGTGACCGGGCCGGCAGGCAGGCCCGGCTGGGATCTAGTCCCGAACTGCCGGGGGCGCGGACCCGGCTGCGCAAGTGACGGTGCGCGACAGCCAACGCTCCCGCGTCTACGCGGCCGAGGAGTTCGTCCGCACCCTCTTCGACCGTGCCGCCCAACACAGTTCACGCACCATCGACTTCTTCGGCACGCAGCTCACCCTGCCGCCGGAGGGGCGGTTCGCGTCGATGCCGTCGGTGCAACGCTATGTCGACGACGTCCTCGCGCTGCCCGCCGTGGCTACTCGCTGGCCCGCGCCCGGGCCATTGAGTGTGCGACCCCGGCGTGCGGCCAGCGCCGCCCATTACGAAAACTCTGACGGCACAGGGATTATCGCGGTCCCAGACCGGGACTCCGCGGACTGGGCGATGCGTGAGCTGGTTCTGCTGCACGAGATCGCGCACCATCTGACGCCGCAGGGGCCGGCTCATGGGCCGGATTTCATCGCGACGTTCTGCGAGCTGGCTAGTGTGGTGATGGGCCCAGAAGTCGGCCATGTGCTGCGGGTGGTCTACGCGAAAGAAGGAGTGCGATGAGCGACACGATCGGACCCGACGACTGGCGGCCCGTCGACGCATTACTGGACCGGCTGCTGTTGGACGAGGACCCCATACTGGCTGCCGCGCTGGCCGATTCGACCGCGGCGGGCCTGCCTGCCATCGAGGTGTCACCGCAAAGCGGGCAGCTGCTCTATCTGCTGACCCGGATCAGCGGCGCGCGCCGGGTCCTCGAGATCGGCACGCTCGGCGGGTACAGCACGATCTGCCTGGCCCGCGGTGTCGGCGCCGAAGGCAGCGTGGTCACCCTGGAATACGAACCGCGGCACGCCGAGGTCGCTCGGATCAACCTGGAGCGCGCCGGTGTGGCCGACCGGGTGGAGGTCGTCGTGGGTGCGGCACTCGACAGTCTGCCCGGCCTGACCGGGCAGTTCGACCTGGTGTTCATCGACGCCGACAAGGAGAACAGCAGCGCCTACGTCCAGTGGGCCATCGACCTCGGCCGGCCCGGCACCGTGATCGTCGTGGATAACGTTGTGCGCCATGCCCGCATCCTCGACCCGGCACCGGGGGATACCCAGGCCCGCGGTGTGCGCGACATGCTGGAGATGGTGGGCACGCACCCGCGGCTGGATATCGCGGCCATCCAGACACTCGGTGTGAAGGGCTGGGACGGCTTCGCCGTCGCCGTGGTCACGTAGCTAACCGGCGCGGGCGACCTCGACCGGTAGTGCGTTGAGCACCGCGGTGCCCGACAACGGATCCAGCAGCGTGCCGTCGTTGAGGCTGTTGACGTTCACGCCGGGGTTCCGGGCTGCCACCTGCATCCGGGTGCCCGGCTCGGTGTGACCCCACCCGTGCGGCAGTGACACCACACCGGGCCGGATGGCGTCGGTGATCTCAACGGGCACTTCGAGTTTTCCGCCGGGCCCGGTGACCACCGCCAGGTCCTCCAGGCCCAGCCGCGCGGCATCGTCGGGGTGGATCTGCAGGGTGCACCGATTGGAGCCGCCGGACAGCGCGGGCAGGTTGTGCATCCAGCTGTTGTTGGAGCGCAGGTGCCGCCGGCCGATCAGGAGGAACCCCGGCTCCGACGTCAGCGATGCCAGCAGCCGCGGGATATCGGCCAGGATCGGATCGGGATCCAATTCGACTGTCCCCGAGGGTGTGCGGAGCACCTCCGGAATGCGCGGGACCAGCGCGCCGAGGTCGATCCCGTGCGGGGCGTCCTTGAGCCGCTGCAGTGTGAGGCCGTCGGGCTTGGTGCCGAATCCGTCGCCGAACGGTCCCAGTCGCAGCATCATGTCCAGCCGCCGTTCGAAACCGCGGCCGTCGGGCAGCATCGCGGTCAACTCCTCGACCGTCCGGCCGGCGACCGGGGAGTGCTCGTCGGCGACCTCCTTGCCCAGCGTCGACCCGATCACCTGGTCGTCCACCAGGTTCGGGTCGGCGTCCGGGCCCAGGCCCAGCACGATCAGCGCGAGCCGGGCCAGGATCTCGCACTCGTCGGGCCTGCCATCGGCCAGCGGCAGTACCGGCGGCGAGAACCGGGCGTTGTTGCGCACCACCGCGCCGCTGAGCGCGAGATCGAAATGCGCTGCGCGCGAAGGCGGAGGCGGCGGCAGGATGACGTCGGCATGCCGGGTCGTCTCGTTGAGGTACGGATCCACCGACACCATGAAGCCGACGCCGGCCAGGGCATCCTGCAGGCGGGTGCCATCGGGTGCCGACAACACCGGATTGCCCGCGATGGTGATCATCGCCCGGATCTGCCCCTCGCCGGGGGTCTCGATCTCCTCGGTCAACGCGACCGCGGGCATCTCGGACAACACTTCGCGATGGCCGGAGACCCGGCTGCGCCAGCGGCCTGTCGCGAAACCCCGGCCGGGCCGAGCGGGTCGCGGGGCGCCGGCGATCGGTGAGCTGGCGAACATCACCCCGCCGGGCCGGTCCAGGTTGCCGGTGAGGATGTTCACCACGTCCACAAGCCAACTGGTCAGGGTGCCGAATTCGACGGTCGAGGTGCCGATGCGGCCGTAAACCGCCGCACTGGGTGACGCCGCGATTTCTCGTGCGAGAGTGCGGATTTCGTCGGCATCGACCCCGCAATGTTCGGCAACCGCGTCCGGCGGGAAGTCGGCTGCCGCCGCCTGTACCCGATCAAGACCCGTGACGTGGTCGGCGAGCGGACCCAAGTCGACAAGACCTTCGTCGAAGAGGATGTGCACGATCGCGAACAGCAGCGCCGCATCGGAGCCGGGCCGCACGGGCAGGTGGCGGTCGGCCAATTCGGCGGTGCGGGTACGGCTGGGATCGACCACCACGAGCGTGCCCCCGCGGCGCCGCAAGGCCTTGATCTTGCCGGGGAAGTCGGCCGCGGTGGCCAGAGAGCCGTTGGACACCAACGGGTTTCCACCGATGATCACGAGGTAGTCGGTGCGGTCGAGGTCGGGCACGGTGAAGGCAACCGGGTTGCCGTACAGGTAGCCGCACGAGACATGCTTGGGCATCTGGTCGAGCGTGCTGGCGGAGTAGACCTGGCGGGTGCCCAGCGACTTGATGACGACCGGCCCGTAGAGAGAGCCTGCGATGGTGTGCGCGTTGGGGTTACCCAGGTAGACCGCTACCGACGTGCTGCCGGTGTCGGCGATGACGCGTTGCAGCCCCTCGGCGGCCGCGGCGAAGGCCTCCGCCCAGGTGGTTTCGACCAGCTCGCCGTCGCGGCGCACCAGAGGGCTCTGGAGTCGGTCGGGATCGTTGTCCAATTCGGCGAAGCTGGCGCCCTTCGGGCAGATGAAGCCGTGACTGAACACGTCGTCACGGTCGCCCCGAGCCGAGCTGACCCGATCGTTGTCATCGATGGTGAGGACCATCCCGCAGGTGGCCTCGCACAGCGGACAGATACGCAAAGCGGTGCGGCTCATGCGGCCCCCTCGCAGGCTCGGGTGCCGCATGTCCGCTGTTGATTCGCTCCGCAAGCGTCACTCATGCCTGCCACTGTGCTCTGCGGGCAGACTCGCTGGCAAGCCCAACCAACCGGATGGTCAGATTTACCTCAGTTCGACCAGATCGGCGCGTCCAGGGCCGCGTGCAGTGCGGCCACGATGCGACCCTTGTGCTCGTTGAACCGCTCGGTCGGTGCGGGCACCGAGATCGCGACAATATTGCCGCCCACCGCACGTCCCGCGATCCCGGCGGCCGAGATGCCGTCGGTATGCTCGTCGCGGTCGAAAGCCACTCGGCTGGTACGGATCTCGCGGATTTCAGCGCGAACTCTGGCGGCGGCGGCCGGGTCCAGGGCGGCCAGCACCGAGTCGACGTCGGCGTCGTCGAACAGTGCCAGCGCTGCCTTCCCGTTGGCGGTGTCATAGAGCGTGAAGCGCCCGCCGATCGCCGACACGGCGCGCAGCCGATGCGGCGATTCGATCTGATCGATGAACAGCATCTGCCCGCCCCGGTACACCGAGAGATCCGCGGTTTCCCCGGTCGCCTCGGCCACTCGCTCCAGGGTGGGCCGGAATGCCGCCGTGATGTGGGCGGCGTTCGCGCTGGACAACCCCAGCAGCCGTTCGCCGAGGACGATGCGGCCGTCGTCGTCCACCGCCGCGAAGCCCACCTCGACCAGGCCGTACAACAGCCGCCGCGCGGTGGATTTGGCCAGGCCCAGCCGGCTGTGCAGATCGACCAGGCGCAACCGGCCCGGAGCGGTCGCGATCTCGTCGAGTGCGGCCGCAGCGCGGCGTAGTACCTGAATACCGTCGTCACGGGTACTTCCGCCACGCTCGCCACGCACCATGGAAGTTTCCGGATCTGCCATCTCGTCGTCCCTTCCCTGTGCGTTCCCCTCGCGGTATTGTGCCGCAATACGGATCATACCGGTCCGGACTGTGAACCAAAGGAGACTCAGGTGGGGTCGCTTCCCGAGGGTCGCCATTTCTTCCGCGGCGACGAAGGTTACGAAGACGCGCGCACTGCCACGGTGTGGAACCAGCGCGTGCCCGACCGCTATCCGGACGTCATCGTCCAAGCGGTCGACGCCGACGACGTGGTCGCCGCCGTGCGCTACGCCAAGGCCAACAACAAGCAGGTCAGCATCAAGTCCGGCGGACACAGCTGGGCGGCCAGCCACCTGCGCGACGGCGCGGTGCTGCTCGATATGAGCCGGGTGGATCAAACCAGCATCGACGCCGACAGGATGACGGCCGTCGCCGGACCGGGCAAGGGCGGCAGTGCGTTGATGAACGACCTGATCGACGTCGGGCTTTTCTTCCCGGCCGGACATTGCAAGGGTGTGTGCATCGGCGGCTACCTGCTGCAGGGCGGTTATGGGTGGAACAGCCGGGTCTACGGGCCGGCGTGCGAAAGCGTGATCGGCCTGGACGTGGTCACCGCCGACGGTGAGAAGATCTACATCGACGCCGACAATCACCCGGACTTGTACTGGGCCGCCCGCGGTGCGGGACCGGGCTTTTTCGCGGTGGTCACCGCCTTCCACCTCAAGCTCTTCCCGAAGCCCGCCGTGCTGGGTAGCAGCTTCTACGCGTATCCCATCGAGTACGCCGACGAGATCTACACCTGGGCGCGTGAGATTTCCGGTGACGTCGACCGCCGGGTGGAGGTGCAGATCGTCGCCTCCAGCAGCGTGCCCAACGCGGGGATCGACCGTCCGGCCATCGTGCTGGCCTCACCGGTGTTCGCCGACACCGAGGCGGAAGCCAAGGGAGCCTTCGGCATTCTCGACCGTTGTCCCATCGTGGACAAGGCCCTAGTTGCCGTTCCTTATGCGCCGGTGGAGATGCCCGAGTGGTACACCGCGGTGATGAGCAACTACCTCGCCGATCACCGGTACACCGCCGACAACATGTGGACCAACGCCTCGGCGGCCGATCTGCTGCCGGGCATCCACAACATCCTGGACACCTTGCCTCCGCATCCGGCCCACTTCCTCTGGCTGATGTGGGGACCGTCGCCGCAACGGCAGGACATGGCCTACAGCCTGGAAGCCGAGGTCTACCTGGCGCTGTATGCCGGGTGGGAGAATGCCGCCGACGACGAGAAGTACAGCGACTGGCCGCGGTCCAACATGGCCGCCATGGCGCCGCTGGCCACCGGAATCCAGCTTGCCGACGAGAATCTCGGCAAGCGGCCAGCGAAGTTCGCCACCGACGATGCCATGGCCAAACTCGACCGGGTGCGCGCCGAGTACGACCCTGACGGTCGCTTCCACAGCTGGATGGGCCGACTCTGATGGCCGACACCTACCTGGGCTACCGCCCCGGCGATGCGGACACCGCGTGGGGCAAGTACTTCAACCCGCAGATGGCGGAGCTGCCCCGGCACGCCGTCATCGCGCTTGAGCACGGCCCGCAGGCTGATCAGGTGATGCTCGGATTCGATTCTGCGGGAAGCATTCTCGACGAGGGGTACCAGCAGACCGAGAACGGCTACGGCGCCCTTCGCGGCGGCGGATTCCACGTCGCGATCCGCACCGACATGCCCAATGTGACTCCGGCGATGTGGGATTGGTGGTTCGGCTGGCACGGTAGCGAGTCCACCCGCTACAAGTTGTGGCATCCACGCGCGCACGCGTCGGCGCACTGGGGCGACAGCGGACCCGACGGCAGCTACGTCGGGCGGACCTCCATCATCGAGGAGTACCTGGGCTCCGCCTACGCCAAGGGGGCCATCCTGTTCCTCGAGCCGTCTGAGTTCGGCCTCGACCCGACCCGGCTCGGCACCGACGTCGCGGTGTGTGCGCGTCTGGGATCCAGCGAGCTGCCCGTGGACATCGGCTGGTTCGTCCACCACATCCGGGCGACGCCGGGTGGGTCCGAGATGCGGTCCCGGTTCTGGATGGGCGGTCCGTACATCGGTGTGCGCAGGGGCAACCGGCTGACCGATTCGGTGATCCGCCCGATCGCCGCTCACCAGCTGCCGGAGGCACGGGACCTGCTGGTGCATTGCTCGCAGGAGATGAACCACCTGGCCGGGATCCTGCCCGCGATCCATGCGGAGTTCGCTGGCATCTGACATTCGGCGCTGCTACGCACAGACATTGCTAAATCCCCGCCGCCGCCAACCATTGGGGTTATCTTCGCCAGAGCAGCCAACGGGGGCCGCGATCGGGGGTTGGAAATGGTAGCTGTCGCGTTTTCAAACAAGATCCGGCAGGGATTCAAGGCCAGGGGCAGGAAGACCGCGCTGTTCGGGGCGGCGGCAGCCACCGCCGTGGCGATGACGATGGGTTCTGTCGCGGCGCCGGTGGCACCCACCGCAAACGCGGCGCTCACCCTCGACGCGACAACCACCGGGCCGCTGCTCTGGCTGGTCTCGCAGTTGGGGGTGGACAGCATCAGCATCCCCAACATCCCCGTGTACGGGTCGATCGACATCAACCTCGACTGGACGAAGGCCGATCCGGTGGCGCTGAACAATGAGCTCAACTTGGCGCAGTTCGGTGGGTTCTTCCTCTATACGGCGACTAGGCCGAACCTGGCGGCCACCGGTGGCACCGGGCCGCTGCTGGTCGCGGTCGGAACGGGCGTACCCGCCGCCATCGAGGCGTATCAGGCGATGTTGTCGAGCGCCAACGGCAATACGTTGCCCGGTTATGACCCGCTGGTTGCGGCAGGCAAGGTCAATGCGCTTGGCCAGTCATGCACCGGGGGCTTCGGCTGTTCGCAGGGCACCAATGTCACCAACCTGCCAATTGCGTTGATCCGCAACCCCGAAACGCCCAACGGCGGGCTGTACGCCCGGTTCGCCCCGATCTTCAATCTGTTCGGTAAGAACCCGGTCAGCCCCAATGCCGGCACCGGCTCGAGCCCTGGCATCAAACTCAACGGCGTGTTCATCAACCTCGCGCTCGGCTACGACATGTTGTCCGATTTCCCGGAGACGCTGAACCCGTTCGCGCTCGCCAACTCGTTCATGGCCAGCGTGCTGCCCACCTACCTGCTCGACGGCGGGACGATCAAGGGTGCCAGCACCGACACGATGATTGCCAACCTCGTCGGCCTGTTGACGGCCGGCGCCCCCAATACCTCCTACAGCACCTTCGTCCCCAACGACCTACCGCTGCTGGAGCCACTGCGACTGCCGTCGCGGATCCTCAATGCGGTCTTCAAGCAGGCCGGGGTGCCGATCACCTTGGGCACTCCGCTGGCCGATGCGTTGCAGCCGGCGCTCGAGATTCTGGTCAACACCGGTTACACCGATGTCCAGACGCCGAGCGAGGGCGGCACCTACAACCGGACGTATGACCAATCCTCGCAATATGTTCCGTTCCTGTCGCAGGCGACGCTGACTCCGCAGGAGTGGGCCGCGGTCCCCGGTGATGTGGTTAAGGCGTTGTTCGACGGATTCCGCGACGTGCTGAGCGGGAAGTCCACCTCGGCGCCCAATGTGCCGGATCCGCACGCGCCGGAGTTGCCGTCGGCGGCTGCATCGTCAACAGCCGCAGCCGCCAGCGCGACGACGACGCCCAGCGCCAAGTCGGGCAAGCCGTCGAAGAAGCCCACTTCGGCTGCGAGCAGCCAGAGTTCAGCTCAGAAGACTTCGGCGCACAAGGGCGTCGGCGGCTCCAAGCGAGCCGCTAGCTGACTCTGCGCTGAGCGCACCGAGCCTGCGCTGAGAGCGTCAAAACCCGCCCAACGGTGACGCTGGCCGCAGACTCGATCTCGCGTCAGGCCGGGAGTCGGGTCAGCACGCGATAGGTGACGTGCTGGTCGTGCTGCAGCGCGACCAAAGCACCGGTTTCTGAGAATCCGAGGCGGTGGGCCAATCGAAGACTCCGAGCGTTCCAACTTTGGATGACAACGCGGATCGTCTGGTTGGGATGTTGAGCGGTCAGATGATCCAGCACCGTCAACCCGAATGCTGCGCCGTGTCCCTGCCCGACAAGCGCGGGGTCCATGCCCATCCCAACATCGAGAGTTCCTGGCTCGTCGGCAATTCCGGGGACACGGGCGGCTATCCCGCTACAGCAGAAGCCGACTAACCCTTCGTCTGCCAGTACCGCTTGATAGCAGGACAAGTCATCAAGAAGCGTCTGTGCGGAGTCCAGGTTGTACACCGACCAGTCACCGCCGTACCGCCAGGTCGCTATCAGCTGGGCCTCGCCAGCCGTCATCGCACGAACGTGCAAGACCTACCCGCAGACGGCTCCGGTCGCGGCCGAGCCGACCAGCTTGCGGTACTTGGCCAGCACACCGGTGGTGTACTTCGGCGCGGGCGGGTTGAATCCCGCCTTGCGGGAATCGAATTCGTCGGCGTCGACCAGCACGTCGAGCGTGCCCTTGCCGACGTCGAGGCGGATCCGGTCACCGTCGCGCACAAAGGCGATGGGTCCTGCGTCGACGGCCTCCGGCGCGATGTGGCCCACGCAGAGCCCGGTGGTGCCGCCGGAGAACCGCCCATCGGTCATCAGCAGGACGTCCTTGCCCAGACCGGCGCCCTTGATCGCCCCGGTGATCGCCAGCATCTCGCGCATCCCGGGACCGCCCTTGGGGCCCTCGTAGCGGATGACGACGACGTCGCCGTGCGTGATGGTGCCGTCCTCGAGTGCATCGAGTGCCGCCCGCTCGCCTTCGAAAACCCTTGCGGTGCCTTCGAACACATCGGAGTCGAAACCGGCCGACTTGACCACCGCGCCCTCCGGCGCCAGCGAGCCGTGCAGGATCGTGATGCCGCCGGTCGGATGGATCGGGTTGTTCATCGCACGCAGCACCTTGCCGTCGGGGTCCGGCGGCTCGATGTGGGCCAGGTTCTGGGCCATGGTCTCGCCCGTCACAGTGAGGCAGTCGCCGTGCAGCAGGCCGGCATCCAGCAGCGCCTTCATCACGACGGGCACGCCGCCGATTTCGTCGACGTGTTTCATCACGTGGCGACCGAACGGCTTGACGTCTGCCAGGTGCGGCACCTTCTCGCCGATGCGGGTGAAGTCCGCCAGCGACAGTTCGACGTTGGCCTCCGACGCGATGGCAAGCAGGTGCAGCACTGCGTTGGTGGACCCGCCGAATGCCATCACGACCGCGATCGCGTTGTCGAACGCTTCCTTGGTGAGGATGTCGCTCGTGGTGATGCCGCGGTGCAGCATTCCGACGACGGCCTCACCGGAACGGCGCGCGTACTCGTCGCGCCGGTGGTCGATAGCGACCGGCGATGCGCTGCCCGGCAACGACATGCCCAGCGCCTCGGCCGCTGAGGCCATCGTGTTCGCGGTGTACATGCCGCCGCACGCACCCTCCCCCGGACAGATCGCGCGTTCGATGATGTCGACGTCCGCGCGCGACATCAGCCCGCGCGCACACGCGCCGACGGCCTCGAAGGCGTCGATGATCGTGACTTCCTTCTCGCTGCCGTCGGTGAGCTTCGCAACGCCGGGCATGATCGAGCCGTTGTAGAGGAAGACGCTCGCCAGGTTCAGGCGCGCCGCGGCCATCAGCATGCCGGGGATCGACTTGTCGCAGCCGGCCAGCAGCACCGAGCCGTCCAGACGCTCAGCCTGCATAACGGTCTCGACGCTGTCGGCGATGACTTCGCGGGACACGAGGGAGAAGTGCATGCCCTCATGGCCCATCGAGATGCCATCGGACGCCGAGATGGTGCCGAACTCGAGGGGGTAGCCACCGGCCCCGTGCACGCCGCCCTTGACCGCCTGGGCCAGCCGCTGCAGCGACATGTTGCAGGGGGTGATCTCGTTCCACGACGAGCCCACACCGATCTGCGGCTTGACCCAGTCGTCGTCGCCCATGCCTACCGCGCGGAGCATGCCACGGGCGGCGGTCTTCTCCAGGCCGTCGGTGACGTCGCGGCTGCGGGGCTTGAGATCGGGCGTTTGAGTCACCGGACAAGTATGCCGTGGTCGGGGGAGGTCACCAAATCCTTTTGATACCCCCAAGGGGTATTCGGGTACGGTGAATTCATGACGTCCATCAGCCGCCGCATCGTCGCGGTCACCGCAGCCCTGACCACCGCCGTCGTCGTCTCCTCCTGTAGCAAAACCGAGGACCACAGTCAGCACGCCAGCGCGTCCACCACCAGCAGCTCAACGGTGGCCGCGCACAACGCCGACGACGTGATGTTCGCGCAGATGATGATCCCGCACCATCAGCAGGCCGTGGAGCTGGCGGCCCTGGCGCCCGAGCACACCACCAACCAGGCAGTGCTCAAGCTGGCGGCCACCATCTCTGCCGAACAGCAGCCGGAGGTCCGGGCAATGCAAGCGCTGCTGCTGCAGTGGGACGTCGACCCCAACGCGGTGGGGGACCACGGCGGCCACGGCTCCGGGATGGCTGGCATGGTCGACGACGCGACGATGGCCAGACTCAACTCGCTCAACGGCCCGGAGTTCGACACACTGTGGCTGCAGGCGATGATCGGCCATCACCAGGGCGCCATCGACATGGCCAAGGCCGAGATCGCCAACGGTCAGAGCGTCGATATGACCGCGATGGCCAAGACCATGGTCACCGCGCAGCAGGCTGAGATCAACCAGATGAAACAGATGCTGGGAGGGTAAATGACTGGCGCACATGGATATTCGGCCCGCAAGGACAATTACACCAAGCGCCTGCGCCGGATTGAGGGGCAGGTCCGCGGCATCTCCAAGATGATCGACGAGGACAAGTACTGCATCGACGTGCTGACTCAGATCAGCGCCGTCAACAGCGCGCTGCAGTCGGTGGCGCTCGGCCTGCTCGACGAACACCTCGGCCACTGCGTCAGCCATGCGGTCGCCGAGGGCGGCGAGGAGGCCGACAAGAAGCTGGCCGAGGCCTCGGCCGCGATCGCGCGGCTGGTTCGCTCCTGACGCTCACTGCCTGAGGTGCGGCGCGGGCAACGCGGGGCAATGTCGGCCGGTTTCGCCTGGGCAGCCGATACCGTGGGCGCGTGACCACAGTGCCGCGCGCCGGCCCGTGGACACCGAGGGTCGCGGTGGCCCTAGCCGTGCTCGCCGCCGCGGCGTTCATCTACGTCACCGCCGAGATCATGCCGGTCGGTGCACTCTCGGCGATCGCACGTGACCTGCACGTCAGCGAAGCAATGGTCGGCACCCTGCTGGCCAGCTACGCGTTGGTGGCCGCGGTGGCGACGATGCCGTTGGTGCGCTGGACGGCGACCTGGCCGCGGCGGCGCACCCTGCTCTGGACGCTGGCCTGCCTGTCGGTGTCGCAACTGATCTCCGCGCTGGCCCCGACCTTCGAGGTGTTGGCCACCGGGCGGGTGCTGTGCGCAGTCACCCACGGACTGATGTGGTCGGTGATCGCCCCGATCGGCGCGCGCCTGGTGCCGCCCAGCTATGCCGGCCGCGCCACCATGGCCGTCTACGTCGGCACCGGGCTGGCCCTGGTTGTTGGCAGCCCGCTGACCGCGGCGATGAGCGAGCTGTGGGGTTGGCGGCTGGCGGTCGGCGCCATCACCGTCGCCTCGCTGGTGGTGCTGGTGGCCGCGCGGATCGCACTGCCCGTGATGCCGATGGCCGGCACAGTTGCCGGGGCGCGGCCGCGTCGAGGTGGCCATCACCGCAACCGGCCGCTACTGGTGCTGTGTGCGCTGACGCTGGTGGGAGTCACCGCGCACTTCATCTCCTACACCTTCATCGTGGTGATCATCCGCGATGTCGTCGGGGTGCGCGGGGCGCATCAAGCGTGGCTGCTCGCCGCGTACGGCGTGGCCGGGCTGACCGGCATGGCGTTGTTGGCCCGGCCGGGGGATCGGCGACCGAAGGCTGCCGTCGTAGGGTGCCTGGCGGGATCATCGCTGGCCTTCGCGACGCTGGCGGCACTCGGCTGGGCCGATTGGACCGAGTGGCGCCCCGCCGCCGCGTCCGTCTTCGGGGTGACGGCGATCGTGCTGTGGGGAGCGACGGCCAACGCGATGCCGCCCATGCTGCAGGCGGCCGCCATGCGGCACTCACCGGAAGATCCCGACGGCGCCTCGGGACTGTATGTGGCGATGTTCCAGGTCGGCATCATGGCCGGCTCGTTGACCGGGGGGGTGCTCTACCAGCACGCCGGGGTGGCGGTCATGATCGCCGCGTCGGCGGTACTGATGCTGGCCGCCCTGGTCTGCGTGCTGTTCAGCCGAGGCTTGTTCGCGATGCACCCGGCTACCAGCGAAAAGTAACGCTTGGCACCCTCGAGGCGACTATCTGCACAGGTCAGGGCGGTAAGAACGCCCGAGGTCGGGTTCGCTAGCGAATCGCGCCTGAAAGCACACCCAGCCTGCTGTGCAACACTGGGTTGAGCCGGTATCGAGGGAGTTTTGGTTATGAAACTGCAGGTGAGGGGGGCGATCGCCGCCACGTTATGCGTGGTCGGAGTGGCTGCCGGAATCAGTCTCGGCAGCGGATCAGCGCTGGCCGATCCAGACCAAGCTCCCGCCGACCCCGGCATCGTGGACGTGCCGCCGGCACAGCTGCCACCCCCGCCGGACCCGTTTGCACCCCCGCCGGCCGACCCACTCGGCCTGCCACCGGCACCGGACCCGTTCGCCCCGCCGCCCCCGCCGGCTGACCCGTTGGCACCGCCGCCGGCCGACCCGCTCGCCGCTCAGCAAGCGGCCGCCGCGGCCGCCGGACCGGTCAAGGGCCAGAACCCGACGCCCTACACCGGTGACCCGGTGTTCGCCCCGCCGTCATTCAATCCGGTCAACGGCTCGATGGTCGGGGTGGCCAAACCGATCATCATCAACTTCGCCCGCCCGATCGCCAACCGCGGGCTGGCCGAGTCCGCGATCCACATCTCGTCGGTGCCGCCGGTTCCCGGCGCGTTCTACTGGACCACCGACACGCAGGTGCGCTGGCGCCCCTACGCCTTCTGGCCGCAGGGCACCATCGTCAACATCGACGCCAGCGGCGCCAAGTCCAGCTTCCGCGTCGGTGACTCCCTGGTGGCCACTGTCGACGACAAGACACACCAGATGACCGTGACCAAAAACGGCGCGGTGCTGAAGACCATGCCGGTCTCAATGGGCAAGCCGGATGGCAAGCACGAGACCAAGAACGGCACGTATTACGTGCTGGAGAAGTTCCCCGACATCGTCATGGACTCGTCCACGTACGGGGTACCGGTGAACTCGCCGGAGGGCTACAAGCTCAAGGTCCAGTGGGCCGTACGCATCGACAACAGTGGGGCGTTCGTGCACAGCGCGCCGTGGTCGGTGGCCGATCAGGGTAAGCGCAACGTCAGCCACGGCTGCATCAACCTGTCCCCGGACAACGCGAAGTGGTTCTACGACAACTTCGGCAGTGGCGACCCGATCGTGATCAAGAATTCGGTGGGTCTGTACAACAATCCGGACGGCGCCGACGACTGGCAGTGGAAACTCGCCTAGCGGCGATCTAGCAGGTTGCAGCTCAAAGGTTAAGCACAGCAACGGCCCCCACAATGGGGTACGTGCCGCCAACCCCGTCGCCCGCACCGTCGCCGGCGCAACCGTCGCCGCTGCCACAGCTGCCCGCCTCCGATCTCCACCAATACGCGCACGGAGTCTCGCTGCTCGGCGGCTGGCTGCCGCTGACCATCGAGATCGTCGCCGTCATCACGTTGATCGTGGCGATCGGATGGCGCAGGACCCGGCGCTGGTGGATGGTGTGGCTGCCGGTCTGCGTCGTGATCGGCGTGCTCGGCGCACTGGCCGCACGCACCTACGTCAACTCCGAAGGCCTGGTGTCGGATCCGGCGCCTTTCTATTTGTGGGTGTGGGTAGGGGTTTTCGCCACCGGGGTCGCTGTCGCGGCACTGGGCTGGCGCGGAAACTCTTGGTGGCGAAGAGGTGTCGCGGTGTTGGCGATTCCGTTGACACTGATGACGGCGCTGCTCGCGCTCAACAAGTGGGTCGGCTACTACCCGAGTGTGCAGGCCGCCTGGGGAGCGTTGGCGGCCGGGCCGCTACCGCAC
>JAHFVD010000159.1 GCA_023264735.1 Mycobacterium sp. | reverse complement strand
AGTTGGACGGTGGCCGATCTGGCCAATCCTGCGCGGAGCAATCGGGGTGCTGGGACGCGCGCCGCCGGTGCGAACCTACTGCCGGTAGGCAGCCAATAGCGCGCGCACGGAATCGGCGAGGTCCCCGGCCAGCCACTCGGGCACATCGGCGACGTGACGGCGCACGGCGGCGTACGGCAGATCGACAACCGCGCGCTGCAACACGTCCAGCGATCGACCGTCGTCCGCGCCGTACAACTCACGCGCCAGCTGCCGCAGCCGCTCGACCAGGGGGGCGTTGCGACTCGTGATCGCGGCGACCAAGGCGCCACCGTCGGCGTCCACCAGATCCTCGGGCCGCACCGTCAACAACAGCCGGGCATCGCCGGGGAACCGCTTGGCGAATTCGATCGCCGACAACGCCATCGCGACGGCCGCCTCCACAGCGGAGTCCGCGGTCGCCGCCACGGCCAGGGACTGAAAGCGGTCCAAAGCTCGCAACCACGTGGCCGCCAGGATGCCGTCGCGATTGCCGAACCGGTGATAGAGAGTGCCCACCGGCGCCCCGCTGGCCTTCGCGATCGCCGCAACACCGGCCGCCCGCGGACCCTCGGCGAGCACCAGCTCGCGCGCCGCGTCCAGGATCGCGTCGGTTTCATGCTTCCGCGGTGGTGCCATGATCTAGTACAGTCCTTCTATATGGAACGATTGCCCTATATCGATGAGCATGCCATAACAGTTCCCGCGGACCGCGCAACGACGTGGCACGCGGTACTGCGAACCATCTGCGGCAACCCCGAGGACCCCGAGACGGTCCCGTTCGGGTTCGCCCTCGATGTCGCCGAGCAGCCGGAACGCTTCGCCTTGAAGGGACAGCACTGGTTCTCGGTGTACAAACTGATCTTCCTGCTCTCCGACGACCCAGCGGGCGGCACCCGCGTCGCGGCGCAAACCTGGGCAGCATTTCCCGGTATCAAGGGCAGGTTCTACCGCGCATTGGTGATCGGATCGGGCGGACATCGGGTCGTCGTGCGGATCATGTTGAGACGTATTGCAGCTCAAGCTATTTCGGATCCAACACACCGAGTCTGAGCACCGGGCCGGCGCGACCCGCAAATCTGCGAGCGGGTCACCCCCGTAGACTGTTGACAGGACATAGCCGAAAACCTTTGGCTGACACCCCGACCGATAGCTAGCCAGATCGCCGAAGCGCTGGCGCGTCTCATAGACCGGAGTGCCATGCTCGTCATCCTGATCGCGCACGCGATCGCCGCCGCCGTGGCGCCGGCGCTCGTGCACCGATGGGGACGGCTGGCCTTCTACCCTCTTGCCCTCGTCCCTGCGGCATCGCTGATCTGGGTGGCACTCAACTGGCCCCATACGGAGCGTCAGGCTTCAGTTGATATCCCTTGGATACCTCAGCTGTCGATGGATATCACGCTGCGCTTCGACACCCTGAGCGCCGTCATGAGCGTGCTGGTGCTGGGGATCGGCGCGCTGGTGCTGTTCTACTGCGCCGAGTACTTCCACCACCGCGACGGCCACACCGAGAACCGGCTGCCGAGTTTCGCCGCTGAACTCGTCGCGTTCTCCGGAGCCATGTTCGGCCTGGTCATCAGCGACAACATGCTGCTGCTCTACACGTTCTGGGAGCTGACGACGGTGCTGTCGTTCCTGCTCGTCGGGCACTACGCCGAGCGCGCCACCAGCCGTCGCGCAGCTATGCAGGCCCTGTTGGTCACCACCGCCGGCGGGCTGGCGATGCTGGCGGGCATCGTCATCCTCGGCCACACCGCAGGCACCTACCTGCTCTCCGAGCTGGTGGCCAATCCCCCGCACGGCACCGCGGTCGCCGTCGCCGTCGTCCTGGTGCTCATCGGTGCGCTGTCCAAATCGGCGATCGTCCCGTTCCACTTCTGGCTGCCCGGCGCCATGGCCGCCCCGACCCCGGTCAGCGCCTATCTGCATGCCGCCGCGATGGTCAAGGCCGGCGTCTACCTCGTCGCCCGGCTGACTCCCGGCTTCGCCGATTCACCGGGCTGGCGGCCCACCGTGATCACGCTCGGCGTGGTGACCATGCTGCTGGCCGGCTGGCGCGCGGTCCGCGAATACGACCTCAAGCTGATCCTGGCGTTCGGCACCGTCAGCCAATTGGGCTTCATCACCGTCATGGTCGGCGGCGGCGGCCGGGACATGATGCTGGCGGGACTGGCCATGCTCTGCGCGCACGCACTGTTCAAAGCGACCCTGTTCATGGTCGTCGGCGTCATCGACCATTCCACCGGCACCCGCGACATCCGCAGGCTGGCCTGGCTGGGTCACCGCATGCCCGGGTTGTTCGTCATCGCCGCCGCGGCGACCGCAAGTATGGCCGCGCTGCCGCCATTCCTGGGCTTCGTGGCCAAGGAGGCCGATTTCGAGTCCATCGCGCACAGCGCATCGCTGGGCGCCTGGGCACCCGTGGTGCTCGCCGGCGTGGTGATCGGCTCGGTCTTCACCACCATCTACAGCCTTCGATTCCTGTGGGGTGCGTTCGCGCGCAAGGGATCTCAAGGCCCGACCAGCCTAGTCACCAACCTGCACCGGCCGTCGGCCACTTTCCTTGGGGCACCGGCGATCCTGGCCGCAGCCGGACTGTTCTTCGGGGTGGTGCCCAGCTATTTGGACACCACGCTGGACGGCTACGCCGAGACCCTGCCTGCCGCAGGCGCCGACGACGGCCACTACACACTGGCGCTGTGGCACGGTGTCAATCTGCCGCTGGTGCTCTCGGCGCTGATCCTGGCCGTCGGCATCGCCGCGTTCTTCAGCCGCGAACGCCTGCGCCGCGCCGGGGTGGGCACCTGGCGGCCGCTGGGCAACGCCGACCGGATCTACGACGCCGTCATCCGCGGCGCCGACCTCGCGTCGGTCCGGCTCACCGCGGTCACCCAGCGCGGCTCCATTCCGGTCACCCAGTCGGTGATCCTCGCGACGCTGGTGTTGTTCCCGGTGGCTGTGCTCGCCTTCGGGGCCACCGACCACCCGCAGTTCCGGCTGTGGGATTCCCTGGTCCAGCCGGTGGTGGGCCTGCTCATCGTGGCCGCCGCGGTGGCCGCCACCATCATGCGCAACCGGCTGGCGACGGTGCTGCTGGTCGGCATCACCGGCTACGGCTGCGGGGCGATCTTCGCCTTCCACGGCGCCCCCGACCTGGCGTTGACGCAGTTCCTGGTGGAGACCCTGACGCTGGTCATCTTCGTGCTGGTGCTGCGCACCCTGCCTGCCGAGGCCGAGGAGGCCACACGACACCGGCTGCCCCGCGCGGCGCTGGCACTGGCCGTCGGCGCCACCGTCACCACGCTGGCGGTGTTCGCGATGGCCGCCCGCACCGGCGCCGGAATCGCCGAGCTGCTGCCGGATGCCGCCTACGACCGGGGCCACGGCGCCAACACCGTCAACGTGCTGCTGGTCGACATCCGCGCGTGGGACACCCTCGGCGAGATCTCGGTGCTGGTGGCCGCCGCCACCGGCGTCGCGTCGCTGGTGTTCCGCAACCGCCGGTTCGGCTCGGCACCGCGGGTCTCCGACGCCGGCCAGCCCGATATCGGGCTCTTGCCCGCGACGGCCTACAGCCCGGCCGCCGGCGACACCACCTGGCTGCGCGGAAGCGAACTGCGCGACCCGCGCAACCGCTCCCTGGTGCTCGAGGTCGCCACCCGGCTGATCTTCCCGCTGATCATGGTGCTGTCGGTGTACTTCTTCTTCACCGGACACAACACCCCCGGCGGCGGGTTCGCCGGCGGGCTGACCGCCGGTCTGGCGTTGGTGCTGCGCTACCTGGCAGGCGGACGCTACGAGCTCGGCGAGACGCTGCCGTTGGACGCCGGCAAGATCCTCGGCGCCGGGCTGGCCCTGTCGGCCGGCACCGCCGTCGGCTCGATGCTGCTCGGCGCGCCGGCTCTGTCCTCGGCGGTGATCACCCTGCACCTTCCGCTGCTCGGGACGGTGAAGGTCGTGACCGCCCTGTTCTTCGACCTCGGCGTGTACCTGATCGTGCTGGGCCTCGTCCTCGACGTGTTGCGCAGCCTGGGCGCGCGCATCGACGAAGAGATCGCCAGTACGCGCCCCACTCTGAGGGCGAGAGCGACATGACCGTCTACCTGGTTCCGCTGATCATCATCGGTGCACTCACGAGTTGTGGTGTCTACCTGCTACTTTCGCGCAACCTAACTCGGATGCTGCTGGGTCTGCTGCTGGTCGGCAACGCCGTCAACCTCCTGATCCTCACCGTCGGCGGGCAATCCGGGAACCCGCCCGTCCGTGGCCGCACCAGCGGCACGGAGACGACGACGGCGGACCCGCTGGCCCAGGGCATGATCCTGACGGCGATCGTCATCGCGATGGGTATGGCCGCGTTCGTCCTGGCATTGACCTACCGCTCATTCCGGTTGACCACCCAGGAGGAAGTGGATACCGATCCCGAGGACGCCCGGGTGTCGAAGCTCTCCGACTCCGAGGCGTCGTCGATCGACGAAGACGCGCCCCAACACGTGGCGGCCCGGGACACCGACGAGCCCGACGAACTCGACGCGCTGCCCGGACATGAGGGGTCCCGATGACCCTCGCTTGCGTTCTGATGCCGCTGCCGGTGCTGATCCCGTTGCTGTCGGCTGCGCTGACGCTGATCGCCGGCCGCCGACCGCGACTGCAGCGGCTCATCGCCTTGGTTGCGCTGAGCGCTGTGCTCGCGGTGTGCGCGGTCCTGGTGTACCTGACCGACCGCGACGGCACCCAAGCCCTGCATGTCGGCGGGTGGGGTCCGACCGACGCGGGCCTCGGGCCGCTGGGCATCACGCTGGTGGCCGACCGGCTCTCGGCGCTGATGCTGGTGGTCTCGGCAATCGTGCTGCTGGCGGTGGTGTTCTACGCGATCGGGCAGGGTATCCGCGACGGCGACGAGCACCAGCCGGTGTCGATCTTCCTGCCCACCTACCTCGTGCTGTCGGCCGGTGTGTGCACGGCGTTCCTGGCCGGCGACCTGTTCAACCTGTACGTCGGTTTCGAGGTGCTGCTGACGGCGAGCTTCGTGCTGTTGACCATCGGGGCGAGCAAGGACCGGGTGCGTGCCGGCATCTCGTACGTCATGGTGTCGATGGTGTCGTCGCTGATCTTCCTGATCGGCCTGGCCCTGATTTACGCCGCCACCGGGACGCTGAACATGGCCGAGCTGTCACTGCGACTGCAGGACATCAGCGGCGGCACCCGAAGCGCGATCTTCGCCGTGTTGCTGGTGGCGTTCGGCATCAAGGCCGCGGTGTTTCCGCTGTCGGCGTGGCTGCCCGACTCCTATCCGACGGCACCGGCACCAGTGACCGCGGTGTTCGCCGGCTTGCTGACCAAAGTCGGTGTGTACGCGATCATCCGGGCGCATGCCCTGCTGTTCCCGGGGGGCGGCCTGGACAACGTGCTGCTGGTCGCCGCGCTGCTGACCATGCTCGTCGGCATCCTGGGCGCGATCGCGCAGAACGACATCAAACGACTGCTGTCGTTCACCCTCGTCAGCCACATCGGCTACATGGTGTTCGGCGTCGCGCTGGCCAGCCAGCTGGCTATGTCGGGGGCGATTTACTACGTCGCTCACCACATCGTCGTGCAGACCACGCTGTTCCTGGTCGTCGGCCTGATCGAGCGGCAGGCGGGTGCGTCGACGTTGCGCCGCCTGGGCGGGCTCGCCGCCGCCAGCCCGCTGCTGGCCTTCGTCTTCATGGTTCCGGCCTTGAATCTCGGTGGTATTCCGCCATTTTCGGGCTTCATCGGCAAGGTCGCGCTGCTGGAAGCCGGTACCGCCAACGGCTCGGTGTTGGCGTGGCTCCTGGTCGTCGGGTCGGTGGTGACCAGCCTGCTGACGCTCTACGTGGTGGCGCGGGTGTGGACCAAGGCGTTCTGGCGGTCCCGGGTCGACGCACCGGAGGGTGAGCTCGCCGACTCCGCGCCTTCGGTGCTGCTCGACGACTACTCGGCGGACATCGCCTACGACGACCGCGACGACGTCGGCCGCATGCCGATCGGAATGGTCGCTCCGACAATGGCTTTGATCGCCGTTGGGGTGGCACTGACAGTGGCGGCCGGGCCGATCTTCGGCTACACCGACCGTGCCGCCAGCGAGGTACTCGACCGCGGCCAGTACATCACCGCGGTGCTGGGGAGGCCGGCGATGAGCCCGTGACGAGAATATTGACGCTGCGGATCTGGACGCTGGTGTGGCTGACGCTGGTGTGGCTGACGCTGTGGGGCACGGTGTCGGTGGCCAATGTGCTGTCCGGTGTGGTCGTGGCCCTGGGGATCACGCTGCTGCTGCCGCTGCCGTCGGTTCCGGTGCAGGGCCGGTTACACCCCCTGTCATTGCTGTGGCTGGTGCTGCACGTCGCCTGGTGGCTGGTGCAATCCTCGATGCAGGTGGCGTGGCTGGCGATCCGGCCGGGGCGCCCGCCGCTGTCGGCGGTGCTGCGCGGGCATCTGGCGCTGAAATCCGATCTGGTGCTGGCGCTGGCGGTCAACGTCATGAACCTGACGCCGGGCACGATCGTCCTAGAGATTGACCAGGCCAGGCGGCTGGTCTACGTGCACGTACTCGACGTCGGTTCCAAGCGCTCGGTGGAGCGCTTCTACCGGCAGATTGCCCAACTGGAACGGCTGATGATCGCCGCATTCGAACGCGACTCCGAATGGCGGCCGGCGGCAAGCGAATCCGAGGAGGTCACACCATGACGATCGTGTGGGTGCTGTCGGGCGTGATGCTGGTCGCGGCGGCCGCGGTCACCATGATCCGACTGCTGATGGGCCCCAGCACGCTGGACCGGCTGGTCGCCGTCGACACCATGGTGGCGGTGACGATGTGCGGGGTCGGCACCTGGGCGGCCTTCAGCCTGGACACCACCGTCACCTACAGCCTGGCGGCGCTGGCCTTGATCAGCTTCGTCGGCTCGGTCAGTGTGGCCCGGTTCCGCGTGCCCGACCTCGCCGGGAGGTCCTCCGGACGCGAGACCGAAGCATGAGTGTCCTCGATCCGTTGGCCGCCGTGCTGGTGCTGGCCGGTTCGGCGCTGGCGTTGACCGCCGCCATCGGCGTGCTGCGCTTCCCTGACACCCTGACCCGCATGCACGCCGCGACCAAACCGCAGGTGCTGGGACTGCTGCTGGTGCTCGGCGGCGCGACGATCCGCCTTTCCGGCAATGTCGATGTCGGCATGCTCGCGCTGACCGCGATGTTCACCCTCATCACCGCGCCGGTGGTGGCGCACCGAGTGGGACAGCTGGCCTACCGTGAGCAGAACGTGGGCGACGATCTGACCGTCGACGAGATGCGCGACGACACCGAGAGAACGAAGCCGAATCTGTGAGCCGAACCGATGACGACACCTGGGACATCACCGAGAGTGTCGGTGC
>JAHFVD010000108.1 GCA_023264735.1 Mycobacterium sp. | reverse complement strand
CCGGCGTCGCCAACCCGTGCTGGGCGGCCTTGCGGACGATGACGCCCGTCGATGACGGCGTCCGGCAGCGCGGCACCTTCGGCACGGGCCACGGCCAGGCATTCGGCGAGATAGCGGCGTGCCAGCGCGGCGACTGTGGAGCCGATTGCTCCAGGACCGACAAGCGCTATCGAGCTACCCACCGTGCCCAACGTACCGACGACTGCTGTGCCTTTAGCGTGGACGCATGTCCGAACCGTTGTTGCGCCGGGCCACTGCCGCCGATGCGGCCGCCGTCGCGCAGCTCGCCGAAGCCGCGTACGGGAAGTACGTCGAGCGCATCGGGCGACGGCCCGCGCCGATGGACTCCGACTACGCCGCACTCATCGAGGACGCGAGCGTGTGGGTCCTGACCTGTGACGACCGCCTGCTCGGCAGCCTGGTCACCATCGTGAACGACGACCACCTGCTCCTGGACTCGATCGCTGTCGCACCGGATGCCCAGGGCCACGGATACGGGGCACTTCTGCTTCGCCGAGCCGAAGACGACGCCCACGACGCAGGTCTGGCCGAGATGCGCCTCTATACCAATGCCGCGATGACCGAGAACGTCGCCATGTATCCGCGGTTCGGCTACGTCGAAACCCACCGGGGTGGGCAGGACGGCTTCCGCCGGGTGTTTTTCAGCAAGCGCCTGTAAGACTTAGGACGACCACTTCGTCAGGTAGCACTGCGGGCTGTACGGAGCGTCCTGAGCGATGGCCACCTGGCCGTCGATGGACACCTCACAGTGTGCGTTCGGAGCGGCCTGCCCACCATGTGTGGTGCTTCCGACCTGCAGGAATGCCCACTGCGGGTCCGCGAGGGTGGTCTGGAAAACCCACGGCGCGTCCGGGGACACGGTGATGGTCTCGCGCTTCATGAACGCGTCGGAGTTCGCGTTGAAAGCGTCCTTGCTCGGCGGCTGCGCAGTCAGATAGCTGATGGTGAAGTCGTACGTGCCACCCGTCGCGAGCGTGTAGGTCACCTGGTGCCCGGGCGCCGGATCGGCGTTCGACACCGCGTGAGTGGCCGCAACACCGGCGGCCGCCATCACCAGCGCCGCCCCAACCCTTGCTGTCACTTTTCGCATATGGCCCATATCGGCCACGCTACCGACATCGTTACCCGTGTCGGCATCCGGTCGCGCACAGCGAATGAATAGCAGGTTAACGAGTTCGTCACACACAGATATGTGACAGAAACTTACTCGCTCTAACGTCCGCTTCGACACCAACCGTGGGTTCGGGGGCCATCAGGTCTGTCGAGGCCCAATGCTTGTCGTTCCCAACATGAAAGGGCCTCTATGCAACTCCGGCGTTCCGCTCTGAATCGATCGGCACTGGCTGCGACAAGCCTCATGGTAACGGCCGGCCTCGTGCTGTCCGGCTGCGGCAGCAAGGCGAGCGAGACCGACACAGCAAAGTCCGATTCATGCGTGGACACGTCCGGGCCCAATATCAAGGTGGGTTCGCTGAACTCCCTGTCGGGCACCATGGCGATCTCCGAAGTCACCGTGCGCGACGCCATCAAGCTCGCCGTCGACGAGATCAACGGCAAGGGCGGTGTGCTGGGCAAGCAGGTCCAGATCGTCGGCGAGGACGGGGCCTCTGACCCGGCGGTTTTCGCCCAGAAGGCCGAAAAGCTGATCAAGGACGACTGCGTGGCCGCGGTGTTCGGCGGGTGGACCAGCTCGAGCCGCAAGGCCATGCTGCCGGTTTTCGAGAGTAACAACTCACTGCTGTACTACCCCGTTCAGTACGAAGGCCTTGAGTCATCGAAGAACATCTTCTATACCGGCGCCACCACCAACCAGCAGATCGTGCCTGCCCTGGACTTCCTCAAGGAGAAGGGCCTCAAGACGCTGTACCTGGTCGGCAGTGACTACGTCTTCCCGCAGACCGCCAACCGCATCATCAAGGCGTACGCGGCGGCCAACGGTATCGAGATCAAGGGCGAGGACTACACGCCGCTGGGATCCACCGACTTCTCCACGATCGTCAACAAGGTCCGTGCCTCCAACGCTGACGCGGTGTTCAACACCCTCAACGGTGACTCCAACGTCGCGTTCTTCAAGGAGTACACCAACGCCGGGTTGACCGCGCAGAAGATGCCGGTGGTCTCGGTGTCGATCGCTGAGGAAGAGGTCCAGGGCATCGGCGCGCAGAACATCGTCGACCAGTTGACCGCGTGGAACTACTACCAGACCGTGGATAACCCGGCGAACAAAGCGTTCGTGGCCGCGTACAAGGCCAAGTACGGCGAGAACAAGCCGACGTCGGATCCGATGGAGGCCGCGTACGTCTCGGTCTACCTGTGGAAGAACACTGTGGAGAAGGCGAAAGCCTTTGACACCAAGTCGATTCAGGACAACGCCGGCGGGGTCACCTTCGACGCGCCCGAGGGTCTGGTCACCATCGACGGCGAGAACCACCACATCACCAAGACCGCGCGGATCGGCATGATCCATCCCGACGGACTGATCTACACCATCTGGGAGTCCCCCGGCCCGATCACCCCGGATCCCTATCTGAAGTCCTACCCCTGGGCCAAGGGACTGTCGGGCTAACGCAGGGGCGAGCGAAGCGACGGGGAACTAACACAGTGGATGTCCTTGTCGGACAGCTGGCGACGGGATTGAGCCTCGGCTCAATCCTGTTGCTGGCCGCATTGGGGCTGGCCCTGACCTTCGGCCAGATGGGCGTCATCAACATGGCGCACGGCGAATTCATCATGGTCGGCTGCTACACCGCCTTTGTGGTGCAGAAACTGATCTCGAATGCCGGTGCATCGCTTCTGGTTTCACTGGTCGTGGGATTCGTGGTCGGCGGCCTGCTCGGAGTTCTTCTGGAAGTCACGCTGATTCAGCGGATGTACGACCGTCCGCTGGACACGCTGCTGGTGACGTTCGGCGTCGGGCTGATCCTGCAGCAGGCCGCCCGCAGCATCTTCGGTGCGCCCGCCGTCAACGTCACCGCGCCGACGTGGCTGTCGGGCGGAGTGGAGATCCTCGGGGCGGTGGTGCCCAAGACCCGCGTCTTCATCCTCGTGCTGGCCGTCGTCTGCGTCATCGTGCTGGCGTCGGTGCTCAAGCTCAGCCCGATGGGCCGTCGTATCAGGGCGGTCGTGCAGAATCGGGATCTGGCTGAGACCAGCGGTATTTCGAGCCGCAGGACCGATATCACCACGTTCTTCATCGGCTCCGGTCTGGCCAGCGTCGCGGGTGTCGCCCTGACGCTGATCGGGTCCACCAGTTCGACCATCGGACAGAGCTATCTGATCGACGCGTTCCTGGTTGTCGTGGTCGGTGGGCTCGGCCAGATCAAGGGCACCGTGATCGCCGCATTCGCGCTCGGACTGATGAACTCCTTCATCGAGTACAGCACCACCGCGTCGCTGGCGAAGGTGATCGTGTTCGTGGTCATCGTGATCTTCCTGCAGGTACGCCCGCAAGGGTTGTTCACCGTGCGGACAAGGAGTTTGGTATGACAGGCCTTGTCGGCCGGTGGCAGACATGGGCCGGATTCGCGGTCGCCGCGGTCGTGCTGTTCGGGGTGGCACCGGCGCTGCTGTCCAGCTTCCGGCTCGGCCTGCTCGGCCAATACCTGTGCTACGCGATCGTGGCCGCCGGTATCGGGCTGGCCTGGGGCCGCGGCGGCATGCTCACGCTGGGCCAGGGCGTGTTCTTCGGCCTGGGCGCCTACATGATGGGCATGCACCTCAAGATCGCCGACGCCGAGGTCCGCAAACAGGCGGTCCCGGACTTCATGCAGATCGCGGGAATTCCTGCGCTGCCGTCCTATTGGGAGCCGTTCGCCTCCTCAGCGTTCACGCTGGCGGCGATCGTCGTGGTCCCGACCGGCATCGCAGCGCTGCTCGGGCTCGGCGTGTTCAAGCGCCGAGTCAAGGGCGCCTACTTCGCGATCCTGTCCCAAGCGCTGGCCGCCGCGCTGGCGATCCTGCTCGTCGGCCAGGCAACGTTGGGTGGCAGCAACGGGCTCAACGGTTTTCGCACGTTCTTCGGGTTCAAGCTCTCCGACCCGGTGAACCGGCAGATGCTGTACTTCATCGCCGCGGGCACCCTGCTCGTGGTCGTCGCCGTGGTGCGCCAGTTGATGCAGAGCCGTTACGGCGAGCTTCTCGTCGCGGTGCGCGACGGTGAGGAACGTGTGCGGTTCCTGGGCTACGACCCGGCCAACATCAAGGTCGTCGCGTACACCGCCGCCGCACTTTTCGCCAGCATCGCCGGAGCCCTGTTCGCCCCGATCATCGGCTTCATCACTCCGGCTCAGGTCGGCGTCGTGCCGTCCATCGCCTTCCTGATCGGTGTCGCGATCGGCGGACGAACCACACTGCTCGGGCCCATCCTCGGCGCCATCGGTGTGGCGTGGGCGCAAACCGCGTTCTCCGAACGCTTTCCGTCGGGCTGGACCTACGCCCAGGGCTTGTTGTTCATCGTCGTCGTCGGCTTCTTCCCCGCCGGGTTCGCCGGTATCGGGGCCCTGTTCCGCCGGCGCCGTCGCACGAAGGCCGCCGCCACGCCCAGCGGTGAACCCGATCCGCTGACCGAGTCCGAGCCGGTGGGAGCCACACCATGACCGAACTCGCCGAACCGGTAGCCGGCGGCAATGTCGGCATGGGCACCCAGTACCTCGAAGTCCGCGGTCTCACCGTCGATTTCGACGGGTTCAAGGCGGTCAACGAGGTCGACCTGACGCTGTTCCAGGGCGATCTGCGATTCCTGATCGGCCCCAACGGCGCCGGGAAGACCACCGTCATCGACGCGATCACCGGGCTGGTGCCCGCCGTTGGGTCGATCGACAAGTCCGGCGTCGATCTGCTGGGCAAGAAAGTCCACCAGATCGCGCGGCTCGGCGTCGGCCGAACCTTCCAGACCGCCAGCGTGTTCGAGCAGCTGACCGTGTTGCAGAACCTCGACATCGCCGCGGGGGCGGGCAGGTCGTGGTTGACCCTGCTGCGCAGGCGCACAGCGGTGCTGCCCGCCATCGAAGAAGCGCTCGAGACGATCGGGCTCACCGAGCTGGCCGACCGGCCGGCGGGCGTACTGGCCCACGGCCAGAAGCAGTGGCTGGAGATCGGCATGCTGCTGGTGCAGAACGCCGACGTGCTGCTGCTCGACGAACCGGTCGCCGGGATGAGCGGCGAGGAACGCGAAGAGACCGGAAACCTGTTGCGCCGCATCGGATCCTCGCGCACGGTCGTCGTCGTCGAACATGACATGGATTTCATGCGGGCGTTCGCCACCTCCGTCACGGTGCTGGCCCGCGGCCAGGTGATCGCCGAAGGGTCGGTGGCCGAGGTGCAGGCCAACCCCAAGGTGCAGGAGGTCTATCTGGGCACGGCGGCGGCGGGCGCGGACGGAATTCCGGACGAACTCATCGAGGAGACCTCGTAATGCTCCAGCTCATCGATGTCCGAACCGGGTACGGACGATCGCAGGTGATCCACGGTGTCAGCATCGAGGTGCCCTCCGACGGGGTGGCCGCCGTGATGGGGCACAACGGTGCCGGCAAGACGACGCTGCTGCGCGCGGCGGTCGGCTTGTTGAAATGCAGTGCGGGCAAGGTGCTGCTGCACGGCGACGACGTGACCAAGATGCGGCCCAGCGCCCGGGTGGCGCGCGGGCTGGCGTACGTGCCGCAGGGCCAGCAGTCCTTCGGCCAGCTGACCACCGCGGAGAATCTTCAGGTCGTCGCCGACGGCCGCAAGAACGGTAGACAGCTGATCGACGAGCAGCTCGACCTGTTCCCCGCGCTCAAGGAATTGCTCACGCGCCGAGCCGGTCTGCTCTCCGGCGGTCAGCGCCAGCAGCTGGCGATCGCGCGGGCCCTGATCACCAGCCCGAAGATCCTGATCCTCGACGAGCCCACCGAGGGCATCCAGCCGTCAGTGGTCGCCGAGATCGAGGCGGCGATCACCGCGCTGACCCGTCGCGGCGATCTCGGCGTACTGCTGGTCGAGCAGCACATCGGCTTCGCACTGGAATCGGCACAGCAGTACTACATCCTGGAAGCGGGCCGGGTCACCTCGAGCGGGGCCGGCGGATCGGCGTCGGAGGCCGACGTGCGGGCGGCAATGGCTATCTAGCGGCTATCTAGACTCACCGCATGCCCCGCATCCTGCGTGAGGTCGGCGGTTTGGTGATCGCCGAGGACGGCCCGTTGGTGCTGGTCGTCGACCGCGGCAACGGTCCACCCGCGGTGCTGGCTTTTGTGACCGGTGTGGTGACGCTTGTCTTCGGCGGATTTGGCGCGGTCAGTCTGGCCGCAGCTGGGCCCGCGTGGCTGGGCATCGGGTTTGTCGCCGTCGGGATGGTCGCCGCGGCGGTCACGGCGGCGGCGGTGCGGCGCATCCGGCGCACACGTTCGATCCCGGTGGAGAGCTACCGTCCGGTGGCGGTGTTCGACCGCGCCGCCCGTCTCTACCGCGATGCCGACGGCCGTGTCCTGGCGCCACTGGATACGGTCACGTTTCACCGCCGGCTGCAGGTCGGATCCAGTTCGCCCAAGTTGGTGGCCGACACACCGTCGGGTGCCTACGTGCTGTTGCGGGGCAACCCGTTCACCGGCGGGCTCGGTGACCTCGACACCGTGCTCACCGCTGCCGTCGGGATCTAGACTTCGATCGTGAACTGTGTCACTGCAGTGAACAAAATTCGCCGATGACACGCTGCTGCACACCCTTACGCTGCGCGATGCGATGCTGAGCCGGATGACATTCGGCACGCGCCGCGACTGAACCAGGCATCATGGCTGCCATGCGTACTGCGCATCTGGTCGGTGCGGCCGTCCTTGCTGCCGGAATGGTCATGATGGGTCCGGGTGCAACCGCGGGTGCCTGCGCCTGCGGCGGCATCGTCAGCCCCGACCTCGACGCGCGCGTGACCGGCGAGCAGAGCCTGGTCGCCATCGATGGCAATGCCGAGACCATCGTCATGCGGCTGGATCTGCACTCCGTGGCCGACAACGCCGCGTTGATCGTGCCCACCCCGGCGCCGGCCACCGCCACAGCAGCAAACCCCGGCCTGTTCACCGAACTCGAGCGGCTGAGCGCGCCTCGGATCGAGCCCGGCGCAAGCCAGCACAGCGGTCTCGACGAGGCCGGTGCCGTGCCCGGTGGTGGCCCGACCGTCGTCGCCCAGGTGCAACTCGGACCCATCGAGGCGACCACATTGACCGGGGGTGATCTCACCGGCGTGCGCGAGTGGCTGGACTCAAACGGCTACACGATGCGACCGGAAGTCACCGCCCAGCTCGATCCGTACCTCAAGCAGGGTTGGTCATTCGTGGCGATGCGACTGACCGGCGAGCAACCGCTCAACGGTCAACTCGACCCGGTCCGGCTGGACTTCACCTCCGACAAGCTGGTGTACCCGATGCGAATGTCGGCCGCCGCCAAGGACACTCAACGAGTTGTCGTCTACACGCTGGCGCAGCACCGGATGCAACGCACCGATGCCGACGCCACCCGCCAGGACATCGCCGTCGACTACGCCGGCTCGGTCCAGGGACGGACCAGCGATCAGACACTGACCGAATTGAGCGCCAAAAATCCCTACCTGACCAGGATTTCGACGACGATCACCGAACCTTCTTCGATCACAACCGATTTCGTCTTCGGCCCCGCACCTACCGACGATCCGTATCAGAGGGTGATCGACTACGGCGAGAACACGGATCGCACCAACGCGCTTCTGCTGGCGTTGGGCGCCTCTGTCGCCGTGATCATCGTGGCGACAGCGGTCGGCGTGATCTGGACCCTCCGGTACCGGCGATCGGTGCGCTGAGCTTCACCCCGCGTCGAGCAGATGCGTGTCGTCCGACCGCCCTGCCACCAGAGCCCTCAGCCGGCCGAACAAGTCGATGGCCGATTGGACGGCCTGATCGACAAACGGGCCGAATTCGGTATCGCCGGCGCGATAGCGCCGCTCGGCCAGCACACCGATCAGACGCGGGTCCGAGGACTCGAAGACCGTGGCGGCGACCCGCGGGGCGGCGTCATTCCATTGTTGGACCAACGCCGCGACTCGGGTGCGCTGCTCGGCTGGGTAATAGCGCTCGGTCGTGATGCTGATCTGGACCGCCGCTCCCGACGGCCCGCACGGCCGCAGGTGCACGTGCAGGCGGCCGTGATAGGCGTTGACCAGGAAGAAGTACTCGTCGTTGTGGTGGCCGCGGAAGTGCCGCACCTGCCTGGTACACAGGTAGCTCTCGATGAGCTGGGCGCCGATCGCGGTGTTCATGACTGTCAAACGGGCCGCACGGACGACACGGTTCCCAAAAAGCCCAAGGGTCCACCAAGAATCCCTTGAGAATTGGTTAAATGGGGGTGCACAGCCCACAACTTCAATTCATCTGTTATCGCCGAGTGATCGGCGCGTGATTGGCGCGCCGTAATCTTTCGTCTTTCCCTGCGCATCTGCTGAAAGCGTAGTAACTTCTGCCGCAGCAGTAACTCCAATGCACACAAGGGACAAGACAATGATCAAAGGTTTGTTGACGGCGGCTGCTGCCGCCGGGGCCATCGCGCTCGCCGGCGCGCCCGCTGCGTGGGCGATCACCAACGCCGAGGCGGACTACATCAAGGACCTCACCAGCGCCGGAATCGCCGGTGACCAGGCGGCTTTGATTGCCGACGGCCACACGATCTGCCAGGCACTCGCCGGTGGTGCAGATCCCAACACGCTGTCGCAGACGTACTTCACCAACTCCGGCCAGATCAGCCACGCCCAGGCGGACGCCGCGATCAATTTCGCGAAGACCGACCTTTGCCCGGCTGGCTGACAGCCAACTTTTAGACCTGAACGTGCGGCTGGCCTGATCTAGGCCAGCCGCGTTGTCACTTCAGCGACAACCGCGTCGACCGGCACGTCCACCTGCGTACCGGTGGCCAGATCCTTGACGCCCACGGTGCCGGCCTCGATGTCCCGGTCGCCCGCGACGAGCGCAATCCGGGCGCCCGAACGGTCGGCCGCGCGCATCGCGCCCTTCATGCCGCGGTCGCCATACGCGAGATCGACCCGCACTCCCGCCGTGCGAAGGCCCGCCGCCAGCGTCGCGAGCACCAATTTGGCCTGCTCGCCCAACGGCACCCCGAACACGTCGCACCGGCTCGGATTCCCGGCCGTCTTCCCCTCCGCGCGCAGCGCCAGCACGGTGCGGTCGACACCCAGCCCGAAGCCGATACCCGACAGGTCCTGGCCGCCGAGCTGACGCATCAGCCCGTCGTAGCGGCCACCGCCGCCGATCCCGGACTGCGCACCGAGCCCGTCGTGTACGAACTCGAACGTGGTCTTCGTGTAGTAGTCCAGCCCCCGGACCATCCGCGGATTGATCACGTAGGGCACGGAAAGCGCATCGAGGTGTGCGAGCACCGTCTCGAAGTGCTGCTTGGCGACATCAGAGAGGTGATCGAGCATCACCGGGGCGTCGGCGGTCATCTCCCGCACGTGCGGGCGCTTGTCGTCGAGCACCCGCAGCGGGTTGATCTCGGCCCGCCGCCTGGTGTCGTCGTCGAGGTCCAGCTTGAACAGGAAGCTCTGCAACAACTCCCGGTACTGGGGACGGCAGGTGTCGTCACCCAGCGAGGTGATCTCGAGACGGAAGCCGTCTAGCCCCAGCGACCGGAAGCCGGCGTCGGCGATCGCGATCACCTCGGCGTCCAGCGCGGGATCGTCGACGCCGATGGCCTCGACCCCGACCTGCTGTAGCTGCCGGTACCGCCCGGCCTGCGGCCGCTCGTAGCGGAAGAACGGGCCGGCGTAGCAGAGCTTGACCGGCAGCGCGCCACGGTCCAGCCCGTGCTCGATAACCGCCCGCATGACACCCGCGGTGCCCTCGGGCCGCAGGGTCACCGAACGCTCACCACGGTCGGCGAAGGTGTACATCTCCTTGGACACCACATCGGTGGACTCACCGACGCCGCGGGCGAACAGTGCGGTGTCCTCGAAGATGGGCAACTCGACGTCGCCGTAGCCGGCCAGCCGGGCCGTCTGCAGCAGGCCGTCGCGAACCGCGACGAACTCGGCCGACTCGGGCGGCAGGTAGTCGGGAACACCCTTGGGCGCCTGGAATTCGCTCACGTAGTCAGACCTTCGAGAAATGGGTTGGTACGCCGTTCAAGACCAATGGTGGTGGATTCACCGTGTCCCGGTAATACCAGGGTGTCATCGTCGAGCACCAATAATTTCTCGACGATCGAGCCCAGCAGGTCGCGACCGCTGCCGCCCGGCAGGTCGGTGCGACCCACCGTCTGCTTGAACAACGTGTCCCCGGTGAAGGCGAGTGGGACACCGGATATCCCCGGGTCGCTGCGCTCCTGCCCGCCGGACAGGCCAGCCCTATCGACCCTGAACACCACCGAGCCGCGGGTGTGGCCCGGCGTGTGGTCGACGGTCACCGTGATCCCTCCGAGCTCGAGCTTGTCCCCGTCGCGGTCGAGCTCGACGACCTGCCTGGGTTCCCGGAACAGCGCACCGAGGGCGATCTGGCCCAGCCTCCCCAGGATGGCCGGCCCGAACCCGCGGATCGGGTCGGCGAGCATGTAGCGATCCTCCGGGTGGATGAATACCGGGCAGCCGAACGTGTCACCCACCTTCTGCGCCGACCACATGTGGTCGATATGCCCGTGGGTGAGCAGCACAGCGGCCGGGGTCAGCCGATTCTCGTCGAGAATGCGGCGCAGATTGCCCATCGCACGCTGACCCGGGTCGACGACAATGGCGTCGGCCCCGGCGTGTGGGGCCAGCACGTAGCAGTTGCATGCCAACATGCCAGCCGGGAACCCGGTGAGCAGCACGTCGTTCAGTTTCCCATCCCGGCGCTAGGTGTCCTGTGGCGGAGGGTTCAAGTCCACGCCTGACTGACGCCTGACTGCCGCGCGGCATCGTGCAATCCGGAAATGTATTTCCGCACCTCGGCATCGGCCTGTGCCCGCCGAGCAGTGACACGTGCCTGCCGGGAATTCTCGGTGGCGACCCCGATGACGAAGAGGGCGACAAACACCAGGCCGCCGTAGAAGTTGCCGAACAATGACCAGGTAAGCACTCCGGAAAGGGCTGTACCCACCGGCACACGACCAGTAACGCGAATATTGACCCCGGCTTGGCGTTGCGCACGTGCACCCCCTGTCCGGCCTGTGGCCGAAGCGTAGGTCGGCGGGCTAAGAACCGGCTGATAGGTGCGCGAGTGTGATCGAAGAAGATGTGGAGCGACCACCACTGCGACCGCCGTTACTCTCCCTCAGCATCAGCTGGCACACTCGGTGCCGACTCAACCGATCACCAACGGAGGACCACCACGGTGCCGACCAACGAGCAACGACGTGAGACGGCCAAGCGCAAACTCGAGCGGCAGCTGGAGCATCGCGCCCAAAAAGAGAAGCGTCGCCAGCTGTTCGTCGTCATCGGCGGAGTCGTCGCGATCATCGTGGCCGCGGCCCTGGTCGCGACGTTCGTCCTGACCAACAAGGACGACAAGACCACCAGCGCCGCATCTTCCGCGCCGAGCAGCGCACCGGCCGACGCGGGTGGCCCCACCACCGCTCCCCCGGCCACCGGCGGTCTGCCCGCGTTCAAACCCGGCGCGAACCTCGGCGCGAACTGCCAGTACCCGGCGTCGTCGGAGCCGGCCAGCAAGAAGGTCGACCCGCCGCACAGCGGCAAGGTGCCGACCACCCCGCCGACGGTGAGCGTCAGCATGAGCACCAATCAGGGCAACCTGGGCCTGATCCTGGACAACGCCAAGGCCCCCTGCACGGTCAACAGCTTCGCCAGCCTGGCCCAGAAGGGCTTCTTCGACAACACCCCCTGCCACCGGCTGACCACGTCGCCGTCGCTGTCGGTGCTGCAGTGCGGCGACCCGACCGGCAGCGGCACGGGCGGGCCCGGCTACCAGTTCGCCAACGAGTACCCCACTGACCAGTACCCACAGGGTGATCCCGCCTTGGACCAGCCGGTGGTCTATCCACGCGGAACGCTGGCCATGGCCAACGCCGGACCCGGCACCAACGGCAGCCAGTTCTTTCTGGTCTACAAGGATTCGCAGCTGCCGCCGAACTACACCGCATTCGGCACGATCGACGCGACCGGCCTAGCCACGCTGGACAAGATCGGTGCCGCCGGGGTCGCCGGCGGCGGCCAGGACGGCAAGCCGAAGACCGACGTGGAGGTCAAGTCCGTCCTACTGGACTAGCCGGCCATGAGCGACACTTGCGGAGCGAATCAAAAGCGGACATGCAGGACCCGAGCCTGCGAGGGGACTGCATGAGCCAACCGCCGTACTACCCGCCGCCACCACCACCGCACTACGGTGCGCCGTACGGGGCTGGGCCGTACCCGTACCCGGCCCCGCAGCCAACCAACGGGATGGCGATCGCGTCGCTGATCTGTGCGTTCGTTTTCGCGCCGCTGGGCATCGTGTTCGGCCACCTCTCGCTGTCGCAGATCAAGAAATCCGGCGAGGAAGGCCGCGGGCTGGCGATCGCCGGGCTGGTGATCAGCTACCTCGTGACCGTGCTGAGCATCCTGGTCGTGATCGCCAGCATCGTGTTCTTCTCCTGGATGGCGCGGGAGTTGGAGCGCACCGGCGGCGCAGGCATCCCGCGGCGGACCACCACGGCCGCACCCGGCAGCGACCAACTGCCGCCGTTCAACCCGCCTGCCACGCTGGGCGCCAACTGTCAGTACCCGACCACGGCCACCCCTGCCGACAAGCCCGTCAAGCCGCCGCCAGTCGGCAAGGTGCCCACCACACCGGCGACGATCGAGGCGACGGTGGTCACCAACCTCGGCCCGATCGTCCTGCACCTCGACAACGCCAAGGCGCCGTGCACGGTCAACAGTTTCGAGAGTCTGGTCAAGCAGAACTACTTCGACAACACACCGTGCCATCGGCTCACCGACGCGCGCTCACTGTCGGTGCTGCAGTGTGGTGACCCGACCGGTAACGGAACCGGCGGACCGGGATACCGGTTCGCGAACGAGTACCCGACCAACCAGTTCCGTCCGTTCGACCCTGCACTCAAGCAGGCGATCACGTATCCCCGTGGCACGCTGGCAATGGCCAACGCCGGGCCCGATACCAATGGCAGCCAGTTCTTCATCGTGTACCGCGACTCGAAGCTGCCGCCGACGTATACGGCGTTCGGCCAGGTCGACAAGACCGGGTTTGGGGTGATCGAAGATATCGCCGCGATCGGCATCGCCGGCGGTTCCGACGACGGCAAGCCGGCAAAACCGGTGACAATCAAGTCGATTCGGCTGAACTGAACCTGCTCGGCCCGCGAGTGTGCGGTTTCATCCGCGACACGCCGTTCGACGGGGATGAAACCGCACACTCAGCGGAACTGCTCGGCTAGCCTTGGCCGGACCAGGCGACTGCGTGACCGCGGCGGTTGATATTCCGCTGGTTTGGACGAAACAATCTGCGGCGCTGAGGCGTTGGTCAGCGTGTGATGTCTACCTGAAGAGCTGCGGTCAGGCCGCGCTCGTCACCCGGTAGACGTCATAGACACCCTCGACATTGCGGACCGCGTTGAGCACGTGGCCGAGATGCTTGGGATCGCCCATCTCAAAGGTGAAGCGGCTGATGGCTACTCGATCGTTCGAGGTGGTCACTGAGGCCGACAGGATGTTGACCCGCTCGTCGGCCAGCACCCGGGTGACGTCAGAGAGCAGCCGATGCCGGTCGAGCGCCTCGACCTGAATGGCCACCAGGAACACCGACGTGGGCGACGGCGCCCAGGTCACCTCGATGATGCGTTCGGACTGCTGCTGAAGCGAACCGGCGTTGGTGCAGTCCGTGCGATGCACGCTGACCCCCCCGCCGCGGGTGACGAAGCCCATGATGTTGTCGCCGGGCACCGGCGTGCAGCACTTAGCCAATTTGGTCAGCGTTCCGGTCGCGCCGGGTACCGCGACGCCGGTGTCGTCGTTGCTGCGCTGGCGCACCGGCATGGTGGCCGGCGTCGAGCGTTCGGCCAGTTCATCTTCGGCGCTCTCGGCGCCACCGAGCTGGTCCACCAGCCGCTGCACCACGTGCCGGGGCGAGACGTGGCCCTCCCCGACGGCGGTGTAGAGCGACGAGATATCCGCGTACCGCAGCTCGTGGGCCAATGCTCCCATCGCTTCGGCGTTGACCAGCCGCTGCAACGGAAGGCCGACCCGGCGGACCTCGCGGGCGATGGAGTCCTTACCGGCCTCCAGCGCTTCCTCGCGGCGTTCCTTGGCGAACCACTGCCGGATCTTGGCCTTCGCACGTGGCGACACGACGAACGTCTGCCAGTCCCGCGACGGGCCCGCGTTCGGCGCCTTCGAGGTGAAAACCTCTACCTGGTCGCCGTTTTCGAGTTTGCGCTCCAGCGCGACGAGTCGCCCGTTGACCCGGGAGCCGATACACCGGTGGCCGACCTCGGTGTGCACCGCGTACGCGAAATCCACCGGGGTGGAGCCGGCCGGGAGCGTGATGAGGTCACCCTTCGGGGTGAACACGAAGATCTCCTGCACCGCAAGGTCGTAGCGCAGCGATTCCAGGAACTCGCCGGGGTCGGCGGCTTCCCGCTGCCAGTCGAGCAATTGGCGCATCCACGCCATGTCGTCGATCTCGGCCGCGGCGTTCATGGCAGGAACTCCGTTGCGGCCCTTGGATTCCTTGTACCGCCAGTGCGCGGCGATGCCGAATTCGGCCGTCTTGTGCATGGCGTCGGTGCGGATCTGCACCTCCAGCGGTTTGCCCTCCGGGCCGACCACGGTGGTGTGCAGCGACTGGTACACCCCGAATCGCGGCTGGGCGATGTAGTCCTTGAACCGGCCGGGCATCGGCTGCCACAGCGAATGCACAACGCCCACAGCCGCATAGCAGTCGCGGATCTCGTCGCAGAGAATCCGCACACCCACCAGGTCGTGGATGTCGTCGAAGTCGCGGCCCTTGACGATCATCTTCTGGTAGATCGACCAGTAGTGCTTGGGCCTGCCCTCGACGGTGGAGGTGATCTTCATCCCCGACAGCGCCGAGGTGATCTCGGCCCGAACCTTGGCCAGGTAGGTGTCCCGCGACGGGGCACGGTCGGCAACCAGCCGCACGATCTCTTCGTAGCGCTTGGGATGCAGGATCGCGAAGGACAGGTCCTCGAGCTCCCACTTGACGGTGGCCATACCCAGCCGATGAGCAAGCGGGGCAATGACTTCCAGCGTCTCGCGGGCCTTGCGGGCCTGCTTCTCCGGCGGCAGGAACCGCATGGTGCGCATATTGTGCAGCCGGTCGGCGACCTTGATGACGAGCACTCGCGGATCGCGGGCCATCGCGATGATCATCTTGCGGATGGTCTCGCCCTCGGCCGCGGTGCCCAGAGCCACCTTGTCCAGTTTGGTGACCCCGTCCACCAGGTGGGCGACCTCTTCGCCGAAGTCGGCGGTCAGCGCCTCCATGGCATAGCCGGTGTCCTCGACGGTGTCGTGCAACAGCGCGGCCACCAGCGTGATGGTGTCCATGCCGAACTCGGCGAGGATGTTGGCGACGGCCAGCGGGTGGGTGATGTACGGATCGCCGGAGCGGCGCAGCTGATCGGCGTGCTTGGCCTCGGCCACCTCGTAGGCGCGCTGCAGGATCGCCAGGTTGGCCTTCGGGTACATCTCCCGATGCACCGCGACCAACGGTTCCAGGACCGGGTTGACGGTGCTGCGCTGCGAGGTCATCCGGCGCGCGAGCCGGGCACGAACCCGGCGCGACGCGCTGCTGGTGGTCTTCGGCGTCTCGACCCGCGGTTCGGCGGGCGGGATATCAGAAACCGGCGCTGCCGGCGCGGCGGTGGCAGCGCCGTTGTCGTCCACCACGCCGTCACCTCCTGCCATCGGAACTTCGAGGATATCTCTCCTCGAAGTTCTCCAGTGGCAGGCCCGGGCTGTCGGGAGCTAGGCCCGGGCTATTCCGACGCTAGTCCTGGGCTGAGGTGATCGGCTTCTCCTTGATGACGTAACTACCGGCCTCATTCGGGTTGGGTGTCGTGAAGGTCGCGCCGTTGAGCTGGTAGGTCGAGTTACCCAGTTTGATCGTGAAGTCACCGGTCACGTTCCACACCGGCACCGAGCCTTCGATCCACGCGGTTTTTCCGGCTCCGACCGGCACGTTCATCGTCTGGGTGAAGGTGTTCGTCTTGACCCAGGTGTGCGAGTAATTGGCCGTGATTTCGATGTTGATCAGCGACGCGAGCTTGGCTAGCGCACCGCCGGACAGCTTGACGGACAGACCGACGGTGTCGGACTGCGACACCTGATCGGCGATCGCGATGCTGAACGTCGTCGGCGTCGAGGTCGTGTTCGACACCGGGGTGCCGACGGTCCGCACCGGGCTGAATCCCTTCGTCTCGCTTTTCGCGACGAAGCTGCAGCCCGCGATCGATCCGTCGTAGCAGACGTTGGGCAGCACCGCCGCGATCTTGGCCGCGTCCTCGGGCCCGAGGGTGATGGTGGGGCTGTCCTTGTCCAGCGCGATCGCCATCCGGTCGTTGGGGACGCTGCACTGGCCCCCACCGCCGGCCGAGCACTGCGTTTCCCTCGGCTTGGTCTTGTACGTGATCTGGAAAGTGGTGCCGGCGTAGCCGTCGGGGATGTACCCCGGGTTGGACGGGGTCGCCCCGAAGCCCACCGTGCCGAATTGCGGCGTGACGGAGCCGACGCTGAACAGGTACCACGTGACGCTCCAGCCGGCCTCCCCGCCGGGCAGGATCACCGTGCCGACCGCCGGGCCGCCATCCAGGTCTTCGGTACCGCCGCTGTAGCCGGTGAACTTGATCGGCGCCAAGGTGTAATTGCGGAACCAGAAACTCTCCGAGATGCCGAGAGTGGGCGTGACCCTGACATTGACCGGGACCACGGTCTGGCCCTGCTGCCCGTCGTCGGCGACGACGATGAAGTTGTCGACGCCACCCGACTCGGCGAATTCGTTGGTCGGCTTGTAGTAGTAGGTGCCGTTCGGGTTGATCGTCAGTGTGCCGTTGGCCGGCCCCTGGACGATCTTGTAGGTCAGCTTGTTTCCATCGGGGTCGGTCGGCAACAGGTCGCCGAGCACCTCGCCGGTGACGAACTGGTACACCTCCCGCGGGTGAAGGACCGGGACGCCGTTGGCCGCACTGGCATCCGTCGCCCGGCGGATGGCAGCAACGGCGTCCAGGAGCATGGTGCGCAGCGGCAGCACCGGGCCGACGCCCCCGACGTTGGCGGGGTTCGGGGTGTAACCAAGCAGCCCAGCGAGATTGGCGGCAAGCATGTCCACGCCGACGGCGATCGGTGACGGGCCGCGCAGTTTCTTGACCGCGGCCGATGACGCCAGAGGCGAGGTATCCGTGACGACAGCTGTCGCCGCAGCGGGCACCCGGGCTGCGCGTGCGGTGCCGGTCTTGTTGGGCGCCTTGGCTGTTGGCGTCGCGGCCGCGGCCCGCGCCGGTCGCTTCGCCGTGCGGCCGGCACCAGCAGTTGCCTTGGTGGGCGCCGCACTACTGGATGCGGACGACGAATCCGACGCCGAGGAATCCGCGGCCGCTGTCGCGCAGTTGCTGCCGATCACGAGTCCCGCCCCGATCGCGAATGCTGCCGCGGCGAGTCGCGGAACCAGAATGGTCGAATGCACGGACGCCTCCTGTGACAGGCCCCCGACAGGACCCAAATGTGTTGTCACAGAGAGCATTGCGTAATTATCTGGCGCGTAACAACGCAAACGTCAGACAGCCACGAGTCGTTTGCCAGGTCGCCATGTGACCGCCCGGCGCGTTAACCAGACTCAGATGATCTGGAGGCTCGCTACCTGCAGCGGGGCCACTTTGTCCCGGCCGCCGAGCCCGGACAGTTCCAGCACCACCGCCGCGATCGAAACCTCTGCTCCACTGGCCGCCAGTAGCGCACCGGCCGCGGCAAGAGTCCCGCCGGTGGCGAGTACGTCGTCGATGATCACGATGCGGCGCCCCGTCAGGTCGATGCCGTCGGCGGGGATTTCCAGCGTCGCCGTGCCGTATTCGAGGGTGTAGGTCTGGCTGTGCACCGGCGGGGGCAGCTTTCCGCCCTTGCGGACGGCCAGGACGCCGATGCCGAGCTGGTGGGCCACCGCGCCACCCAACAGGAACCCACGGGCGTCGATACCGGCCACCAGGTCGGCGCCCGCCGCGATCTCGGCCAAGGCTCCGGTGACGACTGCCAGCCCCTTGGGATCGGCCAGTACTGGGGTGAGGTCTTTGAATTGGATGCCCGGCTCGGGAAAGTCGGACACCTCGCGCGTCAGCGCCTTGATGACGTCGACAACGGACTCGCTCACTTCTCGAACACCCATCGATCCATGTTCCAGCCCGCGCCCCACTTGGTCGGATTGCCTTCCACGGCATACATCTTCTTCGACGCCAGCACCGTGCGCTGCTGACGGTACAGCGGCAGCGTCGGCATGTCGCCCCACAGAATCGGCGAACTGTCGCCGAGGAGCCTGGCCTGTTCCTTCGCGTCGGCGGTGACCGCCAGCGCGGAGATGATCCCGTCGATCTGCGGGTTGACGTAGCGCGGCAGGTTGTTGCCGTTGCCGGAGAACAGCGTGTAGGCGTCCAGCGTCGACGACCCGGTGGAGCCACTGCCCGATGCGCCGCCGGTGCTGGCCAGCAGGACGTCGAGCTTGCCGTCACGCAACGTCTGTGGGCCTGTCGTGTCCGACGTCGTGTCGACGACCGTGATGCCCGCGGCGGCACAGGATTTGGTGATCGCGCCGACGGTGGCCGCCAGCCGCGGGTTGGGCGCCTGGTAGCCGAGGCGCACGGTCAGCGGCTGGCCACCGAGGGCGTCGCGGGCGGCATCGGGGTTGGCCGGACCGAACTGGCCGGCGATCGCGACACCTTCGATACCGCTGAACGCATCATCGCTGGCCGGGTTGAGCCGGACATTGGAGATCGGCGTCTCGGCATTCAGCGCGATCAGATCGCGCGGGGTGCACAACGCCACCGCGCGCCGGGCCGGCGGCGCCGCCAGCGGCCCGTCGGGCGCGAAGATGAGCTGCTCGATACCGCCCGACGGCAGCTCGTGACGGTCATAGCCGTCGGGCGTGGTCAGGGTGCCCGACGATCCGGTCGCCACGTCGACGACCTGGAACGTGCCGTTGTTGATCCGGTCCTGCACGTCGACGCCGCGCGGCCACACGGTGATCCGCTTGGTGATGGGCTTGGCGCCCCACCACCGGTCGTTGACGGTCAGCACCACCGCCCCTTCGGGCAGCACCGAATCGATCTTGTAGGGCCCCGACGACGGGAACCGCTTGAGGTCGACACCGGGCTTGAGATCCCACACGGTGTTCCACGCCTGGGCAATGCGGTCGACGGCGGCCGGATCGCCACTGGCAATGGTGCGGGTGACGTCCAGGCCAAGCATGTCGCCGATGACGTGCGACGGCATCATCGACGTCGCGGTGAACAGCTGCAGGTAGTCGACGACCGCGCGGCCCGGCAGGTAGGTCACCCGGGCCTTCTTCTGGCCCGGCTGGCAATCGACGTTGTCGATGTCGAGATAACCCGCGCGGCTGGCGGCGTCGAAGGCCGGGAACCGCCCGGACTGCGCAGCCCACGCCAGCACCATGTCGTCACAGGTCACCGGCTTGCCGTCGGAATACACGGCCTTGTCGGAGATCTGGTAGTCCAGCACCAGCGGATCACGACCGACCACCGACACCGAACCGAAGTCGTGGTCGGCCAGCACCTGCCCGTCCGGACCGTGGAAGTTGAAGCCGGCAAGCACGCGGGCGAAGGCCTGCGGGCCTGCCGAGGCGGCACCGGTCACGGTGTTGGTGTTGTAGGTGAGCAGCATGCCGTCGACGGCGTAGTTGATCTGGTCAGCAGCGCTGCCCGAGCACGCCGTCAGCACGCTCGACGTGATCACTCCCACGACGGCCGCCACTGCGACAGCGGCGGCGCGCCGGCGCCTGACAACCATGGGTCGCTATCGCCCTCGGGTACTGCGCTTGCCCGTTGGCCGGCTCGGTCGGGCACCCGGCGAGGGCTTGCTGCCCACTGCCGGGGTCCCCCCGATGGCCGCTTCGGCCGGGACCGCGTCGCCGGGCTTGTCCACGTCGGCGGCACCGCCCGTGACGACCTCGGCGGCGCTGGCCGCCGGGTTGCGTCGCTTCAGCACCCGTCGGGTGTGAGTGCGGACCAGGTCGGTGCGCTCGCGCAGCGACACCAGCAGCGGGGTGGCGAAGAAGATCGACGAGTAGGTGCCGACGATGACGCCGACCAGCTGCACCAGCGCGAGGTCCATCAAGGTGCCGACGCCAAGCAGCCAGACCGCCACCACCATCAGCGCCAGGATCGGCAGCACCGAGATCAGGCTGGTGTTGATCGAACGCATGAAGGTCTGATTGACCGCGAGGTTGGCGTGTTCGGCGAACGTTCTTCGGGTGGTGTGCTCGAAGCCGTGGGTGTTCTCCTCGACCTTGTCGAACACGATGACCGTGTCGTACAGCGAGAAGCCCAAGATCGTGAGCAGGCCGATGACCGTGGCGGGGGTTACCTCAAACCCGACGATCGAATACACGCCTGCGGTGACGATCAGGTCGAACACCAGGGTCAACAGGGCCGAGATCGCCATGTACCGCTCGTAGCGGAAGGTGATGTAGATGGCGGCCAGCACCAGGAACACCCCGAGCGCCAGCAGGGCCTTCTTGGTGATCTGGTCACCCCAGGTCTCCGAGACCGCCGAATCGCTGATGACGGACTTGCTGGCCTGCCCGTCGGCATCCTTGGGCGCGAACGCTTCGAACAGCGCGGTGCGCAGTTCCTCGGTCTGCTGGTTGTTCAGCGCTTCCGAGCGGATCTGTACGGTCGCCGTGGCGCCGTTGCCCACGAGCACGACGGATTCCGGCGACTTGCCCAGGGTCTTGCTGTAGACGTCCTCCACCTGCTGAGTGGTGACGGTGCCGTGTTGCCCGGCGACAGGCATCGAGACCTTGGTGCCGCCCTCGAAATCGATACCGAAGGTGAAGCCCTTCACGGCGATGCTGACGATGCAGACTGCGACGATCAACGCGCTGATCCCGTACCACATCTTGCGTCTGCCGATGACCTCGAAGGCGCCGGTGCCGGTGTAGAGGCGGATGAAGAAACCGTGCTTCGGCGCGCCGGCGACGGCGGTTTCCAGATCGGGTGCCTCGACGGCGGCGGACGTGAGGTCGTCTGCGGTGTCCTTGGCCATGCCGTTACCCCCGTCCTGTCGCTGTTGCGGCCGCTCGGCGTTCCCTGGCGATCTGCTGCACCGCGCCGAGACCGTTGAGGCCCGGCTTGGCCATGGTCGGCGACTTCGATGCCAGGTACACCAGCGGCCAGGTCACCAGGAACACCACGACAACATCCAGGATCGTGGTCAGACCCAGCGTGAACGCGAAGCCCTTCACCTGGCCGACGGCGAGGAAGTACAGCACCGCGGCGGCCAGGAACGTCACCGCGTTGCCGGACAGAATCGTCTTACGGGCGCGCGCCCAACCGCGTGGTACCGCCGACCGGAACGAACGGCCCTCGCGTATCTCGTCTTTGATGCGTTCGAAGAACACGACGAACGAGTCGGCAGTAGTGCCGATACCGATGATCAGACCGGCGATACCGGCCAGGTCGAGGGTGTAGTTGATGTATCTGCCCAGCAGCACCAGGATGCCGAACACCATGGCGCCGGAAGCCACCAGCGACAGCGCCGTCAACAGGCCCAGCACACGGTAGTAGAGCAGCGAGTACAACAACACCAGCGCCAACCCGATGGCACCCGCGACAAGACCCGCCCTCAGCGATGCCAATCCCAGTGTCGCCGAGACGGTTTCGGCCTCTGACGATTCGAACGACAACGGCAGCGACCCGTACTTCAGGACGTTGGCCAGCTGCTTGGCGCTGTCGGCGGTGAACGGCGGGTTGCCGCCACTGATCTGGGTGCGCCCGCCGGGAATGGCCTCCCGGATCTGCGGGGCACTGACGACCTCGGAGTCGAGCGTGAACGCCGTCTGCGTGCCGATGTTGGCGGCGGTGAAGTCGGCCCAGGTGGTGGCGGCCTCGTCCTTGAACGTCAGGTCGACGACGTAGGCGCCGCTCTGGTTGTCCAGCCCGGACGTGGCGTCCTTGATCTGGTCGCCGCTGATGATCGACTTGTCCAGTACGTAGATGTACTTGTGGTCATCCGAGCACGCGACGAGCGGCAGGTTCGGGTCGTCGTTGCCGGCCAGGATGTCCGGCTGATCGCACTTGCTCGCCATGTACTGCACGGCGATCAGCAGCAGGTTCTGGTTGGTGCTCTGGCGCAGTTCCTTCTCGAACTTGATGCGCGCGGCGAGGTCCTAACGCGGGTCCGGCGGCGGCGCGGGCTGGCCGGGCGCGGGCGCTCCAGGCGCAG
>JAHFVD010000107.1 GCA_023264735.1 Mycobacterium sp. | reverse complement strand
ACAAGACCGCGCTGGGCATCCTCGGTGGGGGAGTGGTGTTCTCGGTCGGTCTCTACGCCCAGGACATGGACGGCCGCAACGGTATTCCGCTGCGCGAGGACCGCACCCGGCACCTCATCACCGGGCCATAGACTCAATATCGGCTAGGTCCGCGCGCCCCGCAGCGCGCCCAGCGCGCGCATGCCGTGATAGACGACCAGCGCGGCGATCGAACCGAGCGCGATACCGGTGAACGTGAGATCGCCGATGCTCCAGGTGAAGTCGGCGATCCCGATGATCAGCGCGATCGCGGCGGTCATCTGGTTGATCGGCAGGCCGAAGTCCACCTGGTTGGTCAGCCAGATCCGTACACCCAGCACGCCGACGAGCCCGTAGAGCACGATCGTGGCACCGCCGAGGACGCCGGGCGGGATCGCCGATATCGTGGCTCCGACCTTGGGGCACAACGCCAGAAGGATTGCCGTCACGCCGGCCACCCAGTAGGCCGCGGTGGAGTAGACGCGGGTCGCGGCCATCACGCCGATGTTCTCGGCGTAGGTGGTGGTGGCCGATCCGCCGCCGAGGCCGGCGAGCACGGTCGCGACACCGTCGGCGGCCAGCGCGCGTCCGGTCAGTGGATCGGTGTCGACTCCGGTCATCTGCCCGACCGATTTCACATGCCCGATGTTCTCGGCGATCAGCGCGATCACCGCGGGCAGGAACAGCGGCAGCACCGACAGGTTCAGCGTCGGAGTCTGGAAGTGCGGCAGCCCGATCCAGCCGGCCGAAGCGATCCCCGAGGTGTCGACGTCGCCAAGCACGAGTGCGAGCAGGTAGCCGACGACCACCGCCAAGAAGATGGCCAGCCGCCCGATGATGCCGCGGAAGAACGCCAGCACCACCACGAGCAGTACCAGCGTGACGATGCCGACGACCGGACCCTTTTCGAAGTTGGTCTTGGCCGCCGGAGCCAAGTTGAATCCGATCAGCGCGACGATGGCGCCGGTGACGACCGGCTGCAGCGCGATGTCGATCCAGCGCGTGCCGGCCAGATGCACGGCCACGCCGATGACGATCAGCAGCACACCGACGGCGATCAAACCGCCCAGCGCGCTGCCTGCGCCGTGCGAGGCGACCGCGGCCGTCACCGGTGCGATCACCGAGAAGCTGGAGCCGAGGTAGCTCGGCAGCCGGTTGCCGGTGATCACCAGGAACAGCAGCGTGCCGATACCGGAGAACAACAGTGTGGTCGCGGGTGGAAAGCCGGTGAGCACCGGGACAAGGAAGGTGGCGCCGAACATGGCGACCACGTGCTGGGCGCCGATGCCCAGCGTGCGCGACCAGCTCAGCCGTTCGTGCGGGGCGACCACGAACTTCTCGTCTGCGCGACTTTCAACTGGTGTCCAGCTCATCGGGATCACGGTCAGAAACTCAACCCCATTGCGGCGCTTCGCGCATGCTGTATCCATGAACTGGACCGCCGTCGCACCGGGGCTGACCCAGTTCCGCAATTACCAGCGGTCGTGGCTGCGCGGCGACGTGGTCGCGGGTCTGACCGTCGCCGCATACCTGGTTCCTCAGGTCATGGCTTACGCCACCGTCGCTGGCCTGCCCGCCGTGGTCGGATTGTGGGCAGCGCTGGCACCGCTGGCGGTCTATGCGCTGCTCGGCACCTCGCGGCAGCTGTCAGCGGGTCCGGAGTCCACGACCGCGCTGATGACCGCGACAGCGCTGGCGCCGCTGGCCGCCGGGGATGGCGGCCGATACGCCGCACTGGCCGCCATGTTGGCAGTGCTGGTCGGCGCGATGTGTCTGGCGGGTGGCCTGGCACGGCTGGGCTTCCTCGCCGACTTACTGTCCAGGCCGGTCCTGGTCGGGTACATGAGCGGTGTGGCGATCATCATGATCGCCAGTCAGACCGGAAAAGTTATCGGCGCGCCGGTCGACGGCGACGAGTTCGTGCCGCAGATGCGATCGCTGATCCAGGTCGCCGGTCAGTCACACTGGCCGACGGTGGCGTTCTCGGCGGCGGTACTGGCCGTGTTGTTCGGGTTGGCCCGGCTGTTCCCGCGGGCTCCGGGGCCGCTGATCGCCATGCTGCTCGCCACTGTGGCAGTGGCCGCTTTCTCGTTGGACCACTACGGTATTCGGGTGATCGGAGACGTCCCCGCCGGTCTGCCACCGCTCGGCTTCGCCGGTATTCCCTGGCACGACGTGGGGACGCTGGTGGCGGCCGCCGGCGGAATCGCGATCGTCGGGTTCTCCGACAATGTGCTGACCGCTCGCACGTTCGCCGCTCGCAAGGGCCAGCACATCGACGCCAATGCCGAGCTGCGGGCGCTCGGTGTGTGCAACCTGGGCGCCGGGCTTTCGCACGGGCTGCCGGTGAGCTGTAGCGGCAGCCGCACGGCGGTCGGTGATCTGGTCGGCAGTCGAACTCAACTGTATTCTGTTGTGGCCCTGGGGATTCTCCTGGCTGTCACACTGACCGCGCATGGTGTGCTTGCCATGTTCCCCACCGCTGCGCTGGGGGCGCTGGTCATCTTCGCCGCGCTGCGACTCATCGATGTCGCGGAGTACCGGCGGCTGGCCAGGTTTCGGCGGAGCGAACTCGTGTTGGCGCTGCTCACCGCCGTGGGCGTTCTCGGACTCGGTGTGCTCTACGGCGTGCTGGCCGCGGTCGGGCTGTCCATCCTGGACCTGTTGCGCCGGGTAGGGCGACCGCACGACAGCGTGCTCGGGTTCGTTCCAGGCGTCGCGGGGATGCACGATATCGAGGACTATCCCGAGGCCCGTCTGGAGTCGGGTCTGCTGGTCTACCGCTACGACGCGCCGCTGTTCTTCGCCAACGCTGAGGACTTCCGCACCCGCGCGTTGGCGGCCGTCGACGAAAACCCCGACCCGGTGCAGTGGTTCGTGCTCAACGCCGAGGCGAACGTCGATGTCGACCTCACTGCGCTGGATGCGGTGGAGCAGCTACGGCAGGAACTCAATCGGCGCGGCATCGTGTTCGCGATGGCCCGGGTGAAGTGGCATCTTCGCGAGGCGCTGCAGGCCGCCGGCCTGCTGGACAAGATCGGCGAGGACCACATCTTCATGACCCTGCCCACCGCGGTCGAGGCCTACCGTAACCGGCGGACCACGTAAACCAGGGCGCCGAGTATGAGCATTCCCACCCCGGACACCACCGCCTGCACGGGCAGTGCGATCGCCAGTACCACGCAACCGGCCAGTCCGAGCGCGGGAACGAGTCGGTTCCGCCTCAGCGTCCACGCCGAGGCGTTGGCGATCGCGTAGTACACCAGCACGGCAAAGGACGAAAAGCCGATCACCCCACGGACATCGGCCACCGCGGCCAGCACGGCGACCACTGCGCCGACCGCCACCTCGGCGCGGTGCGGCACACCGAAACGCGGATGCACTTTCGCCAGCCCGGCCGGCAGGTGCTGGTCTCGCGCCATCGCCAGGGTGGTCCGCGACACCCCCAGGATCAGCGACAGCAGCGAGCCCAGCGCAGCCACCGCCGCGCCGACGCGCACCACCGGTTCGAAGCCACCGGCCCCGGCGGCCCGCACAGCGTCAGCCAATGGCGCTGTGGCCGTTGCTAATCGGTCTGGTCCGAGCACCGCCAGCACCGTCACGGCCACGGCCGCATAGACGACGAGGGTAAGGCCGAGCGCGACGGGGATGGCCCGGGGGATCGTCCGGGCCGGGTCGCGCACCTCCTCGCCGAGAGTGGCGATGCGCGCATAGCCGGCGAAGGCGAAGAACAGCAAGCCGGCGGCCTGCAACACCCCGAGGACACTGCCGTCGCCGAGCCTCAGGTGGTCGGACTCGACGTGCCCCGAGGTTGCCACGATCACCACCACCGCGGCCAGCACCGCCAGCACGACGGCGACGATGATCCGGGTCAGCAGCGCTGACTTCTGGATGCCGCGGTAGTTGACGGCGGTCAGCGCGACCACCGCGGCCACCGCCACGGCGTGCGCATACGCCGGCCACACATAGAACCCGACCGTTAGTGCCATCGCCGCACACGATGCGGTCTTGCCGACCACGAAGCTCCAGCCGGCCAGATAGCCGTAGAAGTCGCCGAGCCGCTCCCGGCCGTAGACGTACGTGCCGCCGGACTGGGGGTAGCGGGCCGCCAACCACGCCGAGGACATGGCGTTGCAATAGGCGACCGCACCGGCTAGCGCCAGCCCGACCAGCAGCCACGACCCTGCGGCAGCGGCAGCGGGAGCCAATGCGACGAAGATCCCGGCCCCGACCATGGAACCGAGCCCGATGATCACCGCGTCGGTGGTGCCGAGGCGGCGCTGCAGGCTGTTCATCGGCGGGATAGTAGGCGGTGAACATGAAATGCGGACCGGCCTGGGGACGGTTGCCCGCGCCCAGGCCGGTCCGGCACGGTCCCCCGACCCATATTTCGCGTGGCATCCTCACAACCAACGACTACGCGCCGCCGTGCCCGACCAATGTAAGCGAGAAATCTGACGTCATCGTAAATCTTGTCGGATTTGTGACCTTGCCAGTGCGCCACAATGAGTGCATGTGTGCGCACACATCTGGATCGATGCCCTGGTCAGGAGCTCTGGCCGTCGATGATGGAGCGCTCTGCTACCTCGGGTCGCTGGCGATTGCGCGCGGTCATCACCATGTCGCCACTCAGCTGATTCGGGCCTGGTCAGGCTCATTCGAACTCACTGACGCGCGGGGCCGCCGGTGCGTCGGCTCGGCGGCGGTCATTCCCTCCGGGTGTCACCATTCCATCCGCATCGCCGAACCGTGTTCTGGCTTCCTGTTGTTCGTCGATCCGGCAACGGTTGTCGGCCGACACCTCAGCGCAATGGACGACGTCACGGATGACGTCCAGACGTGGTTCGCCGCAGGCGAGGTGCTCCAGAATTGGCGCGAGGACGAATTTCCCGATCCGGCAACGCTTCTCGCCAGGCTGAAGGAAACCCTGTCGGGAACTTCGGAACTCGGCCACGACAACTGGCATCCGAGTTTGCGCGCGGCGGTGGAATTGATAGCGCAGCGGCTGCCGGAACGGGTGACGCTGGGTGACATCGCCACCGGAGTCGCGTTGTCACCCAGTCGGCTCAGCCGCCTGTTCCGCGATCAGGTGGGGCAGTCGTTTCCCGCCTACGTGCGTTGGGCTCGCGGGCGCTTGGCGATCGATGCGCTGCGAACGGGTGCCTCGCTGACCGACGCCGCACATGCGGCGGGATTCACCGACAGCGCGCACGCCAATCGGGTGTGCTACGAGATGTTCGGCCTGTCGCCCAGCCAGGCCAGCGGGCAGCTCGTCTGGTCCTGAAGACGATCGATCCATACAAGCGCCGCCACGTCATGGTGGGCGACGGTAGACGCCATGACGACGCTTGTTCGATGGGGCTACGTGCCCTTCATGCTGATCGGAATCAATGGTGCCGCTGCCTACTTGGCGGCGATCGGCGCCTCCGAACTGTGGGCGGTGGCATTGATCATCACCGCGGTTGCGTGCTCGTTCGCCGCCGAACGGATGTTGCCCTACCGCGAAGGGTGGAACTCTCCGATCGAGGACGCCGGACGGGATACCACCCACGCCGTCGTCAACGAAACGTTCATTCTCGCCAGCGTGGCGCTCATCCCGGTGTTGGCCGCGGTCATGCCGTTTCAGGCGTGGTGGCCGGCGGGGTGGCCGTTCGTTGCGCAACTGTTGTTCGCGATTCTGGTCGCGGACTTCGGTATCACCACCGTCCATTTGGCCAGCCACCGGATCGGCTGGCTGTGGCGACTTCACGCGGTGCACCACAGCATCAGGCGGTTCTACGGGCTCAACGGGCTGATGAAACACCCGGTACATCAGGCCGTGGAGATGGCTGCCGGTGTGCTGCCCCTGATCCTGCTGGGGCTGCCAATCCAGGTGGCATCGGCGCTGTCGGTCTGTGTGGCGGTTCAGCTGCTGCTGCAGCACGCCAACGTCGACTACCGCGTCGGGCCGTTGCGGTCGGTGCTGGCCCTCAATGAGGGGCACCGATTCCACCATCTGAAGTGGGCCGGCGTGGGTGATGTGAACTTCGGCTTGTTCACCCTGATCTGGGATCACCTGTACCGCACCTACTCGTACGACGCAGGGCGCCGGTTCAGCACCGACGACCTGGGGATGGCGGCCAAGCCGCACTATCCCGCGGCCTACCTACGGCAGCTGGCCGAACCGTTCCGCGCCAGTGGCGCCTGCCAATTCGGGCAGGCCGATATCGCGGTGCCGCTCAGCGATTACGGGCGACGTTGACGCCCAGATAGGCGCCGTATGCCAGCAGCCCGGCGAGCGCGAGCTTGCGGGTCTTGGGTGCCACCAGGGCCAGCCCGATCGCGGTCTCGATGCCACCGTCGATGTAGGTGTGCGCCAGGGTGTTGTCCGGGAACGCCGACTTGGTCGCCGATTCGAACAGCTCCGGGCGCACGAAGTGCGACAACCCGGTGACGGCAACGACGACTCCGGTCAACTTGATCAACGGCTCTGCAGACATCGACGTCCTCTCAGGTTCAGCTGATGTGCCACTCGGTTTACTGATGTGCCACTCGGTTTAACTGATGTGATAGTCGGACACCGGGTAGGACGAGGCCTCGCGTACCGCATTTCGCGTAGACATCGGCCGAAGCAGAGTCGGTTCACCACTGGGATTGAAATAGTACGACCGCGCCGATGCGCAGTTTCCTTGGGTGAACAAAGTGCCGCCGAGCAACTCGGTCATCCGGTCCAGATAGCGGGTGTTCGCTTCTTCGGTGATCTCGAATGTGGTTGCCCCGCGGCGCTTCAGCTCACCGAAGAGCCGGTCCATGTGCCGCATCTGGTATTCCATCGAGTTGAAGAAGTTCAACCCGAGGAAGGCGTACGGGCTCGCCAGGCTCAGGAAGTTCGGGAAGTACGGCACCGCAACACCCTGGTAGGCCTGGAAACGGGTGTCCCGCCACCACTTTCCGAGGTTGCGGCCGTCGCGGCCGATCACCTCGAAGGCCGGGAAGTTGGCTTCCCAGATGTCGTAACCGGTGGCCAGCACCAGCGTGTCGATGACGGCCTTGGTGCCGTCGTTGGCCACGATACCGTCGGCTTCGATGTGGTCGATGCCACTGGTCTGCAGGTGCACGTTGGGTTTGGTGAACGCGCGGTAGTACTTGTTGGAGAACGTCGGCCGTTTGCAGCCGAAATCGTAGTCCGGAGTGAGCTTTTCGCGAAGATCCTTGTCGCGAATGGTGGCGAACCGCCACATCTTGGCGAGGTCGGCCGCGGCGAGGGTGATGCGCGGGGTATAGCGCAGCACCCCGATGGAGATCAGCAACTCGTACAGCCGGTCGGTGACCGCGCGGATCGCGCGCTGGGTTGCTGGCACGCGGGCGAACAGCCGTTTGGCGCCAGCCGAGAACTTGATGTCGACCTTGGGCACCACGTAGATCGGGGTGCGCTGATACACCGTGAGGTCGGCGGCGTCCTTGGCCAGCTCAGGGATGAGCTGCACGGCGGTGGCGCCGGTGCCGATGATGCCAATCTTCCGGTTGGCGGGGTCGTAGCTGTCGTCCCAGTCGGCGGTGTGGACGATCTTGCCCTCGAAGCTGTGGATACCCGGGATCTCCGGAGTGAACGGCTGCGACAAGAATCCGGTCGCGGTGATCAGATAACGCGCCGTCAGGGAGTCGCCGTCGGCCAGCGTGACGCTCCACAGCTTGGCCTCCTCGTCCCAGCGGGCGCTCTCGACGGTCGCGTTGAACCGAATGTGGCGGCGGATGTCGTACTTGTCGGCGACGTTGTCGGCGTACTGCTTGATCTCGGCTCCGGTGGAGAACAGCCGGTTCCAGTTCGGGTTGGGCTCGAAGTAGTACGAGTAAGTGGTGGTCGGAACGTCGACGGTCAGACCGGGGTAGTGGTTGACGTACCAGGTGCCGCCCAAGTCGGCCTCGCGGTCCAGCACGACGAAATTGTCGAGGCCCTGGCGTTTGAGCTGGATTGCCGCACCGATTCCTGCGAATCCGGCGCCGACGATGATCGCGTCAAGCTGCGTCGATGGCATGGAGCCAGAATACCGTATCTTACTCGTGAGTAAGGTGAAGCCCTTTGGCCCGAGTCCCCGCGACCTTGGTCCTCAAGATGGGCCGTTCAGCGCAGCCGCAGCGCCGCGTCGACCGCCAGCGCGGGGACATCGAGCGACTTGGAGCCGAGATCGTGTCGGGCCCCGGTGATCTCGAGGATCTCGACGGGTCCGGGGATCGAGCGGGCCGCGGCGCGGACTTCCTCGATGCTGCCGAACGGATCGGAGGTGCCGTGGGTGAAGACCGTCGGGACCGTGATGGCGCCGAAGTGTTCGGTGCGCAGGCGGTCGGGCTTGCCGGGTGGATGCAGCGGATACGAGAACAGGGTGAGCAGCTCCACGAGCTCGGGGTTCTCGGCGACGACCATCGAGGTCTGCCGACCGCCATACGAGTGCCCGCCCGCGATCACCGGGCCGTCGGCCAGCGTGCGGGCCAGCGTGAGCGCCTCGACGATGCCGTCCCGGTCGCCGGCCGCCGATCCCGACGGTGGCCCCTTCGGGCGCCGTCGCCGGTACGGCAGGTTGTAGCGCACCGCCAGCCAGCCGCGGCCCGCCCACTCGTCGCAGATCCGGATCAGCAGCGGGGACTCCCGGCTGCCGCCGGCCCCGTGAGTCAGCATCACCACCCCGGCAGGGGGCCCCGCCGGCTCGTGGGCGACGCCCGCGATGTCCTCGAGGCTCACTATTGCAGCCGGAACAGCGCCGACACCGGCCCGTGCCCGCCGCCCAGCGGATAGGCGGCCCGCAGGCATTCGGTGACCCAGGCCTTGCCGAACGCCACCGCGTCGGGCATCGAATACCCGTGGGCCAGCGCGCATGCGGTGGCCGCACCCAAGGTGTCGCCGGCGCCGTGATCGTGGCCGGTGTCCACCCGCGGCGCGTCGAACTCGTGGAAGTCGGTGCCGTCGTAGAGCAGGTCGGGACTGTGCGTCGAGCCCCGCAGATGACCGCCCTTCACCAGCGCCCACTGCGGGCCCAGCGCGTGCAGCGCCTTGGCGGCATCGCGCTGGGTCTGCTCGTCGACCACCTCGATGCCGACCAGCAGCCGCACCTCGTCAAGGTTGGGCGTGACCAGGCTGGCCAGCGGGAACAGCTCGGTGCGCAAGGTGTTCAGCGCCGACGGATGCAGCAGCGGGTCGCCGTGCATGGAGGCGCACACCGGGTCGACGACGAACGGGGTGGTGCCCGCCAGCCCGAGGTCGCGCCAGGTCCCCGCGACCGTCTCGATGATCTCCGATGAGGCCAACATGCCGGTCTTGGCGGCCTGCACGCCGATGTCACCGACCACCGCTTCGATCTGGCCGGCGATCACGTCCGTCGGGATCTCGTGAAACCCTTTGACGCCCAACGAGTTTTGTACAGTGACGGCGGTGACGGCGACCAGTGAGTGCACGCCGAGTAGCGCGAAGGTGCGCATGTCGGCCTGGATGCCCGCGCCGCCTCCGGAGTCGGAGCCGGCGATGGTCAGGACCCGCAGTGGGGTCTGGCCCGGCGGGGTCAGCGGCAGGTAATTCACGCCGACGAGTTTTCCAGAGGGATGTACACCCGGTTGCCGTGTGCGGCGAACTCCTCGGATTTGGCCGCCATGGCGTCACGAATGTCCTGCGTGATGCGCATGGAGCAGAACTTCGGGCCGCACATCGAGCAGAAGTGCGCGGTCTTGGCGGGCTCGGCGGGCAGCGTCTCGTCGTGGAATTCCCGCGCGGTGTCGGGATCCAGCGACAGGGCGAACTGGTCGTGCCACCGGAAATCGAACCGGGCCCGCGACAGTGCGTCGTCGCGTTCCTGTGCACGCGGATGTCCCTTGGCGAGGTCGGCGGCGTGGGCCGCGATCTTGTAGGCGATCACGCCGTCCTTGACGTCCTTGCGGTTGGGCAGCCCGAGGTGCTCCTTGGGGGTGACGTAACACAGCATCGCGGTGCCGGCCTGGGCGATGATCGCCGCCCCGATCGCCGACGTGATGTGGTCATAGCCGGGAGCGATATCGGTGGCCAGCGGTCCCAGCGTGTAGAACGGGGCCTCCTCGCACAGCTCCTCCTCGAGGCGGACGTTCTCCACGATCTTGTGCATGGGCACGTGGCCGGGACCTTCGATCATCACTTGCACCCCAGCGGCTTTCGCGACTTTAGTCAGCTCGCCGAGGGTGGCCAGCTCGGCGAACTGAGCCGCGTCGTTGGCGTCGGCGATCGAGCCGGGCCGTAGCCCGTCGCCGAGGGAGAACGTGACGTCGTAGCGGGCCAGGATGGTGCACAGCTCTTCGAAGTTTGTGTACAGGAACGATTCTCGGTGATGGGCCAGGCACCATGCGGCCATGATGGACCCGCCGCGGCTGACGATCCCGGTGACCCGCTTGACCGTCAGCGGGATATGGCGCAGCAGAACACCGGCGTGCACGGTCATATAGTCCACACCCTGCTCGCATTGCTCGATCACGGTGTCGCGGTACATCTCCCAACTCAACTGCGTCGGGTCGCCCTTGACCTTCTCCAGCGCCTGATACATCGGCACGGTGCCGACCGGCACGGGCGAATTGCGCAGGATCCACTCCCGGGTGGTGTGGATGTCGGCGCCGGTGGACAGGTCCATGATCGTGTCGGCCCCCCATCGGGTGGCCCACACCATCTTGTCGACTTCCTCGCCGATAGAGGAGCTGACTGCCGAATTGCCAATGTTGGCATTGATTTTCACGGCGAAGGCCTTGCCGATGATCATCGGCTCGCTCTCCGGGTGGCGGTGATTGGCGGGGATCACGGCACGCCCGCGGGCCACCTCGTCGCGGACGAGTTCGGCGGGCACCGACTCGCGGGCGGCGATGAAGGCCATCTCCGCGGTGATCTCACCGGCCCGGGCCCGCTGCAGCTGGGTGCCGCGGTCAGCGACCACCCCCGGCCGCGCGGGCAGCCCGGCCTGCAGATCGATCACCGCATCGGAGTCGGTGTACGGGCCCGAGGTGTCGTAGAGGTCCAGGTATTCGTCGCCCGCCAGGCCGACCCGGCGGAACGGCACCCGGGCACCGTCGTCGAGTTCGCGGTAGATCTTGGTGCTGCCGGTGATCGGGCCGGTGGTGACGGTGGGTTCGACAAACAAATCGGTCATGTTCACTCCCTACGCCGGCATTACCCGGACAGGTTCTACGGTCGACGGCCCCAGCCGTCCTCTCAGCGCACTCGGCGTGCGCTCCCGTGTGGTTGTTGTTCCGCCGCCACAGTAACCCATCACCGGTAGGCGTGGCCGGGCCGGCCGAGCGTCACACCAGAGTCACGTTCGGGGCATTTCATTCGACGCCAAAGACTGCGGCTCGTTATTCCGCCGACTGGGAATAACGATTGGCCCAAAATGATTTGTATAGCTAACATATGTGTTATTGCGCCGGCAGGCGCTCATTGCTATTTGCTGGACGATTGCATACGAAACGAGATTCGCCCGTGACGACCGAGCTTGACCCTGCTCTGGCCGAAACCGACCGGCGCCGTCGCCGGATGGACCACGACCACCCGCACTACAAGTGGGTCGTGCTGTCCAACACGACGCTGGGCATTCTGCTGGCGGCGGTCAACGCCTCGATCGTCCTGATCTCGCTGCCGGCCATCTTCCGGGGCATTGGTCTCAACCCGCTGGCACCCGGCAACGTCAGCTACCTGCTGTGGATGCTGATGGGTTACCTGGTGGTGACCGCCGTGCTGGTGGTCCCGTTCGGCCGGCTCGGCGACATGTACGGCCGGGTGAAGATCTACAACATCGGCTTCGTCGTGTTCACGCTGGCGGCCGTGGCGCTGTCGTTCGACCCGTTCCATCTCGACAGCGGGGCGATCTGGTTGATTGTCTGGCGGGTGATCCAGGGCGTCGGCGGCGCGATGCTGATGTCGTCGTCGTCGGCCATCCTCACCGATGCGTTCCCCGCCAATCAGCGCGGCATGGCGCTGGGGGTCAACATGGTCGCAGCGGTGGCCGGCTCGTTCCTGGGTCTGCTCGTCGGCGGCGTGCTCTCCGAGGTCCACTGGCAGGCCATCTTCTGGGTGGGGGTGCCGATCGGCATCATCGGCACCCTCTGGAGCGTGCGCTCCCTGAAAGAACTAGGCGTCCGCAGCCCCGGCCGCGTGGACTGGGCGGGCACCTTCACCTTCGGTATCGGGCTGACCGTGCTGCTCGTCGGGATCACCTACGGCATCCAGCCCTACGGCGACTCGACGACGGGCTGGACCAACCCACTCGTGTTGGGCTCGATCATCGGCGGCCTGCTGCTTCTGGTGGCGTTCTGTTTCATCGAACTGCGGGTGGCCCAGCCGATGGTCGATATCCGGTTGTTCCGGTCGGCCGCTTTCGGCATGGGCAATCTCGCCGGGCTGATGTCGTCGATGGGCCGCGGCGGCTTGCAATTCATGTTGATCATCTGGCTGCAGGGCATTTGGCTTCCGTTGCACGGCTACAGTTTTGAATCCACGCCACTGTGGGCGGGTATCTATCTGCTGCCGGCGACGTTCGGCTTCCTCGCCGCCGCACCCATCGCCGGTTCGTTCGCCGACCGGTTCGGTGCGCGGCCGTTCACGGTGGGCGGCATGGTGCTGATGGCGGTGACATTCGTTGCGCTGCTGATGATTCCGGTGAACTTCAACTACTGGATCTTTGCGGTGCTGGTATTCCTCAACGGTTTGGGTGGCGGCATCTTCACCGCACCCAACACGGCCGCGATCATGTCCAGTGTCCCGGCCGCGCAGCGCGGCGCCGCTTCCGGGGTGCGCGCGACGTTCTTCAACGCGGGCTCGTCGCTGTCGATCGGAATCTTCTTCTCGCTGATGATCATCGGGCTGGCCCACACCCTGCCTGACGCGATGAGTCAGGGCCTACAGGCACAAGGCATTTCAGCATCGGTGGCCCACGAGGTGGCCAATCTGCCACCCGTCGGCAGTCTGTTCGCCGCGTTCCTGGGTTACAACCCGATCGCCGAGCTGCTGGCGCCTTACGACGCGCTGAACCAGCCGGGTGTCAATGTCGATGTGGTGACCGGGCAGACGTTCTTCCCGAACCTGATCTCCGGGCCGTTCCACTCCGGGTTGGTGGTGGTGTTCGGCGCCGCTGCGCTGATGATGGTGATCGGCGCGATCGCGTCGATGTTCAGCGCGGGCCGCTACGGCGGCGATCCGGTCACCGACGACCAGGAGCCCGTGCAGGCGACGGGCGAGTAGCCACCGGCGGAGCGGTACCTTCGGCGACCCACCGGTGTAGCCGTCCGGCGGTGCGCCACATCGCGGCCTGCATCTCGTCGGGGCCCAATTCGTCTTGGGCACAGGCCTTGAGGCGATCGGAAACCCTGACCAGCGTGACAGCTGCCACCCGCGCGGTGCGGTCGCGGGAGGCTCGCATGCTCTGCGACATCACCTCGCGCAGCTCGATGAGATCGCCGACCACCCGCGCACCTCCGGCGGGTCGTTCTCGGCGATACAGCTCGATGAGTGCGTCGATGCACGTCACCGTCTGGTGTGCTGTGCTTTTGGGAATCAGGATGTCGATGTCCGAACTCACCAGCCCAGCCCAGCATGTCCACACGAACGGATCGTGACGAGCCGAGAACGGCCCGGGTTCACCAATCCGAACGGCCGACCAGAATGAGATCGTTGAGCGCGAACGCCGGCACAGCGAGCGCCTCGGAAAGTTGAGCCGCATACGACCGGGCGATGCGGGGGCCGTCGCTCCGTTGGTCGAAATCGCCGGTCAAGTCGACGGCGATCCGGCAACCGAAGGTGTCGCCGGCCTCCACGACCTCAACGCGAAGCACTCCAGCGGGCACCGGCAGCTTGTTCGCGGCGGCACGCACGTGCTCCACGGTGGCTGCCCAATCGACGTAGACCGACACAAACGACCTCATCCTGAAGATGGTGGTTCCGGTCAGCGGGGATCGCCACGCGAATCGCAGAATGTTCACCTGCCCGCAATGATCAGGCAGGAGCGCCGGCGACTACTTCGTCTTGAACGACGACTGCAGCAGGGTCGCGTCCATATGGCTGGGCGTGACACCGGTGGTGGCGTAGGCGTACACCGCGGCGCGGAAAATCGACCCGAGCGCGGTAAAGACGACGATCAGCGCCAGGACGTAAATCACCGCGACCGCGATGACCGTCCCAAGGATGGCCCCGCTCGCGACGCTGCCGCCTGCACTGCCGGCCAGCATCACGCCGAGGGCGATGAGTGCAATGAGCGGAAGCATGAACAAGAACGAAATGAGGCCGAGTCCGCCTGAACCGGCCAGTGATTCACCCCAGGTACGGCGCAGGATGCCCGACGAACGCTTAATCGCCTTGATCGGCCCGACCCCGTCGGTAACGAGTACCGGGACAACAAAATAGGTGGCGACTCCCCACACGGCGCTGAAGATGCCGGCCAGCAGATCCCCGAAGAATCCGAGCTTGTCGGTCAGCATTGGCTGCAGGGCCTGCAAGATCACCCCGACGGTGGCAGCGACCAGCGACCAGCCGAGGATCTGCGGCAGCCGCTTGCCCGCGGCGGCGAATCCCGAACCGATTGTCGGCGGCTGGCCGGCGAAACTCTGCAGGGCGCACGAGATCAGCGCGGCGTTGCAGAACACCACCACGAACGTGCACAGGAAATACCAGACAAACAACGCGACGTAGACGATCGACTCGACCGCCTTGTCGGAGAGATTCATCCCGGCACCGGCCAGCGCCCCCGCTCCCGTCGGGATGATGAGAACCGCGCTCACCGCGATCAGTGCGATACCGGAGAGCACCGGGAACAGTGCCAGTTTCGGATAGGCCTTCAGGACCGACCAACTGGCACCGGCCATGCTCCAACCGCGCTTGAACGACTCGAACATGCGCTTCTCCTAGCGGTCCGCGGTACGCCGACGTCTGGGCATGACGATGAGGGCGATCGCCGCGGCCAGGGCCAATACCCCGACTGCGGCGACGATGAGAACAGTACGGTTCCTGCTCATCCAGGACATGGACTTTTCGGATGCGGCGAGCTTGATGTTGTAGCCCGGCAGCGGATCCTGGCCGGGGCGCTTCACCCCGGGGCTGCGACGGTCAACCATGGCATTGCGATCAAACCATTCGGGGCGCCAAAGTTGGGACCCTCAGCCGTTTGCTGGAGGGTAGCGGATTGGTATGGTCTCGTACCGCGGACTGTCTCATCTGGCCTCCAAACCGGCCAGGCTTTCGGTAGCTTCACTGCTCGTGTCCGCGCTGACGAACCGCCAGATCCTGCTGCGCCAACGCCCAACGGGGCTGGTGCAGCCCACCGATACCGAGCTGGTTACCGCTGTCGCACCCGAGCTCGCCGAGGGTGAGGCGCTGCTGCGCACCACCTATGTGGGCCTGGACGCCGCCGTCCGGACCTGGCTCGACGACCAGCCGAGCTACCTCCCGCCGGTGCAGCTCGGCGAGGTCATCCGCGCCGCAGGGATCGGTGAGGTCGTCGAAACCCGGTGTGACGCGTTCACCGTCGGCCAGATCGTCACCACCCTCACCGGCTTTCAGGACTACGCGATCATCCGCGACGACCTGTTCAGCACGCCCATCCCCGGCGAGACCGACCAGTTGGCCATCATGAGCGTGTACGGGCCGACCGGCGCCACAGCCTATTTCGGCATGACCGACATCGGCCGCCCGCGCGAGGGGGAGACGGTGGTGGTGTCGGCGGCCGCCGGAGCCACCGGATCGGTGGCCGGACAGATCGCGAAGATCGCCGGTGCCCGCGTCGTCGGCATCGCCGGCGGACCGGACAAGTGCCGGGCGGTGGTCGAGGACTTCGGCTTCGACGCCTGCATCGACTACAAGCACGACGACATCCCCGCCGCCCTGAAGGCGCACTGCCCCAAGGGCGTCAACGTCTACTTCGACAACGTCGGCGGCCCGATCCTGAACGCGGTGCTGGGTCGGCTTGCCCCCAAGGCCCGGGTGGTGCTGTGCGGTGTCATCTCCAGCTACCTCACCGGCGAGCACCCCGGGCCGGCCAACTACGTCAACCTGCTGGCCAAGACCGCCTCGATGCAGGGGTTCAACGCCTTGGATATGTGGGGCCGCTTTGATGAGGCCTTCGCCGATCTGCGCCGCTGGGAGTCCGAGGGCAAGCTGGTGCACCGTGAGACCGTCTTCGACGGGCTGGAGTCCTGTGTCGACGCGCTCAACGGGCTGTTCACCGGTGCCAACGTCGGCAAGATGCTGGTGAAAGTCAGTGAGCCGTCCAGCGTCTGAGGACGGTTGCGGCTCAGCGGCTCAGATCGACCAGCACCGGCGCGTGATCGCTGGGCGCGGGGTCGCCCTTCTTGCCCGGACGGCGTTCGTCCTTGACGATCTCGGCGTGTGTCACCCGCGCCGCCAAACTCGGTGAGCCGAGGATGAAGTCGATGCGCATACCGCGGCGCTTCTGGAAGGCCAGTTGGGTGTAGTCCCAGTAGGTGTACACCCCCGGCCCGGGCGTGTACGGGCGCACCACGTCGGTGAACTTGGTCTCGACGAATGCATTGAACGCCTCGCGTTCCGGCTCCGAGATGTGCGTGGCGCCGTCGAAAGCCGCCATGTCCCAGACGTCCTCGTCGGTGGGTGCGATGTTCCAGTCGCCGACCAGGGCGATCGGCACCTGTGGATCGCGCTGCAGCCAGGACTCGGCGGTGTTACGAAGGGCGGCAAGCCATTCCAGCTTGTACTGATAGTGCGGGTCGGCCAGGGTGCGACCATTGGGCACGTAGAGACTCCACACCCGAACCCCGGCGCAGGTGGCGGCCAGCGCGCGGGCCTCGGCTTTGGGGTCGGTTCCGTCCTTACTCCACGACGGCTGGCCGTCGAATCCGACCTCGACGTCGTCGAAGCCGACCCGGGAGGCGATCGCCACCCCGTTCCACTGGTTGAACCCGCAGTGCACCACCTCGTAGCCGGCTTCGAGGAACGGCATGGTGGGGAACTGGTCGTCGGAGCACTTGGTTTCCTGCATGGCCAGCACGTCGACGTCACCGCGCTGCAACCAGCCGACGACCCGGTCCACCCTGGTGCGAATCGAATTCACATTCCAGGTGGCGAGGCGCAGGACGTCGTCAGGCATGGGCTACAGCGTACGTGCGGTCAATGACCGGGCATCGACGTAGCGATGGTGATGGTGCAGCCGGAAGCCGAGCGAGTGATACAGCATGACCGCGTCACTGTTTTCGCTCAATACCTGCACGTACGCCCGGGTCGCACCCTGCTGTGCACCCCAGCCCAGCAGAGCCAGGCACAGCCGGCGGGCGTGTCCTTGCCTGCGCTGGTCGGCGCCGACGTGCACCGCCGAGATCCCCAGCCAGCGGGTGCCGTCCGGCGCCGTCGTCACCGCCCCGCGACCCACCGCGGCGGTAGCAAGCGAGGCGAACACCACCGCGCCGTCGACGACGGCCGTCAGCACCTCGGCCGGAACATCGCGCTCATAGCCGGTCAACCACGCCGCATCCGGAGTCCTGCTCAGGGCTACCGCCGGATCCGATTCGGCGTGGGTGAGATCGGTGACCATCACCCGCGTGTGCTTGATGCCATCCGCGCGAATCGGCAGTAGCCGCTCCGGCAGCGCCAGCCACGGTGGCAGCCCCCGCTGCCGATACCAGTCGACGATCGGCGGCAACGCCGCGACGGTCGCCGAGAAGTCGAGTGGCACAGCTGAGTTGGCCCTGCTGGTGTACCCGCCGCCGGCCCGCAGCAGCCAACCGTCCTGCCAGAGCTGTTCGGTACCCGGCCAGGCCAGCGCCGCCGCGTGCTCCAGCGCCCGGATTTCGGAGGTCCGCACCGGAACCACGCTGAGCTCACGCACCGCCACCACATCGGCGGGGGAGACCTCGACCAGTCCGTCTGATTTGGTGCGCACCACGATCACCGGATCAACGGCCTGGAGTTCACCGATCACGTCGGTCATCGCGTGGGCCGTGCCACCGGGCAATCGGTAGCGGATGCTCACCCGGCTGCCGACGGGCGGCAGGCTGGCCATCGGCTCAGTGGCCGAACGGGTCGGGCACCTGGCCGGGTGTCCACGACAGGCCGGGCACGCCCCAGCCGTTGGCCTTCACGGTGCGCTTGGCCGCACGGGCGTGCCGGCCGATCAAATGGTCGACGTAGAGAAACCCGTCGAGGTGCCCGGTTTCGTGTTGCAGCATCCGGGCGAACAGGTCGTGGCCCTCCAGGGTGACGGGGCTGCCGTCGGCGTCCAAACCGGTCACCCGCGCCCACTTCGCCCGACCGCGGGGAAACGATTCGCCGGGCACCGACAGACAACCCTCGTCGTCGTCGTCCGGGTCGGGCATCGTCTCGGGGATCTCCGAGGTCTCCAGGACCGGATTGATCACCACGCCGCGGTGGCGGGGGGTCTTGCCGCGCTCATCGGCGCAGTCGAAGACGAACAGCCGCAGCCCGACTCCGATTTGGTTGGCCGCCAGTCCGACTCCGTTGGCCGCGTCCATCGTGTCGTACATATCCTTGATCAGATCGGCCAGATCTTCGGGCAGCGAACCGTCGTCCCCGACCGGCACCGGTTGGGTCGGCGTGTGCAGAACGGGATCACCCAGAATCACAATTGGTCTCACTGCCATGATCGGCAAGCTTAAGTCAGCCGACGCGCGGGCTTGGCTGCCGTCCCAACTCGCTCAATCGTGATTGAATGAGCGCCGAGCACAGGGATGTGTTCTCAGGGTCTTCGAAAGGGTCAGTAGATCGAAATGGACGGCGCCATGGCACGGGCCGAGCGGTCTAATGACGACGCTGACCTTCCCGATGGGTTGACTCGCCGCGAATACGACGTCCTAGCCTTCGAGCGGCAATGGTGGAAGTACGCCGGTGCCAAGGAAGAGGCCATCAAGGAACTCTTCTCGATGTCGGCCACCCGCTATTACCAGGTGTTGAACGCCCTTGTTGACCGCCCCGAGGCGCTCGCGGCCGATCCGATGCTGGTCAAGCGGCTGCGACGGCTGCGGGCGAGCCGTCAGAAGGCGCGCGCGGCCCGCCGGCTCGGCTTCGAGGTTCCCTGATTTTTCGGGTTGACGGCCACTGCTGGTTACAGTGGGCGCGATGAACGACCGCGTACCTGACTCCTCCGGGCTGCCGCTGCGGGCCATGGTGATGGTGCTGCTGTTCCTCGGCGTGATCTTCCTGCTGGTCGGTTTCCAGGCCATGGGCTCGGGCAGCGACACCAGCAGCGACGACACCTCGGTGCGCACCGTCACCACCACGACCACCAAGACGTCGGCCGCGCCGGCGCCCAAGGCCGACGTGCGGGTGTTCAACGTCGGTGAAGGCGAAGGCGCTGCCAGCCGTATCGGCGACCGGCTGCGCGAGGCCGGCTGGAACGTCACCGACACCAGCAACCTCGCGGTGCCGCCGCTGCCCGCGACGACGGTGTACTACGGCACGACCGAGGGCGAGCAGGCCGCTGCCGAGGCGGTGGCCAAGGTGCTGAACGCGCCGGTGGCACCGAGAACTCCAGAAATTGCCGAGCAGCCACCGGGCGTCATCGTTTTGGTGACCGGATAGGCTTCGGCACATGGTCAAGCCTGTGAGCCCCTTGAGAACTGCCGCCGCCGTCTTGTTCGTTGCTCCGGTCGCGGTGCTGAGCGCTTGTAGCCCCAACGAGCCGATCGCGTCGCAGCCCGGCACTAACCCGGCGATCTGGACCGGGTCCCCGGCGCCGGCCGCCGCGGGCGAAGAATCGCACGGCGCACCGGAGGCGCCTGCCAGCCATGGCGACACCCTGACTGCGCAGTTGAAGACCGCCGATGGCACCCAGGTGGCCGCGGCCACCTTCGAATTCCAGGACGGCTTCGCCACGGTCACCGTGCAGACCACCGGCACCGGCAAGCTGACCCCGGGCTTCCACGGCCTGCACCTGCACTCGGTGGCCAAGTGCGAGGCCAACTCTGTCGCCCCGGCCGGCGGCGCGCCCGGCGACTTCCTTTCTGCCGGCGGCCACTTCCAGGCCAGCGGGCATACCGCACATCCCGCCAGCGGTGACCTGGCCTCCCTGCAGGTGCGTGAGGACGGCACCGCGTTGCTGGTGACCACGACCAGCACGTTCACCAAGGATGACCTGCTCGGTGGCAACGGCACGGCGATCATCATCCACGCGGGTGCCGACAACTTCGCCAACATTCCGCCGGAGCGCTACCAGCAGATCAACGGTGGCGCGCCGGGTCCGGACGAAACCACCATGGCTACCGGCGACGCGGGCAAGCGGGTGGCGTGCGGTGTCGTCGGCACCGGCTAAGCCGTCAACGGGTAAACCCGGGCGCATCGATTTCGCCGGCTCGCCCCGGCCGACCCTCGGCGTCGAGTGGGAGTTCGCTCTCATCGACGCCAAGACCCGGGATCTGAGCAACGAGGCGGCCGCGGTGATCGCCGATGTGGGCGAAAGCCCGCACGTCCATAAGGAATTGCTGCGCAACACCATTGAGGTCGTCACCGGCATCTGTGACACCGTCGACGAGGCGATGGTCGACCTTCGGTCGACGCTGCGCGGCGCGCGGGAGATCGTGCACGAGCGCGGTATGGAGTTGTTCTGTGCGGGCACCCATCCGTTCGCCTCGTGGTCGGCGCAGCAGCTGACCGACGGGCGGCGCTATGCCGAACTGATCAAGCGCACCCAGTGGTGGGGCCGGCAGATGCTCATCTGGGGTGTGCATGTGCACGTCGGAGTGTCCTCGGCGCACAAGGTGATGCCGATCATCTCCTCGTTGCTCAATCACTATCCGCATCTGCTCGCGCTATCGGCGTCTTCGCCGTTCTGGGCCGGTGACGACACCGGCTACGCCAGCAACCGGTCGATGATGTTCCAGCAGCTGCCGACCGCAGGACTGCCGTTTCAGTTCGAGACCTGGCGGCAGTTCGAATCGTTCGTGCACGATCAGAAGAAGACGGGCATCATCGATCACATCAACGAGATCCGTTGGGACATCAGGCCCTCACCGCATCTCGGCACCATCGAGGTGCGGGTGTTCGACGGGGTGTCCAACCTGCGTGAGCTGTCGGCGCTGGTGGCGCTGACGCACTGCCTGGTGGTCGATTTGGACCGCCGGCTGGATGCGGGCGAGCAGCTGCCGGTGATGCCGCCCTGGCATGTCCAGGAGAACAAGTGGCGCGCGTCGCGCTACGGCCTGGACGCCATCATCATCCTCGACGCCGACAGCAACGAACGGCTGGTCACCGAGGATCTCGACGATCTGTTGACCCGGTTGCAGCCGGTTGCTGAATCTCTGCACTGCGCAGACGAATTGGCGGCCGTCGCCGAAATTCCGCGACGGGGTGCGTCGTACCAGCGCCAGCACAAGGTGGCCGAGGCCAACGGCGGGGATCTGCGCGCGGTGGTTGACTCGTTGGTCGGGGAGCTGGATATCTAACGATTGGAGCGCCCATGAAGATTCGTCGATTGGGACTGGCGGTGCTGGCTGCCGCGGTGGTCATGGCCGGTGGTGGGTGCGCCAAGGCGATCACCGGCACTCCGGTGGCGACACCGGGGGAGGCCGGCAAGGGCATGGTGCCCGCCGATCTGCTCACCACGACCTGCCGTGAGTACCTGACGATGGACGTCGTCACGCGTCGCGAAGTGATCAAGGCCATCGGTAAGAGCGGCAACCAACTGGTCGCCATGAACCCCGAACTGTGGGCAGGTGTCGCCGGTGCGTTGTGCGGATTCGTCGACCCCAGTGCGCCGGTGAAGGATGTGGTGATGGGGCAGGGCATCCGGTAGTCATGGCCGCCCAACCGATGTTCCCGCTGCAGTCCGCGCTGCTGCCGGGGGAAGTGTTGCCGCTGCGGATCTTTGAACCGCGCTACTCGCAACTGGTGGCCGACTGCCTGGCGATGACCGACCCGGTGTTCGGTGTCGTGCTGATCACCCAGGGTCGTGAGGTCGGCGGCGGAGACGCTCGCAGCAACGTGGGTGCGCTGGCCCGCATCACCGAGTACGCCGACCACGGGATGGGCAGCTATCAACTGAAAACAGTTGTCGGTGAACGCATCCGGGTTCTCGAGTGGCTGCCCGACGATCCGTATCCACGGGCTGTCGTCGAACCCTGGCCCGATGAACCCGGTCCGCCGGTGACGCCCGAGCAGATCGGGGTGGTCATCGACAAGATCCTGGCGCTGTTCGAGCGGATCATCTCCACCCGCGGCGGTCGGTTGCGGTCCGATGCCCTGGCGGTCGAACCCGAGATCGCCGAGGACCCGTCGCTGCACATCTACGAGCTGGCCTCCCGGGTGCCGATGGGGCAGGCCGACCGGTACGCGGTGCTGGCCGCACCGACGCTGGCCGAGCGGGTTGATGCGCTCACCGATGCGATCGAAACCGTCACGGCCATGGTCGAATTCCAGATCGCTGACGAGGAGTAGACCCTCCTCGCATCGATTCTGCGGTGAGAGCGTGTTTAATCGACGTGAAGCAGCACTGGGCGCAGAATCGATGCCGCCAGCGCAGAGTCAGAGCGGCACCGACACTCTCGGTGATGTCCCAGGTGTCGTCATCGGTTCGGCTCACAGATTCGGCTTCGTTCTCTCGGTGTCGTCGCGCATCTCGTCGACGGTCAGATCGTCGCCCACGTTCTGC
>JAHFVD010000176.1 GCA_023264735.1 Mycobacterium sp. | reverse complement strand
TTTCTGGACCGCTACCACCTGCGCGATCCGCTCAACCGCGGCCTGAAATACGGTGTCAAGCAGGCATTCTCGACAGCTGGTGCCGCTACCCGGCAGTTCAAGAAGGTCCAAGGGGTCGGTAAGGCCCCGACTCGGCTGCGGCCAAGTGGCGCCGACTATTTCGATCTGACCCCCGATGACGATCAGAAGATGATCGTCGCGACGGTCGACGAGTTCGCCGAGGAGATTCTGCGCCCGGCCGCTCATGACGCCGACGAGGCGGCGACCTATCCCCCGGATCTGATCGTCAAGGCCGCTGAACTGGGGATCACCGCGATCAACGTCCCCGAGGACTTCGACGGGATCGCTGAGCACCGCAGCACTGTCACCAACGCCCTGGTGGCCGAAGCGCTCGCCTACGGCGACATGGGTCTGGCGCTGCCGATCCTGGCTCCCGGCGGCGTCGCATCGGCACTGACACACTGGGGCAGCGCCGACCAACAGGCCACCTATCTCAAGGACTTCGCCGGCGACAACGTCCCGCAGGCCTGTGTGGCGATCGCCGAACCGCACGCCCTGTTCGACCCGACCGCGCTCAAGACCACCGCGGTACGCACCCCTGGCGGCTATCGCCTCGACGGGGTCAAGTCGCTGGTGCCTGCCGCTGCCGACGCCGAATTGTTCATCATCGCAGCGCAACTCAACGGTAAGCCGGCTCTGTTCATCGTCGAGGCATCCACTCCCGGTGTGGCAGTCAAGGCGGATCCCAGCATGGGTATCCGCGCCGCCGCCCTCGGTCAGGTCGAACTGAGCAAGGTTTCGGTCCCGGTGTCGGCACGCCTGGGCGAGGACGATGGAACGGATTCGGACTATGCCCAGATCTATTCGGAGGCAATCGCGTTGGCGCGCTTGGGCTGGGCCGCACTGGCGGTCGGCACCTCGCACGCTGTGCTCGACTACGTGATTCCCTACATCAAGGAACGCGAAGCGTTCGGCGAGCCCATCGCTCGCCGGCAGGCCGTCGCATTCATGTGCGCCAACATCGCTATCGAGCTCGACGGCCTGCGGCTGATCACCTGGCGTGGCGCCGCCCGCGCAGAGCGCGGCCTGCCGTTCGCGCGCGAAGCCGCGCTGGCCAAGAAGCTGGGCACCGACAAGGGCATGCAGATCGGCTTGGACGGTGTGCAGTTGCTCGGTGGTCACGGCTACACCAAGGAACACCCGGTCGAGCGCTGGTACCGCGATCTGCGGGCCATCGGCGTCGCCGAGGGTGTTGTCGTTCTGTAAACGTCACGGCCCAACGAACGGAAAAGACTGTCATGGCAATCAATCTCGAACTGCCGCGCAAGCTGGAAGCCGTGATCGAGAAGGCACACCAGGGTGCCGCGGAGATGCTTCGGCCGATCTCGCGCAAGTACGACGTCACCGAACACGCCTACCCCGTCGAGCTGGACACGCTGGCCACGCTGTTCGAGGGCATCTCGGAGGCCAACACGATTTCGTTCGCCGGCACGGAAGCCTTCCGCGACAGCGATGACGGGCCGAAGGGAAACATCAACGGCGGCAACATGTCCGCGTTGCTCAATGCGCTCGAGATCTCCTGGGGTGACATCGCACTGCTGTTGTCGGTCCCACGCCAGGGGTTAGGCAACGCCGCCATCTCGGGGGTAGCCACCGACGAGCAGCTGGAAAGGCTGGGCAAAAACGTCTGGGCCGCAATGGCGATCACCGAGCCATCATTCGGCTCTGACTCGGCGGCCGTGTCCACCACAGCGGTCCTCGACGGCGACGAATACGTGATCAACGGTGAGAAGATCTTCGTCACCGCCGGATCCCGGGCCACCCACATCGTGGTGTGGGCGACGCTGGACAAGGCACTCGGCCGCGCGGCCATCAAGTCGTTCATCGTCCCGCGCGAGCACCCCGGGGTCACCGTCGAGCGTCTGGAGCACAAGCTCGGCATCAAGGCCTCCGACACCGCGGTGATCCGGTTCGACAACGCCCGCATCCCCAAGGAGAACCTGCTCGGCGACCCGGAGGTCCACGTGGAGAAGGGTTTTGCCGGGGTCATGGAGACCTTCGACAACACCCGGCCGATCGTGGCGGCGATGGCCGTCGGCGTGGCCAGGGCCGCGCTCGAGGAGCTCCGCACGATCCTGACCGAGGCGGGTGTGGAGATCTCCTACGACAAGCCCGCCCACGCGCAGAGCGCCCCGGCCGCGGAATTCCTTCGCATGGAGGCCGATTGGGAGGCCGGCTATCTGCTGACCGTCCGGTCGGCGTGGCAGGCCGACAATGGGATCCCGAACTCCAAAGAAGCGTCGATGGGCAAGGCCAAGGCCGCTCGAGTGGCCAGCGACATCACCCTCAAAGCCGTCGAATTAGCCGGAACGCCAGGCTATTCCGAGCAGGCGCTGCTGGAGAAGTGGGCCCGCGACTCGAAGATCCTCGACATCTTCGAAGGCACGCAGCAGATCCAGCAGCTGGTGGTGGCCCGCCGGCTGCTCGGGCTGTCGTCGACCGAGCTTAAGTAGTCGCCGCGACGGCGGTCAGCTCGCGCTGAGTCTCCTCGTCGAGTTCGATGTCGGCGACCGCGAGGTTCTCCTCCAGGTGTCCGAGCGAGGACGTGCCCGGGATGAGCAGGACGTTGTCAGCGA
>JAHFVD010000026.1 GCA_023264735.1 Mycobacterium sp. | reverse complement strand
ATCGCTACCCGGCGAGGTTGAAGTTGCCGGACTGGCCGTACACGGCCAGCGAGATCATCACGATTTCGACCGCCGCGACCACCATCGAGGTTCGCACCGCGCGTCCCACCGCTTCGCCGACGCCTGCCGGGCCCCCTTTGGCGGTGAACCCGTAATAGGTGTGCACCAGCATGATCACGACGGTCATGGCGACCGACTGCATGAACGACCAGATCACGTCGGTGGGGTTGAGGAACGTGTTGAAGTAGTGGTCGTAGACGCCCGAACCCTGACCGTAGATGGCGACGGTGCCGGTCCGCGCTGCCAGAAACGCCATCATGACTGCGATGCAGTAGAGCGGGATGACCACGATCACTCCGGCCAGCACTCGGGTAGCGGCCAGGTAGGTGACGGCGCGGATGCCGATGACTTCCAGGGCGTCGATCTCCTCATTGATGCGCATCGCGCCGAGCTGCGCGGTGGCACCGGCGCCGATGGTGGCCGACAGTGCCACCGATACCGTCCCGGGGACGATGAGCCGAACATTGAAGAACGCCGAGGCGAATCCTGTCAAGGCCTCGAAACCGACCGAGGCCAGCTGGTTGTAGCCCTGCACGGCGACCAGCGCACCGGTGGTCATCGTCAAGAACCCCACGATCGCCACGGTCCCGCCGACCACCGCCAACGCTCCGGCCCCCAACCCCATCTGCGCGATGAGCCGCAGCAGTTCCTTGTGGTAGCGGGTCACGGCCTCCGGGATCGCGGCCAGGGTCTTGACGTAGAAGCGGGTCTGAGCCCCGATGCGGTTCCACCCGTCGACGGCGCCCTGCAGGCTGCTCAGCAGTTTGGGGTGCAATCTGCTCGGCGTACTGACGCTCACCGGTCGGCCCTCATGAGACGGTGAACTGGATGCCGACGGCCGTCACGATCACGTTGATCGCGAACAGCACCATGAAGGTGAATACCACGGTCTCATTGACCGCGTTGCCCACGCCAGCCGGACCACCACCGACGGAGATGCCTTTGTAACAGGCGATCAGGCCCGCGGCCAATCCGAACAGCGTCGCCTTGGTCAGCGCTACCACCACATCGCCCACGCCGGTCAGCAACGTCATCCCTGCGGCGAACGCGCCGGGCGAGACGTTCTGAATGTAGACGCAGAAGATATATGCGCCCGACAGGCCCGCCAGAATCACCGTTGCCGACAGCGCCAACGCCACCGTCGTTGCGGCGAGCACCCGCGGAACCACCAGTGCCTGAATGGGATTGATGCCCATAACCCGCAGGGCATCGAGTTCTTCGCGGATCGTTCGGGCGCCGAGGTCAGCGCACATCGCGGTCGCCCCAGCTCCCGAAACCACCAGCACCGTCACGATCGGGCCGATCTGGTTCACCGTGCCGATTGCTGCTCCGGTGCCGGAGAAGTCGGCCGCTCCGAACTCGCCAAGCAGGATGTTGAAGGTGAAGACCAGCAACACCGAATAGGGCAATGTCAGCATCAGGGCCGGGAGCACCGAAACCCTGGCGACGAACCAGGTTTGTAGTAGGTATTCGCGCCAGGCGAACGGCGGGCGGAACATCTGCACCAAAGTGTCCAACGACATGCCGATGAAGCCGCCGAACGCTCGCACCGGCTTGGCAAGGGCGTGCGTCGTGGTCACGAGGGGACCCTCGAAAGGGGCATCGTCGCGGCGCCTCCTAGGGCGGCATCGCTTTTGCTGGCAACGTCAATATTTGTGCAATAGCCGGTACGGCCCGGCGCCGAAATTGTCGGCAGCCTGGGTTCAACGATGACGACCGACGGCATGGCCGAACGGTATCGTGAGCGTTGCTGTGGTTGCTGCTCCTCAATGGGGGCTATTTTCTACCCCCAAAGAGTTAGGACTGCAGCCCTGGTGGTTGCCGATCATCGGCGGATGAGTGAACCGCGTTCATTGGTCATCATGGTGGCGACAATGCCTCGCGCCCGCATGACTGCCGCATCGGCTTGAAACTCTACGCCTGCTTGCCATCTGTCGTAGCCCGAGTGGTTCGACGCCATTTCCAGAATTGAGTTGTCCCGCCCGGCAACGCCTTCCAAGAATTTCCGCAGTCGGTCGGTGACGGAGGGCTGGCTCAAGCGATAGTTGCGCGAGCTGATCATGAAGACATGGGTCGAGGTGTCGCTGCCCGGGGTGATTCCATGAACCCTGGTGGTGGAGAGGGTTTTTCCATCGATCGTGTCAATGTCCCAACGCTGCAGGTGCAGGGCCGGTGAAGCGAAAGTTCCCGTCTCGCGGCGTTGGTATCCAACGGTGCGGTCGAGTCCGGTCGCCTCGGCTTCCCAGCCGGTGAGCGTTGCGTTGGGCAGCACCCGGGTGTAGGACACCGTGGTCTCGGTGATCTCGACGTCAGTGAACGGTGGCATTGTTCGGATCCCGTCCGGAATGTCGCCGGCGTGGACGATCGGCGCGTAGCTGAAGTCGAGGTAGTGCTCGTGCACCATGAGGTAGTTGGCGTCCACAGTCCAGCTTGATGTGAACGATTCCCAGTTCGGCTCGGCCACCCAGGGGAGCGTCGGCGGCACGCTGCCGGCCGCCGACCGGGGTGGCCCCAGCCAAACCCACACGAACGGCGGTGTCTCGTGTACGGGAAACGGCCGCAGACGCATTCCGGTCGGTACGTGGTTCTGAGACGGAATGTGTATGCAGCTGCCGTCGAGATCGTAGGTGCACCCGTGGTACCCGCACACCAACCGGCCGGCGTGGACAGTGCCGTGCGACAAGGGGAAAGCTCGATGTGCACAACGGTTTTCGAATGCCGCTAGTCGCCCATCGATTCCGCGCCACAGCACAACGTCCTCACCCAGCAAGCGGCGCCCAACTGGGGATGCTGCTACCTCGTCGGAGGTCGCGGCGACGTACCAGCATTTCGTGGGCCAGTTCCTCACAGGTCCAGTACCAGTCGTTCGGTGCGCGAACGCGACACGCACGGCAGCATCACGTTGCCGGATTCTTTTTGCTCGGCGTTCAGTACCGAGTCGCGGTGATCCGGTGTCCCTTCCAGCACCCGTGCTTCGCAGGTGCCGCACACTCCCTCGTAGCAGCTGGTCGTGATCGGAACACCAGCCTCCTCGACCAGTTCCAAGATCGACTTGTCGGGCGTCACCTCCAGGGTCACCCCCGAACGTCGGCACACAACTTGGAATTGGTCGAGCGCCACGGCACCCGGATCTGGGGCAGCCTTGGCGGCGAATCGTTCGACATGGAGGCTCCCGGCCGGCCAGGGTGCGCAACGCTGCTCGACAGCCCCGAGCAGAGCCTCCGGGCCGCAGCAGTAGACCAGCGTGTCGTCCTCGGGTTCCGCAAGCAGTGAATCCAGGTCAAGAAGTCCGCGCTCGTCCTGTGGCCATACCGTCACCAGATCGGGATAGCGTTCAGCCAGGTCAGCGGCAAAAGCCATCGACTTTCTGGTCCGGCCGCCGTACAGGAGCGTCCACTCGCTCCCGACGCGGTGGGCCGTCTCGAGCATGGCAACGATCGGCGTGATCCCGATACCGCCGGCAATGAAGCGATAGCGTGCGGCATCACCCAGCGGGAAGTGATTGCGTGGACCGCGTACGCGTACCGCGGCCCCCTCGTGAAGCTTGTCGTGCACATACCGCGAACCGCCGCGACCGCTGGGTTCCAGCAGCACACCGATGCGCCAGACCGCCGAATCGAGCGGGTCGCCACAGAGTGAGTACTGGCGGATCAGGCCGTCATCGAGAACCAGGTCGATGTGCGCCCCTGGCTGCCACCGCGGCAGTTCCTTGTTGTCCGGGTAACCGAGATCCAGCACCACGACATCCTCGGCCGGGGTACTGCGGTGCAGGACGGTCAGGTCCGCGGTGAACTCGTGGACGCTGGCGTTGGACATCGTCAGGTCGCTTCCTGCTGTCACCTCAGGAGACGGTGAGCCTGGCTGGCAGGTGCTTCAGCCCCCCGACGAAGTTTGTCTGCGTCACGCTGCCGGGTCCGGTGACCTCGATCGTCTCCAGTCGCGGCAACAGCTCCTCGAACATCACTCGAAGTTCGAGCTTGGCCAGGTGTTGTCCGACGCAGGTGTGTGGGCCGAATCCGAATGCCAGGTGGTTGTTGGGCGTACGGTCGATGTCGAAGACTTCTGGGTCGGCGAACACATCCTCGTCTCGGCAGCCCGACTGGAACAGCGGCATGACGCGCTCTCCTGCTTTGATCGTCTGGCCGTTCAGTTCGTAGTCCTGCTGGGCGCGCCGCATAAAATGCTTGACAGGCGCCACGTATCGCAGGCCTTCCTGAATAAGTTTGGGCACCAGGCTCATATCCGCTTTCACCCTGGCCAAGACATCAGGGTGTGCCGCCAACTGCTGGAGGGTGCCGGCCAGTGTCGCCGAGGTCGTGTCGTGGCCCGCGGTGCAGATGGCGGTGAACCAGCCGTATGCGAATGTCTTTGGCCAGTACTCACCGTCGGGCTGCCTGGCCAACGAGATGAGAGTGGCCAGATCCTCACGAGGGTTGGCGCGGCGGTCCTCGACCCAAGCGTCGAAGTAGTTGAAGAAATCTTGGATTGTGGCCGAGAACATTTGGGCCATGGCCTCGGGGCTCATCGCCTCCACGTCTTCGCGCTGATGCTCTGGATCGGCGGTACCGAAGAACTCCTGGGTGAGTGCCATCATCCTAGGCTCGTCAGTCTCGGGTATCCCGAGGAGGGTCATCATCACATGCAGGGGAAAACGCAGCGCCCAGTCGTCGAGGAGATCGATCTGCTGGCCGGAGAGGTTCTTGAGTTTTTCGACGTCAGCTTGTGCCAGGACCCGGATCTGGTCCTCCCATTTCTTGAGCTGCACGGGCTTGAACCAGTCGAACGCGATGTTCTTCACTGCGGTGTGTTCGGGCGGATCCAGATAGGGGATTGCATCCAGGATCCGAAGACTTCCGCCGAGAAGGCTTTTGGTGAATTCGTCTCCGGCGGCGTTTTGCAGGATCGGGTTGTCGGTGCCGGGGTGCTCCGGACCGCCGCCGGCGGTGAAGACCTCCGGCTGACCCTCGACTTCCTGGATGTCGGCGTACTTACTGACCAGCCAGAGCGGGTCGTAGCCCTCCACGATGGCCTTGCCGACCGGCATGTTGGTGCGCATCCACTTGTATGCGCCATGCAGTGCCTCAAGGTCGGCGTGCCCCTCGGGCAGCACGATTCGGCGGGCGATTTCCTCGGGCAGAATCGCGGTGTCGGCCTGCTGGGTGGTGGTCACGGATCTCCTCCTGCTGTCGTACCTGAGCGGCGCCGTCCGCGATATCGGGTAGCGGGCGATCGCTGCTGACTCAAGTGTTGTGGCGTTCGGCGCTTTGTTCGCCCCCACTAGGAGGGTTTCTGGCTACCGCGTTGGGGGGAGGAGCGGTGTCAAGCCTCAGGGCAGCCGTCGTCGATCCACTGCACGATTCGGTCGATCGAGTCCGGCGCGATCGGCGGCAAGTAGGCGGGCATCAACGGTATGAGGGCACCGGTGGGCGGCTCCGACAAGTCGGAGCCGAACGGCGGCTGACCCCTCAGCGACTTCACCAGATTCGAGCTGTTGCCGTCGCCCGGAACGACGAGCGGGCGGCCGCCAATCTTCATGGCGATAAATCGGTCTCGAGTGATACCTCGCCAAAACGGGCCGTGGGAGGCCACGTCCGCGTCAGGACCGCCGACTGAGTCGTCGAGCATCGCGATGACCTCGGTGAAATTCATGGCTGCTCTACCTCCTGCCGGAGGGCGCGTGCCTTCCGGTGCAGCACAGTGTGATTGACCACGCCGCCTCGCGCGTCACCACGACGAGGGTTGATCGCTCTTGCTTTGGAGAGATTTGGCCGCGGCGTACACGGCTATTCGGTGTCAGCCGACGCGGCCCAGGGGTTGTGGGCTTGCTGGTACACGATCACCGCCTCGGTGCGGTTTCTCGATCCGAGCTTTCGGAAGATGCGCTTGGCGTGCGACTTGACGGTGCCTTCGGTGACGAACAACGTGGTAGCGATCTGGGCGTTCGTCTTTCCGGCCGCCATCGCCCGCAGGACGTCGGATTCACGCGATGTCAGCGCGCCGAGCGGACTCCGGTGCTCCAGCCCCGCGCCTGGTTCCCGCAACGCGGCCCGCCTCAAATACTCCTCAGCCGAGTCAGGAGCCGGGCCGGCCTGATCCATCACGTCCAAGGTGAAATCGTCGGCCAGTGAATTGGCGACCCGCAGATGCTCAGCGGCGGCCCGTCGCATGATCTGGACCTGGTCGATAAGCACATTGCGTTCGAACGCTATTCCCAGGCCCTCGGCGAACATGCCCAGCGCATCCCTGTCGAATTCGTGGACGCCGACGGTCTCGGTGTGCCGATCGGCGTGGATGAGACCGATCGCCTTTCCGTAGCAGAACACCGGTGCGGCGACGTATGCCGGTGTGTTGGTCACCGAGATCAGCTCTTGGTGCACCCGGGGGTCTGCCCGCGGGTTACGGACCAGGATCGGGATGCCTTTGCGGACCATGTCGGATTCCACCAGGCGGCCGACCAGTCGACGGGGATGGGCGGTGCCGACTTCGACCAGTCGGTACGCCATGTTCTGGTCGTCCCAGACGAACGCGGAGCGCACGAGCCAGGTGCCCTTTTCGATACGGGAGAACACCACCCGGGTGAACCCCATCTGATAGGCCTCGGCGGGCACCCGCTGGCCCAGCTCCTCGGTAGACGTCGCCGTGCGCAGCCGGTTGACGGCCGCCTTGGCCTTCTCGAGTTCTTCGCGCTGAATGGTCAGCAGGGTGTCCTTGAGCGCCAGTTGGACTTGTTCGGCACGGATGATCATCGCGGCGATGCGGGAGTCGGCGGGGCTACCGAGGCCGAGTCGCTTCGTCAGTTCTTGGCGGGCCGTCGACAGCGCCGCATCGGCAATGCCCAGTTCGGTGTTGATCGCGTTCGGGAGGTCGATGTCGACGTTGAGGGCCTCCTCCGAGAGTCGGATGATCTCGATGACTCGCGCGACGAGCTCTGAACTCTCGGCGGGACGCGGGGTCAGAGTGGACATCGCGACACCTCGTATTCCGGCTCGACGTCGTCGAGGTAGGCGCGCCGGTGCGCGGCTGGATGACGTCGGAGGATTGCCTCCCCGAAAGTATGTGGCGCGGATCATTCGGAGGCAAGGATGGCTGGGCTGGCCCGGCTAGGCGCATGCCGTCGGCACTCATCATCCCGATCGGATCATCGCCGCCGTGGCGTGTGACACGCCCTCTTCTTGCCCCCTTGAGGGAGAGGGCTTGAGGGAGAGGGATAGTGGGAATTCCCTCTTTGGTGTGTTGATCGTGGGGGTCAATCCGTTCGATGTTGGTAGGCGACTCTGGCCAATCGACGAAGTGGGCGCGGCTTGACCGATCTGATTGCTGGCGCGTACCTGTCCGACTGTGTGCGGAAGTGGGCAGCCGCGACACCGGACAAGGTCGCGTTGATCGACGGCGAGCGTGCGGTCACGTATACCGAACTGGATGCCGTCTCGCAGCGCATCGCATCCGCGCTGCGGGCGAGCGGACTCGATGCTGGGGCCCGTGTCGGATACCTCGGCAAGAACTCGGCGGCTTTCTTCGAGATCTGGGTCGGTGCGAATAGAGCCTCCTTTGCGCTGACCCCATTGAACTGGCGGAGCAGTTCGCACGAACTGGCTGCGATCGTCGACGACGCGCAACTGGCGATCTTGTTCGTCGGTGACGGGTTCGACGAACTGACTGAACGCGCGCTGGTCCTGACCGATACCAAACCCGCGGTGGTCGGTCTCGACACCCTCGAAAGTTGGCTGGCGGACACTCGCCCCGATGATCTTGCCCCCCTTGCGGCCGACGCGGACCGCACCGCCTTACTGGCCTACACGTCGGGTACCACGGCCGCTCCGAAGGGGGTCGCGATCACAAATGCCGCTCTGCTCGAATGGCATCGGGTCGCGGCGCTCGATCCCGAGACAGCGTGGAGTGCGGCGGACACCGGCCTGATGGTGATGCCGAACTTTCACCTTGCCGGCAGTTGGGTGTCGGTGCCCGCGTTGTTCCACGGCGCAACGTTGGCCGTGCTGCCGGCCTTCGAACCGATGTCATTCCTGGCTGCGTTACGCGCTCACCGGGTTACGGTGACCTGCCTGGTGCCCACCGCTATACATAGCTTGTTGCAGCATGTTTCGGCACTCCCGGCAGACGATCGGCCCGTTCTGCGGCGCATGCTCTACGCGGGTTCATCGATCGACGCGGTGACTCTTGACGCGCTGATCGATGCGTTCGATTGCGACCTCGTCCAGTTCTACGGCACCACCGAGACTTTCATCATCTGCCTGCTACGCCCAGCTCAACACCGCGGGGGCGATGGGCAGACGTTGAGCTCCTGTGGCCAGCCGATGGGTTCGGTGCAGTTGCGTATCGTCGATCGAGCCGGTCTCGATGTAGCCGATGGGTGCCCGGGCGAGGTTACAGTGAAGTCGCCGTGGATGTTCAACGGCTATTGGAACAGCCCCGATGCTACCGCTGCGTCGATGGCCGAGGGTTGGTATCACACCGGCGACGTCGGTTACCGCGACGCAGCGGGCAACGTACATCTGGTGGACCGGCTCAAAGACATGATCGTCACCGGCGGGGAAAACGTCTATTGCGCCGAGGTGGAACGAGCGCTGGTCTCGCACCCGGCGGTGGCCGCAGCTGCGGTTGTCGGTGCACCCGATCAGAAGTGGGGCGAGCGCGTCGTGGCGTTTGTTGTCCCGGCCATTGACTCGGCCATAGATCGCGAAGATCTGACCGCACACTGCCGGCAGCGGATCGCGGGATACAAAGTCCCCAAGGACATCTACCTCGTCGACGAGCTACCGACGAATGGCAGCGGCAAGGTCACCAAAGGGGAGCTACGTCGCCGCATCCGAACAAGGGAATTCACATGAGCTATCAGTCGATCTTCCGGCCGGGCCTGTTCGCAGGGCAAACGGTTGTCGTCACCGGTGGAGGCAGCGGGATTGGACGGTGCACCGTGCACGAGCTGGCCGCGTTGGGGGCAGAAGTCGCCATAGTCGGCCGAAATCCCGACAAACTTGCCGCGGTCAAGGACGAAGTGATCAGCGACGGCGGCCGGGTGTCGACCCACAGCGCCGACATCCGTGATGAGCCGGCAGTAGCGGCTGTCGTCGACGCCATACTCGCCGAGCATGGACGCATTGACGGGCTGTTCAACAACGCGGGCGGCCAGTACCGGGCAGCCCTCGACACCATCAGCACAAAGGGGTTCGAGGCGGTAGTGCGCAACAACCTCACCGGCGGATTCATCGTGATGCGCGAGGTCTACACCAAATGGATGCGGGACCACGGCGGCGCGATTGTCAACATGATCGCCGACATCTGGCACGGCTGGCCGCATTTCGCGCACTCCGCTGCATCCCGCGGCGGCATGCTGGCGCTAAGTGAGTCGGCGGCTACCGAATGGGCCGCGGCCGGGGTCCGGGTCAACACGATCGCTCCCGGCTCGATCGCATCCAGCGGTTTGGACACCTACGACAGCAAGGACACCGAGTTCATCCAGAGTCAGGTCGCTCGCGAGATCCCGTTGCAGCGGTTCGGAACCGAGGCCGAGGTCTCGGCGGGCGTCGCCTTCTTGCTGTCGCCGGCCGCGAGCTTCATCACCGGGACTTGCTTGCGGGTCGATGGGGGCGCACCGAACGCCAAACCCGGATGGTGGGAGCTGGAGCCTGCCCGGCACAACGACCCCTTCAACGGTTTCCATCGCGCCCAACTGCCCGCCATTCTGCGTCAACCGGCCACCTAACCAGTGAGGATCAGCATGTCCAAGAAGGTCTTGTACGAGAAGCGCGACGAAGTTGCCTACATCACCCTGAACCGCCCGGAAGTCAAGAACGCGATCGACATCGAATGCCACGACTTGCTGGTCGAGTACTTCACCGACTTTCGTGACGATCCGAATGTGCGGGTGGCGGTCATCACCGGCACCGGCGACGCCTTCACCGCGGGCGCCGACCTCAAAACCCACGCGCCGGAATGGCAAACCGTCGGTCCGATGGTTGGACGCGAACGCCTCGAAGACGGCCTGTGCGGCATAACGCGTGGCCCCCTGGCCAGGATGACCAAACCGATCGTCGCGGCGATCAACGGCTGGTGTGTGGGCCACGGTGTGGAACTGGCTTTGGCATGTGACATTCGAATCGCCTCCGACAAAGCACAGTTCGGGACATTCGAAGTCCGCCGAGGTATGCACCCGGCCGACGGCGGAATCGTCCGACTGGTGAACATCTGCGGGGTGGGGGTGGCACTCGAACTCCTGCTTACCGGGGAGGCGATCTCGGCCGAGCGAGCATTCACGGCCAACATGGTGTCCCGTGTCGTGCCGCACGACCAACTGATGACAGAAGTCGACGCTGTCGTGAAGACCATCCTGCGCTGCGACCAGGCAGCCATCGAATCGGCCAAAGAAACGGTCTTCGAAGTCATCGGCCGCCCCCTTCATGACCAGCTGCGGGTTGAAGCGATGTGGGGATATGCGTTGTGCGGTGGTAACACAACAGTGATGGACCGCTCACAGCAATTCTTCGACAAGGTCGACCCCGGACGCGGCGGCGCGACCGCCACCCCGCTCTAGGGAGAAACATCCCGCACATGAGCAACACCCCTGGCCCGCATCTGTCACCAGCCGATGATCTCCGACACCGGCCCGAACCGGGTAAACGCATGCGAGACAGCCTCTTCTGGCAGATGACACTGCCCGAGGAGCGGCTCGGCATGCAGGTCTACCTCTATCTCAACGAGCGCGGCAGGGCTGGCTACAACGTGGTCGTCTGGGGAGAGGATTCCCAACCACTTGTGCTTCGCCTCGGGTCGGGACGACTGCCCGACAAGTCGGATCTCGACGACATTAGCCTCGACGGTCTTTCGCTGCGACAAGAGGACTCGCTGCGATCGTGCGATCTCACGTACCGCGGGGAAGACGTGGCGATCGACTACCGCTTCCAGGGCATCCATGACGCCTTCAGCTACCGGTCCAATCCCGGTGGCCTGCCGCCTTGGTTCGCCGAGAACCGGATGGAACAAACAGGTCATGTTCGTGGATCGTTAGCCATCGGCGACCGGGTGATCGAGCTAGACGGTATCGGCCATCGGGACCATTCGTGGGGCCTGCGCGATTGGAACATGCCACAGCACTGGAAATGGTTCGTCGCATACACGCCTGCGGGTGTGGCGGTGAATGGTTGGATTTGGATCGCGCAGGGTGAGTGGGGGTTTGGTGGTTACGTCACCCGCGATGGGGAAACGGTGCCAATCGCCACGATCGACCATCACGCTGACTACGACGACGCTATGCGCCAGCAGCGACTTCGCGCTGTCGTCACCGACATCGCGGGTGGGCAGACGGAGGTGACGCTGGACGTCTTCGGTGTGGTCGAACTGCCTAGTCACGACCCGATGGCGACAGTCATTAGGGAAGGGGCGTGTCGTGCCACGATCGGCGGCGAACCGGGGGCCGGCCAATTCGAAACCCATTGGGTCGGTTCCTACCTGAATCACCTCACGCAGTCTCGGTCGAATCGATGACCTGGTGCTGGTCGCCCGCCGAGCTCGTGCGTCTGGGAACCTATCTCGCCGAGCGTGGATTGTGCGGTCCGGCGGTGACGGCACAAGCGGTCGGTGATGGCCACTCGAACCTGACGTACTTGGTGTCTGACGGGCAGCGCCGAGTTGTGGTCCGCAGACCGCCGCCGCCACCGACTCCACCTGGAGCCCATGACGTTCTAAGGGAGGCCCGTCTGGTCGCGGCGCTTCAGGACACGCAGGTGCCGGTTCCTCACGTCCTTGCAACTGCCGGAGCCGGCGAAATTCTGGACGTCCCAGTTGTCGTCACTGAATTCGTCGACGCGGTGGTGATCACCGAACAGACTCCCGCATCCCTAGGCACGCCCGAAATCCGCCGCCAGATTGCCCGTTCGATGGTGGACACACTTGCTGACCTGCATGGCATCGACTGGCATGGTTGTGGTCTCGGCGATTTCGGTAAACCAGTCGGGTTCAACGCCCGACATCTGCGTCGGGTCTGCGCAATGGTTGCCGACGCCGGCGGCTCGCTTCCGGCCACCTTCATCCCGCTCGCCGATCGGTTGGCGCGCAGCGTGCCGGCCGAGACGGGAGAAGCCATCTTACACAATGACTTTCGGATTGGAAATCTGATGGTGGCGCACACCGCCCCAGGGCGCGTTGTCGCGGTTCTGGACTGGGAGCTGGCGACGATCGGCGACCCGCTTGCCGATCTGGGGTATTTCCTGGCGTCGTATCCACAACGCGGCGAGTCCCTTACGCCGACGGCGGCGATGGGCACCGCCGTGCTCGAGGATGGTTTCCCGACTCGAGACGAACTGCTGGCCCGATACTCTTCACGCACTGGGTCAGATGCTAAGGGGGTCAACTGGTATTGCGCGCTGGCGCAATTCAAATTGGCTGCCCTCTACGAATACGGCCGCCGCAGGGCTGTTGCCGGCCACGGTGATCCCTACTTTGGTGACCCCGCGCTGGTGGATTCCTTCCTGCGGGCAGGTGAGGTTCTCGACTGGTAAGAGGTCGCGATCGGCCGTGTTAGCCGGTGGTGTCGCGGCCTACCGCGATCCTGGCGATGCTCCACAGCTGACCTCGTTGGCGCCTTCGCGGATCGCGCCCAGCTTGGTGCCGAATGCGGAGTGCGTGCTCAGATGGGCGACGCCGTGGTCGGCGGCATCCTGACGGGGCTGTGAAGACCCCTCGGGGATGGTTCGGTGACCCCTTTCGAGGTACCGTCACCATTCCCGCGCTGGCCTGGTGGAACACCGATATTCGGCATGCATCGCGTGTGTATTCTTGTGTGATGGGTCACACTGCTGCGGAGTCTTCAGCCGCGGCGCAGGCCGCTGATCAAGAACGGTTACGCGCAGTCCTCGACGGGCTGCGTGCCATTGCCGACGCCGACGATCCGCATTGGAATCCGCGCCCGGCCGACGCTCGCGCAGTTCTCGACGGTGCCTGGTCCGTGCTCGCCGACCTCCTCGATGAACGGCCGCAAGCGGGGGCCGTGTTGAACCTGCTGCGCAAGCTCACCCTCGCCGATGCGGCATTGGCCCGGGCAACGGCAGCCCCACGCCAGCTCGGTGAGGCACTCGGCCGGCTGGAATCCGCGCCATCGAGGGTGGCGGATCTGGTGCGTCTTGCTCCTCAGTTGACGCGCTACCTCGGCTTCGACCGGGCGATACTCTCGCGGATCGTTGACGGCCTATGGATTTCGCAGGCGGTCTACATCGCCGACGACCCACGGTGGGCGGATGAAATCAACCAGGTCGGCCAAAGCAGTCCCCAACCCTTGTTCCCAGGTCTTTATGAGACGGAGATCGCCCGCCGGCGGGAGGCGATGATCGTCACCGATGTGCAGACCGACGCGCGCGTCCACCGGCCGATAGCTGACGCATCGCGATCACAGTCCTACGTTGCGGTTCCGATCATCTCGGGAAACCGGGTCGTGGGCCTGCTGCACGCCGACTGCTACTTGCAAGGCCGTCAAACCGGCGGGACGGACTGTGAATCGTTGGCCGCGTACGCCAAGGGGCTGCAGGTCGCACTGAGCAGAGCCCACCTGGCCGAAGCGCTGCAAGCCGTCAGCTCAGTTCTGAGAAGTACCGCGAACGACAGTCAGGACAGGGTCGAGGCCGTCGGCGAGTTCTCGTTGGACGAGCCGGCAACCGAGGTTGCTGACAGCCCGGGCATCGCACTGGCGACTCGGGTCACGCGACGGGCACTTCGTTCGGTGCGAGATGTCCTGACCGCGCGTGAGGTTCAGATTCTCGAGCTGATGGCCGAGGGCCGGAGCAACGCGTCCATCGCCGCCCAGTTGGTCATCTCCGAGGGCACCGTCAAACAACACGTGAAACACATTCTGCGCAAGCTGCGTGCCGCCAACCGGGTGGAAGCCGTGTCGATGCTCTATCAGTCAGACGGTGCTTGAGCCCCCACGTCGATCGGCATGCTCACCACACCGCGAATGAAGTTGGTCCGCACCAACGTCGGCGTTCCGGTGCTGAAATCGGGCATCTGCGAGTGAAGTTCACGGAACAGCGACTTGAGCATCGTACGGGCGAGTTGACTGCCTAGGCAGAAGTGGATGCCGCCCCCGCCGAATGCGATGTGGGGATTGCGTTCTCGGGCGAGGTTGAGTTGATTCGGGTTCTCGAACACCGATTCGTCGCGGTTGCCCGACGAGTACATCATCACCACCTTGTCGCCGGGCAGGATCTTCTGGCCGCCCAGCTCGTACTCGCTGACGCATGTCCGGCGGAAGTTCTGCACAACCGAACCCCAGCGCAGGAATTCTTCCACCGCGGTGCCGATGCGCCCTTCGAAGTCTTCCCACAGCCAAGCCCGTTGATCAGGATGGTCGTTGAGTGCCTTTGCGCCGAAACTTGCGGTGTGGCGGGTGGTATCGGTTGCCGCGACGGCGAATAGGACCATCGTCGCGCCGATCTCGAAGTCGCTGAGGCGCTCACCGTCTACTTCGGCCTGAACGAGGCTGGTCAATAGATCCTCGGTTGGGTGTGCTCGCCGCTGCGCGATCAACTCCTCGGTGAGGTCGTGGATCACCAGTGCGGCCTCGACCTGGACCTCGGCGGGATCGCGGCCGGCGAGGAGAACAGGGTCTGCCCACGCTTGGGTTTCATCGGCGGCGTGCGAGAACCTCGGCCGCAAATCAGCTGGAACGCCGAACATGTCGCCGAACATCTCGACGGGCAGATGCTTGGAGATGTCGTCGACGAAATCGATCGCCGCACCATCGGCCGCCTTCGCCGCCGCAGTGGCAACGATCCGCTGTGCGCGCGAAGCGATGTCGTTTTCGATCCGCTGTATCTGGCGCGCGGTGAATGCGGAGCTCACCAGTCGACGCACCTTTTGGTGCTGGGGGTTGTCCATCGCCAGGAAGGACATGGCCATCTCGAGGAACACCGCGGGTAGCGTGTCGAACATGACCCCATAGCGCGATACGAAGACGTCAGCGTTCTGACTCACTTCGGTGATGTCCTTGTGCCGCACCACGGCCCAGAAACCCGGGTCGTCGGGGTCGGGTGAGACCGCGGTCTCGATCGGGGGCTGCCAGCTGACCGGTCGATCGTGCCGCAACTCAGCGAAGATCGGATCGCGCTCGGGCAGGTCGAGATCCCAGAACGCGTCGCTCGACACGTTCAGCGCATCGAATGATCGGGTGGCGGCAACGTCATTGGTCGGAGCGAGGTCGACGTCACTGTCGTCGTCGAAGGATAGCTCGGAATCTTCGAAAGTGGTCATGGTGATCCTCTCTGGGCTAGCTCAGACCCATGGGTCGAGCACGATTTTGGTGGCTTCGCGGGCTTCGAAGAGGTGATAGGCGTCGGCGGCCTCCGACAGGGCCATTCGGTGCGAGACGATCGTGCCCGGATTCAGCTTCCCCGCAGCCGACAGTGCCAGTACCTCGTCGATGTACTCGGTGATGTGCGCGACGCCCATGTGCAGCGTCACGCCTTTGAGGTATAGCTCCCCGAACGGAATCGACACCGAATCCTCGGTATAGACGCCGGGGATGGACAGCACCCCGCCGGCGCGGACCAGCGAGATCGCGCACCCCAGCGCCGATTCGTGGCCGACGGCGTCGATGACCACGTCCGCTCCGCGCCAGCTGGTCAGGTCGAGCACGGCGTCGGCCGGATCGATGTCCAAAGCGTTGACCGCCACTGCGCCGATGCTCTCGGCTTCCTTGAGCCGCGTGTCGACCTTGTCGACGACGATCACCTGCGCTGCTCCGGGAACGGTTGCCGCCATCGTGGCGCACAGTCCTACCGGCCCGGCGCCGACGACTGCGACGACGTCACCGGGACGCATCGCCCGCGCGACTGCCTCGTAGCCGGTTGTCATGATGTCTCCCGCGAACAGGATGTCCTCGTCGCTCGCGCCACTATCGGGGATTATGCGAGCACTGAGGTCGGCGTTCGGGACGACGACGTATTCGGCTTGACCACCATCAAGGTCGCCCAATGCGAGACCGAGACCGAAAATCCGTGATCCAGCACAGTTTCCAGGCTGATGGCGCCGGCACTGATAGCAGCTGCCGCAACTGATGACACACGAACTGACTACGCGATCACCGACGTTCACCTGCGTCACCGCGTTGCCGACGGCTTCGACAGTGCCCAGAAACTCGTGGCCCAGGATGATGTCCGGCTCGACTTCGAGACGGCCTTCGTAGGGGTGCAGGTCGGTGCCACAAATCGCGGTTAGCTCGACCCGTACGAGAATGTCGGTCGGGTTGGACATCACCGGTTTCGGGATCTCCAAGACCTCGACGCAGCGGGGCGCGCGCAGGACGGCGGCCCGCATGGTCTCAGGCACTCGCGTCGTCCTTCTTGGCGATCTTCTCGCGGTACATCGGAAACAACGGTTTGGTGAGGGGCACAAGCTTGAGGATCTTGTTGACCGGACCCTTGGCCTTCACCTGGCCCTTCGCCAAGCCGACGGCGAGGTTGTAATCGCCGCGCCAGAATTGGTCTGCGGTATCCCCGCGCATCAACAGCGTGATGTCGGGCTTGGTGTCATTGGGGCCGGAAATGACTTGGTAGTCATCGTGAAAAACCATCGTCATCTCGAAGTCGGGATCGGTGTAGATGACCCGCATGACGATGTTGGCTGCTTTGAGTTTCGGCCCCGATTCGGGATGTTCACCCGCTTCGCGGAACACCCCGCCGATGTACTCGTCGAGTTCGTTGGCGTCCTTGAAAAACCCCATGGCGATCGGTGCTCCTGGCTTGATGGTGAGATCCACCACCATGCAAGCACCGTGGAGCCGATTCGATCAGACCCCGCCGGGGTGTATCGCTATCCCCGAAGGGATAGACAGCAACCCACCGCGACTACCGCGGCTGCCCGCCGTTCGGCAGCCGGACCACCTGGACGAAGAACTCGTCGATCTGGCGGACAGCTGCCATGAACTGATCGAGGTCGACCGGCTTGGTCACGTAGGCGTTCGCGTGCAGCTTGTAGCTGCGCAGAATGTCCTCTTCCGCCGACGAGGTGGTGAGCACCACCACCGGAATATGGCACAGGTCGTCATCGGACTTGATCATCTCGAGGAGCTGGCGTCCGTCATATTTGGGCAGGTTCAAATCGAGCAGGATGAGATCGGGCCGTGGCGCGTCCCCGAACCGGCCGCGTCGATAGAGGTAATCCAGGCCCTCTTCGCCGTCGTGCACGACGTGCAGGGTGTTTTTGAGCTTGTTGTGCTCGAACGCCTCCCGGGTGATCAATTCGTCACCCGGATCGTCCTCGATGAGCAGGACATCGATCGCGCGACCGTTATCGGTCATGAAGCGGTTCCTTCCAATAGCGGCTCGTGCGTGGTTGCGGTCATGACGGGCAGGGTGAACCGAAAGCGGGTGCCGCCGTGATAGGACGTGTCGATCCAGATGATGCCGCCGTGATGTTCGACGATTTTCTTGACCAGTGCCAGGCCGATTCCGGTGCCCGTGTAGGCATCCCGGCCATGCAGCCGCTGGAAGATCACGAACACCTTGTCGACGAAATCGTCGGCGATGCCGATTCCGTTGTCGGAGAAGGTGAACATCCACTGTCCCTCCTGCTCGCCCGAGCCGGGCTCGCAGGTGATCGCAATGCGCGGGGCCTGGTCGTCGCGCCGGAACTTGACGGCGTTGCTGACCAGGTTCTGCCACAGCATGATCAGCAGCGTCGGATCACCCAGCACCCGCGGCAACGATTCCGGACGGGTGATCTCGGCGCCGGTCTCCTCGATCGCCGTGGACACGTTGGCAATAGCCTCATCCAACACGGCGTCGAGGTTCACTTTGACCTGGGTGGAGTTGAGTCGGCCGACTCGGGAGAATGTCAACAGATCGTTGATCAGGATCTGCATGCGCTTGGCGCCGTCGACGGCGAAATCGATGTACTGGATCCCGCGTTCGTCGAGCTGATCGCCGTAGCGCTTCTCGAGCAGCTGGCAGAACGCCGCCACCTTGCGAAGCGGCTCCTGCAGGTCATGGGAGGCGACGTAGGCGAATTGCTCCAGCTCGGCGTTGGACCGGCGCAGCTCGCCGGCCTGCTCGTTTAGCAATTCGCGAGCCGACCTGGAGGCTTCGAGCTCATCGACGATGCGGCCACGCATGTCCTCGACGTCAGCGGCGATGGAGCGAATATCCTTGGGGCCCTGGGGGACGATGTGATCGCCGAAGTTGCCTTCGGTGATCCGACGGCAGGCGGCTGCCAGCGCCTCCAGTGGTCGGGTGACCGCATTGCGAAACAGGACCGCGATCACCAGCCCGGTGATGATGAAGGCTGCGACGATGCCGGCCAGAACGCGGTCGCGCCAGGCGCGGGCGGTGTCGAGTTGAGCGATGGCATCGGTGCGCGCGGTAGCCAGATGTTGATTCTGTGTGTCGAAAAGCGCTCTCAGGGAATCGAATTGCGGCTTTCCGGCCACGACGTTCGCCTTCGTCGCCACGCTGGGCACCCCTGGCGTCACGGTGGCGATCAGCGGCTCGGCATACTGACTGCGCCACGTGCCGGCGGCCTTTTCTATGGCGTCCAAATCGGCGGTCAGCTCAGGCCGACTAGCTAGAAGCTTCCGAATCGCCTCTGCCGCACCCTGTTCGGTGCGTTGTCCGTCGTAATACGGTGCCAGGAATTGCTTGTCGGCGGCGATGGCATAGCCGCGTACGGCTGTCTCCTGGTCGATCAGTGCGGCCTGCAGCCGGTAGGCGCCCACTCGAGCGGGCTGGATGTTGTTGATGAGTTGCTGACTTGTCTCGTCGGTGCGGTTGAGCAGCACCGCCGCGGCCAACGCGCCGCCGAGCACCACGACGCCGACCGCCAACAGCACGAGGTTGAGCCAGCTCCGCACCGTCAGACGGGACAGCCGGGTGCCCGCCACCTCCTTCATCAGCGCGTCCGCTGTACGCGCAGCACCGCGATGTCGTCGGTGATCCCGCCGTGTGACTGGGCACAGGCTTCGGCCCCTTCGATGAGGGACTTGACGAACTCGGGACCCGGCAGCGGCGCGATGGAACGAGCCAGCTCCAGCAGGCCGTCCTCGCCAAGACGCTGGTTGCCGACACCGGAATATCCCTCGAAGAGGCCATCGGTGAGCAGCACCAGCCCGTGGCCGTCGGGCAACTCCAACTCGTTCTGCGGCCACTGCTGTGCGCCCAGGCCCAGTGCCGGCCCGGCGGGCGGTTCGAGCCATTCGACGGTGCCCGGTCCGTGCAGCAGCATGCCCGGGTGGCCGGCGCGTACTGCGGTGAAGCCTCGCCCGTCGGGCCACAGCGCCACGCTGAGCACCGTCGCGAAGATTCCCGAGCCGGCCCGCTCGGCCCGCAGGATCTGCTCGAGGCGCCGCATCCGCTCATTGCCGCGAAGCCCAGCGAAGGTGAAGGCGCGCCACGCAATTCGCAACGCAGCGCCTAGCGCCGCCTCGTCGGGACCATGCCCGGCCACGTCGCCGACCATGACGTGGACGGTGCCGTCCGGCGTCTGGACCATGTCGTAGAAGTCACCGCCGAGCAGCGCGTTCTCCCGACTGGGCCGATATTGGGTGACGATCTCGACGCCGGGGTTCTCGTTGAGCAGCGGCAGCGGTAGAAGTGCCCGTTCCAGCCGGGCGTTCTCCTGGGCTCGTGCCTGGCTGGTGTGCAGGTCGACAGCGGTCAGCTCGGCCCGCTTGCGTTCGATGGCGTACAACAGTGAGCGGTGCAATGTCTCGGGTCCGACGTGTCCCTTGACGAGGTAGTCCTGGGCGCCGGAGGCCATCGCCGAGATGCCGTAGTGCTCGTCGTTGAGGCCGGTGAGCACGACGATCGGCAGCGTGGAGTCGAGCTTCGTGACGCGGTCGACGGCCGAGATGCCGTTCGCGTCCGGCAGATTGAGATCCAGCAGGACACAATCGGGTCGGTGAACCGACAGCTGTTCTGCCGCAATGGCGATCGACGACGCCCACTCCACCGTGATCTCGGCGCCGGCCTCGTCGATCAGCTCCTCGACCAGAATCGCGTCGCCCCGGTCGTCCTCGATCAGCAGCAGCGAAATCGGTCGGTTGCTGGCGCCGGCAAAGCCGACAGGGTTCAGTTCCTGTGGGTCATAGGGTGCGCGCATGGGCCATCAGATCCTTTTGTTCAGATCGGCCGCGCTTTGACCAGGGAATTCGTTAGACAACATATAAACCCTACCGGCTCGACCTAGGACGCCCAACCTGAGTGGGTACCGGCGCGCCATCACCGGCGCGCCGAGCCGGTGAGGGGTTTCCCGTCGGCGCCCTGCAGCAGGCAGATCACCGTGCTCGGGTAGGGGTTGTCGGATGTGCGGTCCTGGTCGGAGTCGATGAGGTAGGTGCTGGAGTACCTGCCCACCCCGGGAGTGGCCCCGGTGTACTGCTGGAAACCGGTGGTGCATTCACTGGTCACGACATCGGCCAAGGCCGCGTTCACCGGGATCGGCGTGCGCAGATATGCCTCGGCCGAGTGTGGCTGGCCACAGTCGACGACACTGACCATCACCACTGCCGGATCCGTCGGTGGTGGGTCGACCAGACAGTCACCGGCTTTCAAGTCCACCCACTTCACCGTCCGGGGCCGCGGGGCCGGCGTGGCGGCCACCGCGCTGGTTGGCGTCGCCGCGGTGGACGTGTTCGTGGTGGTCAGCGTGGGTGTGGTGTCGCTGCTCCCGCCGCAGCCCGTCAACGTGGCGACGGCAAGCCCGACCACCGCGGCCCACCCCGTGCAGCGCATCTTCATGTGTTTACCGGACAGCAGTGGCCGGGTGCAGAACTTCGCACCATGACGCGTGCGATGATGCGCAGATGCGACTCGGGTTGCACGCTTTGGGTATCGGCGCGGGCGCTGAGTCCGCGGTGATCCAGGCGGTGGCTCTCGCCGCCGAACAGAACGGCTTCGCCACTTTGTGGGCGGGGGAGCACGTCGTGATGGTCGACGATGGCGCCTCCCGCTATCCGTACGCCGACGACGGCAAGATCGCGGTGCCTGCCGACGCCGACTGGATCGACCCGATGATCGGCTTATCGTTCGCCGCGGCCGCCACGACGACGATCGGCATCGCCACCGGCGTCCTGCTACTGCCTGAGCACAACCCGGTGATCGTGGCCAAGCAGGCCGCCAGCCTGGACAAGCTCAGCGGCGGCCGGTTCTCGCTTGGCATCGGAATCGGTTGGTCGCGTGAAGAATTTGACGCGATCGGGGTTCCGTTCGAGCGGCGAGCTGCCCGCACCGCCGACTATGTCGCTGCGATGCGTGCCATCTGGTGTGACGATATCGCCTCGTACACAGGAGAATTCGCCAACTTCGCAAACATCCGGGTCAATCCCAAACCCCGGGAGCGCGCGATCCCGATCCTGTGCGGCGGTAACACCGATGCCGCTCTGCGCCGTGTCGCGCAGTGGGGTGATGGCTGGTACGGCTTCAATCTTCGTGACGTCGATGACGTCGCCGCCAAGGTGGCGACATTGCACCGGCTGTGTCAGGAAGCCGGACGTGATCCGGCCGACGTGCGGGTGGCGGTCGCGCTGCGCCAACCGGACCCGGCGGACAAGGAGCGTCTGGCAGAGTTGGGTGTCGGCGAACTGGTTCTGGTCGCGTCGCCGCCGGACGACCCGGCGCAGGCCGGCGACTGGGTGGCCGAACTCGCCACGGATTGGCAGTGAGGAGACGTGGTGGAGCACTGGACCGCGGTCGCGGTGGCGGCGTTGTTCGTCTGGTTGGGAATGGTCCTTGCCATCTCCTTCCTCGAGGCGCCACTGAAGTTCCGTGCTCCCGGTGTCACCATCCCGCTCGGGTTGGGAATCGGCCGGCTCGTCTTCCGTGCGCTGAACACCTGTGAAGCCGTGCTGGCGGCGGTCATCGTCATCGCCTTGGTGATCGGCACGCCCACCGCGGGAATCATCGCGGCGGTCCTGGTGGCCGTCGCTGCACTGCTGATCCAGGTGATCGCTGTGCGCCCAGCTCTGACGCGGCGCTCCGATGCGGTACTTGCCGACGCGCGCCAGGCGGAGTCGGGGCGATCACGCGCGCACCACGTCTACGTCGTAGTCGAAGTTGTCAAGGTGGTGGCGCTGCTCGTGAGCGGCGTTCTGCTGCTTAACTCTTGAGAATTGGAGGATGTTATGGATTCGGTTTCGCTGTCTGCGCTCGCAGACGAACAGCTGGCCACGGCCCGCTCGTCGAACAGTGGACGTGCCGCGCATACCGTGCACGGCGGCCACGATCATCAGCTGCGCCAGACGCTGATCGCCTTGGCGGGCGGTCGGGATCTCAGCGACCACCACAGCCCGGGGGAGACCACGCTGCAGGTGCTGCGTGGCAACGTCCGGCTGACGACCGCCGACGACGCCTGGGAGGGTCGGGAAGGCGATCTGCTGGTGGTTCCACGGGAGCGGCACGGCCTGCACGCGGTCGACGACTCGGTGATCCTGCTGACCGTCCTCGCGGACAGCTGATCACCTAATACCGGTAGTCGGCGAGATCGGTTGCGCCCTGGCGTACGTCGCCGTCGAGCATCAGCTGCGCAGGCACCATCTCGGAGGTGACCAGGCCGTGGCGGCCGGTCACCTCGTCGATGATGTCGAAGGACCGCGCGATGACGTCGGGGGTGTCGACGACGATGGTGGTCACCGGCACCTGACGGCCGTATTGAATCAGCTTGTCGCCGTGGGGTTTATGGTCGCCGTGGAAGCCCCAGATGCCACGCAGCACGGTGGCGCCGCTGACGATCTCCGACTCCCACAACCGCCGCACCAGTGCGCGGTGGATGGGAGCCCCGTCGTGGTGCGTCGACTCGTCGGTGTGGATCGTCAGCTTCTGGCGCAGTTCGCGGCCGTGTGAATCAAGGGCAGGTATTGCGGGCGGGCGAGCCAACAGCTGGCCGTCGCGCTTGCAGACCTGAACACGCTCCACCGTCACCAGCGGTTGGTTCATCATCGCTTCGAGTTCGGGCACCGCGCGCTGGGCCTGCTCGGCGGTGCCGGTGGCGACGATCATGATCGGCACGTCGGTATTGCCGCTGAAGAAGCGGGCACGGCGTCGTCGACCGTGCGCGGTGCCGTCCACACCGAGGTACACCGTCGCTCCAGCGAAGTGGTGGCTGTGCAAGAGGTCGCACACCGCGTAGAAGGCGGCTGCGCCGTTGATCTTGCGTCGGCGACCGACGTAGACGGTGAGTTTGACGGCGTCATCGCCACCGGGCAGCTCACCGTTGTACAGCTGGGCCCGTTCCAGGGTGATCAGGCCGCGGGTCGTGATGCCGACCACGTCATCGATCAGGCCGCCGATCGTCGCCGCGGTGTCGACGGCGGCGATCGCGATCGGCGGATCCTCGGACAACGTGAGCGACTCGTCGCTGCGGATGACGTGCCGAGGGCCGAAGCTGGCGATGCCGCGGAGCATCACGCTGTTGGACACCTCGCGGTGGGCGTAGAGGTCGAGCATCGCCTCGGCGAGGAATCGGGAACCGGCGCGCTGGCGCTCGCCGAAGAACGCGGTCAGCTTCAGGTAGGGCTCGCTCACGGCAGGCTCGCAATCCACTGGCCGAGCATCGCCGCGGCGACGCCCAGGACGACGCTGACGACGAGATTGGCCACCGCGGGCCAGATCTGGCGCTCCTCGGTCAGCCGCTGCGTTTCCAGCATCCAGGTCGAGAACGTGGTGTAGGCGCCGACGAACGCGGTGCCCGCCAGCAGCGCGGCATGGTGGCTCAACGTCAGCCCGCTGACGAAGCCGAGCAGTACCGCGCCACTGATGTTGACGGCCAGGGTGCCGAATGGGAACGACCGTGCCGCCCGGCGGGCCACCGCCCGGTCGACCATGAGCCGGGCCACCGACCCCAGCCCGCCGATGGCCATCACCCCGGCCCATACTGCGATGTTCACGCCCGGATCCTGACCCGGCGCACCAGCGCCGTCGCCACGTACACCGCCAGCAGACCGGCGGCGATGCTGGCCACGGTGTAGCCGGCCGCCAGTGCGTAGTGGTGATGCTCGATCATCTTCAACGTCTCGACCTGCATGGTGGAGAACGTGGTGAGCCCGCCGCACAGCCCGGTTCCCAGCAGGGGGCGGCGGTAGCTCGACAGCGGCAGCCGTTCGAGCAAGCGGGTGGTGAAGTAACCCAGCAGGAACGCGCCCACGATGTTGACGCCGAACGTCGCCCACGGCCAGCGCGCCGGGTCATCGACGAACACCGTCGCCAGCACCGCGCGCGCGAGGGTCCCCACCGCACCGCCGACGAACACGGCCGCCAATTCCCGGTTGTCATGGCCGAACATGGGCAACCCCCTTAACCGTGGATGAATCCGCGAGCAAGTATCGCCCCTGGGAGGGCAGAATTGGCTCCATGGCGGCTAACCCCCGCGCCGGCCAGCCGGCGCTCCCCGAAGACCTCGTCGATCTGCCCCATCTGGTCACCGCGTATTACACGGTGAACCCCGACCCCGACAACATCGACCAGCAGGTGGCCTTCGGTACGTCGGGGCATCGCGGCTCCAGCCTGGACGGGGCGTTCAACGAGGCGCACATCCTGGCCACCACACAGGCGATTGTGGAGTACCGAGCTGCGCAGGGCACCACCGGGCCGCTGTTCATCGGCCGCGACACCCACGGGCTTTCCGAGCCGGCCTGGGTGTCCGCACTCGAGGTGCTGGCCGCCAATGACGTTGTGGCCATGATTGATTCGGCCGACCGGTACACCCCGACCCCGGCGGTCAGTCATGCCATCCTCGCCTTCAACCGGGGGCTGGCCGCCGGTTTCGCCGACGGTATCGTCGTCACTCCGTCGCACAATCCGCCGCGTGATGGCGGGTTCAAGTACAACCCGCCCAACGGCGGCCCGGCGGATACCGATGCCACCGGCGCGATCGCCAAGCGCGCCAACGAAATTCTGCGCAGCGGGCTCAAGGGCGTGAAGCGGGTGCCACTGGCGCGCGCGTTGCAGAGCACCCAGCGCCACGACTACCTCGACGCCTACGTCTCGGATCTGCCCAACGTCGTCGACATCCACGCGATCCGCGCCCAGAAGATCCGCATCGGCGCCGACCCGCTGGGCGGGGCCAGCGTCGACTACTGGGGAGCCATCGCCGAGCGGCACAATCTGGACCTCACCGTGGTCAATCCGCTGGTCGACGCGACCTGGCGGTTCATGACGCTGGACACCGACGGCAAGATCCGGATGGACTGCAGCTCACCGAACGCGATGGCGTCACTGATCGCCAACCGCGACTCGTATCAGATCGCCACCGGCAACGACGCCGACTCCGACCGGCACGGCATCGTCACCCCTGACGCGGGGCTGATGAACCCGAACCACTATCTCGCGGTGGCGATCGACTATCTGTACTCGCACCGGCAGGACTGGCCGGCCAGTGTGGCCGTCGGCAAGACGGCCGTCAGCTCGTCGATCATCGACCGGGTCGTGTCCGGCCTGGGGCGCAAGCTGATCGAGGTGCCGGTCGGCTTCAAGTGGTTCGTCGACGGGTTGATCAGCGGCACAATCGGTTTCGGCGGCGAAGAGTCAGCGGGAGCGTCGTTCCTGCGCCGTGACGGTTCGGTGTGGACCACCGACAAGGACGGGATCATCATGGCCCTGCTGGCCTCGGAGATCCTGGCCGTCACCGGGTCGTCGCCGTCGCAGCGCTACGGCGAGCTGGCCGCCAAGTACGGGTCGCCGGTCTACGCCCGGGTCGATGCCCCGGCCAACCGGGAGCAGAAGGCGCGGCTGGCCAAGCTGTCGCCGGAGCAGGTCACCGCCACCGAGCTGGCCGGCGAGCCGATCACCGCGAAGCTGACCACTGCTCCGGGCAACGGCGCACCGCTGGGCGGGCTGAAGGTGACCACCGCCGACGGCTGGTTCGCTGCGCGGCCGTCGGGCACCGAGGACGTCTACAAGATCTACGCCGAGTCGTTCAAGGGCCCCGAGCATCTGGCGGAGGTGCAGGAAGCCGCCCGTGAGGTGGTGAATACAGTCATCTCGTGAGTTCTGTCGCGGAGGGTGACTGTCCCTCGGAAGCCGAGGCCAAGCTTCCGCGGGAAGTCTGGGTTCTGATCGCGGCCAACGCGGTCATCGCCCTCGGCTATGGCGTGGTCGCGCCGGTGTTGCCGCAGTTCGCGCGCAACTTCGGGGTGAGCATCAGCGCCGCGACGTTCGTCATCACCGCTTTCGCGGTGATGCGGCTGTGCTTCGCCCCGGTGTCGGGCATGTTGGTGCAGCGGCTGGGGGAGCGACGGATCTATGTCAGCGGCCTAATCATCGTGGCGGTGTCGACGGGGGCATGCGCGTTCGCCCACACCTATTGGCAGCTGCTGTTGTTCCGGTCGCTGGGTGGGATCGGCTCGACGATGTTCTTCGTCTCGGCGCTGGGGCTGATGATCCGGATCAGTCCGCACGACGCCCGCGGTCGGGTGGCGGGCATGTTCTTCAGCGCGTTCCTGGTCGGCTCCGTGGCCGGCCCGCTGATGGGCAGCCTGACCGCCGGGCTGGGCCTGGCCGCACCGTTCCTCATCTACGGGGTCGCGCTGCTGATCGCCGCGGCGGTGGTGTTCATCAAGCTGCGGCATTCTCACCTGGCGGCGCCGGCTCCGGCCGACGAGCTGACGGTGACGTTGCGGGTGGCGCTGCGCCACCGGGCCTACCGGGCGGCGCTGCTGTCCAACTTCGCGACCGGGTGGTCGGCGTTCGGGCTGCGGGTCGCGCTGGTGCCGCTGTTCATCACCGAGGCGTTGCACCGCGGGCCGGGCGTCGCGGGTGCGGCGCTGGCGACGTTCGCGGCCGGCAACGTCGCGGCGGTGATTCCGTCGGGGCGGCTGTCCGACCGGACGGGTCGTCGGCCGCTGCTGATTATCGGTCTGGCGGCTGCGGGGCTCACGACGGCGGTGGTCGGGGCGGCGACGTCGCTGCCGGTTTTCCTGGTGGGCGCGTTCATCGCGGGCGCGGGTACCGGGGTGTTCACCTCGCCGCAGCAGGCCGCGGTGGCCGACATCATCGGCAAGGCGCGCGGTGGGACGGCCGTGGCGACGTTCCAGATGATGTCGGATCTCGGGTCGATCGTGGGGTCGCTCGGCGTCGGGGAGATCGCCCAGCACTTCTCGTTCGAGTCGGCGTTCGCGATCAGCGGCGCGATCCTGGTCCTGGCCTCGATCGGCTGGCTGCTGGCGCCGGAAACGCGGGATGCCCCGCCGCTAGAGCACACTCCACCGCGGCCGCTGGGCCCGGAGGCCGCTGGCGAGCTGCCCTGACCAGCGATTTTGAAGCGCGCGTGCCGGTGGTGTAACTTCGGTGGGCACACCTGGGGCTATGGCGCAGTTGGTAGCGCACCACACTGGCAGTGTGGGGGTCAGGGGTTCGAATCCCCTTAGCTCCACCAGGAAAAACCCGAAGTCAGATGACTTCGGGTTTTTTGCTGGGTTGAGCGGGCGCGGAGCGATTGACGAGAGTTGTGCCTCCGGTCGCAGTGGTCTGAGCCTTCGCCCGCGCCCCACACTCAGACTGCGGGACACAGTCCGGCTTTCCCGCGGGGTTCCATGTGGCAAGTGATGTATCGCAGCTGTCGAAAACGGCGAGTCGGGGGGCACAGGCGAGCCGACTGTTCGGTGTTCGGTATTGACCGAACACCGAACGTTAGAGACAATGATCCTGTGCTGAGAGCGGCTGACGCAGAACACGCGCTCGTCGACGCGCTAGAAGCGGTAGGGCTGACGGCTTCCCTGATCGACTCTGTTGGAGACGCTGCCGATATCGAGGTCCGAACTCCCGACGGTCGGACCCTGCTCATTGAAGCCAAATATCGGACACTTGCATCAGCAGATGCACTCCCGCGGCAGCTTGGCCAATTCGCGCATCAGCTTGCTCGAATTCAAAACGGGGCTGGCAATCACGTAGTCGGTGTGCTCATTGCGGACCGGATCACCGAAGACGCACGCGCGATGTTGCAAAGTGCCGGCTGGGGGTGGTTGGACTTGCGCGGTCGACTACACCTGGCAGCACCCGGAGTCTACGTCCATGCCGATATTCCGCCAGTGAACACGCTTACGATGGCTTCCGACGATCCGTTCGCTGGTCGAGCTGGCCTGGAAGTCACAGTCGAACTGCTCTTGAATCCGGCCCAGTCTGTCGGCGTGCGTTCGCTTGCTCATCGAATCGGCAGGGCGCCTAGCACTGTTTCAGAAGTTCTGGCGCGCCTTCGGCGCGCGAATTTGATTGATGCCGAACACATCCCGTCCATTCCGGAACTGTTCTGGGGTCTCGCATCGGCCTGGCGTCCGGTCACAGCTGATGTCGCGTCGTTGCCGTCGCCGGGGGACAGAGCGGTTCGCGATGCCCTGCGCATTAATGACGACGTCAACGCCGGAACTGGCTGGGCACTGACGGACACCACGGCGGCCGCATTCTATGGGGCGTCCGTTGGACTTCGCGCAGACCATCCGGCCGACTTCTATGTCCCCGACATGCGCACTCTGCGCCGTGCCACACAGGTGCTCGGCCCCGCCGCCGATCCGAGCACGCGCTCCGCAACGTTGAAGGCCGCCCCGGTCGCGGCGGCTTGTGCAGAGCGGGTTCGTCACGCCGAATCCAGCGAGAGCTGGCCGATCGCTCGACCGCTGTTCGTGGCCCTGGACCTGGCCAAAGATCCGAGCCGGGGACGCGAAATCCTCGCTCAGTGGACGCCGCCGGAACCGTGGGCGCGTGTCTGGTAGCCCGAGGCCTGTGCCGGTGGTGAACCTTGCCGGCACGGCGATGGAGCAGCTGGTCCACGCAATCCCGCGCATTGAGGCACAGACGTCACGCCCGGTTGTGCTGATCGGTGGACTGGCGGTCGTGTGCCGACTAGGGCGACCCCATCGCGCGACTGGTGATCTGGACACCGTGGATCGCCGGCGGGACGACGAACCATCGCAGCTTGAACTGCTCCTCGATGCTGGCGCTACCCCGCGCGGCCCGGCGGGGGCACTGCTGAGCACCGTGGCCGGCACTGTCGAGATCGACGTTCTTGGGGTAACGGACGCGGCACTTGAGGAACTTCCTAACGATGCGACCGGGCGCCTTCACGTCATGGCGCACAACTGGGCTGCAGCCACGGCATCCCCGATGTCGCTACAGACGCCAGGACTCGCGCCGGTGACCGTGCGCGTCGCCGAGCCCGGGCCACTCATCGCGATGAAGCTGCAATCACTGATGGACCGCGGCGCAGCCAAGGAAGCCAGCGACCTACTGGACATCGTACGGTTGACTCTCGATCCGACTGCTGGTTCCGCTGTGCGACAGCAACTTTCGAATGTTGATCCGCAGTTGCGCACCGATTGCCTGCTCCACGTGCAGCTTTGGTTGGGTACTCATGCGAGACGGTCACTAAGCCGCATCAGAAGCATCCCGGAAGGTCAAGCGGTCACGCTGGACGACATCGAGCTGACTGCCGAGCTGCTTGTCGCATCGGTACATTCCTAGCGTCGAAACTGCGCTGACTCCGACTCCGCCGTATCAGCATGTCCCTCGCGTGCTGACGACAGTTTTGACGACAACGCTGACGACAGTTGCTGCCTGAACTACGTCTCCTACACGACAATTCGCGGCCTATCATGCCTAGTCACGCTCTCTGCCCATTCCTGGCAGTGTGGGGGTCAGGGGTTCGAATCCCCTTAGCTCCACTTTTGGAAAACCCGCCCTGACTTCGGTCGGGGCGGGTTTCCGCATTTGCGGTGGGCTCAGGTTAGTGGAGGTTTGACGACAACCGTCACCTCATTTATGAACTGCGGTTGGTCTTGGGTGTCTCCACACCGAGGTATTGAGAACCAGTGATGCTCGGCGCTGTCTTCACGCCGGAGGTTCACGGGAAAGACGGCTGAGTTGGGCCAACGATCTGTTGGTGTCAGGTTGAGCTGGAATTATGCTAATTGACTGATTAGATTCCTGCTATTTGACTGATTCAAGCCGTGCTAATTGTATGTGCTCTGCGTTAGCGCGCTCGATGACTGAATGTTGACCTACCCCGCCAAACTCTCTTGCCGTTGGGCGAGTTGGTGTTCGCGTACCCAGGCTTGGGTGGCCATCTGGGTGGCGTCCCATGGTGAACCGAGCGGCGGGGTGTAGGACAGGTCGAGTTCGCTGAGCGCGTCGACGGTCATGTGGTGGAACAGGGCGGTGGCGTAGGTGTCGACGCGTTTGGATACTTCGGCGCTGCGGTGGCCGATGAGTTGTGCGCCGAGCAGCGCGCCGGTGGTGTCGTCGCCGGTGATGCGGATGTGGATGGGTGTTGCTCCGGGGTAGTAGGCCTTGTGGTCGTCGGGAGTTGCGGTGGTGCTGACCGGCTGCCAACCTCGTTGTGCTGCTAGGGCTTCGTGTTCGCGTAGGCCGCTGCGGGCGGCGATGAGGTCGAAGACCTTGACGACTTGAGTGCCAAGGCTCCCGGCGAAGCGCGCCCGCCCGCCGATGGCGTTTTCACCAGCGACACGGCCCTGCTTGTGCGCGGTGGTGCCAAGTGGTAGCCAGGTGAGGCCGAGCAGTCGGTGGTGGGTGTGCACGCAGTCTCCGGCCGCGAAAACGTCAGTCAGATTAGTGCGCATGGTGTCATCGACAGCGATGGCGCCCTTGACGCCGAGTTCGGCACCGGCGTCGGTGGCCAGTTCGGTGTCGGGTCGCACGCCGACGACGACGAGGACGAAATCAACTGTGCGGGTTAATGTTTTGCTGTCGTGCTGAGCGGCGACGGTCAAGGCGCCGTTGTCGGTCCGGTTGATGGCGGTGACGGCGGTGTTGGTGAGGACCTCGACGCCGTGGCGCTCGAGTTCGGCGTGGACCAGGGCGCCGAGTTCGGGGTCGACGGTCGGCAGCACTTCGGGCAGCGCTTCGATCTGGGTGACGGCAATGCCGCGCGTGGTGAGTGCTTCCGCCATCTCCAGGCCGATGTAGCCGGCGCCAATGATGACCGCAGTGGCCGGATTGCGTTGCTGTAGTGAGTCCATGACGGCGAAGGTGTCGCCCATGGAGTGCAGAAGATGCACGCCGTGCTCAGGGCCGAGCGCGTCGGGTCCGGACAGGCCGGTGATGGGTGGGCGGGCGCTGACGGCGCCGGTGCCCACGATCAGGGCGTCGTAGGCGAGTTGGACGGGGGTGCCGTCTGGGCCGAGCACGTCGAGGGTGTGGGCGTCGACATTGATGCGGGTGGCGCGGGTATCGGTGAGAACGTGCATGCCGGTGGCGGCCAGGTCGGCTGCGGTGCGGTGGGCGAGGTTGGTCCAGTGGGTGACCTCACCGGAGACGTAGTAAGGGATGCCGCAGATGGAGAAGTTGGGGTAGGCGTCGGCGACCACGACGGTGACGGCGGTGGCGGGGTCGAGTTCGCGGATGCGCAGTGCCGCACTGATGCCGGCGTCGCTGCCGCCGACCGCGACGATATGGCGAGATGCCATGACGGGGCTCCTCGAAAGGCGTTGGGAGTGGGTTTGGGTACCGCCGCCGGTTGGATACCGGTGGTGCTGGGTTAAGCGGAGTCGCTGGGGTGTCTGTCGGCGTGGGGATGGGGGACGACGACGTCATCGGCGTCGGCGGCGATGTCGGGGTACAGGGTGGCGATCAGGGCCAAACCGATGAGGGCACCGACGATTTGGGCCGCGATGAATCCTGGCGCTGAGCTTGGTGCGATGCCGGCGAACGTGTCGGAGAAGATCCGCCCAATCGTGACAGCGGGATTGGCGAACGAGGTCGAGCTGGTGAACCAGTACGCCGCGCCGATGTAGGCGCCGACGGCTGCAGCTGACATTCCGGCGCGGCCGGTACGGGCCAACGCGAAGATCAGCGCGATCAATCCTGCGGTGGCCACGACTTCGCCGACGAGATGCCCGGTGGTGATGCGGTCTTTGGTCGCGATCTCGAAGACCTGGCGATCGAACATGAGGTTGGCCAGCCAGGAGCCGCTGATCGCTCCAGCGATTTGGACCCCCGTGTAGGCGAGTGCATCGCGGGTGGTGATGCCGGTGCCGGCCCGGCGACCCAAGAGCCAGTCGGATGCGGTGACGACCGGGTTGAAGTGTGCGCCGGAGATCGGGCCGAATAGCAGGATCAGCACCGCCAGTCCGAACACGGTCGCCGTCGAATTCTCGAGGAGCTGCAGTCCGACGTCGTTGGGGGAGAGCTGGGCAGCGGCGATCCCTGATCCGACAACAACGGTGACCAACAGTGCGCTGCCGACGAACTCGGCCAACAGCCTTCGCGGCAGACCGATGGTGTCCATCACAGGATCCCGGCCAGGCTATCGGCGCCCAGCAGTATCGAAAGCTGTTGCAGTGCTTCGGGAATCACGCGGTAGTACACCCACGAGCCGCGTCGCTCGCTGTCGATCAGCCCCGCGGTGCGCAGCACCTTGAGATGGTGGGAGATCGTGGGCTGGCCGACATCGATGCCTTGCGAGATGTCGCAGACGCACGCCTCGCCACCTCCGTGGCTGGCAATCAGGCTGAGCAGGCGAAGTCGAATCGGGTCCGACAACGCTTTCAGCATCGCCGCCAACTCCGCCGCGGCCGCAATGCTCAGCGGCTCTCGGACCAGAGGTGCGACCTCGCAGCACTCGCTTTCGGACGACTTCGACACTCATCGATATTGACAGTCATCGAATCAATGCACAAGCGAACAAATCGTGAACGAAGCATCCCGGGAGCGGCAGCCGCCAAGGAGTCTGGCGGCCGCCGTTCCCAGGGCTGACATGCAGGACTAGCAGCAGCTGGCTTGGGTTGTGGCAGGGGCGTTTTCGTCGGCCGCTGTGCCGCAGCAGACGGCCTGGTCGGACTGGGTGCCGATCTGCGGGCTGATGCCGAAGCTGTCGGAGTCGGCCAGCTTGGTGTAGACCTCCCAGCGCTCGCCTCCGGGACCGGTGACCCAGACCTTGTCCTGGGTAGCGAAGCAACAGGTGGTGCCGAGCTCCTCCTCGGTGAACATGCCCGCATTGGTCAGGCGGCCGATTTCGGCGTGCACCTGGTCGCTGGACTCCACCTCGACGCCGAGGTGGTTGAGGCTGCCGCCGTGGCCGGGGTTTTGCAGGAGTACGAGTTTCAGGGGCGGTTCGGCGATGGCGAAGTTGGCGTAGCCCGGCTTGACCTTGGCCGGCTCGGTGTTGAACAGCTTGGAGTAGAAGGTGATGGCCTCGTCGATGTCATCGACGTTGAGTGCCAACTGGATGCGGGACATGGGGAGCCTCCTTGGGACCTGTGCGACATATGTCGAACTATCGGACGATGCCCAGCATGCCACCTTTTCGATATATGTCAAGCTTTGTGGCATGATTGGGTGATGCCCAAGACGTTGCCCTTGATCGACATGTCGTCGCCGGTGTGTTGCGCGCCGGTGGCGGCGGGTGTGATGAGTGACGAGGACGCGTTGCACGTTGCATTGCGGCTCAAGGCGCTGGCCGACCCGGCACGAGTCAAGATCATGTCGCTGCTGTTCGGTTCGGCTGATGGCGAGGAGAACAGTCGAGACTTGGCCGCCGCGATCGGGGTTGGCGAGTCCACGGCCAGCCACCACCTGACCCAGTTGCGGAATGCCGGGTTGGTCGAGTCGACCCGGCGAGGTATGAACGTCTATCACCGTCCGCACCGCGACGCGGTCGCCGCGCTGGTCGCCGTGCTCGATCCGAATTGCTGTTCCTAAAGGCGGTTTTCGGTATCGGCGGTGTCGGTCAGCAGTTCAGTGATGAGGCCTTCGATCCGCGTCTTGATTTGGTCGCGGATGGGACGTACAGCGTCCACACCCTTGCCCGCCGGATCCTCCAGTACCCAGTCGCGGTAGCTCTTGCCCGGGAAAATGGGGCAGGTGTCGCCGCAGCCCATGGTGATCACCACATCGGAGGCTTCCACCGCGTCGGGGGTGAGGATCTTGGGCGTTTGGTCGGAGATGTCGATGCCGACTTCGGCCATGGCCTCTACCGCGGCGGGGTTGACGGCGTTGCCCGGGGCACTGCCTGCCGAGCGGACTTCGATGGCGTCGCCAGCGAGCGCCGAGAGGAATCCCGCGGCCATCTGTGAACGTCCGGCGTTGTGCACGCAGACGAACAACACCGAAGGTTTTTCGCTCATCGCGGGGTCCTTTCCAGATTCAGGTCGAGTGTCAATACCGCCGACAACTGGGCCATGGCCGCCGGCACCACCCAGTAGTACACCCACGTGCCGCGCCGCTCGCAATCCAGCAGACCCGCCTCGCGCAGCGTCAGCCACGCGGGCGGCTCGGAGTGGGTGAGTTGACTTCGCCCAGCGGTTGACGGTGGTTGTCCGATCAGGGACTTTGTGCCGCTGTTTGTGGAGCGCAACGCCAGGGCACGGTTGGACAAGCCCAAGAGTTTGACTCCGTTGGCAATAGCCGGTTAGCCGGTTAGCCGCCGACGACGCCCCGAAACCTTCGCTGTAACGCCTCAAGCATCGCGTCCAGTCTGCGCACTTTCGAACTCCGCGCCTCCATCTCTCGGCGGTCGTACCGCATCGCTGTTACAGGGTCGCGTAGGTTCTACGAGAATCAAGAAGAACCTCACGCCGCAGCCAAACGAAAGCCATCATGTCCGAGGATCAGAACACAGACGTTCCACCGAATCACCTCTCCATCGACCCGCGCAGCCCCTTCTATAGCGAAGAGGTGCTCCGCCGCGACGTGGGCATTCGCTTTAATGGCGTCGAGAAGACCAATGTTCACGAATACAACGTGACCGAGGGTTGGGTGCGTGTTGAAGTTCCTACCGCCAAGGATCGCCGCGGAAACCCGATGGTGGTCAAGCTCAGCGGCACGGTTGAACCCTATTTCCGCCCAGCGGAATAGCGGGCGCCCCTGGCGCTCACAGGCATTCGGCAGCGGGCACGTCTGGGCCTGGCAGGTGAGGCTCAGCGGCCGCTAAGCGGCCTAGGGACGACCATCCACGGATGTTCTCCAGCGCCAGGACGCCCGCTCAGCCTCTGTCCGCGACGGCCGGCGACTGGGGTCTGCAGTTTCCGAGCGACTGCCCGCAACGCAAGAGCGAGCGTCGCCACCCATGTCGTCCGCCGCGTCACGTTGCTCAATCGCTCTAGCCTGCGCGCGGGCGGGCGAACGCCTCGGCCAGCGTTGTGGCGATCAGTTGGTAGGCGGCGTCCTCCTCAGGAAACACGTTTGGAAAGAAGTAATACCCGTGCGTCGCCTGCCCTCGTCGCGGGCGCGCAGCGGAACGGCCGCCGCCAGGGTCGATCCCGCGGAATCGCCGGCGACGGCGATGTGGGAGCTGTCGCCATCGATGTCATGGGTGTTGTCGACAACCCAGCTGTAGACGTCGTAGGCGTCATCGAATGGGGTAGGGAATGGGAACTCCGGGGCCATCCGATAGTTGGCCGACACCACGACGGCGTCATTGGTGAACGCCAACTTGCGGGCCAGGAAGTCGCAGTCATCAGACGAACCGACCGTGAATCCGCCGCCGTGGTAGTAGACGATCACCGGAAGGTGTTGATCGGTTGGTGCTGCCGTGGGTCGGTAAAGCTGGCATCGCGCCACCCCGCCGGTGACCGGCAGGTAGACCTCGTCGACGTCGACGTTCGGTATCGCCTCGGCACCTGTCATAGGCACCAGGGTGGGGTCCTGTGGGCGGCCGTCGCCGACATACCCGCTACGCACGGGCGCAATCATCAAGTCTCGCAACGCTACCGGCTGTCGCAAGTTGGCAAGTATGCGGTACATCGGCATCGCCGGGTCATCACCGGTGACAAAGCTCAGACCGTCAATAGAGATTGGCGTAGTGACGTCCACCTGGCCCTGCGGCACTGAACGCAGCGACTCGCGTATCACCCCGGTAAGCGTAGAAGGTCATACCGTGGCGCCGCTGCGTATGTGTCGTAGTTGAGAGGTAGCGATGCGGCGCGAACCCTGATCGGGGATTGAGTAATACGCCGTCGATGCTTGCCTGGCGGATAGGAAACCCTGTCCTTGGACCGGTGGACTATGGCTTCCCGGCGATTACCCAGCCCGTTGTTGAACGCGACTATTGCCACACGGGTGAACGAGCTTGGGAACCCGACTACCTCAAGGACAAAACATGACAACCACCTACCGGGGCAGCGCCTGTCGGCGCGGCCACACCATCGCCGCGATCCTGCTGACCGCTGCCGCAACCGTCGTCGGAATGGTCGGCGCAGCCGCGCCGGCACACGCAGCGGACCAGTACATCGCCCTGGCCCTCGGATACGTCAACGAGAATCCCCCCGTCACGATGGCCGGCGGCTCCGCGATCAACGGCAACCGAGACCAGGCCGCCCAGGGGGCGCTCACGAACTGCGTGAACAACGGCGGCAGCCACTGCGTGACCGAGGTCATCGCCACGAACGAATGTGCGGCGGCCGCGTCGAACGACTACGGCGAAGAGGTCGGCGCATCCGCCCCCTCGCTCGCCGCCGCCCAGAGCAAGGCCAAGAGCATGCTGCAGAACCAGCAGGGCGCAAAGGTCATCGTGTCGGGTTGTGCGAACGGGGCCACCCCGCCGCCGCCGAATGACCCGCCGCCACCGCCGCCCGCGCCGAAGCTGGGGCCGACCGTCTCGTTCGACACTGTCTTGGGTGGCATGGTCGCTCACATCACCGACCGCAGCGGAGTGTCGTCGCAGTGCTCGTATGCGACGGACAACTACAACCGCGGCTTCGCCTTGCCGGCCAACTCCAAGTACGACCTGAGGATCGTGCCCGCTGTTCCGCGATTCCGGAACTGGACCGTCACGATCACCTGTGACAACGGCACGAGTACGACGGCGACGACGTTCTTCTGAGTCCCGGCGTTACCGCTAACCCGATCCGCCCGGGCCGTGAAGTTACGGCCCGGGCGGGTATCGGGCTTTCTGTTGACTCCCAGCGCATCTCTGCGGCTAGGGTCTGGCCTCGAACACCAGGTTGAACGGAGTCTGGGCTGCGCGACGGAAGCGAGTGAACCCGCCATCGGTCATCACTTCTGCCAGCCGCCGTTCGCCGGCCTGCGCGCCCAGCGCGGGTCCGTTCTGCGCCAGCGATACGGGTACGCAGATCAGTGAAGATGCCCCATAGAAGACCCTGCCTACCGGATTGAGGTTGTCCGAGACACTGTCGCCCGCTGCCGGCTCGACCAGCAGGCAGTAGCCGTCGGGATCGAGCGCCTCCCGGGCGTGCCGGGCGGCACCGGACGGATCAGCCATGTCGTGCAGACAGTCGAAGAAGGCGATCAGGTCGTAGTCGCCTCCCTGATACGACGTCGCGTCGGCTACCTCGAAGCGCGCGTTGGTCACACCGGCCTGTGCGGCATGCTCGCGAGCGGTCTCGATCGACGCGTCGTGGTAATCGATGCCGACGAACTGCGCATCCGGAAACGCCTGTGCCATAAGGATGGTCGTCACGCCGTGCCCGCATCCAATGTCGGCGGCACGGCCCCCGGAGTTCAGTTTCTCGACAACTCCGTCGAGAGCGGGCAGCCAGTCGGACAGCAGACTTGCGTTGTACCCGGCCCGAAAGAACCGCTCGGTGCCGCGGAACAGACATGGATGATGCTCGCCCCACTCCATCCCGGATCCCGTGCGAAAGTTCTGCACTGCCCGTTCCTTGACGTGGAACAGGTCCTCGACAACCGAGTAGCCGCCGGGTAGATCCACCGGCCCATCGGGGTTCGCCAGGCACAGCGCTTGTTCCTCGTTCAAGTGGTATCGGTCGCTCGCGCTGTCGTATTCGACGTAGCCGCCTGCGGCTTGATTGGCGAGCCACTCCCGAACGTAGCGTTCGCTTGTGCCGGTGCGATCGGCCAGTTCGGCAGACGTCAACCGCTCCTCGGCCAGCGCGGCATAGAGTCCGAGCTCATCGCCGATAAGTACCAGAACGGCGCTCATCGCGGCGCCCAGATCGCCGATGGCCTTGCCCAGAAATTCGTTGAGTTTGACTTCGTTGACAGCCATTGCAGCCCCTTCGCGCACCGTCGCGCGTCGTTCACAACTTACTCGCGGAGGCGGCCCGGCCGCAGGTGAATTCAGTTGTCGCGCAGCTCAGGGGTCAGTCGCCGAAGTACTGCTCACGGTCGATTTGCGTGCCTGAACGCATCGCATCGCGAAACAGGCCGTCGGTATAGCCCACCACGACCTCTTCACGATTGCTGAAGCGACAAAAAACCCTGCTCGTGGCGTGCTCATAGCGGAACTTCGCGTCTTCAAATGGGTAGTCGATGTACACATCGCCTTGCTGGAACAATTTCATCGACACCACGTCGATTTCCCTCCGGCTCTGCGTAAACCACTCCTGGGCACCACTGGCTGGTCTGTGAAGCTGAGCGTAGGGCGCCTTCACCGGGTCTTTGGGTGGGCCCTCGGCTCCACTTCCTGTCGACCGCGGTCCGGTGCGATTAGTGCTGCATCGGGACGCCACGAGAAGGCGGTGGTGCCATGATCGGTGCCGCGTTGACGGCCGGGGTATCTGGCGTATTCGGCGCCGCTACCGCGTCGGCCGCGCCGGCATGCTCGCCGGCGCTGCTCAGTAACAGCGTGCCCACCACATCGTTGATCGGCGATTCCGGGGCCGGTGCTGTCACGCAGGCCCTCCTGCAGGCGAATGCCGCGCCAGGTGTCCTCGGCCTTGATCCTCTGGTCGCGTTCAACACGTTCATCACGCCCATCCTGGCCAATCCGCTCACCCTGGTCTTCACCGCCGGGATCCAGCTCAAAGCTCGTCGGATCCGTAGAAGGTTGCGGCATGTGAAACGTACGGTCTCGGACCAATACTTGTTCGCACAGCGGCCGATAGAGTACGTCGTTTTCGGCGTCATTCTTGCCGTAGCTGTTGCCCTCGTCGCCTATCTAGCGATGTGGCCGCACGCGTGAGCGTGGTGCCTCGACGCTTCGGTGGCAACTGGGACGGACCTTCGGATCAGGCCCGCGGCTGACCTCGGCAAATTGACCCCGCCGCTGGGTCGGGTCCCGTATACACAGATGTATGAACGCGTCCGCTCATATCGGTCGGGTCGGTGGTTTGGCCATCGCATTGGGTATCGGCGCGGCTCTGGCTTCGGCAAATGCGGTGGCGTGGGCCGACACTGACGACTCTGGCGCAGGTCACTCAACCGCCGCATCGGCCCGTGGGCACACCGGAAGCTCAACGGGCCCGCGAGCGCCGAAGGCCACGGCCAACCGGAAGCCCAAGCCCTCGACCCCGGCGCAGAAGGTGACCGCGCTGCCCGCGACAGCATCGGCGACCGCCACTCCTGGCGACCCGGTAAACGCTGCCCAGGCAGCGGTCTCGACCATGCTCGCGGCATTGCAAACGCCGCAACCCGGAAACCGGGGGAGAGGCCTGGCGTCGACGCCGAGAGCTGCCGCCGTCGTGGTGACCAACGGCGCCACGACACCTACGGCGCAGGCAAGTGCGCAGATATCGGCGCCGCCCAACCTGACCGCCGTGTTCCAGCAGTTGGTCTACGCCCCGCTGCACGCGGTGGTGCAGGCCTGGATCGTCAGCGAGATCGGCCGCCAGGTAGACGATTTCATCAATGCCGCGGCGGGTTCGTATGTGATCGGCAATGGCGCGGCCGGCACCCAAGACCACCGCAACGGTGGCGCCGGTGGGTGGTTCCTCGGTGACGGCGGTGCCGGCTGGGACAGCGATCTGGACGGAGTTGTCGGCGGCAATGGTGGAGCGGCCGGAGTCTTGGGCAACGGCGGTAGGGGTGGCGCGGGCGGCGCTGGCGCTGCCGGCGGTACGGGCGGTGCTGGCGGTTCGTTGATGGGCATCGGCGGCACGGGCGGTAGTGGTGGCGCCGGCGCGGCGGGTGCGGTCGGCGGGGCCGGTGGCGCCGGCGGTGACGGGACCGGTTTGGTGTTCGGTATCGGCGGCCATGGTGGTGCCGGTGGCGACGGTTCCGATGGCGGTCGAGGCGGTAACGGCGGCGACGGCGCGGCGTTCCTGGGCGGCGGCGGCGACGGCGGCGATGCCGGCAAGAGCGGTGTCGGTGGTACCGCCACGGGGCTACCGGCACTCGGCGGCGCGGGCGGTACCGCAGGCTGGCTGGGTAGCCATGGTGCGGTTGGCAATTCGGGCGCTTCGGCCGCAGCGACAACGCCCAGCGGATCGCTGCCGCCGCTATCGCATACCGGCACCTGGCTGACCACGAGCGACGGACAGGTCGTCATCGTGCACGGCGTCAATGAGGTGTACAAGCTGGCGCCCTATGAGCCGTCGCTCAGTGGCTTCGATGAACAGGACGCACAGTTCCTGGCGGACAACGGTTTCAACGTTGTGCGGCTAGGTGTGATCTGGGCTGGCGTCGAACCCCAGCCCGGAGTGATCAACACCGCGTACCTCGACTCGATCAAGGCGACCGTGGACATGTTGGCCGACCATGGGATCTACACCATCATCGATATGCACCAGGACCTGTACAGCAGTGAGTTCTACGGTGAAGGCGCTCCCGATTGGGCATCCGATGGTGGCGGCCGCCCCAACCAGAACGCCGGCTTCCCGGGCAACTACTACGTCAATGCCGCGATGAACCATGCCTGGGATGCCTTCTGGGGCAATGCCGATTCGCCGAATGGCATTGGCCTGCAAGATAATTACGCGTTGGTCTGGCAGCATATCGCGAATTACTTCAATGGCAACTCGGCCGTCATCGGCTACGACATCATGAACGAGCCGTTCCCGGGCTCGAATTATCCGGTCGCGCTGTTTGGTGGCTCGTTCTTCGCCGTACAGCAGCTGACCCCCATGTATGACCAGGTAGCCGCCGCCATTCGTTCCGTCGACGCAACCACCCCGCTCTACCTGGAACCACCGAACCCCGCGGTGACCGAAGTTCCCACTCTGCTGGGTCTACCGGTGGCGCTGCTGGGCAGCATCACTGATCCCCACGTTGTTCTGGCGTTCCACAATTACTGCGGCCCCATCGGTGGTGCGTTGTGCACCAAGATCGCCGACACGCTGGCCGTCGAGGCGCGCAACTACTCGAAGCGCCACAACATCCCCGCGGTGATGAATGAGTGGGGGGCGACCAGCGACGCTTTCGTGCTCACCCAGGAAATGCGGGCTGGTGACCGATACCTGATGGGCTGGGCCGAGTGGGCATACACCGGTAAAGGTGACATCACCGGATCGCCGGACGTGGAGGCGCTGGTGTACGACCCGACGCTTCCGCCAATCGACGCCAACGTGAACGCCGGTAATTTGGCGATCCTGTCTTCGCCGTACCCGCAAATAGTGTCGGGCACCCCGAGCGCGTGGTCGTTCAAGAACGGCACGCTTGACTTCAGCTATTCCACCGCGAAGGTCGACGGATCCGGCGCTTTCGATCAAGGGTCGCTGAGCACGATCTCAGTGCCCGCGGTGCAGTATCCGAACGGCTATCAGGTGACGGTCACTGGGGGACATGTCGTCTCGGCGCCGAACGCCGCCCAACTGGTCATCGCGTCGGACCAGGGCGCAACCACTGTCAGCGTCGTGGTAAGCCCGGCCGCCTAAGGTGCGCCGATGCCCGACCGCATCAATCCGGTCGGGTCGTATTTCTGGCGAATAGTGATGAACCGCTGCAGATTCGGACCGAGATACCGCGCCAGTGGATCGCCGGTTTCGGGGTAGTTGATGTAGCCGCCCACCGAGGCCGACGCCAACGTGTGATGCGCGGCGGTCAGCCAGCCGCTCGCTGCGTTGGAGGGTGCCTCGGTGTACCACTGCACAGACGCCGCCTGTCGCCGCCACGGGAAGGCGCTGTCCGTCGGGTCGATATCGTCGACCGCACCCGACAGCGACTCGACCACTGCGGTAGCCGAACCTGCCGATTGCGGCCACGCCGACATCGCCGCAACGATGGAATCTCCGGCAGCCGAGGTCATCTCGCCGACGATGTCCGAACCGGCGACGAACGCGCGCGGCACCCGTGCGGCGTCGCCGCCTTCGAAGTGGTGCACGAAGTCGATGCGGTTCAGCGTGCGGGTACGGGTCGACGACGCTGAAATCCGTACCGTGGCAAGCATTTCACTCGCAACAGACGATCCGGTGCCCGGCGGTGTCGCCAAGATGAGTGTGCAGCGTCCAGGTCCGTCACCGACGGTGATGTTGACCATGCCCCAGATGTCCCGGGCGGCGGTGCTGAGCCAGCTGAGCCAGCCGACGATCACCGCAGCGGCTGACTCCATTGGGAATGTCATCGTGACGACGTCGCGGTCGGCGGCCGGGAACGTGCGGAACGTCAGCGACGTCACCACCCCGATGTTGCCACCGCCGCCACCGCGCAGCGCCCAGAACAGATCGTCGTGATCGTCCGCGGATGCGGTCACGACCGCACCGGTGGGCAATACCAGCGATGCCGAGACCAAGGTGTCACACGTCAGGCCACAGCGTCGCGCGTCCGAACCGAGTCCGCCGCCCAACGTCAGCCCCGCGACACCGACTGTTGGGCAGCTGCCCGACGGGATCGAGCGCCCGCTCCCCGCGAGTTGGGTCTGCACCGAGTCCAGATCTGTCGCGGGTGACACCGTCACCAGATCGCGTCCCGCGTCGAGGTCGATCCCGCCTGGGAGCCCATGCAGGTCGATCACCAACGTCGCGTCGAGGGCGGACGCACCGATGTACGAGTGACCGCCGCTGCGGGCGCTGATCCCGATGTGATTGGTCGCGGCGAACGCGACGGCTTTCTGCACATCGGCGAGCGACGCCGCGGCGATGATCGCTGCCGGGGTGGAGCCGGCGAAGCGGGAGTTGAAGACTCCTTTAGCGGCGGCGTAGTCCGCGGACGACGGCATGGCCAGCTGGCCGTCGAGCTGGTTGCCCAGTGCATTCCAGTCCGGTGGGGATGGGGTTGAGACCGCCTTCGGCGTCACCGATCGGCAGGACCCCAGCAGGGCTGCGCCCGCCAGCCCGCCGAGTGCTCGCCGCACGAACGCCTGGCGGGAAATCTCCCCCGACATGGGAGGAATGCTAGTGCTATTCCAAGACGAAAACCGGGATCAACCGATCGGTTTTGGTCTGGTATTCGGCGTACGGCGGGAATGCCTCGACGGCCAAGTCCCACCAGTGCGCGCGCTCGTCGCCGGACACCTCGCGGGCGGTCAGCGTGACCACCTTGTCACCGTCCTGAGCGGTGACGGTCGGGTTGTTCTTGACGTTGAAGTACCACGACGGATGCGCCGGGTCGCCGCCCTTAGAGGCGACCATGGCGTAGCGGCCGTTCTCCTCGACGCGCATCAACGGCACATAGCGCTTCTTGCCGGACTTGGCTCCGGTGGTGGTGAACAGGACGATCGGTCGGTCCAAGACCTCGACCCCGTCGGTGGTGCCCTGCTTCAGAATCTGTTCGGTGTGCTCGCGCACCCAGTCGGTGGGGCTCAGCTCGGCATGTTCAGTCACGGACTCGGCAACACCGTCGCACGCCCAGGTATTCCGCTGCTCAGATTCACGCCGATCCAATACCTCGGGTCGCGGCCCGTACCGGCGCAGGATTGCGAGCGTGCCAGCCCGTAGCCTCCTTCCGCAACCGACCGTTTGGCAGTGGGAATGGCAAGCGTTGGGCAACTGTGTTGGTTATCCAGGCGATGTGTTCTTCCCCGAGGACAATCCGCGAAGTGATCGCCGGCGGCTGGAGCAACAAGCCAAAGGAATCTGCGCCAGCTGCCCGGTGCGATCTCGATGCCTCGAGCACGCGTTGAATACGCCCGAGCCCTACGGTGTATGGGGCGCGATGACGGCTACCGAGCGGGGACAACGCGATCTGCGGCGTCGAGCGCACACGCCGGGGGTTTCGGCGCGCTCCCGTGCGCTGGGCGCCTGAAAGCGCGCCAAAGTGGGGGATCAGGCGGGCGGACCGGTGCAGTAGGTCCTTGGCGGCGCAGTCCATATGCGTTGGTGCGAGCCGACGGGGCACAGGTCGTAGTCGGCCTTCTCGAACCGCCGCAGCACCTTGAAATCGGCTGAGCTGTCGGTGCACGCAACGGGTTTGATCGTGTCGGTGCGCGCACGGTCGGCGACCGGGTGCTTGATCGTCGCATAACAGTGATCGGTCAGCAGGTTGGGCACGAGACACACCGTGGACGCCTCGTTGGTCCAGCGGGCGAAGTCGGTATCGTCGTGCCCGCCATCGGGACACGGTGCATCCCGCCCACCGGTGCTGACCACCTCGAAGACGCCGGCCGGTTGCGTGCACGCGGTGACGTCGTGCGCGCCGATAACCCCGGATGCCATCGCCTCACCGGTGATGCACTGGCCGACTTTTACTGGGGGAGCAGTGTTTTCGGCTGCTTTCTGTTCGCCGACGAGGTTTGCGACCTGGACGGCTGCGCCTACGAGACCGATGACGATGAGGATCGTGCCCGCGGTGATCTTTCCCTGGCCGGCTGTCGGTCGCGGCGGGGGAACGGGAGGGTAGCCGGGCTGATAGCCGACGGGGTAGTGCGGTGGGTAGCCGGGCGGTGGGTAGCTGGGCGGCGGGTAGCCCGGCGGCGGGTAGCCCGGCGGCGGGTAAGGGGAATACCCGGGATAGCCCCGCGGCTGGGCGCGGCGGGTTTGTGACCGCTCGCGCAGACCGAGGACCAGCAGAAGGACTCCGACGGCAGGAAACAGCAGCGTTCCGATCACCTCGCCGACGACCAACGCCGGCCTGCCGTCGGCAAGCAGCGCAGCTGACGCGGTGTAGCTGAGCATGATCACTGATCGTTGACTCTAGTGGTGATCGGATTAGCCTGCGGACATGACCATTGACCCCAAGAACACCGCCGTGGTGTTGATCGAATACCAGAACGACTTCACCACCGACGGCGGCGTCCTGCACGAGGCGGTGTCGGAGGTGATGGCGAAGACGGGCATGCTCGCGCATACCCGCGATGTCGTGGTCGCGGTGCGCAGCGCCGGGGCGGCGGTCATGCATGAGGAACACGAGAACGCGCTGAAGTACGACTACCCGATGTTTTCCCGGCCGATGACCGCCGACGAGTTCATCGGGCAGCTCGCGTGACGCGGGTGCAAGTCGCTGTCCTCGACGACTACCAGAACGTTGCCCTCGAACTGGCCGACTGGTCAGCGGTGTCCGATCGCGCCGACATCACGGTGTTCAACGACCACATCTTCGACCCCGACGAACTCGTCGCGCGGCTGGCTCCCTTCGACGTGATCTTCGTGATGCGAGAACGAACTCCGCTGCCGCGCAGCATCATCGAGCGACTGCCGCGACTGAAGATGATCGCCTCCACCGGCCCGTTCAACGCCTCCATCGATATGGCGGCCGCCGAAGAGCATGGTATCCACGTCGGGACCACCGGCGGCACGGTGGCATCGACGGTGGAGCTGACCTGGGCGCTGATCCTGGCCGGGGCCCGAAATCTGGTGTCGGAGAGCGTCTCGATCCGCGACGGCGGCTGGCAGGTTTCAGTGGGACGCGAACTGTCCGGCCGGGTGCTGGGCGTTCTGGGCCTGGGCCGCATCGGTGCTCGCGTCGCGCGCATCGGCGAGGCGTTCGGTATGCAGGTGATCGCGTGGAGCCAGAACCTGACCCCGGAAGCGGCCGCCGAGGCCGGCGCGACTCACGTCGGCAAGGAGGAGCTGTTCGCCCGCTCTGATGTGCTGACCGTTCACATGAAGCTCAGTGAGCGGTCCACCGGCCTGATCGGCGCGGCCGAACTGGCGTTGATGAAGCCAACAGCGCTGCTGGTCAACACCTCTCGCGGGCCTCTCATCGACGAAGCCGCATTGGTGGCGGCTCTGGAAGCCAAGACCATCCGGGCGGCCGCGCTGGACGTCTTCGACACCGAGCCGCTTCCGGCCGGGCATCCCTTGCGCACCCTCGACAACGTCATTGCCACACCGCATATCGGCTACGTCGCGGATCGTCCCTACCGCATCTTCTTTTCTGATGCTGGCGCCGCGATCGCGGAGTGGCTTGACCGGCAGTGATCAGTAGGCGTCCGGATTCTGTTGGACGGCTTCGGGAACCGGATGCTGGTAGAGCCGTGAGGCGTTCTCCCAGGTCACTTTTCGGATGATCTCGTCGGGCAGTCCGCTGATCTCTTCGCGGATGGTGCGCTGGGTGTGCGGCCAGGTCGAATCGCAGTGCGGGTAGTCGGCTTCGAGCAGGATGTTGTCGGCACCGATCCGCTCGTACTGGATGAACGATGACTGGTCCTCGACCGCGCAGAACCAGAAGTTGCGGGTGAACACCTCGGCCGGGGTCAGGGTCTCGCCGAGCGACTTCCACGTCCCGTACATCTCGTGGTAGCTCAGCCTGTGGTCCAGGCGGTCCAGAAGCCCTGCCACCCAGCCGATCCCGCCCTCAGACAGGCAGATTTTCAAGTCCGGGTAACGGCTACACACGCCGGAGTACAGCCAGTCGACCGCCGCGCTGATGGCGTAGGCGAAGAACAGCACACCCGCCACATCAGGCGGCGCGTCTGCTGACGTCGACGGCGACGTACCCGACGAGCCGATGTGCAGGTTGACCACCGTGCCGGTCTCCGCGCGGCCATCATCGGCTCCCAGTAGCCGGAGTGGATGGTCGGCAGCCCCAGCAGCGCCGGGTTCTCGCTGAAGGTCAGGTGTTTCGGCAGCTGTTGGAGCCCGATGTCAGAGCGGCGTTGTTCTCGTTGTCGACAGAAATGCGGGAGACGCTCTACTGGGTGGCGATTGAAGGGATGAGCTATCCCATCCACGAGGGGCATCCGCTGCGGGCATCAGCACGCGGCTGGCAGCAGCTGCAGGTCGGCGTGCGGTGATCTCGTCGAGAGTGGTTCGGGAGCAATAATTCTCGACACCGATGGCAAGCGCGTTCGCGTACCGCTGAGCCGCTTGTCGTCGATCGAGGTCGTGGACAAATGCTGAGTGAGGCTCGGTATCAGTGGCTCGCGGCGGCCAGCCAGGCCGCCTCTTCGCACTGGGAATGTGATTGACCGCCGATGACAAGTGGTTGGTGCACATGGAAATCCATGGACTTCAAGAATCGCGATCCAGCACGGCTGGCATAGCTACGTTCGTGAACTCGCCGAATCTGTTGTTATCGAGCAAAAGTTCGAGTAACCGTGTCGACAACTACAGGCTCGCGGGAGCGCGCGTCGTCAGACGATAACGTCCGGCGCGGGCCGACTCTGCGCAAGGCAGGCCGACCGTCGCCGCGGGGTAGCGGGACTTACTTGTGCGCGGGGCGCTTAAGGAGGTACTGAAGCCAGCGAACGTCGAGCAACATGTGATTGACGTTATGGCTCAAAAATAAGGTGGCGGGGTCCTAGCGGTAATACGTCGCTAAGAAAATTTGCCAGAACGCCATTATGTTCTTGGTGCGCCGCACCCCGAACGAGTGGTCCGCCGACGGCCGTTCGTCGCGATCAGGCTGTTCGGCCGTTACTTCCCCGGAACCGCTTCGACTTCATTCGTTCACGCGTCCTTCGACGCACGACCAGTAGCTGAGCTCCCTGGCGGTCAGTTCGTTATCGGTGATCGCGCCGAAGGCGGCCGCCTCCCTGGCGAATGTCGCCGGCGCATCCGGTAGGGCATCGGGGCCTTCGAGCCGGAAACAACTCGGAGCCAGCGGCCCGAACAGAAGAGCTCGTTGTAGACCAGGCCAACGCTCCAGCCGCGGCTCAACCCCGGCGGCGCGGGCGAACGTCACGGCGGCGAGATTCATCCGGGTCTTGCTCGGTCCGTCAGCGTGGCAGGCGGCAATCGCCGCGCGCTGGTCGGCTTCGCTCGCGGCCTCGACGACGCCGCCCCACGTGTACGCGATCCACCGGGCCTGCAGTTCCAGCGGGACGAAGTAGCCGCCTGACTGGTCCCACATCCCCATGAACGCAAGTCCGGGCAGATCGGGGTGGAACGTGTACCGGTCCGTGTCGAAGCCGCCAGCCTCCAGATTGAGGATCGCGCGGACGTCACCGTCCAGGAACGGCAGGCTCAGCCGAAAACCGGTCCCGAACACGATGCCGTCGAACTCCTCGACGCCCCCGTCGTCGAATGTCACCGCGGTCCCGGTGACCGACCGCAGCCAGGGTCGGACGCTGATCGCCCCTTCGGCGACGGCAGGCAGGTAGTGCTGGCTCAGCGTCACCCCGGCTGCGAAGAGCGACTCCGCAGGGCGTGGGGCGCCGTACTGTTCCGGGCTGCCGGCGGACTCGACCACGATCTCCTTGAGCTGGCGGTCGACTTCGCTGGGAGCCAGCGTTTCGTTGGCCAGGGCTCCGTACCGGGTGAACATCCGGTGATCCGACGGCACGCCGGCGACGAACTTGGGCAACACGTAGCGCTGGCGGCGCTGCGTGACCACGACGCGCTCGGCGCCTCGGGCGGCGAGTTCGGCGGCGATCTCCAGGGCGCTGACCGCGCAGCCCGCGACCAGAACCCGCTTGCCGCGATACGACGACGGCCCGCCGTAGTCGTAGGAGCTGATCGCGCCGGCGTCACCGCTGAAGCTGTCCAGGCCAGGAACGTCGGGGAGCGCCGGGGTGTGGAACCGGCCGGCGGCCACCACGACTTTGTCGAACGTCTCCTGCTTCCCGTCGTGGCATACCAGCCACCCTTGGTCGCAACGAGTGACGGCTTCGACGCGGGTGTCGCAGCGGAGGCGGGATTCCAGGTCGAACATCCGGGCATAGCGGTGCAGGTAATCCAGGACGTCGCGGCCCGACGGGAAGACGAGATCGCCGTCGTGCGGGAGGTCGCTGAACGCGGTCAAGATACGACTTGTGTTGGTGTGCATGCCCGGCCATACGCCGCTGCGGCCGGGCAGTGCGGTCCACTGACCGCCCAGCGTCGGGCCCTGCTCGAAGATCGACGGCTCAAATCCCTGCGACAGCAGCCATCGCGAGACCGCCAGCCCGCCGGGCCCCGCCCCGATCACCGCGACCGTCGCCGTCATCTGGAGAAACTCTCCCATGCGCGCGGCAGGTTTGGCTGCAGTCGACTCATATTGAGGTTGATGACGAACGCGATAGGTAGACAGACTGTTTCGCAGCGGAGAGCAACTATTACCTGCTGACCAGTGGGCATTGCGATCACCGCCGGCGAGGTGATCGTCGACCTCGAAGGCATCGACTTCGCAGATGCCAGTGCGTCCAGCCAAGGTGGTTATCTGGGAGGGGCGGCGCACGCCCTCGTCCGAGCCATATTTGGGCTGCCGCGTTGGTGCTTCGACGGCCCGCCAGCGCTATGATCGGCGATAGTGGTTCATGAAGACTCCCCTCGGAAAGGGGGGCGTTCGATGTTAATGGTTGTGGTTATTGTGGCCATCGTCAGCATTGCTGGCCTTGTCGCCTCGGTGCTTATCAACAGCCTCGCCGTCGCGTTGACATGCGTCGGGCTGTGCGCTCTGGGCCTTATTCTGCTCGTCATTGGTACCGTGCGCGGGCGCCGACGCCGCGTCGCCGGTTCGGCCGAGACAGTGCAGGCCCTGCCTGTGGAGCATCCCCATAGGGCGGGCGATTATTTTTACGGTGAGCTAGAAGTGGCACGCGAATTCGTTCGCGAGGAGCGAGTGTTGAGCCGGGACATGCTCGGCTACGACGTACCCCATGAAGAGAGCATCCTCGACATCCATCACGCGCTGTAAGGTCCTGTGGCTCAACATCTTGGACGGCGGCGGGCCACCGCTTTCGATGTCCTCACCCGACGGCGACGACTACACGACGTACTTCACTTTGGTGCAGCCCTTGCTGGGGCAGTGGGGGCTGCGGATTCTGCCCTGACGCGCTGGGCTACCTGAATCAATTTTCATACTTGAATACTGATTCACTCGAGGTTACGCTCGCGGTGCCGATGCATCAGCACCGAAGGAGTTAGACATGTCTGCGCTCGAGTACGTGCTTGCCGCACCGCCGATCCCCGCGCACCCGACCACCCCGATGCCATTCGTACCCGAGGTGATCTTCACGATCTTCCTGGGCATTCCAGTGGTCGTCATGGTGTTCTTCGCGATCAAACACCTGATCGTCGGCAAGGGGCCGCTGCTGCTGTTCTGCCTGATCGGCGGCGGGATCGCGTGCCTGTTCGAGCCGATCGTGGACACCTTGGGTCTCTGCTATATCCGCCAGGGCGCGGTGACGATGACCTTCTCCTCGATGGGTCGCGACTTTCCGCTGTTCATCAACTTCGTCTACATCTGGTACGTGGGCGGCCTGGCCTACCTGGCCTATCGCATCTACTCCACCGGGGTGACCCGCAAACAGATCTTCCAGCTCTATGTGATCGACGTGGTCATCAACATCTTTCTGGAGAGCCCGGGCGTCCTGATGGGTGCCTACGAGTACTACGGACCGCAGCCGCTGAACTTCTGGGGTCTGCCGCTGTGGTGGGTGTGCGTCAACCCACTGATGCCGATGACTGCCGGCGCTCTGATCTACCGGATGCGGGCGCATCTGCCAGGGTGGCGGTTGGCCCTGGTCATTGCGTTCATCCCGATGTCGGACGGAATCGCCAACGGCGCGGCGGCCTGGCCGGTGTGGACCGCACTGAATCTCGACGCGTCGCTGTGGGTGACCCATTTCGCCTGGCTGGTGACGCTGGGCCTGGCGCTCACCTTCGTGTGGGTGTTGTCGTTTGTGGTCGCCCGTCCCGAGGACGAGGTGTTCATCAAGTCGAAGGTCGGCATCCTCAAGGCGGCCGTATTCGGAGCCGACGAGTTGGCCAGGGCCAAGGTCCCGGCCTGACCGGTCAGGGCCGTTCGAGCTTGGCGACCTTGGCGACCACAGTCTTGGCTTCGGCCGCGCTGAGTCCCAGTGCGGCCAGGACAAGGCGGGCGAAGGCCCGCTCGGCATGATCGCCGTGGCGCCCATCGAGGATCTCGCGGATGAGCGCGAACGCTCCGCCGATCACCGCCGTCAGCAGGACCTCGACATCGGCGACATCGAAACGGCCAGTGTCGATCCCGCGTTCGACGGCGACCCGGGCGTGGGGGTGTACGGCGGCGCCGAACAGTGCTTCGGAGTGACTGATGTTGACGATCAGCCGCGCGAAATCGGGCTCGGTGTAGGCCAGTTGGATCACCCGCAGGTTGGCCAAGGCCACGACTTCGGCGGGATCGGTCGCGTCGTCGACATTGCTGATGGTGGCCGAGGCCAGGTCGGAGAGGCTCTCGGTGATGATCGCTTCGAGAAACTCTTCCTTGGACGGGAAATAGTTGTAGAACGAGCCCAGCGCGATATCGGCCTGCTCGGTGATCTCCTGGATGCGAAGTCCGGGAACACCTTTCGCGGCGATCAGCGTCCGGCCAGCATCCAGCAGTTGCCGGCGGGTCCGTTCGCGCTGGCGTTCGGTCCGCGTCGCGGGCTTTTCGGTTGGCGGCACACCGTGATTCTTCAACATGAATGAATTTTCATACTTGATAGTCCGTTCATTGAGCGTTATGTTAGCGAAGGTCGAGCAAGTTCACGATGAGGGACGGTGCGTGGTGAGTTCGAATGCGGGACCGGGTGGTTTGGCTGTTCACTCCGGGGATACCGATCTGCTGATCCCACGGCCCCGACCGGGCGAGACCTGGGATCCGCACCTGATCCACACCCACTATTTCGGCTTCTCGGTGCCCGAGGCCGCGATCGGCGCGTTCCTCTACATCCGGTATCAGCCGGCGTTCCCGCTGTCGCAGGGCGGCGTGTGCGTGTTCCAGGGCAACGACAACATCGAGTTGACCGACATCGCCTTTCACGACTACGAGATCACGATGCCGTGGCCGACCGTCGACGGGAACACGATCACCACCGACAACGGTCTGTCGATCGAGTTCATCGAGCCCGGCAAGACCGCCCGGTTGCGCTATAGCGCTGTCGACGACCGCATGGCGTTCGACCTCATCGCCGAGGCGGTCACTCCGCTGCTGGCCCGCGGGCACGTGATGCCCGGCGAGGACGCCCATCACGACCAGTCCCGTCAGTCCGGCGGCAGCGAGCAGTTCATGCATGTCACCGGCCAGCTGCACTTGGACGGCACCACGTATGACGTCGACTGTTTCGCCCCGAGGGACCGCTCCTGGCGCCAGGTCCGGGTGGAACGGCGCGGAGCGGTCCCCAGCCCCCCGGTCGGATGGTCGCCCATGTACTTCGGGCCGGACCTGGTGTTCAACCAGATCAGCTTCGAACCGCTCGACACCGATCCCCGCTGGGCCGGCCTCTACGAGGTGGGCAACCGGCCCTCGCATCACTTCGCCTGGGTGCAGCGCGGCGACGAATCCCGATCGGTGACCTCCGTGCGCCGTGACGTGTTGGAGTATCACCCGACGATCCACCTGGCCACCCGCCAGGAGATCACCGCGCAGGACGACCACGGCGAGGTATACCGCTTCCGCGGCGAGGCGATCGCCTCGGCTGTGATTCCCGCGTGGCCCAATGTCTCGTTCCACGACAGCGTCTACCGCTGGGAGGACGAGCACGGGCGGGTCACCCACTGCACCTACCAGGAGATCTGGTTCGACCGCTACCAGCGCGCAATGCTGGCCCACCGCTTGCAATCGACGACGGTCTGAGAGGGACACCGAGATGGCGTTGAAGAACGAGATCGACACCGAAGCCGCGTCGCTGCGGCTAGCTGCCTGGCTCGAGTCGAAAATCGATGGGGCCCAGCAAGTCCGGGTCACCGACCTCGATGTGCCCGCGTCGGCGGGGCTGTCCAACGAAACGGTGCTCTTCACCGCCTCGTGGAACCAGGACGGACAGACCCAGACCCGGCAGATGGTGGCCCGAGTACAGCCCGCCGGGCAGGGCGTGTTCGCGTCCTATGACCTCGGGAAGGAAGCCAGCGTCATCAGCGCGCTCGGCTCGGTGGGGGTGCCGGTACCCGAGGTGTACTTCTTTGAGAAGGATCCCGCGGTGTTCGGCTCGCCATTCCTGGTGATGCAGCGTGTCGATGGCCGGGTGCCCTCCGACGACCCGCCGTTCACCGCGGGCGGCTGGGTTCTCGACCTCACGCCCGAGCAACGAACGGTCATGTGGCACAACAGCCTGACGGCACTCGCGCAGATTCACGCTGCGGACTGGCAGGCGCTCGGTCTGGACTTCCTGGACACCGATGCCAACGGCAGCGGGGTGCATGCGCAGATCGCCAATTGGCGCGAGTCGTTCGCTTGGGGGGCCGAGGGTGAGCCGAATCCGACCATCGAGCGCGCACTCGAGTGGCTCATCGACAACGTTCCCGCGCGGCCGACGCCAAAGGTGTTGAACTGGGGGGATGCTCGGGTCGGCAACATCATCTTCAGTGACGATCTCGCGGCATCCGCGGTCCTCGACTGGGAGATGGTGACCCTGGGCAGCCGTGAACTCGACCTCGGCTGGTGGCTGTTCCTGATGCGGCACCACACCGAAGGGATCGGACTGCCGCTGCCAGAAGGGATTCCCGATCGTGACGCCACCCTTGCGTACTACGCGTCGATCACCGGTCACACTCCGGTTGACGTCGACTACTACGAGATCCTCGCCGCCACCAAACTGTCCATCATCATGGTGCGCGCCGCACACATGATGATCACGATGGGCCTGATGCCCGCGGATTCGCCGATGGCACTGAACAACCCGGCCAGCCAACTGTTGGCCAAGCTGCTCGGCCTGTCCGCGCCGACGGGTGAGACCGCCACCTTCATCGGCAATCGTTGACGGTGGATCAGCCCGTGTTGACCGACAAGCTCACCGGCCCACTGACCTCACAGACGGTCGGCGCCGAAGCGCGGCGCGGTGCCGTATCCCTATGGGCGCTGCTGGGTGTCGGGTGGATCCTCTTCGTCGGTCAGGCCTGGGGGCGCTGGATCCTGTCCGACACCCAGTTCGGGGCGGCACCCATCCAGGGGCCGGACACCTTCGACGGCACCGCACTGGTCGTGCTCCGCGTCATCGAAGTCGTCAGTCTGCTGATCGCGGCCGGGACCATCTGGGTGTTCCTCATCAAACCGTTGATCGTCCAGCGGCGGCTGACGCTCGACGGCATGATCGTGATCGGCTCATTGTTGGCGTCGGGTATCGACCCGCTGATCAACTACTTCCACTACACGTTCGCCTGGAATGCCCACGCGCTCAACGCCGGATCGTGGTTGGCGTTCTTTCCGCTGCACCAGGGCCCGACCCGCTACGCGGAGGGGCTGGCGTGGTTCGTGCCCCAGTATCTCTACCTCGGCATCGGCCTGGCCGCCATCGAATGCCGCCTCATTCTCGCGCTGCGACGGCGCTACCCGGGCATCGCCAACATCCGCTCGTTCAGCATCGCGTTCGTGGCTATCTTCGGGGTGGACATCGTGATCGAGCAGGTGTTCATCCGCACCCGGGTGTACGCGTTTCCCCGTACCTGGGAGGCGTTCACGCTCTTCGCCGGCACCCCCCATCAGTTCCCGGTGTACGAGAGCCTCTTCGTCGCGATCTACGCCGCCGGATTCACCTACCTGAGGATGTCAGCACATGATAGTGCCGATGGAAATCCCTTCCTGCACCGTGGAATCCAGCGCTGGCCCGAAAGCCTCCGCACTCTCGTGAAGCTGTTGGCCGTCATCGGGTTCTGCGCCGTGTGGGCCGCGCTTGCGTACTTCATTCCCTGGAGCTGGATGTCGGTCAATCCGGACTCGATCATCACCCCGCCGTCGTACATGCTCCCCGGCCCCACTGTGCCTTAATCGTCTATCAGGGCCGTAACCGTCAACCAGGAGAACTACACCCCGTGTCATCGCAAACCCAACCCCAACCCCTGCCCGCCGAAGTCGATTATGTCATCGTCGGGGCGGGGCACAACGGGCTGACGGCCGCCTGTTATCTCGCCCGTGCGGGCCATAGCGTCGCCGTCGTCGAAGCATCATCGCTCGTCGGGGGCATGACCGCGACCAATGCGACCCTGCCCAGTGCACCCGGACACTTCTTCAACGAAGGCGCGATCCAGCTCACCGGGATCTTCCGGTTGTCGGGCGTCGCCGAAGATCTCGAGCTGCACAAGTACGGGCTGCGGCAGATCTCGGTCGACCCTGCCCACGTCCAATTGGCGCCCGACGGAAGCTCGTTGGCGATCTGGAAGGACGCCAGCCGGACCGCCGACGAACTGCGCAAATTTTCGCCGAAGGATGCACGCACGTGGCTGGACCTGGCCAATGCTCTGGACCCGGCCATGGACGTGGTGGTCGCCTACATGAAGTCCCATCCGCTGCGGCCGTGGAATGCCGAGATGGGCAAGGCCGTCGGGCGGGCGGCCCGCCACCCCAAACGACTGTGGTCGCTGCGGAATATGGCCACCGCATCGCACACCGAGTTCCTCGAAGAGACCTTCGACTCAGAACTGCCCAAGGGCGCCTTGGCTGCGATGGCCGCCTTCTCCCAGATGCGCCTCGACATGACGGCGTGGGCGATGATCTATCTCGGTGTGGTGCAAAAGGTTGCGAACGCGATGCCGGTCGGTGGCACCGGTGCGTTGCCTGCGGCGCTCCATCGCTGCCTGCTCGCCCTCGGCGGAACCGTGCACACCAACAGCCGGGTCCAGGAGTTCGTCATGGCCGGTGATCAGGTCACCGGTGTCGAGCTCGATACCGGGCAGGTCGTCAAGGCGCGCACGGCTGTGATCAGCACCTGCAATCCGGTGATCACCCTCAACGAGTTGCTGCCAAAGGGAGTTTTGGACAGCAGACTCTCCGCGCGTGCCAAGGACATTCCGATCCGCAAGACACACGCCACCTCGCTGAAGATCAACGTCGCCATCGACGGCGAAGTGTCGATGCGACGGCACGAGAAGTGGCGGGGCAACGACCTCGATCTGCGCAAGTACCTGGTGGCATGGCACACCTTGGAGGAGCAGGACGCCGGGTGGAACTCACTGGTGCGCGGCGAATGGCCCGACCCGGTGCCGGTGAGCTGCGCGATCATTCCCTCAGCGGTCGACCCCACCCAGGCGCCCCCGGGCAAGAGCAACCTGTGGCTGTGGTCGGGCGTGATCCCCGTGACGCCGCGGGAGCCCTGGGAAGACGTCCGCGACAAGATCGGTGACTCGGTGCTGCGCGACAGTGCGCTGTACTACGAGGGGCTGGACAGCCTCGAGATCGACCGGGCGGTGTTGGGCGGCCCCGATATCGAAGAGCGGTTCAACGCGCCCGCCGGAAACGTCTATCACGTCGATCCGTTGATCACCCGCTTCGGACCGCTGAAGCCGGCCGCCGGATTCGGCGCCTACCGCACCCCGGTCAAAGGTCTTTACCTCAGCGGGGCCGGCACCCATCCCGTCGGTGGTGTGTGCGCCCTGCCGGGAAAGCTGGCCGCGCAGACGGCTCTTCGCGATCATGCGAAGGGTTAGCGCGGTTTAGGTAGGCGACCTGGGTTGCCATGACAAGGGCACCCGTGGCGTCCTCCGGGAAATTACGATGTGGCTACCTCATTTTTCGGGCTCGCGCTCACTTTGCGCGTCACTGCGTCGGGGCTGGACAGCATGACCCAGGCCATCACCAGTATCCATGAGAAGAATGCGGCCGCCGGCAGCCACCAGCACACCAGGCCATTCCATGCGAGTGGACCGGACTTGAAGAACACCAGCAGCAGGCCCGGCAGGTAGAGAATCGCGATCCAGATGTTGAAATAGCCGACCCAGCGCGGCCAGATGGGAATAGATCGCTTGTCCTGCAGCACGGCAACTGCAATGGCGACGCATTGCATGAAGGGTGGGCCGAAGAGCCCGACGAACGGAATCCATCCGATATCACTCAGTGCCAGTACGACTTCCGGATCCCGGTCCGCCCTAAAGTTGGCCGCCTGCAGGCTCATCAGCGGGAAGATGAATACGCAGATCGACGCTGTGCCACCGGCTAGCTGGACGTAGGCCATCGGGGAGTATTGCCCTTCGATCCGGCGCAGATATGACGACATCACTGCAACGAAGGGGAAGAACAACGTCGATGAGGCCATGGATATCATCAGCCCAAGTCGGATGCGGAACCGGTTCGACGCGAAGATGTCAGCCACCTGTTGAGCCGTGAAGCTCGGTGCGGGCGGTGGCACCATGCGCGCTACGGCCCAGAATCCGATGGCGAACAGCAGTGTGAACGCCGGCCCCGACCATATGCACCACTTCGGCATTCGGGCACGCCGGGAGCGATTGACGGTGTCCACAATATCGGGATCGGTCTGCGTCATGAGACTTGCTGCGGACTCGGTACGGGAAGCTTTGTGCTGTCGGCGGTTCCGGAACCGTCCAGCAGCGCCTCTTGTCGAATGGCCTTCAGCGTCCAGAACGATGCCACGTTGTACCACAGCGCAAACAGGGTCAGCGGCAGATACAGCGCGAAAACCCCATTCCACGCCAGGGGGCCCGAGTAGAAGAACACGATCGCGCTGGCAGGAAACATGCTGAAGGCGAACCATAGGCTCAGGTAACCGACCCACCTCGGAATGACCACGGTGCGGTACATCAGAAGACTCAAGCCGAAGGCGCCCGCCTGGATGAAGAAGAATGGCCAACTGACGATCCACGAGATCCATGCGAAGTCGTTGAGTGCCATGGAGATATCTCCGCCGTGACCGGCGCGGTAGGCGATTGTCAGCCAAAGAAATGGTGAGATCGCGAAAAATACAGAGCCAAGCCCAGCGGCGATGACTTGGATGATTGTCAATGCGGGGAATCGCGCGCGCTCGGTGCGCAACATCTGTCCCGCGATGGCCACTCCCCAGGGGAGGTAGAGCACAGAAGCGAAGGCGCAGATTGACATGCCGACCAAGATCCGCTCGTGCCGATTGCGGAAGAACGCACTGACGGCTTCGGGTCCCCAACTCGGTGAGGGTGGGGGAATGAAGCCGGCAACGACGACGATTCCTAACAGATACAGCACAAAGAACGCGTACCCGAATGCCAGGGATATGGACTGATTCCTAGCTGCCATGGCTCAGGAGAGGCCGGCGGCGGACGCCGCGTCGAGGTCGATGGCCATGTCCGCGTATCGTCGGATCTGGTCGGTGATTACGAGGTCGCCCCGTTCGGTCGACTCGACTTGACTCGCCATTCCCACGAAGAGGAACACTCCGTAGAGCGCTCCTTCGCGATATGACTGCCAGCACGCGTCGAAATCAAAGCCTTCCACGCCGGCCGCGACAAGACGCTCGTGGTATTCCCAGACCAGATCCGCCTCGACAAGGCGTCGTTCCTTGGTCGGAATCGACGAACCGAGAAAGTACGCCGCATCGAGACCGGGCGGGCCAAGACGAATGGTCTGGAAGTCGATAACGGTGACCGGCGCGGCGCCGGGCGTGTTCCCGAACATGATGTTGTCGCTGCGAAAGTCGCCGTGCTGCACGACTGTTGGTGGCGCCCAACTGCGGACCCATTCCCCAGCCCTCGGTAGCAGGCGTTGGAAGAGATCGACGTGTTCCGGGTCCAACCCGTGGCCGAATCGCTCGATGAAGGGCTCGAGGCCTGCCGGGAGTGCGTCGAAGACACCGAGGGTGCGTCTCGGATCGGCGAGCCAGCTCATCGCGGCAGTCGTTGGTGCGTTCCACAGCGGCGCTTGGAACGCGACGAGCTCGGCCAGGACCGCGGAGCATTCGTCGGTCGAGCACGAGGTGAGTACATCGCCGGGACGTGATCCGCGGAGATCCTCGAGTACGAGGGTGAACATGCCGGTCGCGTCGTCGCGCATAGCCAGGTAGCACCGCGGGATACTCATGTTGATGAGTAGGGGCGCAACGTCGCGGTAGAAGCAGACCTCGAGTTCGTACATGCCCATGGCAAGTGCGAGGCCCAGGCTTCCTTGATCATCGGTCGGATACTTGACGACTACGGATGCGGGGCCGACCTCGCCGCCGTCGTACTCGAGCGTCGCACGCGTCGCCCGTGCCATCAGCCCGCCGCCGATCGGCTCGATATCGACGTGGGTCACCTTGACACCGAGGACCTGGCTAAGCCACGCAGGGGTTAGCTCCTCGGCGGAGGTGACGATCTGTTGCGTTAGCACGGGATCTCCTTCTGTGGTTCTGGTTCAACGGGATTCGAGGTCGACGGTGCGTTCGGTGAGGCCATAGCCGATCTCGCCGTCCCACGTGAAACGGCTGAAAGCATCGATGTAGTGGTGGTTGACGGCTCCCGCGGTATGTGTGCCAAGTACCAGCTCGGCAGAACCTGCACATGCCGCGCGAAGTGGTCGTATTACCTCGACCGAGATTTCCGCCTCAATATCGAGCCCGTCTCGCAGCGTGAACCGAAACGCTGAGCTGGTCTCGTCGAGCGTGGTCGCCTGCGGCAGGGCATCGACTTGGAGATGGTGCACCGATGCCCTGTCGGTGATCGTCGCGACGCTGAATGGTGGCCGCGGGGGTCGCCCAGTCACCAGAACTGCCATAAGTGCCCGACCACTCGTAGGGAACTGCGCGTGGAGCCAAGTCGTCGTGCCGATCTCGTGATAGTCCCTAGCCCCCCACGAGTGGTCGCGCAGACCCGTGCCCGCGATCTCGAACTGTTCATCACCGATTTCGAGCCAGCCTTCGAGCACACCGTGCTGCTCGTAGTGGCCGTGACCCCACGGCTGATCCAGATGCTGCGTGCCGAAGTCGAAGGGTGGGCTCGTCGCTGTAAAGGACAGTTCCCAACGCATCGGGGTGTGCAATCCGTCAGTGACCGGACCCGCGCGATACGTGTCGCCGTCCATCACACGACCCGCACCGACAAAGCGTTTCGTCCAACGCTGGTACGGCGCTTCGCAAGTCATCCGCACGGCCGCAACTCCGACGCCGTCCGCGGCGCCCTGGCCGAACGATTTCGCGGTCACGAACCGATCGCCTGGGAGTGCGATGTTCACGACCTCGTCCCAGATCTCGAACGGTGACGTGCGGCGGGCGAGATGGACGTAGATGCCGACCTCGTTTCCCGGTGACCACACGTAGGAGAGGTAGTTCTCAGACCAGGTGGGCGGGCTGTGCGGTTCGCAAGCGTGGGGGAGTTCATCGTCAGCGGTGAGCCATGCCGGCGCCCCGCCAGCCGCTCCGATCACCGACTTGCCCCGAAACGCGGGAAAAGCGGACGCCCACACCGTATGCGAGCGGTCATGCTCGTCCTCCTTGATAACTGAAACCGGCGCTGGTTTCACGGTATAGACATAGTGTTCGAGCATTACGTCCATGTCAAGTCGCCGACGAGGCGAGCAACGCATCTCCGCGCTTGGCTTCCGGACCACAGGTTGTGTTATCGCTGCTATTCCTCAGCACCCACTGTTCAGGCTGGATCGCATATGCTCGGGCCGGTGAGTACCGCTGCGACGACCGGCGAAAGCGCTGTCACCGAACGACGGGCGGCGCTTGGCCGCCGGCTGTTACCGGCCCTCGAGGAGTTGCTCGAAGAGGAGTCGTTCATCGAGATCAGCGTTGAACGACTTGTGCAAAAGGCTGGCGTCTCGCGCTCGGGGTTCTACGTTCATTTCTCCGACAAGGGAGATCTCCTGCAGCTTCTCGCGTCAGAGGTTCTTGCGGATCTGTTTGAGTCTGCGAGGGGCTGGTGGGAGCTCCCGGCTAGTGCCTCGAAACCTCAGCTCCGAGAGGGACTCGATGAGGTGGTCAGGGCCTACTTGCCGCACAACAAGCTCATCGCCGCCATCGTTGAGGCTTCTTCGTACGACGTCGCGGTGGCTGAGCAGTTCGCGCTGCTCATGCGCGAAGCGGCCCACCACGTGGCCGCTTACATCCGACGCAGCCAGGAGAGTGGTGACGCACGCAACGACATCGACGTCGAACCGGTATCGGAGTGGATCACGTGGATGATCGAGCGTGGCCTCTACCAACTGGTCGCTAATGCAGATGTCGAAGAGCGCGAAAACCTGACAACAGCGGCGACAGACATCATCTGGCGAGCTCTTTACGCACAGGGGCGGTGACATGCGCTCGGTTACTCGTCGGACGCAGAGCACGAAAGAGATTCGCCGCCAAGAGGCGTATGACGCCATCCTCCACGGTTTGCAGCAAGCCCTCCTCGAAGGCGCGACGCTGCATCAGCTCAGCGTCGGAGAGCTCGCCAAGCGGGCGGGGATTAGCAGGTCTCGCTTCTATGCCCACTTCCGTGACAAGGGCGAGTTCCTGTGCGCCTGGCTCGACGACGTGCGCGACGACATGGACACAGCATCGGCCGCGTGGACAGACCTCGGGCCTGACCCAACCTTTGAGGAGCTCCATCAGGCACTGAGCCAGATGGTTTACGCCCACCAACCCCGCGCGCGAATGGTGGCTGCTCTATTCGACGCCGCGGTCTACGACGATCGTGTCCATGACCACCTCAGCCGGATAACCGACCACCACGTGGCCGCGCTAACCCGCCACATCCAACGCGGCCAGCGACAGGGCTGGATCGACCCCGAACTCCTTGCCGAGCCGACCGCAGCTTGGCTGACATGGATGGCAGAACGCGCGCAATCCCAGATCCTCAAGGGGGCGTCCGATCGCGAAATCGAGCGCCACGTCGACGCTTTCTGCCAGGTGGTGTGGTATGCGCTCTACGCATCCTCCACCGACATTCGCTCAATCGCTGCCGGGCTGGATGCCACGTCGTAGTGAGCCGGGCAGGTACACGTCAGCGACACGTTCAAGTGCACCCGCGAGCGCAAGATCGTCGGTCAGTGTGTCGATGATCGCGGCTCGGACGGCAACCTGTGACTTCAGTCCACCGGCGATGAGCTTGGCCGCGTCCACGAGCAGCCGCGTCGATGGCACCTCGCGAAGTCCTGCTTCGTCAACCCGCCGGATTGCTTGACCAAGACGCACTAACGCGTCGGCGGTCGCTGGTGGCACGCCCCCTTCGATGCTGATGATCTGGCGCTCGATCTCCGCAGTGGGGTAGTCCAGCGTGATGGAGACCATCCGCTGGCGGGTCGAGGTTTTCAGATCCTTCAGCACGCTCTGATACCCGGGGTTGTAGGAGACCACGAGGCAAAAAGTATCTGGCGCTGAGAGTTTCACCCCGCCGAGCCGTTCAATGAACAGCTGGCGGCGGTGATCTGTCAGAGAATGAATGGCGACGGTTGCGTCTTGCCGTGCCTCAACGATCTCATCGAGGTAGCAGATCCCACCTTCGCGCACCGCGCTCGTGAGCGGACCGTCGATCCACACGGTCTCCCCGCCGACGAGCACGTGTTTCCCGATCAGATCGGCAGATGTGATGTCCTCGTGGCAGGACACCGTGTAGAGGGGCACGCCCAGCTGTTCGGCCATGTGCTCGACGAGCCTGGTCTTGCCGCAGCCGGTTGGGCCTTTCAGCAGGACAGCCAGGCGTTGCTCGAACGCGGTGCGGAAGATGTCCACCTCGCTGCCTGCGGGCAGGTAGGCGGCAACGTTGGTGGTGTGCGTGCTCATCAATGGTTTGTCCTCGATTCGGTGGCGCTCAGGCCACGGTCTGACGTTGGCCGTGCGATGCGTCCAACGCGCTCCGAAGAGCAGCGCGGATCAGAGGTTCGCAGCGCGTGGCGAGGTCGCGCGATTGGTCCATATGCAGGTGGTTGAAACTTCCCCAAATACGGTCGAGCGCCTCGATACTCTGGGCCGAGCCGACGCTCAGACAGACACAACCGACGCCGCTCGCGACGGTCTCATCTAGTGCATGACGGACATCGGCCTCGGCGTAGACACCCTGGTAATCGTCCTCGTATGGAAGACCGTCTGAGACGAGGACCAGCAGTTGCCGGCTCGTGCCGGACATCTCGCGCGCGAGTAGTGCGCCATGGCGGATCGGCGCGCCCAGTCGCGTGTAACCCGACGGCTCGAGGGCGGCCAACCGACTACGGGCGGCGTGGTCGAAGCGGTCGTCGAAATGCTTGACATGAAGGAACCGAACATCTCGCCGCCCATGGGAGCGAAACGCGTAGACGGCGACCCGGTCGCCGGCTTGTTCAAGCGCATCGGCGAGGCTGGCCGCGAGGTTGCGCTGCTCGTCCCAGATCGCGCCGCCGGCACCCCGTGCGTCATTGGTGGAACCCGATGCGTCGAGGACCACGACCACCCCGAGGTCGTGAGCCGTGGGCCGCCGCGTTTCGTAGACCCGAGCATCCTGCTGTACCCCCGCAGCGCGCCCTACCGAGAACTCCACCAAGGCTCGCAGGTCGAGGGCATCCCCGTCATCGAGGCGACCGTGACGCTCGAGGGCGAGCCCGATGCGGGCAACCGCGCGACGTAATTGCGGGTCGTCGGCCAGCGGCGACACCTGCGATGCGGGTGAAGGCGCGGGCGCGAGGTGGTGGACCGTGCAGTGACGGGGCCGATACCGCTGACGCCCCTCGTCCCACTCGTCGTGCTCGGTTCCGGCCGAGGCGTCACCGTCCGCTGCGCCAAGCTGTGGCGAGTGTGTGGTCACCCGACCCCGACCGCCCATTTCGCGGACTCGCACCGCCGCCCCGGCAGCAAGCTCTCCGCCGTCCGAATGCACCGAGCGCGAAGACATCTCGCTGCCAAGCAGGTCACGCATCAGTCGTGAAAGGGGGCTCTTGCCGAAAGCCGATGTGAGCATGTCACGGACCGGGGCCGATTCCTCGTCATCGGCTTCCGCCCACTCGTTGGTGACATCGCGTAACCGGTCCAGGCGAGCGTCTGAAGAAGTCTCCTCGGCTCCGCCGGTGGCTCGCGCGCGCAACACAGCTGAGGGACGGATGACTCCGACAATTTCGGGTGCTGGAGCGAGGGGCTCCTTGCCGAGTGCCCGCATGAGCGACTCGTCTGCCGAGACGGGAATCGGTGCGACCCCTAGCTTTCGGAACGCGTCCTCTGCCTCAGGCGGCAGCACGTCGCCCAGTAGCAGAGGAAGTCGGCTGGCCTCGAACACGGCATACCGCGCGCAGGCCGAGCGCCGCCCGACCAGCCGAGCCATCACGCGCGGGTGCAGGCTCCCCGCCGCCACGAGCCCAGCTTGAGCAACCAAGGGGATCAGCGGCGGCTCGAACTCGGCCAGCCAGAGTGTCTCACCGTCGGTGGACGCGACCTGGTCCGGCCGGTACACGACCCTGAGATGTCGACGCGCTAACGCGGACGCGAGCAGCGCGCACGCATCGTGCACCTCAGTGCTTGCCGGTCAGCACCGGGAAGCTCTCCGGCAGCTGCGCGCCGTTTGGCACTACAAGCTGGCCGTCGGAGCCAACGTATGCGGAGTCCGGCCGCGGGTTAGGGATGCTGGGCGAGTAGCAGGCACGGCCGGTTCCTTCGCCGCACACCCCGTTGAGGAAATACGACCGCTCCTGGACAGACTTCGGCCACTCCGTCTGATGGAGCCCGACGTGGTACGCGTAGATGTTGTAGCAGAAGAAGTAAATGGCATGAGCGACCGCGACCAAGGCCAAGAATCGGAGCAAGACCTTGACGTTCTTCCCGACCCGCAGGTTGTCGACGCCACGTTCGACGATGGTGTAACCCTTGTCATCCTTGTAGTAGCGCAGCAACGCATACGGGGTGAGAAGGAAGCCGATCAGGATGGCCTCGACAAACGGGAACGCCATGTACGAACCCTCGAACAGTTTCGGCCCCGGGGCGCCTGGATATGCGTAGAAGCCTGTCTTCATCCAGATGAAACCCTCGATGACGATATCGAAGAGCACGCACGCCACGTATGCGGCTGCGAGGCCCCCGACAACACCGAAGCGGGGGAAACGCTTCATCGTGGTCTTGAGCGTCCAGAAGGCGACAGCGACGCCGATCAGCCAGAAGTAGACGTATCCCGACCCCATGCCGAAGATCGGTTCGACGAGCATGTTCCCTGGTTTGCCCGCAGGGGCGTTGAAGAAGGGAATGTACGGCGCCCACGAGCCCCTGTTGAACATCGTGGCGTTGTACGTGAACCAGTAACCGCCACCGAGCGAAACCGGATCCTGGATGTACAGCGTGGCGTATGCCGCGACCAGCAGACCTTCCGAGGTCGGCTTGCCATCTCGCCGCCAGGGCTTCACCAGGAAATGCCACAGGCAGAAGATGGCGGCCACTGTGCCGCCGATCTGAATGGTGAGAAGGCTGTAGTGCTGCCAGTCGGGGATCTGGGTGGGGCCAGGATCGACCGCCTTGAAGTATGGCCCGGTGATCCAGCGCAACAGGATGTACCCGATAAGGGCGAGCACCAGTGCGCCGGCGATCGCCCACCAGACGACCGGCTCGACTTTCTTGGGTTCGATGTCCGCCTCGGTGCGCGTGCGCGAAAGCGGTATGTGTGCCGTCACGGTTGCCTCTCTTCATTGAGTAGTGCGGTGGGGGATTCCGCGACAGCGGCCGACCGTGGACCGATACCTCGGTAGCCCTACAGGGAATCAGCTTGAACATTATGCTCGAACATACTGTCCATCTCGTCGCGTGGTCGTGTCAAGGGGGGAGTTGACATCTATGCCGAGATGGCAGCAACATTGGACATAGTGTTCGAGCACATCGTTCAAATTCGAGTTGAGAGCATTGAGGAAACCGATGAGCACCACCATCCCCACAGAGCCGTTGATTGATTTCGATCATCACGCACTCGAGACCTCACACCATCGCGAGCAGGTCCTCAATCGTGTGCGCGAGCACCCGCTGTTCTATACGGAGGCGAACGGTGGGCATTGGGTGGCGACGTCACACGCCCTCGTCAAGCAGGTACTGCGCGATCCCGATACGTACTCCTCGGAGAAGCTCGCTGACGGGAGCGGCGGAGTGACGATCCCAACCGTGGTAGGGCCGCGCCTCATTCCTGCTGAGGCCGACGGGCTCTACCACCGTGAGCTTCGCCGTATCCTCACTCCGAAGTTCAACAAAGCCACGGTGGATGCAATGGCGCCGACGGTCGACGCGTTCATCGTGGCGACGATCGACCGTGTGATCGAGCTCGGCGACTTTGACATAGTCCATGACATTGCCGACGTGATCCCTGCGGGTGTTATGGTCCGCTACCTCGGCTTTCCGGACGAGACGCGCAAGCCTTTCATCGCGTCGATCCAGGCGGCGCTGTCGGTAATCCCGATGGCATCCAGCGGCGTGATGACGCCTGAGCTCGAGGCCGGTATGGAGGCCTTCGGTAGCGCTGTGCAGACAATCCAAGAGCTCGTTGCCGAACGCCGGGCCAACCCGACCGACGATGTCGTCAGCTACCTGTGCGGCCAAGAGCTATCCGACGACGAACTGCTGTGGCTCGTCTTCACCTTGATGGTGGGGGGGTTCGAGAACCCCGCCGCACTCATCTCGAATATGCTGCTGCGACTTTCCGAGACTCCGGCGCTGCGCGCCCAATTGGCCGCGAACCCAGAACTCATCCCTGCCGCTGTTGACGAATTCTTGCGCATGATCAGCGCGGGGGTATCGCTCGTGCGCAACATCCGCGTCGACACCGAACTCGGCGGCCAACAGCTTCGAGCCGGCGAGCGGATCCTGCTCTGGCTGCCGGCCGCTAACCACGACCGCCAGGCCTTCGAGGACGCGGACACGTTCAAACTCGATCGCGGCCGCTGTCCGCACGTCGCGTTCGGTCAGGGCCCGCATGTCTGCATCGGCGACAAGCTCGCCCGGCTGCAGTTCCATGTGCTTCTGCGCGAAATCCTCGCGCGAATGCCCGAGTACACCATCGACCTGTCTCGATCCGAGCGCTTCGATGATGCAGCGACGATGTACGGGTGGAGGACCATGCCGGCTCGGGTGAACGCCTAGCGGCGCGATGGTCGAGGGTGAATGCGCCTAATCGTTCTGGAATGTCATCCACCACAGTCTAATTCGCGGGGTTGGCCAGGCCAGTGAGTTTGGCCTGCCGGGAAAGATCACGCAAAGGGCTAGTCGGACTTAGGTTGGCACCGTGGTCGCCATGACAATGGGACCCACGGCGGTAGGAGCCGTGTGACGGCCAGGCCGCCGACGAGTAGGCCCACACCGACGGCGCCAGTTGCGATGCCTGTGCGCTGAATGAGCTTGCGCGCCTTCATGCTTTTGCCTCCTCTAGGTCGCGTGCGTGGTACTGCAATGTGCGGGTGTGGGCGTAGATCCATCGCGCCATGGCATCCAGCAGGACCATTCCGATCGCGCAGGAGGCCAGCGCGCCACCCCAGGTCAGCCACGCCGGCGCGGCTGGGGTGTGCAGTGCGTTGTAGACCGGCAGGCCGACCGCGGCGCTACAGGCGGTGTCGGTGACGAGGGGAAGGAAGACGACGAGCGGGGCACGCCAGCCGCGAAAGTAGGTGGGCGCGGCGAACAGAATGGCGGCGGTCAGGATCGGGCCGGTGGTGTTGATGAACAACCAGTAGATCGGGAATCCGCCGACTGACATGGGAACGTCGCCGTAGCCGAAGTAGGTATAGAGCCGAAAGTGCAATAGGGGCATCTCGATGAGCAGATCGGCGACGAACGTGATGACGATGCCGGTCCAGAACGCCTTTGGCGTGAATTTGAGCTTCCGAAGCTCCATCAACAGGACGTACGCGATTCCGCCAAAGAAGATGATGTAGGTGGGCAATCCCCAGTGCGGGATCGGCCCCATCGTCTCGAACAACACATGCTGGCCGGGCCGCGGATGATGAACCAGTCCGAGGATGTCGTCGAGCGGTTCGTTCAACAGGGCGATGCCACCGCCGGCCAGCAGGGCGAGCCCCAGCGGTGAACCGGTTCGTCGCCACTCCCGCACCGCGTAGATCACGAACCCGGCGACCACGACCCACAGCGTGATCTCCGCGGCAATCTGCGGAACTCGCGGAAAGACCATGTCCGGCGGAACCGGAATGTTGAACTGCGCGGTGGCGAACATGCCTCACCCGCCCCGGAGAGCGGCGAGCAGTTCCCGCGCCGCGCGCTCACCGGCAGTCGTCGCGGTATTGACGTTGCCCGACGAGTTGTACGAACCGGCAAGATGGATGCGGCTCTTGAGATCTCGGCTGGCATGAAACGCGCCGAGCTTCTTGTACAAGCCCGGATGGCTGTACACCAGAACCGGATACCAGCGGTTGACGCGGGTGAATTCGATGTCCGCGGAAAGACCCGGAAGGGCCTTCTCCGCCTCGCGCAACGCGTCGGCCAGGATCTCCTCGTCGCCTGCGTCCATGTGGTCGATCGCCCACTGGTTCATCATGAACAGCGACACCAGGCCTTTGCCCGCCGGTGCGCGGCCGGGAACCTTGTTGTGTTCGAGGATGATTGCGAACAGGCCCTCGGATACCGGTCTGGGTACCACGATGAAAGACGCCGCGCAGTCGGGAACTCGCTTGAGTGCGAGGTTGATCGACATGGTGGAGGTGTAGTTGAGCCGGCGTAGGAATTCCGCCCGGTCGGGATCGAGTTGGGGGAGCAGGTCGGGGACTTCATTGCCCATGCTGGAGACGATTGCTCCGGCGCCGGTCTCGGTATGGACGCCGCGGGCATCTTCGTAGGTGATGGTCACCTCGCCGCCGCTCTCGACAACGGTGTGCACCCGGGTGTTCAATCGCACGTCGGGCAGTTTGTCGGCGATCCGTTGTGGAAATGAGGAATACCCGTCGCGAAAGGCGAAAAGCCTTGAGCCGAGCACTTTCTGCCATAAGAAGAAGAACTCAACGACCGAGATGACGTCGCCCGGTACCCCTGCGCCGCCGCGCACCGTCGGCTCGATCAGGTAGTCGTAGAGTTCGCCGTCGAGACCGCGGCGTCGGCAGTAGTCCTCCGGTGTCTCGACGTCGTACTCGGCCGCGACCGAAAGGTCCTCGTAGCTCAGTAGATTGCGCAATCGGAACGAATCAAGGGCGAGCTTGGCGACCTTGACCTTGGAGCGCAACGACAGCAGTTTGGTGCGTGCCGCATCGAGGATCAGGTGGTTGGACCGCATCAGGTGCAACTGGTCGCCCCTCATGAAGCCCATCAGCGAGTTCGCGGGCACCAGGTCGTCGGTCATTCCGACATCCCGAACCAGACCCATCACGCTGTCGTAGGCCTCGGGCAGGATCGTGGTGCCCGCCTCCATCAGGAAGCCCTCGCGCTTGACCGACAACAGCTGGCCGCCGACGCGATCCCGGGATTCGAAAACCACCACATCACGGCCGGACTCCTGCAGGCGCCATGCCGCGGCCAGCCCAGAAGGGCCAGCTCCCACCACGAAAATCTTCGAACGATCGTTCATGCTGTCACCGTATCGGACAGAGTGTATGGCAGTCCATACATTCTGTTCGATTGGTGGACTATCAGTACACTGACTCCCGTGGATGCCGCCCCGAACCGTCCGTTGCAGCTGTCGCATTCCCAGCGGCGCGGGATGCTGAGCAGGCACTTCGTCGACGTCGTCGAGAAGCTCGTCGAGGGCGGTGCCGCCTACGCGGACCTCAGCGTGGAGGCCATCATCACCGCGGGCGGCATCTCGCGGTCCACGTTCTACGTCTACTTCAACGACAAGGGCGACCTGCTGGTCGCGATGGCCGCCGACGTGATCGGTGACCTGGTGTCGACGGGATCGTCGTGGTGGGATCTCTCCCCGGACGCGACGAAGGCGGATCTCCGTGCCGCACTGCAGATTCCCATCGACACCTATCGTGAGCACCGAACGATCCTGGGCACCGTGGTCGAGACCGCGGCCTATGACCCCCGGGTGCGCGAGCAACACCAGGTGCTCATCAATCAGGTGGTGCCGGCTCTCGGCAGATACATCGTCGACGCGCAAAGTGCCGGGACCGCCGATCCCGATCTGGACGCCGAACGCACTGCGCGATGGCTGATCTGGATGATCGAGCGCGGCCTCTATCAGGTCGTCGGGGCGGCCGACGATGACGAAGTCAGTCGTGAGCTCGATGCGCTCACCGACATCGTCTGGCGGGTGGTGTACCGCCGCACGCCGCCGGAGTGACGACTAGGGCTTGACCACCACGTCCAGGACGACCAGCGCCGCGAAGACGACGAGCACGTAGCCCTCGAACAGCACACGCAGGGCCGTCGGGGCAATCCGCACATCCATGAAATGCAAACCGATCAGGCGCACCTTGAAAAGGGCGATGCCGATGATCGCGATTGCCGCGACCCCGGCGAAATCGGCGCTCTGCTCGACGCCGACCAGAAACGACCCAAATGTCAGTACCAGCAGGACAATCCAGACCAGGGTCAACCGACGGGTGGCAGTCATCGTCACCTCACCAGGTAGAAGAGCGCGAACAGGACCACCCACAACAGATCGACCATGTGCCAGAAGATTCCACCGGTCTCGCAGAACTGCCGTTGCTTACCTTCGAGAGCCGGGCGACGAGTGAGTGCGATCAGCCGCCCCAGGATCGCCAGACCGATCACGACGTGCATCAGATGGATGCCGGTGAACACGAAGTAATAGGAGAAGTACTCGCCGCTGCCGACGCCCTTGCCCGTGCTGAACAGCTGCGTCCACTCGATGGCTTTGACGGCGACGAAGCCGGCGCCACATCCGAGGGCACCGGCGAACAGCCGGGTGGCATCGTGATGACGACCACTGAGCACCCGCTGCACACCGATGGCGACCAACAGCGAACTGCTCAGCAGCAGAACGGTGTTCACCGTGCCCAGCGCGACGTGAAGGTCGGCGTGTCCCGCGGCGAAAGCCTGCGGGTTCTTGCCCCGCGAATACATGAAGGTCCCGAAGAACAGCGCGAATACCGTCATATCGCCGAGGACGAAGACCCAGATGCCTTCCTCGCCGGGAATCCGCCGCTCGCTCGTACGGTCCGGCTCGACATCGCCCAACAGCGTCATGCCGCCAATGCATCCTCGGCCGTGCGGGTTTCGTCACTGGACGTGCTGACCCACAGCTGCCAGGACATCACCAGGAACCACACCCCGAAGAACACCGCCACCAGCCAGAACGCCACCAGACCGTTCCATGCGAAGACGCCGTCCTTGAACAGCACCACCAGCCCGCCGGCCGCGAAGATGAAGGCGCACCACACGTTGAAGTAGCCCAACCAACGCGGCCAGACTTCCTTGGCGGCACCGAAAATCGCGAAACCGACGACCAGACACTGGATGGTGGCGGCCGGCCAATTCATGATGAACGGCAGCCACCCGAGATCGTTCAGCGCCTGGGTGATCTGCGGATCGCGTTCCGGGCGATAGGACGCGGCGGCGAAGGCAAAGGTCGGCATGAGAATGGCAACGACCGCCAGGCCGGTACCGACCAGTTGGGTGTAGGCCAAGGCCGAGTACCGACCGCCTTCCATCTGCCGGATCCGCACCGCGATCAGTGCGCCGAAGGGCGCCTGTAATCCCGCGGCCGCCAGCATGATCACCAGGCCCACCCGCTTGAGACCGGTGTTGGTCGACCAGAACTGCGCCACTTGCTCCGCGGTCCGCATCGGCGACATCGGCGGCAGCAGGCCAACCATGATGATCGCCGGAAACAGCAGGAGGACGAATGCCGCACCGGATAACGCCATGGTGCGCTGGAGGTCTCGGGTCATCGGATCAGAGTACGCCGGGGAACGGGTCGTTAGGCCCGCTCGCGTATGGATCTTCGGTGAGCGCAACCCGTCGGCGTTCCCGGCGCAGTCGCTCCTTCAGGGCCCCGAGCCGTCCGCCCTGATCCTCGAGGCGGAAGTCCTTGAGCATCGTGCGTGCCGCGTTCTGCCCGGGCATTCCGCTGATCCCGGCGACGGGGTGCGTGCCGGATCCGGTCAGGAACAGCCCGTCGACCGGGGTGCGATAGCCGGCGAATCCGCTGACCGGCTTGTTGGGGCCGAACCGGCTGATCGTCGGATCGACGTGGTACACCGAACCGTCGATGGCCCAGAACCGCTCTTCGATGTCGGGAAGCACCAGCGGCCGCACAGCGACCTGAAGATCCTCGACGCCCTTGTAGTACTGTTCGGCGTCTTTGATGATGCTGTCGGTGATCTTCTTGCGTGCCACGTCCCAGCCCTCTTCGGGGAAGGACGGGGTCAGCCCGGTCCAGAACCACCACAGGTCCTTGCCGGGCGGCGACATGGACGGATCGAACGCGTTGGTCACCTGCGCCAGCCCGGGGATCGCGTCGGGTACCTGGCCGCGCACGCAGGCCTTCGCAGCCTCCTTGGCCTGCTCGTAGGTGTGGTAGCAGTTGCACGCCAGCCGCAGATCGATGCCGTCGCCGCGCCACTTCTCGTGCTTGGACATGTCCACCCGGCCTGAGAGCGCGACATTGACCTTCGCGTCGGCGATACCGCGCTTACGGGTCGGGATGTGGTCGGCGGCCACCTGCTTCTTGTGCTCCAGAACGCCGCGGGGAAGTAGCCGGGTCAGCGTGGTCTTCGGGCTGCAGGCGGTCAAAACACCGCGGCGGGCGCGGATCTCGGCGCCGCCGCGGACTCGGACACCCACACAGCGATTGTGCTCGATGATCAGTTCTTCGACGGGCGAACTGGTGATGATGTCGCCGCCGTTGTCCTTGAGCACTCCGATCAACGCCTTCGGCAGCGAGCCCGTGCCGCCATGGAACATGGCAACGCCGTACTTGGACAGGACGCCGAGGTAGATCAGCGACCAGCCGGACAGGTCGGCGTCGAACGGCATGAACGGCAGCGACGTCAGCAACGGCGCCCGGATCATGTCGTGCTCGAAGCTTTCCTCGACCGCCTCGGTCTGCGAACTGGCCATCCAGCGCCCGATGGCGCTGAGTTGTTTGCGGTTCTTCGCAACACCCTTGGCGGCCTTCATGATTGCCGAGATGTCGGGTGTCACGGCGTTGGTCTGCATCATGGGTAGGCCGATCTCGACGGCCGCGTCGATCACTTCGTAGAGCTCGAGCAGCGCCCGGGCATCCTTGCGGGAGAAGTGCTCCAGCTCAGAAGCGGTCTTGCGTGGATCGCGCCAGAGTCCCAATGAGCTTCCGTCGGCGGCCAGTTGGAAGTGCGCGGGGTCGATCACGGTCTGACGCAGCCCGTAGCGGGTCGACAGCTCCAGGTCGTCGTTGATCGTCGTGGTGCGGAACAGCGACGCCTGGATCGAGGCCTCGTTGATCGTGTACTCCGGGGCTTCCGGGGCGAACGAATTCGTCGACGTCATACCGCCGGCGGTGGCGGCAGCCTCCACCACCAAGACCTTCAGGCCGGCTTTGGCCAGATAGGCCGCCGCGACAAGACCGTTGTGCCCGGAGCCGACGACGACGACATCGGCTTCACGTGGGGTCTGGGCAACTTGGGACATCACAGATCCTCATCAGACGTAGGAGATTGGCGGACGGAATACGATGGGCCGGAACCGAATTGCGGAGCCGGCCCACCGCGCCGTGAGTTAGACCGAGGTCGCGGGCTGGCGATTCTGCTGGCCGCCGTTGGCGATGATCGTCGGGCCGACGATGAGCGCCTGCGCCGGATCCTCGGGGTCGACCGCGATCCCGTCGCCGGGCTTGACGCCACCCTCTTCGCACATCTTGAGCCACAAGGCATGCCGGCCCTTGCGGGTCGGGATGAACTTGCCGTAGGCGAACACCCGCCAGAAGGTCCACTTGGGGGCCGACAGCGTATTCGACCGCCCGACAAGGCGATGCAGGACGAACATCCAGCCCACCATCATCGCCATCATGACGGCGGCACCCAGCCAGCGCACCGGGGTCGGCAGCGTGGAGTTGTGGATCAGGATGTGCGGGAAGCCAACCCCGAAGTAGGCGACCATCATGCCGAACGGAGCCACCAGCAGCAGCCAGAGCTTGTGTGCGCCTTTCAGTCTCGGTACTGCGAAGGCCAGGATGGCACCGATCGTGACGAACGAACCACCGTTGATGAAGCCCCACCAGTACGGGAAGTTCAGGAAGCTGAACGGCTGCACACCGTAGTAGAGGTAGGTGCCCAGGTTGATGCCCGCGGTTTCCATGACGGCATCGGTGACGATGCCCATGCCGAGCAGCATCACGAAGTGCGACGCGTGCGCGCCGTTGCGGATCACGAAGTAGCAGAAGTAGGCCTCGAGCCCCAGGAACGCCACGTAGCACGGCGGGATGAGCAGGGGCACGGTGATGCCGAAGTTGGTGAACGCCGGCATGAGGTTGTTGGCCCAGTGCAGGTGGCCGAGCAGGTCGAGCATCGGCTCGAGCAGGCTGCAGATCAGGCCACTGGCCATCACGATCAGGGGAATGTAGTTGCGGCTGCGCACTGCGGCCCTGATGGCCCAGGGCAGCGCGAACACGACCACCAGAGCGCCCGCGATGAGGAAGAACGCGATCTCCGCACCCAGGCTGACGCTGAAGTCACCGGGGGCCGGCTGGATGTTGGGCGGCCAGCCCTGGCCCTGGACCAGCGGCGACCAACTCAGACTGAACGTGGGACTCATCGATTCGGCCTCTCCTTATTGTTTCGCGCTCGCACGCCCCGCTGAACTGCGGTTTCTCTGCAGCGACCGGCGTGATGGTGCCGCCTGGCGACTGTGGACCAGCTCACACTAACATCGTGTCTAGACATTGTGTATACCTGGTTTGAAATTTGCTTAAATTCGTCTGGCGGCGCCGCATGAGCGGTCGTCGCACGACGGTAAGGTGGCTGCGATGACGGAGGCGACGCGTCGACCGCGCTCGGTTGACCTCAACGGAGTGCCGCCTGTCGACGCCATCTATGCGGCGACCGCCCGGCTGATGGAGCGCCAGGGCTTCAGTGACATCAGCGTGGCGCAGATCCTCACCGAGGCGAACATTTCGCGCGCCACGTTCTACTTCTACTTCGCGTCGAAGTTCTCGGTCCTGTCTGGTCTGCTCGAGGCGGCCATGGAGGACATCTTCGGCACCGTGCAGCCATTTCTGGAACGCCCCACCGACGACCCGCCGTCAAAGGCGTTGGAGCGCAGTATCCGTGCGGTGACCCACGCATGGCACCGGCACCGCGCGGTGCTGCAGGCGGCCAATCAGCACTGGCACAGCGAGCCACCGCTGCGCACACTCTGGCTGGCGGTGGTGGAGCGCTTCGTCGCCGCGGGTGCCGTGGAAATCGACCGGGAGCGTGCGGCGGGGCTGATCACCTCGGAACTGCCGAGCCGGACCCTGGCGGCCACCCTGTTCTGGAGCACCGAGCGGGTGCTGCACATCGCCGGCATGGGAGTGGATCCCGAGCTCACCGACGAGGAGGCGATGGTCGGGCCCCTCGTGGCGATGTGGAACGGCACCCTCTACGGGAAGTGAGAGCTCAGCGGGGCGCGACCCTGGCCATCGCCAGCGATGTCATCACGAAACGTTCGATCATCACCCGCTCGTCGGCCGCAGGGATGTTGCGGCGCAGGATGATCGACGCGTAGACGGTGTGCAGCCAGTCCGCGAGATCCCGATTGGACAAGTCGTCGCGGAGCAGGTGATGAGTACGGCCGAAATCCAGCCACGGCTGCCAGAATCGCACCGCCCGCTCGACGAGTTCGGGCGCCCACAGCGCCTCGTGCGCGGTGACCGGACTGCCGTCGCCGAGCAGCGTCGTCAGCTCGGGATCGTTGCGCAGGGTCTCGATGATCTGAACCGAGAGTTCGACAAACGACTCGGTGAAACCGCCGTCGGGGACCTGGGCGCCGGGTGTGGCGGCGTCGGCGATCTCGACGATTCGTTCGATGACCGCGGCCAGCACCAACTCGCGGCGGTCGAAGAACACCTTGTACACCATCTGCCGGCTGTAGCCGGCGCCGCTGGCCACGTCGGTCATCGTCACTGCGCGGACTCCGTTGGTGCGGAACAACTCCCGGGCGGCAGCGACGACGCGGCTGCGTGCCTCGTCACGGGCGGTCTGCGTCATATCGGCAGACCACTCGGCTGCGACGCGTCAGTTGACATGTCAGCGTTCATGGCGTCATTATCACCCCTGCGATTACAAATCGTCTAGTTTGTCCACCGGAGGTGTGCGAGATGTCCTTGACTGCCGGCACCGGCGACGCTGTCGCCGAGAAGCAGTCTGTGCCGGATCCGCCGCCGCTCGGGCGGCAGGGTCCCGCGACGTTCCTGGCCCTCCTCGGCGTCGTGTGGTTTGTGATCTGCGTCGAAGTCATTGTGGGATGGGTGACTTCGGGGGAGGAGTTCTCTCCGGCGCCGAGGATCGGACCCGACGTCATGCAGGACTGGCGACTGGTCGCACTGCGCATCTTCGAGGCGATCAGCCTTGCGGTCATGGCCGCCTTCGTCTGGTACTGCGTGGTCAAACCGCTGCGGGAGACCGGCTCGCTGAGTCTGGACGGCAAGTTCGTCATCGGGGGCATCATCTGCTTCGTTGCCGACGCTTTCCTCAACGTGCAGCAGTATCTGTTCGCCTGGAACAGTGCCAACGTCAATCGCGGTGTCTGGGTACGCTTCCTGCCGTTCCACAACCCGGAAGCGCCGAGCCGTTATGCGGAGTCGCTGATCTGGGGCCCGCCGATGTACATCTACTTCTGTGCCGGGGTGGCGATCGTGGCCTGCCACGAGGCCAAGCGGGTACGACGCCGGTGGCCGGCCATGTCCAAGTTCCGCCTGTTCGTTTTTGTCTTCATTTTCGAATTCATCTTCGATTTCGTGGTGGAGAACGTGGTGATCAGGACCACCCACGCCTACGCCTTCGCGAAAACCTATGAGCCCCTGACGTTGTGGCCAGGAGAGGTGTATCAGTTCCCCATCTACGAGTCGGTTCTGGTGGCCTTCGTGGGATGTGTCTTCACCTGGGCCAGGATGGAGGCCCAGGAGCGACCGGCGGGGGAGTCACCGATCGAGCTTGGCTCGGAACGCTGGCGCCCAGCGCTGCGCTCACACGTGCGAAACTTCGCGGTTCTCGGATTCTGCATGGTCACTTTGGTGTTCGTGTACCACCTGCCGTTCAACTGGCTCGGACTGATCGGAACCTCGCATGCTCACCTGCCCAGCTATCTGCTGCCCGGCTGATCGGAGGATGTGATGGCACCCGTGACAACGCTGGGAATCGATACCCCGGTCTGGCCGACCGGCCAATGGATCGCCACCGCGCTCACGTTCGGCCTTGCGCTCATGGTCCTCATCTGGGTTGCACGGCTGTGCCGCCGGGAATCGATCGTCTGGCCGCTGTTCGTCCTCGCCAGCGGCACGCTCACCTGTCTGATGGAACCGCTCTTCGACCACCTGTACGGATTGTGGTTCCGCGAACAGGGGCAGTGGCATCTCTACACGACATTCGGTAGTCATCAACCGATCTGGGTGCCCGCGGCCTACCTGACCTTCTACGGCGGAGCCACCGTGTTCATCGCCCGCACGATCGCGCGCCGTCCCGCCGTCCGCACCGTATGGACGATGTATGCATTCATCGTGGTGATGGCGATCGCCGCCGAGATGACCTACGTCAGTGTGCTGAAAGTCTATGAGTACCAAGACAGTCAGCCGTTCGTCGTGCTCGGCTACCCGATCTTCCTGGGCTTCACCAATGCGATGTCGGCGCTCGTCAGTGGCATCGTGATCTACCGGCTTGCGCCGCAGCTGCGTGGAATTGCCCAGCTCTACCTGATCCCCGTGGTGCCGGTGGCGTTCGCGGCCGGGTTGTTCGGCACCGGGATCCTGTACCTGTCGGTTCGGCATTCGGTCGAGGACCCGCCGATGATCCTCGTCCATCTGGCCGCGCTGACCGTCGTCGGCGGTATCGCCAGCACGGTGGGGCTGCTGTGCAAGTTGCTTGTCGCGCCGAGGCGCGACGTCGCCGAAGCTGTTGTTATCGAGCAGAAGTGCGAGTGAGGGTGTCGATAGCTACAGCCTCGCAGTGTCGCCGCGTACCGTCCCAGCCCCGCGCAGCCAGGTCGAGAGTCCCTGCGGCATATTCGCAGCAGATTCCGACAGATCTCGCCCAGACTGTAGTTATCGCGCAGAAGTGCGAGTGGACGTATCCACAACTACAGTCTCGCGGAAGCGGGTGCACGCGTGATTGACGAAGCTAGGGCATTGTGTAGCCGCCGCTGACCGAGATCAGCTGACCGGTCACCTGGCCGGCCGCCACCGGGGAGGCGAAGAACAGCACCGCGTTCCCGACATCGTGGGCGGTAGTCAGCTGGCGTGTGGGGGTGTCCTTGAGCATGAACTCGATCTGCTTGGGGTTGAAGACCTCGTCCTGGCCGACCGACCACAGGCTGGCCGCCCCAACCGCGTCGGCGCTTTCCGGGATGACCAAACCGGGGCAGACGATATTGGATCGGATGCCGTGGCGGCCGTGTTCCCGTGCCGTGGTGCGGGCCAGTGCGACCATCGCCGCTTTCGACGCTCCGTAGACGCCCTGGCGGATCTGCCCGAAGGCCGCGTCGCTGGCGATGAACACGATCGAGCCGCCACCGCCCTCCTTCATCGGTCCGATCGCGGCCTGCGTCGCGGCGATCGCCGAGAAGAAGTTGATTTCGATGGTGCGCTGCCATTTGTCGCGGTCGGTGTCGGTAGCAATGAACCCCGGCACGCTCCAGCCGGCGTTGTTGACCAGCACATCGATCCCGCCCCAGTGCTCGACGGCGGTGCCGACGGCGATCTCGCCGCCCTCAGGCGTCGTCAGGTCGGCGATCGCGAGTTCGACGGCCGCCGCGCCGGCCTCCAGTGCCTCGGCCTTCACCTTCTCGGCCTGTGGTTCGTCAATGTCGTTCAACACGATTCGCGCGCCCTCGGCGGCGAATTGATGCACGATGCCCCGCCCGATGTTCGACGCGCCGCCGGTGATCACCACACGGGCATTGGCCAGTCCCAGATCCACGATGACCCTTCCCGGTCGGGGCGCACTTGAGGCCACCCCAGAAGTTGGTTTAACCTAGATTAGAAATTTCGGTTAGATTTGTCCATATCCGGCTGTTGAGGAGACCCCGATGAGCGTCATGACGTCGCTCGATAGTCACGTCGGGTGGATCACCCTGAACCGGCCGGATCGGATGAACGCGATCACCGTCGAGCTGGCACGTGGGCTGCGCGACGCCATCGAGTCGCTGGGCGCGGATCCGGCGGTGAACGTGATCGTGATCCGGGGCAGCGGCGGAAACTTCTGCGCCGGCGGCGACTTTGAAGAGGTCCAACGGCTTCGTGCAGAAGGCTCCACGGCGCTGACCGGGTTGTTCGCGTCCTTTCGCGAGGCCTGTGACGCCATCGCAGGCGTCGAAGTCCCGGTGATCGCCGCGGTCGAAGGGTCCGCCGCGGCGGGTGGCTTCGAATTGATGCAAGCCGCCGACATCGTGCTGGTCAGCGACGCCGCCCGGATCGCCGACAACCACATCAACTTCGGGATGGTCCCCGGCGGCGGTGGGACGGCACGGCTGCCGCGGATCATCGGCAGGCAGCAGGCGCTCGGCGTGCTGCTGTCCGGGGAGCGGATGTCCGGGCTCGAGGCGGTCCACCTGGGGCTGGCCTACCGCTCCTTCCCGCAGGACGAATTCGACGACGGCATCGTGCATTTCGCCGAACGACTGGCCGGACGACGACGCGACGCCGTCGTCACCATCAAGCGGCTGGTGGCAATCGGCGTCGACGACGGCGTGCGCGCGGGACTCGACGCCGAGATGGACGCCGTGGTGGCCCACATCGCCGGTGACGCGGGATCCAGCAGTGTCACGGCATTCCAGAGCAGAGAGGTCCGCGCATGACGACATCGATCGACGCCCCGGTGGTCTTGCAGGTCAGCGACGGTATCGCCCGGTTGCGGCTGAACCGCCCGGAGGCGTCCAACGGTCTCAACGTCGAGATTCTCAAGGCGCTGCACGAGGCGATCCTGACCGTCCATGCCGATCCGGCGGCGCGCGTCGTCTTGCTCACCGGCGAGGGCCGCAACTTCTGCGCGGGCGGTGACGTCAAGACGTTCGAATCCAAGGGTGCTGCGCTGCCCGACTACCTGCGTGAGGCCACCGCGTGGCTGCAGTTGGCCACTGCGGCGCTGATCCAGCTGCGGGTGCCGGTCGTTACCGCGGTGCAGGGGTTTGCCGCCGGTGGCGGGGGACTGGGCCTGGTCTGCGCCTCAGACATCGTCGTGGCCGCGCGGTCGGCGAAATTCTTCTCCGGCGCCGTACGCGTCGGCATGGCACCCGACGGCGGGTCGTCGGTCACGCTGGCCCAGCTCGTCGGGCTGCGGCAGGCCCTGCGGATCCTGCTGACCAATCCCACGCTGACCGCCGAGGAGGCCGCGCAGATCGGGCTCATCACCGAGGTGGTCGACGACGATGCGCTGACGGCACGTGCCGAGGAACTGGCTCTGTCTCTCGTGCAACTGCCCACCCAGGCCCTGTCGGCCACCAAACGACTGGTGTGGAGCGGCGTCGGCCAGTCGGTGGAACAACGGTTGGCCGAAGAAGCCCGCACCGTCTCCGAACTGTCCGGCACCGCCGACGCCTTGGAGGGGCTGCGCGCGGTGATCGAACGGCGCCCCCCGAAGTTCGGCGGATCATGACCATCCTCGTCGACGACACCGGCGCGGTTCGCACGATCACGCTCAACCGGCCGGACGTTCGAAACGCGATCGACCTGCCATTGCGCATCGCCCTGGCCGAGGCCATCGAGACCGCCGATGCCGATCCGCAGGTGCGGGCGATCGTGCTGACGGGTGCCGGTGGTTCGTTCTGCTCAGGCGGTGATATCGCGACCATGACCCGGCTGCCCTTCGATGCGGCGCTTGAGCGGATCAATCTGGCGCAAAAGGTGATTCGTGCGATTTGGGCGACACCGAAGCCGGTTCTGGCCGCGGTGGAGGGATCAGCCTTCGGCGCGGGCATGGGGCTCGCGGCGGCCTGCGACCGGGTGATCGCCGCGCGTGACGCCCGGTTCGGGGCCACCTTCACCAACGTCGGGCTTTCCGGCGACATGGGCACATACGTGTCGCTGCCGGCCCGGATCGGGGTGGCAGCGACCCGCCAACTGATCATGTTCCCGACACCGCTGTCCGCGACCGATGCGCACGAGCAGGGCTTGGTCGACAGCCTGGCCGAGCCGGGTGGCGCCTTGGCCGCCGCCATGGCCGATGCCGCCACGTTGGCGCACCGGCCCGCAGAAGCCCTCGGTGTCATCAAGGCGATGCTCGCGATCGCCCCGACGATGCACCCGCTGGATGTCCTGGACCGGGAAGCCGCCGAGCAGGCGCGCCTCTTCGACAGCGACGACTTCGGCGAGGCGGTCGACGCGTTCGCCGCCAAGCGGAGTCCGGTATTCGGAACCAAACAAGGAGTACCGCAATGACCTCGGTGATTGATCCGGCCGCGGGTACCGCAGGCCGCTACGACCGCTTGATCCGCCCCGACCGGGTGCACGGGTCGATGTACACCGACCCGACGATCTTCGCCGAAGAGCTGAAGAAAATCTGGTATCGCAGTTGGGTATTCGTCGGGCACGAGAGCGAAGTCGCCAGGCCTAACGACTACATCCGCAAGAAGCTGGGCCTGCAGGACGTCATCATGACGCGCGACCGCGACGGGCAGATCCACCTGCTGCTCAACCGCTGCAGCCACCGCGGAAACCAGGTCTGCGATGACGCGAAGGGCAACTCGGGCACATTCCGGTGCCCGTTCCACGGCTGGACGTTCCGCAACACCGGTGAGCTGATCGGGTTTCCGTTCTTCAAGGGGTACGGCGAGCGCCAGCTCGACATGCCGATGGGCCGGGTCCCGAGGGTGGACTCATACCGGGGGTTCGTGTTCGGCAGCTTCGCCCCCGACGGCCCGAGCCTGATCGAGCACCTCGGGGCGGCGGCCGGCGAGATCGACCGTCTCTGCGGGCTGTCCCCGGAAGGGACTGTTGAGCTCAACGCCGGCTGGCTGCAGCATCAGACCCGGGCCAACTGGAAGCTGGTGGTGGAGAACGAGACCGACGGCTACCACCCACAGTTCGTGCACGGGGCGATCCTCGGTGTCACCCAATCCACGATCGGCCCGCTGTACAGCGACTCGTCGACCGCGGTAACTCGCGATCTGGGCAACGGCCACAGCGAGAACGATCTGCGTCCGGAGTTCCGCAAGTTCGCCACCCCGATGCGGTGGTTCGGCACCACCGAGTCGCGGGTCCCCGAATACGTTGCCGCGATGCGGGCCCGCCACGGCGAAGCGGCCGAGCAGATCCTCATCGAGGGCGCCCCGCACGTCATGATCTTCCCGAACCTCTTCATCGCCGAGATCCAGGTGTTCAACCTGCAGCCGGTCTCTTTCCGGGAGTGCGTGCAGTACTCCACCGCCGTGCAGCTGGTCGGGGCACCCGAGCTCAACAAACGCCTGGTGTCGCAGTGCCTGGCCTCGGTCGGGCCGGCCGGCATGCTGCTGGCCGACGACACCGAGATGTACGAGCGCAACCAGGCCGGCCTGGAGGCGCTGTCGCCGGAGTGGCTCGATGTGCGGCGCGGGCTCAACCGCGAGCGGGTCGACGAGCATGGTTTCACGATTGGCACCAACACCGACGAGACCGGTATGCGAGCGTTCTGGTCGCACTACAAGCAGCTGATGGAGCAGGACTGACGATGACCGCTCACGTGTCTGCCCGCGACGAACTCCTGCCGGTGCCAACCGAATTCGACCGATACGACGTCGAGCAGTTCCTGTATCGCGAGGCCCGTTTCGCCGACGAGAACGACTTCGACTCGTGGGAAGCGTTGTGGACCGACGACGCCTACTACTGGGTGCCCGCCAATGGCGCCGACGCCGACCCGACGCGACAGATGGCGATCATCTGCGACAACCGGAGCCGCATCGGCACGCGCCTAACGCAGATCCGCACCGGTAAGCGCTACGCGCAGGCTCCGCCGTCGAACATGCGCCGGCTGTTGTCCAATATCGAATTCCTCGGCGGCAGAGTCAATCCCGCCGGAGGTGTCGACCTCGAGATCGGCGCGAACTTCCTGCTGTTCGAATCTCGGGCCAGGGGAACGCATCTGTGGGGCGGCCGGACCACCTACCGGGTTCGTCGCACCGACGACGGGCTCCGGCTGGTCTACAAGAAGGTCGTCCTGGTCGACAACGACCGGCCGCTGCCCACTCTCGGCTTCATGATCTGAGGTGCGTGTGGAACCCGATCAAGCACCACCGGGAGTGGTGGCCAGCGAATTCGCCCAGGTATCAGTGACCGTCGACCGTGATGCCAACGGCCCCCGGTTGCGGCTGGAAGACCTGCGCACCGGCCGGGTGCGCTTCCTCGACGCCCTGGAATTGGAGACTCTTGTGTGGCTGCCCGACGAGCGCCTCACCGCGCTGCTCGACCCATCGACGCACCGCTGGCGGGACGACGCATGAGAAGAGCCGCCATTGTCGCGCCGCTGCGCACGCCGGTCGGCACCTTCGGTGGAGCGCTGCGACCGCTGCGGGCCGAGGATCTCGCCGCCCGGGTGACCCGCGCCGTCGTCGACGCGAGCGGAGTCGACCCCGCCCTCATCGAGGACGTCGTATTCGCCCAGTCGTACGCCAATTCCGAGGCGCCGTGCATCGGGCGCTGGGTGGCACTGCATGCCGACCTGCCGATCACCGTGCCCGGGTTGCAGATCGACCGACGGTGCGGTGGCGGCTTACAAGCCGTGATCACCGCCGCGATGACGGTGCAGACCGGGGCGGCCGACGTCGTGCTCGCCGGTGGCGTCGAATCGATGAGCAATATCGAGCACTACACCACCACCGCGCGCTGGGGCTCCCGGTCGGGCAATCAGACCCTCTATGACCGGCTGGACCGCGGGCGCGAAATGTCGCAGCCGGCATGGCGATTCGGGGAGATCAGCGGAATGATTGAGACCGCCGAGAACCTGGCTCGCGACTTCGGAATCGGGCGCGACGCGGCTGACGCATTCGCCGCCCGCAGCCACCAGCGTGCTGCCGCGGCACAGCAGGCCGGCGTTTTCAACGATGAGATCGTCACCGTGCCGGTGCCGCAACGCCGTGGGGAGCCGGTCATCGTCGACCGTGACGAGGGTGTGCGCCCCGACACCACACCCGAGACACTGGCCCGGCTGCGCGCCGTGATGCCGGACGGCACGGTCACCGCAGGCAATTCCAGCCAGCAGAACGACGCCGCCGCAGCGTGTCTGGTGGTTGCCGAGGACAGGCTCGAGGAGCTGGGCCTGGAACCCATCGGTTTTCTCGAAGGCTGGGCCGCGGTGGGTTGCGAGCCGTCGCGGATGGGCATCGGACCCGTTGGCGCGGTCGAAAAGCTCTTCGCCAAAACCGGGTTGGGGATCGACGACCTGGACCTGATCGAGATCAACGAGGCCTTCGCCGTCCAGGTGCTGGCCGTGCTGAGCGGGTGGGGCGTCAAACTCGACGATGTCGAGGACCGGCTCAACGTCAACGGCTCGGGCATCTCACTGGGCCACCCGATCGGGGCGACGGGTGTACGAATCCTCACCACGATGCTGCACGAACTGCGCCGCCGCGGCGGGGGATTGGGCCTGGAGACCATGTGCATCGGCGGCGGCCAGGGCATCGCTGCCGTGTTCCGGGGAGTGTCGCAATGACAGGATTGCTGGCCTACGCAAGCTACTTGCCCGCGTTCCGGCTCGCCGGCGCCGACATCGGGACACCCAAGCGGGACCGCGTCATCGCCAGCTACGACGAGGACTCCACCACGATGGCGGTCGCCGCGGCGGCCGTGGCGCTGCGCGGTCACCGCGCACCACCGGCGGTCTACTTCGCCACCTCCAGCCCGGCCTATGCCGACAAGACCAACGCCACCGCGATTCACGCCGCGCTCGGCCTGCCCCCTGAGGTCTTCGCCGCGGATCTGGGGGGTGCGGGTCGCAGTGGCTTCGCCGCGATCCGTGCCGCGGGCGCGGGCGGGGGATTGGCTGTCTGCGCTGATGTCCGGGTTGGCCGCCCCGGGTCGGCCGATGAAAAGCTCGGCGGCGACGGGGCGGCGGCGCTGGTCTTCGGTGACGGCCCGGTGATCGCCCAGGTGCTGGCCACCACGGCGTTGACCGATGAATTCCTCGACCGTTGGCGGGTCCCCACCGAAATCACCGGCCGGCAATGGGAGGAGCGCTTCGGCTTCCAGCGCTACTCCGCACTCGTGCGGGCCGCCACCGAGCAGGTGTTGGACGCCGCCGGGGTGATCGAAGCCGACCACGTCGTACTGGCCTGCCCCAACACCGGCATCGTCAAGGGTGCGGCAGCTCTGGTCAAGGGCCGCAAATCGATCCGGTCCTCATCGATCGGCCACAGCGGGGCCGCCGACGCCGCCATCGCGCTGTGCGATGCACTCGACGTCGCGGAACCGGGCGACACCATCCTGGTGGTGTCGGCGACCGACGGTTGTGACGCCATGGTGCTGCAAGCGACAGCGGCGCTGCCCGCCGCTCGTCAACCGCGCACGGTGGCAGCTCAACGCGCAGAGGGCATCCCCGCCAACTACTTGAAGTACCTGTCCTGGCGGGGTCTGGTCGACTTCGAGCCGCCACGGCGTCCCGAACCCGACAAGCCGGCTGGACCGCCGTCGGCGCGGACGCAGGAATGGAAATTCGGCCTGACCGGAACCCGCTGCGACAATTGCGGATTCGTTCACCTGCCACCGCTGCGGGTGTGCCGGGCGTGTGGATCGGCCGAACCGATGAGCGCGGCCCGCATCGCCGAGCTCGGCGCGACGGTCGTCACCTACACCGTCGATCGGCTGGCCTATTCCCCGTCGCCACCGATGGTTCAGGCCGTCGTCGATGTCGACGGCGGCGGACGGTTCACCGTCGAAGTGGCCGACGTGGGGTCCCGCGAGATCCAGGTGGGGGACCGGGTCGGCTTCGCATTCCGGCGCCTGTTCACCGCCGACGGTGTGCACAACTACTTCTGGAAGGCGGTGCTGCACGATGGCCAGTAACGGAATCGCGGGTCGGGTCGCCGTTGTCGCCATGGGCTGCAGCCACTTCGGCGAGCGATTCGACACCTCGACTGAGGACCTCATCCTCGAGGCCTACCAGGAATGCCTGTCCGGGGCGCGCGGTGTGGCGTCAACCGATATCGACGCCTACTGGCTGGGCACGCTGAGTTCGGGCATGTCCGGGCTGACCTTGAGCCGCGCGCTGGGCAGTGACGACAAGCCGGTCACCCGTGTCGAGAACATGTGCGCCTCAGGTTCGGAGGCGTTTCGCAACGCCTGCTATGCGGTTGCCGCGGGTGCGTACGACATCGCCATGGCCGTCGGCGTCGAAAAGCTCAAGGACTCCGGCTTTTCCGGGCTGCTGCGCCAGGATCCGCCGGCAGACGGTACGGCCGCCGAGTTGTCGATGACGGCGCCTGCGGCGTTCTCGTTACTCGACCCCGCCTACTGCGCGCGGTTCGGGGTACACCCGGACGAGATGCGCGCCGCGATGACACACGTGGCCTGGAAGAACCACGACAACGGCTCGCGCAACCCGAAAGCGCAGTTCCGCAAGTCGGTCGCCAAAGAGGCCATCGACGCCGCGCCCAAGGTCGCCGGCCGGCTTGGCGTCTACGACTGCTCGGGCGTGTCCGACGGGGCGGCGTGCGCGTTGATCGTTCCCGCGGAGCGGGCGCACGAATTCACCGACACCCCAATGTATGTCAATGCCTTATCGCTCGTGGCGGGCTCTACCCGGGGCACCACTGACCCCGGCTACGACTTCACCACCTTCCCCGAAGTCATCCGGTCGGCCAAGGATGCCTATGCGCAGGCGGGCATCGACAACCCGGCTGTCCAGTTGTCGCTGGCTGAGGTCCACGACTGCTTCACCCCGACCGAGATCGTGTTGATGGAGGACCTCGGCTTCGCCGAGCCCGGCCAGGCGTGGAAAGACGTGCTGGCTGGTGAGTTCGACGCCGGCGGCCGGCTGCCAATCAATCCCGACGGCGGTCTGAAGAGCTTCGGCCACCCGGTCGGAGCCAGCGGCCTGCGCATGCTCTACGAGGCCTGGCTGCAGTTCCGTGGCGAGGCCGGAGCGCGGCAGCTGTCTGATCCGCACACCGCGCTCACCCACAATCTCGGTGGCCGGCCCGGCGGCTGCGTCTCATTCGTCTCAGTAGTATCCCGCGAGCCGCGTTGCGGCTCTTGATCATCGACAAACTTTAAGGAGAATCGCCCGTGTCAGGATTGCAGGACCGTGTCGTCATCGTCACCGGCGCCGGGGGAGGGCTGGGCCGCGCCTACGCACGGTTCCTCGCCGCCAACGGCGCATTGGTGGTCGTCAACGATCTGGGCGGAGCCCGAGACGGATCGGGATCGGGCACCAATATGGCCGATACCGTCGTCGAGGAGATCCGCAGTGACGGCGGCAGAGCCGTCGCCAACTACTCGTCGGTGGCCAGCGCCGAGGGCGCTGCCGAGATCGTCGCCACCGCGCTGGATGAGTTCGGTGCGGTGCACGGCATCGTCAGCAATGCGGGGATCCTGCGGGACAGCGCATTTCACAAGCTGACCGACGAAAACTGGGATGCCGTGCTGCAGGTGCACCTGAACGGCGGATACAACATCATCCGCGCGGCCTGGCCGCACCTGCGGGAGCAGGGCTTCGGCCGGATCGTCGTCGCCACCTCGACCAGCGGGCTGTACGGCAACTTCGGGCAGGCCAACTACGGCGCCGCCAAAGCCGGCCTGGTGGGACTCATCAACACCTTGGCGATCGAGGGCGCCAAGTACGACATCACCGCCAATGCGATTGCGCCATTGGCCGCCACCCGGATGACGGCCGATATCGCGCCGCAGGAAGTTCTCGACAAGCTCAACCCCGATCTGGTCGCGCCGGCCGTCGGCTACCTGCTCTCCGAACAGAACCACGACACCGGCTCGGTGTTCGTCGTCGGCGGCGGGCTGGTGCAGCGGGTCGCCCAATTCCAGAACGACGGTGTCACCTTCGGTGCCGCGCCCAGCCTGGACGAGATCAGCGCGCGCTGGTCCGAGATCAGCGATATGAGCCACGCGAAGCTGGGCACCAACCCGGTATGACCTCCGGCTCGCAGCGCGCCTACTGGCCGGCCGACCGCTCCACCGAGCTGGTCGACCTGACAGTAGGTGAGCTGCTGGCCGAACGGGCGAGCTGCCACCCCCATCGCACCGCCCTCATCGGCACCCGCCACGGCACCGCAATGCCTGAGCGGCTGACGTATGGGGAGGTGTTCCTCGAGGCATCCCGGGTCGCGACCGCGCTGGCCGGACTCACCGAGCGGGGTAGCCACATCGCGCTGTGGGCACCGAACGTCCTCGAGTGGCCCATCATCCAATACGGTGCCGCGCTGGCCGGCATGGTGCTGGTGGCGCTCAACCCGGCGCTGCCGGAGGACGATCTGCACTACGCCGTCGCACACTCCGGGTCGACGGTCTTGCTGCACGCCGACGCCAACCGCGACTACCCGATGGCGGAGGTGGCCGCCCGGGTCAGGGCCCGGATCCCCGGTCTTCGGTGTATCTCCTTGTCCGACAGGTCGATCTGGTGTGCTGATGCGGTCGACCCCGCGGTGCTCGACGACGGCGTGGCCGATGCCGACGACGTCGTCATGTTGCAGTACACCTCGGGCACGACCGGACGGCCCAAAGGTGTCGCGCTGCGGCACCGCTCGCTGGTCAACGTCGCCAAACTCACCGTCGAGGCCGCAGCGCTGCCCGATCAGCCGGTGTGCCTGAACCCGCTGCCGATGTTTCACACCGCCGGATGCGTCATCGGCACCCTCGGGCCGCTCTGGGCGGCGGGCACGATCGTTCTTGTCGAACGCTTCGCACCCGGGCCCGTTCTCGATGCGATGCGCGACGAAGCCGTTCAGGTCTTGTTCTACGTTCCCGCGGTGCTGGCGGCCTTGGTCGACCATCAGCGGACCAGCAGTCGGCCGGCTCCGCAGCTGGCAGTGATCATGGGCGGGGCGTCGCCGGTGGACGCCCAGCTCATCGACGAGGCCACCGCACTGTTCGGCGCCGACGTCTACAACCTTTACGGCCAAACCGAACTCGCACCCGTGTTGAGCTTGACCCGGCCCGGGGATTGCATCGGGGACCGCCGCAGCACGGTCGGTCGCCCACTGCCCCAGGTGGACTGCAAGGTGACCGATCCGGCGACCGGACACGTGCTCGCGACCGGGGAGGTCGGCGAGCTGTGCGCTCGCGGTTACCAGCAGTTCGTTCACTACCTACACGATCCCGAGGCCACCGCCGCCGCGCTCGATCTGGATGGTTTCGTGCGCACCGGCGATCTCGGCGCTATGGATGGCCGCGGCTACCTCACGATCACCGGACGGCTCAAGGAGCTCATCATCCGCGGCGGCGAGAACATCGCCCCAGCCCGCATCGAACAGGTCCTGGCCGAACATGATTCGGTGGAAGACGCTGTCGTGGTCGGACTTCCCGACGACCGCCTCGGCGAGATCGTCGCGGCCGTGCTGAAGACTTCGGAGCAACACTCGGGTCTCAAGGACGACCTGGTCGGCCACGCGCAGAGCAGGCTCGCCCGCTACGAGGTGCCGGCTCGCTGGTACCTGGCCGAGCAGTTTCCCGTTACGCCGACTGGCAAGGTTCAGCGCTTCGCGCTGCGTGAGGCGATCCTGCAGGGCCGGATCACCGAACTGTGAGCACCATCGGTGCGCGCCGGGATGCGCTGCGCGCGCAGTTCCCGACGTGGGAACCGATGACCCTGGCCGGTTGGCTGGACCGCTGCGCAGCACGCTTCGCCGACCGTCCCTTCGTCATCACCGACGAGGTGACGCTGAGCTATCGGCAGGTGGCCGACGAGTCGGCCCGGCTGGCGGCCGGGCTGGCCGCACTTGCTGTCGAGCCGGGTGACCGCGTCGGGACGGTGCTGGCCAACTGCGCCGAGTTCGTCACCGTGAAGTTCGCCATCGCGCGCCTCGGCGCCATCGCGGTGCCGTTCAACTACCTGTACGGGCAGGACGAATTGCGTTATGTGCTGGCCGATTCGGGCTGCCGGGTGGTGGTGGCGATGCCCCGGTTCGGTGACGTCGATTATCGTGCGATGTTCGACGAGATCCTCGCGGGCTGGGATCGGCCCGGCTTCACGGTTGTCATGACCGGGCCTGATACGGACGTGCTGCGCCTGGACGACCTGGTGGGATCGGAGTGTTCACCAGCACTGCTCTCACCCGACGCGCCCGCGGACATGCTCTACACGTCGGGTAGCACGGGATTCCCCAAGGGCGTCTTGACGTCCCACGATGCCGTGCTGCGAACGGCATACGCTTCTGCGCTGACGCGGGCCTACGAGGACGGCAGGCGGATTCTGTTCTCGCTGCCGTGTTATCACATGTTCGCCTATATCGAAGGCCTGCTGTCGGTCATGTTCGTCGGCGGTGCGGTGATCCTGCAGCCCACATTCAGCGCCGAAGGGTATTTCGCCGGCATCGACAAGCACGGGGCGACCGACATGCTGTGTGTCCCGACGATGGCGCTGGCGATGGTCGAGAGTCCGGCTCGCCACGAATTCGACCTGGGCTCGCTTCGTGCCGTGCTGTGCGGATCGGCACCCGCACCGATCCGGCTGTGGCAGCAGATCCGAGACGAGTTGGGCGTCAACGAGATCGTCACCGGTTACGGCATGACCGAGTGTGGCGGGGCCATGACACTGACGCTGCCCGAAGATCCGCTGACCCGGTGCGCCGAGACGGTGGGCCGGCCCAAGCTGGCCGGTGCCGCCGGGGTCGACGGCACCGATGCGTTGGTGGTGTACGACACCATCGACGGTGAACTGGTCTCCCAAGGCCCCACGACGATGATCGGCTACTGGAACCGGCCGGAGGACACCGCCTCTGCGCTGCGCGATGGCTGGTTGCATTCCGGTGACATCGGTTCGATTGGCGCCGACGGCTATCTGCGGGTCACCGGACGCAGCAAGGAGCTGTACAAGAGCGGTGGGGAACTGGTGATGCCGAAGGAGATCGAGGACCTGCTGGCCGGTTACGACGACATCAGTCAGGTGTTCGCGATCGGTCTCACCGATGACCGGTGGGGCGAGATCGGTTGTGCCGTGGTCGTTCCGGCTCCTGGGGCGTCGTTGACCGAAGATGAGGTCCTGGCCCGATGCCGGGCCCGGCTGGCCCGGTTCAAGGTCCCGAAGAAGGTCGTGCTGTGCAGCGCCGATCAATTGCCCACGACAGCGACCGGCAAGGTGCAGAAGTTCCGTCTCGTGGAGCAGCTCCAAGGACGCTGACCACTCGGGCGGTTGACCGCGCCAGCGAGCCTGTAGCTATCGACACCGCCACTCGAACTTTCGCTCGCTAACAACAGCTTCGGCGCTATCACAACGGGAGTGCTGAGCTCCGACTCACCACACTAGGCGGCTAGTGACTCCGCCTGTTCGGCCTTGATTGCGCGCAGCAGAAACACCACGTTGGCTGCGAACTGGATCACGAAAACTGTTGCCGGAATCCAGAATACAAAGATGCCATTCCAGGCGAACGGTCCCGACTTGAAGAACTGCAGAACGATGCCCGGGGTGAACACAATGGGAGCCCAGATGTTCAGGTAGGCCAGCCACCTGGGGAAGATCGGCCGTGCAGCTTTGTCGGATAAGATGGCGAACGCGAACGCGAAGTTTTGCGCCATGAACGGTGGCCAGGGCATGACCAAGCAGATCCATGACATGTCGTTGAGCATCAGCGTCAATTCCGGCGAGCGATCGGGCCGGAACGCGGTGACGGCGAAGAACAGTGCCGGCACCAAGAACGTCAGGCACGCAAAGGCTCCAGCGGCGAGCTGGGTGAAGATCACCGTCTGGTGGACACCGCGGATCCGCTGCATCTGCCCTGACATCACCGCGGTGTAGGCCGCGTAGAACATTCCGCTGAGCAGCATGATCCCAGCACCGAGCCGAATGCCGTTCGCATGCTGCTGGTAGTACGCGGCGATTTCGCTGACGCTCGACGATGGCGCGAGCGGGGGGACGAAGCCCGCGGCGATGAACGCGCCGAAGAACAACAGTGGACAGATGATCCCACTGATTGCGCAGATCCGCTGAAAGGTCATCTGAGGGTTCACGGGTGCGGTCGCGTCATCAATCTGGCCTCCGCCAGTACGCGTGGTAGTTGACATTTGTCTCCTCGAGGTCCAGATTGTGAGCGTACTCATATAGCAGGTACTTAACATACAAGCGTTGTCCCGTGGAAGGAAGAGTGGATGTCGCGGCAAGGTTCCCAACCGGACGTTCTGATCGTCGGCGCGGGCCACAACGGCCTGACGGCCGGGTGTTATCTCGCCCGCGCTGGGCTGAGCGTCCAGATCGTCGAGTCGTCACCCTCGGTAGGTGGTATGACCTCGACAAATGCAGTTCTGCCCGGAGCGCCGGAACACCGGATCAACGAGGGTGCGATGGACTCGTCGCTATGGCGGACGACCACCATTGCTCGCGACCTGGAGCTCACTCGCTACGGCTTGTGCGAACTC
>JAHFVD010000158.1 GCA_023264735.1 Mycobacterium sp. | reverse complement strand
GTACGCGGAGCGCACATCGCCGTCGAGCGCGGCCGGGGCCTACCTGCTGCCCGCCGGCAGTCCCATCGCCGGCCAAGCCGATTCGTGGCTAGCCGGCGCTCAGCGGCCCCGCCACTGGGGCCTGCGCTTGCCCCGCCACGCCTGCAGCCCCTCGCTGACATCCTCGGTGGCGCCGGCGACCTTGCGCATCACCTCACCGAAGCGCACCGACTCGATCCAGCCCATGTTGGCGGTACGCCAGGCCACCTCCTTGGTGGCCCGCTGCGCCAACGGCGCCGCCTCGGTGAGGGTCTTGGCCCACGCCTGCGCTTCTGATTGCAGGGCCTCGGGCTCGACCAGCTTCCACACCAGACCGATCTCCTTGGCCCGCTCGGCGCTGATCGGCTTGCCGGTCAACAGAAGCTCCATCGCGTTGGCCCAGCCGACGCGCTGCGGCAGCCGGATAGCACCAACGATGGTGGGGACGCCCAGCGCCACCTCGGGGTAGTGGAAAGTAGCTTCGGTCGAAGCAATCACGAAGTCGCAGAACAGAACTCCGGTCAGGCCGTAGCCGACGCACGGTCCGTGCACGGCGGCGATCGTCGGCTTGAACAACTCCATGCCGGATTCGAAGCTGTTGATGGTCGGCTTCTCCCAGAAGGTGCCGCCGAACGTTCCCACCGCCCCTTCGCCGTCCTTGAGATCACCCCCAGCACAAAAAACGTCGCCGGCGGCTGTCAAGATCCCGACCCAGGCCGCCTCCTCGTCGCGGAACCGATCCCATGCGGCGTTGATCTCCTGTCGAAGCGCGCCGTTGATGGCATTGCACGCCTCGGGGCGGTTAAGGGTGATCGTGGCGACGTGATCGTCCAGTTGGTAGGTGACGAGGCTCATTTCTGCACTCTAGTTTCGCTCTGCGACGAGGCGGCCCCGAGATGAGACAAACAACATCCGGCAATGCGTGTGATGGCGCAATTGTTTGCTGGTTCTGCATCATCATGAATGTTGTCCAGCAAATTGGCACTTTCTGAATCCAAGCAATTGTCGCCTAGTTCGTCCTGGCAAATTTGTCGATATTGCCGAGGGGAAAAGCTCGCATTGGTTCTGGTTAAACGGCGAGACGGGTGGACGCTAACGAGGTAATTTTCGCATGCGACAACAGAAGCCGGTACGGGCAAGACCTTTCACACGATGAAGGGGACTACTCGCCGCCGGCCGGGATGGTGGGGGGATCACGGATGTCGGTACAAGACTCTCCGCCGTATTCATTACGGACGGTAGCTCCCGCGAAATCGAACGCTGCCGTCGGTCCATACGCTCCCTACGTCGGCCGCATCGGCGCCTTGGCGGTGGCATTGGGTATCGGGTCGGCAATCATGGGCGCAGCTGTCGCCCACGCCGATGCCACCGGCGATTCCGCCACACCCACCGGATCGTCACAGACGAACTCGGCGCGCTCAGCCCGCCATTCAACCACCGGCCCGTCCACCGTGCGCGCCACCGACGGTCGGGATTCCCAGCGTTCCGGATCCCGCATCGTCCCTTCGGCCGCCCCCACCAAAACCGCCAAGGTGACCCGCCAGGCCGCCAGCACGGCCAGCACCTCCGGCCAGGCGGCCAATGGCAGCCCCGCCGTGGCGCTTGCAGCGGCCACGCCGGTGGCCACCGGTAGCGCTAAGACCGTCTCGGCGGCGAGTACTGGCACGGATCCCATCACCGCGATCAATGCCGCCATCACCCAGGCCCGGTCGACGCTGGAAAGCCTTGTGCAGAGCGTCAAGCCGCCAGCCGTACCCTCGGTTACCCAACTGCTGGTGTCACTTCTGGCTTGGACGCGCAAGGAGTTTGAGTCCCTCTTCGGCATGCCGGCCTACACCCAAGCGGCCGCCACCCCAGGAACCGGCACGGGAAATGTCGCCACCGGGACCACCACGGTCATCATCGAGGGCGAGTCGATGATCCTCACGCCGGCGAAAGCCGGCAGCATCTACAACGACACCGCCGCATCGGGTCGCAAGGCGCTGTTACTGTCCACGAATGGGACTGCGTCCAAGACACTTTCGCTGCCGACGGCGACGAGCCTGGTGATTCGCGCTCGAGGTGACCAGTACAACGGCGCTCCGGTGATGACCGTGTCCATCGACGGGCAGGTGGTCTCGACAACGCAGGTCACCTCGACATCGTGGGCCGACTACACCATCCCGGTGGCGGTGTCCGCCGGGACCCACACCATCAGCATCACGTTCACCAACGACCTGCGGCAGTCGGCCACAAAGGACCGCAACCTTCGCATCGACAGGATCACCGTCATGCCGGCCACGTCCACCACGACGCAGACGCCGCCCTACTTCAAGGCGGCCGACTGGCTGTGGAAACCGATCGTGGCCAACCCTGTCATCGCGGCAAACAGCGCGGCGTGGGTAAGCTACCTGTCCGCCTCGAATACCCAGCACGTCGCCGACCTCTACGAGTACGGGGTCGCCCTGGTCCAGGCCACGGCTTCGACCCCCCGCTACGACGTCACGTTCACCAAGTCGTGGGGGAGCGACCCGTTCGGCTCCGACACCGTGGCCATTCCCGTCGGTCTCAACGTGGCGCCGGGATCGGACAAGGCGATCGCGATCCTCGATCCGATCACAGGTAAGGCATACGGCCTCTGGCAAGCCAGCTACGACAGCACCACCAACAGGTGGACAGCCTCCTGGGGCGGCATGACCGACCTGAACGGCAATGGTGTCGACCAGTCGGGCTCGGCCACTGGGACGAACATCGCACGCTACGCCGGAGTGATCACCACCGCGGAATTCAGCGCCTCGGTCGCTGGCAACACCGGGGTCAACCACGCGCTGTTCATCTCCAGTGACATCGCCGGTGCTCTGTTTACCGGCCCGGCCACGAAGTCGGACGGCGCCAATATCGCCGGGGTGACAACTCCGATACCGGAAGGCACCCGGATCCAGCTGGACCCGTCCATCGATGTTGATGCCATCCCAGGCATCTCGGCCGCCGAGAAGGTAATCGCCAAGACGCTTCAAACCTACGGTGCCTATGTCGGCGACCAGGGCGGAGCGAGAATGGCGTTCAGCTTCGAACTCGCCCCCGACGCGACCTCGACGAACCCGGGCGCGGTCTATACCGATGCCGGCCTGGACTGGGACTACTACGACATGACCGACATCCCGTGGTCGAAGTTGCGGGTGCTGGCCAACTGGGACGGCTCCTAACCGCGTCCGCTGAATTCCATGCGGGCCGCAGGATTGGCCATCGCGGTCACCATGCTGGTGCCGAACGCGCCGTCGTCGTCGAACAGCGTCGCGCTACCCACTGAGACCCCGTTCTCGGAGAAGTGGGTGTCGGCCTGCACACCGATGAACACGCCGCGCGGCAGCCGTGTCAGCGCCACGGTCAAATCGCCGTTGACGTAGCCGATTCCGCTGGCGCCCAAGTCGGTTACCAGGTTGGCGGCCGCCTCGGCCACCACCGAAGATCGGACGAATGGGGTGGCGGGCAGGCCGGCCACCGCGTCCAATCCACCGTAGTACGCACGCTTGCGGCCAGTGCTGTGGTGAAGCAAACCCATGGGGCTGCAACCGGTTCCGTCATCGTCCACGTGGAGCGGGTGGTTGTCGGTGCTGTCCGGCGCGATGACGCTCATCACGGACTCCCACTGCTCGTCGACCGACGCGTTGGTCTGGCGATACTGCAACAGCGTCGCCCTGGCCACGATCCAATCGTCTTGGATGATGTCGCATTCGGCCGTACGCATCCGGTGCCCGTGCCGGATCAGCCGGGTCTGGGTGTGTGTCGGGACGGCGCGAGCCGGTTTGAGGAGATCCAGGGTCAGCCGGGCGGGCAGGTAACCGATGGCACCGTACTTGCGCTCCAGCGTCGACGCCGCGAGTCCGGCGATCGCCTGACCGCTGAGCACACCGTCGCTCCACGAAGCGGCAGCCGACGTCGTCGGGCGGAAGCTTCCGTTGGCTTGCTGCACGAAATACCCGGGGCGGATGCCGATCGCGTTGGACGACGCTGCCGTGCGCTCCGCCAAATCCATGCTGCTGTTCACCGTTGCCATCCTTATGTGTTTGGGGGAGCCGCCGCTTGCTTGACGGCTCACCAGGCAACTATGACGCTCAGCGGCGTCGCGGACTGTCCACCGATCGGCTGGAATACCGGATGAACCGGGGGTCCACCGATCGGGGGACATCACCTGGGTGGGTCAGGACTCCAGCCGGGCGCGAACAACGGAAAGTCGTTGCTGCAGTTCGTCTTCGGTGATAATGCCCCTGGCCAGCAGTGAATGCGCCAGCGCGACAAGCTGACTCTCCGGGTAGGGGACCTCAGCGTAGACGGTGGCGCAAAGCTCGTCTTCTTCGTCGCGCCGCTCCTTGAACGACGGGACATCGGCGTCGCAGGCGGCGTGGTCGAGCGCATCGCACAGCCCATCCAGGCTGGTCTTCCACGGCGGTACCGGGTTTTCCACCCCGTACTTGGCCGCCATGACGGGCCACACCTGATTGCGTTCGACGATCTGCCGCAGCGTGTCGGGGTTCATTCGCCGACCGGATGAATCGCGGGACGGGTGTCGGTGATGACGTTGGTCGTCACCCCGGCCTTCGGCAACGCGACGCCGATGAGGCAATCGCGGGTGATGATCTCGGCCAGCTGGTCCTCGGTCCAGCCGTCGGTGCCCTCGGGGCGCATCGGCATCACCATGAAGCGGTGCTTCTGATTGGAATCCTGCACCCGGACCTCGATGTCGTCGCCGAGGTAGAGGCCGAACTCGGACAGGACCTGGCGGGGCCAACGGACAAGGCGCCGACGGTAATTGGGGGTGCGATACCACTCGGGGGAGTTGCCGAGGATCGGGCGTGGATAGCACGAGCACAGGGCACAGACGATCACGTTGTGGACGGTCGGGGTGTCTTCGAGGATCTGGAAGGCGGTGAAATCGCTTGGGGTGCCGAAGCCGGTCGGCTCCAGCCAGTCGACGCCGACTTCCTTGCTGGCCGTCATCGGTTCGGCGAGGGCATGCGCCTTGAAGTCGGGGTTCAGCCAGGCGCGGGCGACAAGGCGGGCAGCCGGCGTCGGGCCGATCTGCTCGGCGAACTCGGTGAACCGGCGGTGCTCCTCGGCGGTGAAAATGCCCTTCTCGATACACAATTCGCGCAGCGCGATCTCGAGTACCTCGAAATCGGTGATCTCGTCGACCATCGGCTTGACGGTCCGGTCGTGATCGTGATCGTGGTCGTGTCCAGACATGTTCTTCCGATCAGGGGTGCGGGTGGTGGACTCAGTTGGCGGCTTGGAGCCAGTGCTCGGGAATCTCGGTCCGCAGGCTGTCGGTATCGGGACCGTTGAAGTCGTTCCACAGCTCGGACATGCTGAATTTGACGACGTAGAACCATTCCGGTTTGGCGTCGGGGATATCCCAGGTCTCGTCCTCGGCGGCCGGGCTCTCGTAGGCCACCGCGTCGATGACGCCTCGCGCACCGCGGACGTACTCGGGTGTGCGCGTGTAGAACAGCACCGGAAGTTCGCGCACGACGACAGGGTCGCCGACCTTGAACTTCGCTTCCCCGGCCTTACCCGCGTACACCTGCGGATCTCCCTTGCCCTGCGCATGCACGATGTGACTATTGCGCTTGACCTGCGATCCGTCACCTTCGAACTTGGGCTCGGCCTTAAGGGTCTTTCCTTCCAGACCGCCGGCGTAGCGCTCCTTGACCTCGGCCATCCGCTCGGTGAGTTCGGTGAGACCGATGTGGTGCTTCTCGATCAGCACCCGCGCCACGGAGAGCAACCAGCGGCCGTAGTACGGGAAGCCGAGGTAGACGGCGCGCTGCACGTCGACATTGCCGATGCGCCGCCGTTCCTCGGACAACCAGATCCCGCGCCACGCGAGCACCTCGCAGATGACATAGGTCATGTGCTCCCAGTACTCGTAGTCCTTGTTCTCGTACTTCATCGGAGCATCCGGCTCGCCGCCTACGTCGTGCACCGGCTTCATGTAGGCGAGGAACCGCGCATGATCGAGCAGATCCGGAGTGGGAGCGTCCGGCAACTCGGGATACGCCGATTTGAGCCGGGCCACCAGAGCCAGCTGATCGGCGCGTTCTGCGGCAGTGCTCATTGAAGCCCCCTCGTGACGTGCACAAGCTCAACGGGGGCCAAGGTAACACCGTTTAGTCCGAAAGTGGTTGCAATCCATGGACGCTTACCCGTCGGGCAATTTTCAGCTACTGCTCAGGCGTAGCCCAGCGCCACGTTCTCGGCGCGGATACGCACGGTGAGCACCAGTGCGTTGGCGATGCTGAACACGATCGCGGTCATCCAGGCTGAGTGCACCAGTGGCAGCGCTGCCACTTCGGCGACCACTGCCAGTATCTGCGGACCCGGCTGCAGGGGGAGCCCGGCCGGGACCCGATCGGCGCCCGTGCCGACCACCGCTGCCGCACCGTCGCCGCCGCGCCTGCCACACAGCCGAGGCCGAACATCGGGATGCGCTTGACGTCGGACCGGAGCCCCGGTTTGGACGCGATGCGGGCATCGATTGTCGGCACGGCCACGCCGGTGCTCGACACAGTCAGGATGGCGTCGACCTCGTCGGGGCGCAGGTGCGCCTCGTCGAGGGCGCGGCGCACGGCCTGCTCTCCGAGTTCGACGGCAACTTCGAGGTACGCCTCGTTGGCTTCGGTGAAGCCGGTCAGCTTCGGGTAGCGCTCCACCGGCAGTGCGAGGTTGCGGTATTCGACGCCGCTGGTGTGAGAGAAGCGGGCGAACCCGGGTTCGGCGAACTCGGTGAGCGCCTTGGCCACCTCGTCCTGGTCGTAGCGATTGGTCGTGAACGCGGTGGCAGTGCCTGCGACTCGGGGATCACCGTGCCGGGGCGTGCCGATTGGGTTCAGGGAGCGGGAGAAATCGATATCTGTCATGCGCGATGCAACAGAGCCGACGCGGCAAAACAATTCCGTTTTAGCCCGGTCGTGAAATATCGCACAGCTCAATGCAATAACGCGGGGCCGTCGGCATAAACGCAGCCCAGTCCCGAATTCATGAAAAGCTAAGAAGCACAACGTAAGTGGAGGCTGAGAATTCCCAGGAATCCCACCCAGCCTGGCATCTGAATGTGCGCCTGCTGCGGGAAAGCTGACAACTACCTGTGCCGGTGAACTTGTTCAGCCGCCATTTCATGCACCGCATTGATCATGAAAAGAATTGTCGCAGTTGACCAAACGCTATCGGCCGAAACCAGCGTCTCGCAAGGCTTGCGCCATCGAACCGGACGACCGATTGGTGTTGTCGCGCCGCCCACTGTCGCCGCCGCGAGCAGGCTGGCGGCGTTCGCCGCGGCCAGCTGGCCTGCCACTGCCCCCAGATTCCTTGGTCTGCTTGTTTTTTGGTTCATCACCGAGCCGGAGACTGAGACCGATTCGCTGACGGTCGACGTCAACCTCGAGGACCTTGACCCGCACCACCTGACCGGAGCGCACCACCTCGTGTGGGTCGGAGACGAATCGGTCCGACATCGCCGACACGTGCACCAGACCGTCCTGGTGCACACCCACATCGACAAAGGCGCCGAATGCCGCGACATTGGTGACGACACCTTCGAGCACCATGCCCACCTTCAGATCGGCCACCTTCTCCACCCCGGCG
>JAHFVD010000025.1:62913-92901 GCA_023264735.1 Mycobacterium sp. | reverse complement strand
GGCGGAGTCGTCGAATCAGGCGGAGTCGTCAGCGTCGTCGTCGAATCAGGCGGAGTCGTCAGCGTCGTCGTCGAATCAGGCGGAGTCGTCAGCGTCGTCGTCGAATCAGGCGGAGTCGTCGATGGCGTGGTCGTGCTTGTTGTGGTTAGCAAAGACGCGCAGTTCGCTGGCGAATCGCAAACAGGGCCGCCCAACAAGCTGACCGAAAGCTGGGAATTCACGGATGACGGCGCGGCCGCGACGGATGCCGGATACGCCCCGTTACTCCGTTGCAGCGTGGCGCAGACGATCAAACAGAGTGCAGCCACCGATAACAGGACCGACGCCATCACGCCCAATAGACACTGACGTACGACACCACTCAGTAAGCGCACTTCTCGCGCCATTGGCGCCTCCCACAATCGCCACCAGAAACCGACTACTCATATCAGATAAATGAGTGACCAGTCGGGCCAACGCTGAACAACGCAAGCTACTGCATGACGAACGACTTCCCAAATTCTTTGCCTGGCAACTCCCTCCCAGAATTAAGACAACACGGGATCGTCTAGCGCTGCCTCGCGGTTATTTCCAGCCACGCCTTGAATTCGCGTTGTTCGCGGCGACGCTGCGTCCTCCGTGTCTGCGTCCGGGATATGTTGGCGCCAAGGCCATTAGGCGCCACCTCCAACTTCGCGTGACGGCCCCCGTGTGGGTCGCGCTGCTAGTCCGTGCAAGCCGAGGATTGGGGCCACCGATGCCGTAGCGGTGGGGATCAGCAGAAGTTCGATGGTGCCGGTCACGCCGACCGCCTTTCACTCTGCGGGTTCATGGCTGTGAACGCAGACAAACGCCCGAAGATTCAATTGGCGATACGCAAGCGTGGATGCGTAATGAGCAGCGTGGAGAATCGCTAGCCGCGACGAATTCGCTCCTGATGGATAACCCGGCGTCAAGCTACCGTCACCGGCGTCAGTGCGTTGGTGAGCTGGGCGAACAGCCCGTCCAGCAAGCCGAACCGGACCGCCAGCAGCAACGGGAGTGCGTTCACGGCGATGAAGAGTCCGGTCTGGATCCCCACGAACTGCCCCACCAGGAAGCTGATCGGACCGCCGCCGAATACCGAGCCGATCGCTGCACCCACGGCCTCGCCGACGGCGATCTGCAGTCCGAGGTTGCCAAGGACGTTGTTCACCAGAGCCTTCACCACATCTCCGGCCGGCCGTCCGGACACCAAGTCTCCGGCGAGACTGCCGATCAGGCTTCGAACCGATCCGTCGCCCAGTAGCGAACTCACAACGGCCTTCAGTGCGTTGGTCGCCAGCCGCTCCAAAGTCGGGTTGTCGATCCCCGCCGAGTCGAAGAAGTCCTGGACCGCGTACCCCACGATTCTGGAGGAGGCGTCTTCCAGCGCGTGCACACTCAGCACGCCACGCACTGCCGTGGCGATAGCGGACTTCAACGCCGCCTGGATCGACGGATTCTCCTGCAGCTCAGTCAAGATGGCCTGCAGCGCGGCGTCCGGATCGGCGCTGTTGAACACGGCGAGCACGGCCTGGTTGGCGGCTTCGCTCAGCGCGTCCGCAACTCCCCTCGCTCCCAAGAACTTCGGCAGGGCCGTCGTAATCGAGCCGACCAACTTGTCCATCGCGGCCGGATCGTTCAACACGTCCACGATCTCGTCGCCGTACTTCGCACCGAAGCTGTCGACGAGTGCGGCGTGGATCGTTGGGTCAGACGTCACGTCGGTGATGAACGTCTGCACCGTCGTGCTGATCTCGTTGACGATGCCGGTATCGCCGATGACGGACTTCACCGCGCCCTTGAGCGCTTGACCAAGAGCCAGCTGAAGATTGGGGTCGGTCTGCAACGCCAGCGTCGCGGCATCCAACGCCGCCTGCACTTCCGCCTCGGTTCCAGTGGCCATGGCCTGTGCGACCGAGTTCGCAGCATTCGTCAGAGCCGTCCCAACGCCCCCATAATCGAGGAACGTCGACACCGCCGTCTCGACCGTGCCCAACGCGCCGTCGATAATCACTGCCGAGCTCAGAATGTGTTCTACCGCAGCACGTCCCGCGAGTGCGACGACCGCTGTCGCCGGTGTGCTGCCCGAGCCTTCGCCCACTGCCAGTTCTACTTGATCACCGATGAAGGTCACGAAGGCAGACGACGGATCTTCCTGCCAGCCGCTGAGCCCGACAAGCACATGCGCTGCGCCCTTGATGGAGCTGAACACCGCTGTTCGCAGGGATTTGTCGGCGAGGAGCCCGGGCACGCCCGAGACGACGGCCGGCGCGCTCGCCAGGGCGACTTGGTCGACATATTCCGCCAAGGTGTAGGTCGGCGAGTTCAATTCCGAGACAAACGCAGCGACCGTCCACCCGTTGGGCACGACCGTCAACGCGTGCACGAGGTTGCCGACGGCGTTTTGCACACTGGTGTTGCCCAGCAGCGTCTTCGTCAGGTAACCCGCCGCCTGGCCGGCGACGTGGGCGGCGCCTGGGGTCAGTCCGCTGGCAGTCAAGCCAGTCTCGACCTGACCGACGACGAAGTTCAAGAACGTATCGTTGTTGGACAGGCTTGTGAGGGCGTTGTTGACCGGGCCCTGGGTGTACGCGGCGCCCAGCACCTCGACGACGGTGGGCAACACGGCATTGACGAACGCTTGGCTCTGGCTGTCGAGGCCGGCGTAGTTGATCCCAGTCTTGATGAAGTTCGTAAGGGCCGGCGCGATTTGGCCGGTCCACGACGCCGAGTCCCCGGGGGCAGCCGGCAGTGCCGCCGCGCCGGCCGGCTCTCCCGTGGTCACGACCCCCGCCGGGACCACGGTGGCTTTGGCGCTCGACAACTCACGGCGCAGGGCCAACGCCGCCAACTCCAGCGGAGTCGCGACCGGGGCAACCGGATCGCCGCCACCCACCGAGTCCAGGTTGACCCGGTGCGCAGCTCTCAGCGAATGGCCCGTCGACACCGTGCTCGCCGGCGCATCGACGGCGGCGGCGCGCGATTTCTTCCCCGCCCCTGCACCGTGGGCCTTCGGCCCCGCCTTCGCCGACGAATCCGCCGAAGAGGTCGTCTTGCCGGAGTTCCCGGTGTCCGCGGCGGCGACCGCCGGCAGAGCCGCGATCACGCCGCCGACACCTAGAGCCAGTGCCAATGCCCCGACCCGACCGATGTGCTGAGTTGCCATTGTTCCCCCGAATATTGACGTATAGGACGATTCAACTCCGATATAGCACGGTGGCAAGACCAGAACATGACTTTTTGCGGGCCATTGGTCCTCAGTACGTGGGCCATCACGGAATTGGAGTAGTGCCCTACCTGTCCTTACCCCGGAGATAGAAAAACCTTCCCTATCGACAGCGGGAATCTGGTATTCGCGGCGATTACGCCAGAAGGCCGTGGTCACGACCATTTGAGTCATGACCACATACCTGCCCCACACGGCGACAGCGCCCCTCGGCGCGACGCAGCCACGGTTCCGCGATGTGGCAGGCATCCGCCTCGCCGACAACCTCGACGCGCTGTCCCGCGACGAGATCGAGGCAACCCAACAGCAGAATCTGCGGGCCACCCTGAGCGCCGCGCACCAGTCCACCGCCGTGTCGCGGCGCTTCCCGGGACTCGGGGTCCTGGAACCCACCGCCACGGCCGACGATCTCGCCGCCCTGCCGCTGCTGTCGGCCGCCGACCTGTCCGCGGGCTGCCCCCCGCACTCGACTGAGCTTCTCTTCGACCAGAGCCCCGGGCTCGTCCTGCGCTCCAGCGGGACGGCCAGCCGACCGAAGGTCCTCTACCACTCCTGGGATTTCACCGACCGGGTCGGACATCTCGGTGTGCGCGGGGTGCGCGCCGCCCTGCAGACAGTGCCGAGCCGCGTCGCCAACTGCCTGTACCCCGGCGACCTGAACGGCGCGTTCCTCTTCGTCCAGGACATCACCCGGTCGCTGCCGGCGCTGTCGTTCGCCATGGGTGAGCTGACCGCGACCGCCGACGCCGCGGCAGTCATCGACGCGCACGGGATCGACACCCTGGTCGCGTCACCGGCCTACGGCGCCGAGCTGTTGGCCGGCGCCCGGGACCTGCCGCTGCGGAACTTCCTGTTCATCGGGGAATCGCTGGGAGCCGAGCGGGAGCGCGTAGTGCGATCCGCCGCACCGGATCTCACCGTGCGATCGCTGGCCTACTCGACGTCCGAGACCGGTCCCCTTGGTTACCAATGCCACCACCAGACGGCGGGGGTGCATCACCTCCACGAAGACGCCAACGTGCTGGAGGTCGTCGACCAGGCCGGCCGGCCCATGCCGCCGGGAACGCCGGGCGAACTCGTGGTCACGCCGCTGACGACGTCAGGAATGGCGCTGCTGCGCTATCGCCTCGGCGATCGGGGCGTCCTGCTCAGCGATGCATGCGCCTGCGGCAGTGCGGCCCGCTCGATCAAACTCCTTGGCCGCATGCCGAACTCGATGACCGTCGACACCATCACCTTCTCCAGTGACCACCTCTTGGCAGCGCTGGGGACACTCGGTGTCACCCAACCGAGCGACTGCCAATTCCAGGTCGTGTGGGAGGGCCATCACTACCGGGTGCGCCTGCTCGTATCGCACTCCGCCCCAGCGGCATTCACCACAGAGGCGGCCCGATCGGCGCTGCGCCACGCCCACGAAATCCACGAGGTGATCGTGAGCCAGCGGTGCCTGGACTTCCAGGTGCACCGCGCGGGCATCGATCAGTTCGCGCGCACACAACGAGGCAAGGTGCCGGTCCTCTACCAGCACGGAATCACTGGTTAACAACAAAGTTTCAGTAGAAGGGAGATCGAATCATGAGGCACCAAGACACTCTGGAGATGCTCCGCGCCGAGCTGGATCGGATTGACGTGGAATTCCTTGCGTCACTGGGTGCACGCGTCGCCGTGTGCCGCAGCATCGCCCACTACAAGCGCGATCATGGCGTGCCGATGATGCAGCCGCACCGAATCGGTGTGGTGCAACGGCGCGCGGCCCAGTTCGCCGACGCCACCGGTCTGGATCGGACCTTCATGAAGCAGCTGTACGACCTGATCATCGCCGAGACCTGCCGCATCGAGGATCTGATCATCGATGCCGACCTCGACGGGAGCGCGGCCTGATGCGCGTCCTGCTGGTCGACAACTACGACTCGTTCACCTACAACCTCTACCAATTGATCGGCGAGGTGGTCGGGCAGCCGCCGACCGTCGTCCGCAACGACACCCCCTGGGCGGAACTGCGATTCGACCAGTTCGACGCCGCCGTCATCTCCCCCGGCCCTGGCCGGCCCGACAACGATCGCGACTTCGGTGTGAGCGCCCGCGTGATCCTCGACAGTGGCTTGCCGGTACTCGGCGTCTGCCTGGGCCACCAAGGCCTGTGCCACCTCTTCGGCGGTGAGGTCGTCAACGCCCCCGAGCCCATGCACGGCCGCATCTCGCCCGTCCACCACACCGGCATCGACCTGTTCGCCGGCATTCCTTCGCCGTATGACGTTGTGCGCTACCACTCGCTGGCCGTCACATCGCTTCCCGACGACCTCGAGGAACTGGCGTGGACCGAGGACGGCGTGGTGATGGGCGTGCGTCACCGTCGACTTCCGCTGTGGGGCGTGCAGTTCCACCCCGAATCGATCAGCAGCACCCACGGCCACGACCTGCTGGCCAACTTCTTCACCCTCGCCGCAGACCACTCGGCGTCCGCCGCTGCCCCCACGGCGGACGCCGAGCCCCACCGTCCCCACTACGACCTGCACGTGCAACACCTCGACATCAACCCCGAGGCGCTCGCGGCCTACCGTTCCCTCTTCGCCGACGGCGAGCAGGGCTTCTGGCTCGACAGCAGCTCGGTGGTCGACGGGCTGTCGCGCTTCTCGATCATGGGCAACGGCGAAGGCCCACTCGCCGAGCACGTCACCTATAGCGTCGCCGACCGCCAGGTCGTCGTTCGCCGATCCGACGGGACCGTTGCGCGCATTCGGCAGCCGTTCTTCGACTACCTCGACGATCAGTTGCGCGCCCGCGAAGTGCCGGCGCCCGACGGCCTGCCCTTCGAGTTCAACCTCGGCTATGTCGGCTATCTGGGCTATGAGCTGAAGGCAGAGACCGGCGGCACCGACGCCCACCAGTCCGACACCCCGGACGCCGCCCTGCTGTTCGCCGACCGGGCCCTCGTCCTCGACCACGCGACACGGACCAGTTATCTTCTTGCCCTGTCTATCTCGGGTTCTATGGACAGCGCCGCCCAGGCGGAGACCTGGCTGGCCACCACCGCCGAGACCCTGGCTTCCCTTCCTGCCGCTCCGACCGTTCCGGCTCCGAAGCTCACGCTGTCCGGCCCGGCGATGACCGATCCCGATATCGGCATGAACGTCGAGCTCCGGCACGACCGGGCCGCCTACCTCAAGCGGATCGACGAGTGCTTCGACGAGATCAACGCCGGTGAGTCCTACGAGATCTGCATGACCAACATGGTCACCGTCCACACGCAGATCGACGTGCTGCCGACGTTCGAACACCTTCGCCGGGTCAGCCCCGTCCCCTTCGGTGCGCTCCTCGACTTCGGTGACGTGGCGGTGCTCAGCGCATCCCCGGAACGGTTCCTGTCGATCGACCTGAACGGAGCCGTCGAAGCCAAGCCCATCAAGGGAACTCGACCCAGGGGCGCCGACGCCACCGAGGATCGCGCCCTGGTGGCCGAGCTGCGCGACAACCCGAAGGACCGCGCCGAGAACCTCATGATCGTCGACCTGCTCCGCAACGACCTCAACACGGTCTGCTCGGTGGGATCGGTCCACGTGCCGAAGCTGTTCGACGTCGAGACCTACGCTGCGGTACACCAACTCGTCTCCACCATCCGCGGCACGCTCGCCCCGGGCCGTTCGGCCGTCGATTGCATCCGCGCCGCCTTCCCCGGCGGGTCGATGACCGGCGCCCCCAAGGTCCGCACGATGGAGATCATCGACCGGCTCGAGCAGGGCCCCCGCGGCGTGTATTCCGGTGCGCTCGGTTGGTTCTCGCTCTCCGGAGCCAGCGACCTGTCCATCGTGATCCGCACCCTGGTAGTCGATTCCGGGCGAGTCAGCTTCGGCGTCGGCGGTGCGGTCGTCGCCCTGTCCGATCCGGACGGCGAGTTCGACGAGACCGTCGTCAAATCCCGGGCGATGATGACCGCCCTCGCCGCGACCGGACGGCAGGAGGGCTCGAAATGACCGGGACCATCGGCCGCGTCGTCATCGCCGGCGGCTCAGGCGCAGTGGGATCGCTATTCGCCGAACAACTTTCCGAATCCGGCAACGACGTCGTGATCGTCGACCACGCCATCCCCGGGCCGACCCACCGGGTCACCCGCTTCGTGCGCGGCGATATCAGCGACCCCGGCGCCGAGGTGGCCGACGCTGTCCGCAGCGCCGACGCCGTGCTGCTCTGTGTCCCCGAGCCGGCGGCACTGGTCGCCATCGGCCGGCTGGTCGCAACGGTACGGCCGGACGCCCTGATCGTCGACACGTCATCGGTGAAGTCCACTGTGGTCCGCGCCCTGCAGGAAGTCACGATGATCGCCGGCGGGGTGGAGGCACTGAGCCTCAACCCGATGTTCGCACCCGCCTTGGGCTTTGCCGGCCACCCGGTGGCCTCGGTAGTGGTACGCGACGGCAGGCGCGGGCGAGCGCTACACAACCTGATCGAAGAATGGGGTGCCCGCGTGGAGAACGTGACCGCCGACCAACACGACCGGCTCTCGGCCGCCACCCAAGCCCTCACCCATGCCGCGGTGATCGCCTTCGGTGCCGCACTGGCCGAATTGAACGTCGACATTGCCGATCTGGACCGGATCGCACCGCCGCCGCATGCCGCGCTGCTGTCACTGCTGGCCCGCATCACCTCCGGTGCACCGGAGGTGTATTGGGACGTGCAGGCGGCCAACCCCTATGCCCCGGCGGCTCGCCACGCACTGTCGCGCGGGGTGTCGCAGCTCGCGGATGTCGTCGACGCCGACGACGCCGCGGCATTCGGAGACTTGCTCGACCGTCTCAGCGGGGTGCTCGGCCCCCTGCGGGGCGCCTACCGCGAACGCAGCGCAAAAGCGTTGCGTGCCATGACAACCACCATTCACAAGGAGACATTCACATGACAGAACTGATGAGCCGGCCCAACTGGGTCGCATCCCGCGTCAGCAAGACCTCGGACTCACTCGACCGCGCCTTCGCCGAAGGACTCACCGGGCACGTCATCACCGCCCGGGCCGGCAAGCAGGTCATACTGGCCGACCGCAGCCAGGCCGTCGAGTTCGTGTCGTGCTCCTACCTCGGGCTGGAGTCGCACCCCGACCTGATCGCCGCGGCGACCGAGGCCATGAGCCGGTTCGGGCTGCACTTCTCGACCTCGCGCAACCGGGGACGGCCGCCATACCTCGCCGAGCTGGAAGACCTGCTGTCCGTGATGTACTGCGGCGCAAAGGCGGCGGCCTTCACCTCGGTGAGCAACGTCCACCTGGGTGTGCTGCCGCTGCTGGGCGCCGGCGCCCTGCCCAGCTATCCGGTGGCCGAGGCCGGCGTCGCGTTCCTCGTCGAGAAGACGGCACACGCCTCCATCCAGGTGATCCGCGGTGTGCTCGAGCAGATCGGGCCGACCCGGCGGTTCGACATGACCGATCCGACCGCACTACCCGACGCGGTGCGCGAGGTTGCGGCTACCGGCCGGACGCCGATCGTGTTGGTTGACGGCGTCGGCTCGATGGGCGGCCTCATCGACGTCGCGTCGATGCTCGCGATCCTCGAACCGTTCGGCGGGCATCTGTATGTGGATGATGCCCATGGTGTTTCGATCGAGGGCCGGCTCGGCGCGGGTTACGCGTTCGAAGCACTCGGCGGCACGCTGCCCGAAAACGTCATGCTGGCCGGCTCGCTGTCGAAGGCCTTCGGCGGCGCGGGCGGTTTCGTGGTCGTGCCGAGCGAACACGATATGCAGGTCATGCGAAAGTTCGCCAACCCGTTGGTGTTCGGGCATTCGATCATGGTCCCGATGCTGGCCGCGAATGTTGCCGCGGCATGGTTGCACATCGAAGGTCAGGTGGCCGAGCTGCAGAAGCAGCTCTGGGACAACGCCGCCGAGTTCGACCGGCTGACCAGCGGACGTCTGGTCAACGCCGGATTGCGGTCCCCCGTTCGCGGCGCCCTGTTCGACAGCGAGGACGAGGCGTTCGCCGCGGCCCGCCGGTTGAAGCAGGCCGGCGTCCTGGTCTTGCCCGCCTTCTATCCCACGGTCGCCAAGGGCACCGGGCTGATGCGCTTCGGCGTCTCCGCCCTGCACCAGCAGCACCACCTCGAGACGGCCGCCCGGGCCCTCGGACTCTGAATCCCTCAATCACTCTCAACGACAAGGAGTTACTTCAATGGCTATTTCGACTCACGCACTGCTGACACCCGCAGAACGGTCCCGCTTGGCCGCGATGCCCGAGCTCGGTGGCGGCAATCTGCTGGCCACGGCCATGGCCGTGCACCCCGACCCGCACATCCCGTTCATCCGCACCGGCCGGCCGGTGATCAACACCGCCGGGGAGGAGCAGACGGAGTTCACGCTCGCCCAGCTCGACGCGCTCACCCAGAGCTGGTCGGTGTGGTATCACGAGAAGGGCGTCGGCCCTCGTGACCGGGTGGTGCTCTACATGGCGGACACCTTCGCCTACACGATCCACCTCAACGCGCTGGCCCAGTTGGGCGCCATCGGCGTGCTCATCAACAGCAAGGCATCGCCCGCACTCGCGCTCGGCCTGTGCGCGCGCACCACGCCAGTGGGGATCTATACCGACCTGGATCGCCTCGCGCGGATCGAGGAAGGCCTCGAATCCCTGGACGGCCTGAGCTGGGTCCAGCTCGCTGAGGACGTGCCCGCCCCTGCCCCGGCCGCTTTACCCGACGCCTGGCGGTTCAAGCACGCACCGGAGGACCCGGTGTCGATCATGCATTCGTCCGGCACGACCGGAATTCCGAAGGCTGTCACGCAGACTCACGCGTCCAGCGTCGCCGGGCCTCGCTTCCGTCTGCAGAACTACGTCGAACCCGCCAACGAGCGGATGATGACCGCCCAACCGCAGTCGCATCTCGGGTGCATCGTCTACACCGCCTACTCCATCCTGGCCGGCACGCCGCTGGTGGCGTTGTACGACCCGACCGGTGAAGAGCTGACGGCGGCCGTGCACCTGCACCGCCCGAAAGGGGTCATGGCATTCGCCCATGCCTATTCCGAGCTGGCGGCACTCGACACACCCGCCGGTGCAGTCGATTCGGTGGACTACTGGGTCAACATGGGTGACGCGATCCACGAGGCGCACATCGGTGCGATCCTGGCCAAGCGCAGCCCGGACCAGGAACCCCCCACCTTCTACGACCGCTTCGGCACGACCGAGCTCGGCTGGGGCCTGGTGGTCCAGCCACGCACGCTGGCCTCGGAGCGCGCCGATCGCCGCATCGGCAAGCCTGATCCCGTCGCCGAAGTCGCGGTGCTGCGGGCCGACGGCAGCAAGGCGCCCGTCGGCGAAGTGGGCTTCTTCGGCGCCAAAGGCCCGTCCATCACCGCCGGGTACTGGAACGACTCCGACACCACCTACCGCTCCAAGCTCGGTGGCTACTGGCTGACCGGTGACCTGGTGTACCAGGACGTGGACGGCAACTACTTCGTGGTCGACCGGACGAAGGACGCCATCGAAACCGCCGAGGGCACTGGCTATTCGGTGCTCATGGAGGAGATGTTGCTCAGCGAGATCAGCAGCATCACTGATTGCGCCGTCGTCGCCGGCCGCCACGGCGAGCAGATTGTTCCGGTCGCCGTCATCATCACCGACGAGGCGCCGTCTGAGGCGGGACGCCTGCTGGCTGAGGCCAACGCGGTGCTGGCGAGCGCGGGTCATCCCCGCATCGCCGTGCTCGATATCGCCTTGACCCCACAGGACTTCCCCGTGGGCGTCACCGGCAAGGTGCTCAAGCGCGAACTGCGGGAGCGTTACGGCGATCTGTCGCTGTGCGCGTCCCCGCTGAACCGTGCCGTCGCCGCGTTCATGACCGACCAGCGCGTCAGCGAAGTGGCGTGATCATGGGGAACTGGCTGTCGACCCTGGTACCCGAGCCCGGCGCACGTCGCCGCCTGGGCTTGGGCACCGGGATCTACAACATCGGCACCGGCATGTTCATGACGTCGTCGGTCCTGTATTTCACTGAGGGACTGGGGCTCTCGGTCACTGAGGTCGGCCTGTGGCTGGCCGTGGCCGGATTGATCGGCCTGTTCGCCGGTGTGCCGATGGGTCATCTGGCCGACCGCCGCGGGCCACGCGGTGTCGCGTCCCTGAGCCTGGTCGTGCTGGCGGCGACGATGGTCGGCTACGTCTTCGTCACCCACATCTGGATGTTCGTGGCGGTGACGGTCGTGGAGATGCTGGCCACCGCGGCGTCGAGAGCATCGCGCGGCGGACTCATCCGCCGCGTCGGCGGGGAAGGTGCGGCCGCCTACCGATCCCAGCTGCGGGCCATCGAGAATGCCGGCGTCGGGATCGGCGCCGCCATCGGAGGTTTGGCGCTGACGCTGAACAGCCTCGCCGCCTATCAGGTGCTGTTCATCGCCAACGCCGTGGCCTTCCTGATCGGCGCCTGGGTGTGTGTCAGGCTTCCGCACTTCGCGCCGTTGCCTGCTCCGCCCGGTACGCGGCCCGGGGTGGCACTGCGCGACAAGCCGTTCATCGCCTACACGATCCTCAACGGGGTGATGAGTCTGCAGTACGCGGTCATCACCTTCGCACTCCCGCTGTGGATCGCGATGGAGACCAACGCGCCTCGCTGGATGGTCGGCGCCGTGTTGATCGTCAACACGGTGGGCGTTGTGGCGCTGCAGGTGTGGGTCGGCCGGAAGGTCAAGACAGTGCAGCAGGGCGCTGCCGCCATGCGGATCGCCGGCCTGGTCTTTCTGATCGCCTGCGGCGGCGTCGCGGTGTCATCCGGCCTGCCCGGGTGGGCTTCCGCTGCCATCTTGCTTGCGGCGGTGGGCGTCCACTCCGTCGGCGAAATGTGCCACGCGGCAGCGGTGTTCGCGCTGAGTTTCGAGCTGGCTCCGGCACACGCGCAGAGCGAGTACGTGGGCCTGCAGGACATGGGCTTGGGCGCCGCATTCGCGGTGGCGCCCGCGGTGCTCGGCTTCTTGTGCTTGGACATCGGCAAGGTCGGCTGGCTGCTCCTCGGCGGGCTGCTCGCAGCCGCGGGCCTGGCGACCGTACCCATCGTCCGGTGGGCGGTCCGAAGCCGGCCCTTCCCGACGTCGGAGGACGTCCTTGAGCAGGACGCCGAACCGGCCACCGTGCGGCTGGTCGCGGTCCGGCTGCCTGCCCGGCTGCAGTCACCGTTCCCGCAGACGACCGTGCAGATTCGCAGGCCGCTCGACTCTGTTGTCCTCGATGATGATTCGAGATTCGTCCTCGATCGGGACTGCGTAGTCGGCCGGGACCCCAGCCATAGCGACGCTCCGCTCAACGGGCTACGTCCCATCCGGATCGACGTCCGCGCCAACGGAATGTCCCGCGCCCACTTGGAAATCCGTCGCATCGGCGGTCGGGTGTACATCATCGACCGCCAGTCGAGAAACGGTGTCGCCATCCGATTGGGCGGGCAGACGGTATGGACGCGGATCGCACCGGGCAAGCCGACGATGTGGCTCCCGGGGATGTCCGTGCGGATCGGCAGCCGAGTGCTGCGGCTCGAAGCGAACACCCCGCGGGTCGCGGCCCCGCTGCCGCCGTCCAGCACGCCGACCGTACGCATGAAGCGCACACTCGTCGCCGCTAACTCAGAAGGGAACGCATCATGAAACCTCTCGCCTTCATCCTGACCGGGTACCTGCCCGTCGTCTGCCGAGATTCCGTCTACATCGACGACTTGCGCGGCCGCGACCTCAAGGTCTTGGTGATCACGCCGGCGATCTCGCGCCCGTATGCGCTGACGCACGGTGATGATCCCACCCACCCCGTCGCCGCGATCGACGAGATTGCCTTCGTCGACGGGTCAGTCGCCAGCGAAGGCTCCTACCTGCCCGGGGTCATCGAGCACGCCGAGCGCTGGCGCAAGCAGTACGACGTCGTCGGCATCTACGCCGTCGGGGAGACCCTCGTCGAACCGACCGGCCTGCTCGCCGACTACTTCGGTCTGCCGTTCCCCGGGTTGCGGGCGTCGCGTGCCTGCCGCAACAAGTACCTGCAGCGCTGGTACCTGCCCGATCTGAGCCCGGTGTCCGTGCTGATCCCGCCCGGTTCCCGGGATGCTGACCACGGGGACGTCCCCTTCCCCGCTGTGGTCAAGCCGGCCACGCGGCACTCCAGCGAGGGTGTCCAGATGGTGCACGACCACGCCGAGTTGACCGCGCAGTTGGCCGGCTATCCGGCGGAGGAGACCATCCTCGTCGAGCAGATGATCGGAGGGCAGGAGTACTCGGTGGAGAGCCTGACCCAGGACGGCAAGACGCTGTTCTCCTCGATCACCCGCAAGGAGACGACCGACGTCGACTCACAGTATTTCGTCGAGATGGCCCACACCGTGCCCGCCCCCCGCGACGACGCGTGGGATGCGGTACAGCGGGCCAACATCGAGATGCTCGACCGGCTCGGTGTCGAGAACGGCATCACCCACGCCGAATGGCGGCTCGATGATCGGGGCGAGCCCCGCCTGATGGAGGTTGCCGCCCGCACTCCCGGCGACGGCATCATGGTGCTGTACCACCTTGCGACGGGCCGGCCGATGGAGCCCGAGATTCTGCGGATCGCGTTGGGCGAGCCTGCCGACTATCCCGCGGCCCGGCGCTTTGCCCGCCAGGTGTACGTGGCGCACCAGCCCGGGACGCTCGTCGACGTAGCGGTCGACTGGCCGGGCGTCGAGCCCCGGTGGGTCGACGACGGCAATCCCTGGCCCGACATCCCCCCGCTGGCCGCTGATGCCCCGGCGGCGTTGCGTGCGGTCCTCGTCTACGAGCCCATCGGCGCGGAGCTCGGCCCCATCCGAAGCTCCGACGACCGTGCGGTCACGTTCTTCATCGACGCGCCGAGCATCGCCGACCTGGACGAGATCGAGGCGCGCGTGCGCGAGGCGGTCTGCGTTCGAGTCAGACCTCAGAGCGAGGAATCCGCACAATCGTCGCTCTGACGTCTGGACGGACCGGCTGTGGATGGCGGTACACCTCCATCCACAGCCTCCATCACACTTTCGCTGATGCAGCGTGTGTTCGTCGGCAGTGAGTCGGTAGCTTCAGGTGAGGTGACGAAATACCAACTCCGGGCGCACTATCAGCGCGTCTTCCCCGACGTGTACGCGCGCGGGCCACTTTCGGTCGAAGACCTCGCGCTAGCGGCCTTCCTCTGGTCGCGTCGACGAGCAGTTGTCACCGGGGTAACGGCCTCGGCGCTACACGGAGCTAAATGGGTCGACGCACGGAAGACGCCGATCGAACTCAACTATCCCAACAACAAGTCACCCCACGGCATCGTCACCCGCGACGAAACTCTCCTCGATGACGAGGTGCAGACCCTGCATGGGTTGCCGGTGACGACATTGCCGCGCACCGCGTTCGACCTCGCGCGACGCGGGACCATACGACAGGCGGTGGCGCGTCTGGATGCCCTCGCCAACGCCGCGCATTGGTCGAGGAAAGACGACGTACTGGATCTGCTGCCGCGCCACCCGAGGCTCAGCGGTGTACCGCGAGTCCCGGAAGTCCTCGATCTCATGGACGCAGGAGCGCAATCGCCGAGAGAGACCTGGTTGCGCCTGTTGTTGATCGAGGCGGGCTTTCCGCGTCCGCGTACTCAGATCCCGCTGTACGGCCCGGGCGAAGGACGCCCGCGGTACTACCTCGACATGGGCTGGGAGGACATGATGCTCGCCGTCGAATACGACGGTGAACACCACCGAACCAGCCGCGACACCTACACCAATGACATCATCCGGTCCGACTTCATTCACGACCTCGGATGGCGGATGATCCGGGTGGTCGCAGGTCATCGTCGAGCCGAGATCATCGAGAAAACCAGGCGCGCATGGTCGTTGCGTCAGAACTCAGCGCGATAAATCCCGGGAATTCTCGCTCTGAAGTCTGACTCGCGTACTTGCTTCGAGGGTAGGAAAACCTATCCCGACACATGGAATTTTCTGGTAGCGCAGGCGATTACGCCCAAACGCCCTGGCAGCGAGCATTTGAGTCATGACCACAGACACACTGCTCGTGTTCGACGAGAGCATCACGCGCGCCGGCGTCGAGGGGTGGATACAGCACTTCTCTTCGAAAGGCTCGGCCGCCGACCTGTACCGCCTCGGCGACACCCACGTCCTCTCGGTAGCCGACGCGGACCTCATCGACACCGCAAGCCCGCAGCTTCCCACGCCCACCCACCGGGTGGCCAAGCACAGCGAGGCCTGGCTGGGCCGCCGGGAGCTACGCCCCAGCGGGACCCAGGTCTCGTTCGGGCCGACGACGATCGGCGACGGTTCCGTCGCGGTGATCGCCGGACCGTGCGCCGTCGAATCGGCCGAGCAGACGCTGGCCACCGCGGCCATCGTCGCCGCTGAGGGCGCCGTCGGCCTACGAGGCGGCGTCTTCAAACCTCGCACCTCGCCCCATTCCTTCCAGGGCCTGCAGTGGGACGGCCTCGAGCTGCTGGCCGAGGCCAGGGAGCGCACCGGCCTGCCCGTCGTCACCGAGGTGATCGATCCCGAGCACGTCAAGCGGCTCGCCGGGGTGGTCGACGCGCTGCAGATCGGTGCGCGCAATATGCAGAACTTCGCGCTGCTGACCGCCGCGGGCCAAAGCGGCCTTCCGGTGGTGCTCAAGCGCGGCTTCGGCTGCACGGTCGAAGAGACCCTCGCCGCCGCCGAATACCTTCTGCTCGAGGGCAATGACCAAGTTGTGCTGTGCGAGCGCGGTATTCGCACCTTCGAGCCCTCGGCACGATTCACGCTGGACCTCACCGCGGTCGCGCTGTGGAAGCAGCGCACCCACCTGCCGGTCATGGTGGACCCCAGCCATTCCGGCGGACACCCCGACCTGGTGGCACCGCTGTCGCTAGCCGCGATCGCCGCCGGCGCCGACGCGCTGATCATCGATGTCCACGTCGCACCGGAGCAGGCATTGTGCGACGGCAAGCAGGCACTGCTCCCCTACGAATTCGCCGAGGTGATGGCCCGACTCGCTCCCGTGGCGACGGCGCTCGGCCGCCAGATGAGCGGGGTGCCCAGTGTTCACTGAGCAACTGCATACGGCGATCGTCGGGCTAGGCCCACGCGGCTTGTCGGTCGCGGAACGACTGTGCGCCAACGCCGATTCGCTTCTGGCGCCCGGACAGGAACTCGTCATCCACCTGATCGACCCTCATGTGTTCGACGGCAGCCAGGTATGGCGAAGCACCCAGGATCGGGTGCTGTTGATGAACACGGTGGCCTGCCAGGTGACGATCTTCGTCGACGACAGCGTCGATTGCGCCGGCCCGGTGGTACCAGGGCCGAGCCTCTACGAATGGGCCCGCTCGATCGCCTTGATCGGCAGCCCGAACGTCCCGGAAGCTGTTCGCGCCGAGGCCCTTACGCTCGGCCCTGACGACTACCCGTCGCGGCCGTTCTACGGCAGCTACCTGCAGTGGGCACGCGACCGCATCATCTGGACCGCACCGCCGACCGTGAGTTTCGTGTCGCATCAGGCGACCGCCGTCGACGTTCGCGACACACCAGATGGTTTGCAGGAAGTGCAATTACACACCGGGGAGGTCATCGACAACCTGCAGTCCGTAGTGCTGTCGCTCGGTCATATGCCGCATCATCTCGGCGACTCCGAAACAGCGCACAGCCAATTCGCGGACCACAACGGCCTGCGATACATCCCACCCAGCAATCCCGCCGACGTGTCACTGGACGCCATCCCCCCGGGCGAGCCGGTCATCGTGCGGGGCATGGGCCTCAACTTCTTCGACTACATGGCGCTGTTCACCATTGGCCGTGGCGGCCGGTTCGTGCGTGCCGCCAAAGACGCCGAAGGCACCCTCACCTACATACCGTCCGGCCGGGAACCCCGCCTGGTGGTCGGCTCTCGGCGCGGTGTGCCCTACCACGCTCGCGGCAAGAACGAGAAGGGGTCGTTCGGCCGTCACACACCCCGCTACGTCACCCCCGAGGTGATCGAGCGGCTGCGGGCCCGCGCCGACGCCGGCTCGCCTGCGGACTTCCGTCGGGACATCTGGCCGCTGATCGATCAGGAAGTCCGCACGGTGTACTACGCGACCCTGGTTCGTGAGCGTCGATGCATCTGCGACGCAGACGAATTCACCAACTTGTTCGCCGCGGCAGACCCGGCGGTGGTGCCGGTCTTCGGTGACCCCCTGGCGATCGAGGAGAGCGAGGCTCAGCGCACCGTGCTCGCCAAGTTCGATATCGATCCCGAAAGTGGTTGGGACTGGCGGAGGATCGCGACACCGTTCAGCGACGCCGACGTGTCCTCGACGGCGACGTTCCGCGGCTGGCTGCGGTCCTATCTGGACGCCGAAGTCCGAGAGGCCGGGAAGGGCAACGTGACCGGCCCGCGCAAGGCCGCCATGGATGTCCTGCGCGATCTGCGCAACGAGATCCGGCTCCTGGTGGACCACGGCGGCCTGTCCGGCGACTCCTACCGCGACGAGCTGCAGCGGTGGTACATGCCGTTGAACGCCTTCCTGTCGATCGGCCCGCCCGCCGAACGTATCGAGCAGTTCGGCGCCCTGATGGATGCCGGCGTCCTCGAGGTGCTCGGCCCGGACCTGCAGGTCGACTGCGCGGACGGACAGTTCATCGCACGCTCGCGAACCTGCCCGGACCTCACCGTGACCGCGGCGACGCTGATCGAGGCACGCCTGCCGGAAACCGACCTGCATCGCACCGCCGATCCGCTGCTGCGGACGCTGCTGGACCGAGGCGAATGCCGGCCGCACCGGATTCCGATCCGCGGCGGCGGACATTGGGTCGCCGGTGGTGTCGCCGTCACCCGTCGTCCCTACCGGGTGCTCGATGCGCACGATCGTGCGCATCCGCGGCGCTTCGCATTCGGTGTGCCCACCGAGTCGGTGCACTGGGTGACCGCGGCGGGCATCCGTCCCGGCGTCAACTCGGTGATCCTCGGCGACGCCGACGCCATCGCCCGGTCCAGCCTGCGGGTGGCGACCGACGAGCTGACGGAGATATCCGCGTGACTGACTACGGAATTCTGGCCCCCGCATGGGCGGCCACAGGTGCGGCCGACCTGGTCGACGACGACGCGTTACTGACCGCGATGCTCGCGACCGAAGTCGCACTGGCCGAGGCGCAGGCCGAACTAGGCGTGATTCCCGCGGGCGCGGCGGTGGCCATCAGGGCCGCCGCCGTGCCTGCACACATCGACCCCGCGGCGCTGGCCGCCGGGGTGCGCGAAACGGCCAACCCCGTCGTGGCATTCGTCGCGCAGCTCACCGCCGCGGTCCGATCCGTCGACCCGTCCGCCGCGGAGTATGTCCACCGCGGGAGCACCAGCCAAGACATCCTCGACACGGCCCTGACCCTGCTGTGCGCGGCGACCATGGACCGCATCCTCGACGACCTCACGACGTGCGCCACAACACTGGCCGAACACGCGCAGTGCCATCGAGACACCCCGATGGCCGGGCGCACCCTGACTCAGCACGCCGTGCCCGTCACCTTCGGACTGAAGGCGGCCACGTGGCTGCATCTGGTGCTCGACGCCGCGGACCGGGTGCGCCGGGCCCGCGCGGAGTTGCCGGTCTCGTTGGGCGGCGCCGCGGGAACGCTTGCGGCATACCACCAGTACGCATTGGATTCGGCCGACCCGACGGACGCGACGCTGCGGTTGCCGGCATTGGTGGCCGCCCGTCTCGGGCTGGCCGAGCCGGTCCTGCCCTGGCATCAGATTCGCACCCCGCTGGCCGACGTCGCCGCGAGCCTGATGATCACCACCGGCGCGCTCGGCAAGCTGGCCGCCGATGTTCTCGTCTTGAGCCGCACCGAGATCAGCGAGGTCAGCGAGGAGCACGCCCCGGGCCGCGGAGCGTCCTCGGCCATGCCGCAGAAGCACAACCCCGTCTTCGCGACGCTCGTCGCGACCGCGGCGCGGCAGCTGCCTCCGATCGCCGTCGTGTTGTTCGGCTCGATGGTGGTGGAGGACGAGCGGTCCTCGGGTGGCTGGCATGCCGAGTGGCAACCGCTGCGCGAATGCCTGCGCATCGCTGCCGGCGCGGCCGCCAACGCCGTGCGCCTGACGGAAACGCTTCAGGTCCAACCCGAGGCGATGGCCACGAACCTGGGGCTGACCCGCGGTGCCATCGTCTCCGAGCGCGTCAACGCGGTATTGGCGCCGTTGCTCGGCAAGGCCAACGCCAAACGCCTACTGGCCGACGTCACCGCGGCGGCCGAGCGGGACGGCGCCGATGTCGCCGACCTGCTCGCCATCGCACTACAGGACGCCGGAGTGACCGGTCTCGACGTGACCGGGCTGTTCGATCCGTCGGGCTACACCGGGATCGCCGGCCCGCTGGTCGACCGGGCGCTACAACGTTTCGAATCGGTCATCAAGGAGAACGCATGAATACCCTTGCCACACATCCAGTCCCGAGCAGCAAGCGTGAGGAGCTGCTCGCCGCGCCCGGCTTCGGCGATATCTTCACCGACCATATGGTCACCATGCGATGGACCGCAGAGGTCGGCTGGCATGACGCCCAGGTCGGCCCGCTCACCGCGATGTCGATGCACCCGGCCACCATGGCATTGCATTACGGCCAAACAATTTTCGAAGGCATGAAGGCGTTCTGGCGACCGAACGGTCAACGCGCCCTGTTCCGGGCGAACGACCATGCCCGCCGGTTCAACAACTCGGCGCGCCGGATGGCCATGCCCACGCTGCCCGCGGAGGATTTCGTCACGGCGGTGGAGTCGCTGGTACGCGTCGACGGCGCTTGGGTGCCACGTACCCGCGGGCACAGCTTGTATCTGCGGCCGTTCATGATTGCGTCGCAAACCGGCCTGGGCCTTCGCCCCGCCGAGGAGTACCTGTTCTCGGTGATCGGCACGCCGTCGCGGCCGACGTCGCTGGACCCGAAGGCCATGCGGCTGTGGGCAGCACCCGAGTACATCCGTGCCGCGCCGGGCGGCACCGGCGCGGCCAAGTGCGGTGGCAACTACGGCGGCTCCTTCATCGTTCAGCGCGAGGCCGCGGCCAACAACTGCGACGAGGTCGTGTGGCTCGACGCCCGCGAGCGGCGGTACGTCGAGGAAGCCGGCGGCTGCAACCTGTTCTTCGTCGAATCCACCACCGACGGCCCACGCCTGCGGACACCGCCGTTGAGCGGCACCCTGCTGGCGGGCATCACCCGGAACTCGATCCTGCGGTTGGCGCAATCGCTCGGCTACCCGATTTCTGAGAAGCCGATCACCCTCGACGAGTGGGAACAGAGCTGCCGCGACGGGCGCATCACGGAAACGTTCGCGTGCGGCACCGCACGCTCGATCGTCCCGGTCGGGCACGTGGTGTCCGCTCACCAGGACTGGCCGGTGGGCGACGGCACAGCGGGACCGGTCACGTCGCGACTGCGTGAAACACTGCTCGACATCCACTACGGCCAGTCCACCGATGACTTCGGCTGGATGCGGCTCGTCCGCACCGAAGACCCGACCGAATAAGCTATCGACATGCCTTGCCACCTGGAAGTCTGGAAACCATCCGGACGGCAGCTGATCACACTCGACGACGAGCGCGTGACCGTCGGCAAATCCTCGACCAATCTCGTGTCGCTGGACCACGACTCGACGGTCTCCCGCGTGCATGCCGTGTTGGAAAAGCTCGGCAATGCCTGGTCGGTACGCGATGTGGGCAGCCGCAACGGCACCTATCTGAACGGGGAGAAGATCGCTGCCGAACGGGTGCTGCGATCGGGCGACGAGTTGCGGATCGGCAAGTCGAAATTGGTGTTCTGGGAAGTCAAGGGCACGGACGAAACGACGCTTGGTGAGGCGACCGTTTCCGTCGCCCCCACCCAGCCGCCACCCCACCTGACCCGGCGCGAACTCGAGGTCCTCGTGGTCCTGTGTCGCCCGCTCGTTTCCGGCGACCCCTTTCCCGAGGCGGTCTCGGTCAAGCAAATGGCTCAGGAGCTTTTCGTCACCGAGGCCGCGGTCAAACAACACCTGCAAAACCTGTACGACAAGTTCGGCATAGCAGCCGAGGGCGAGCGCCGGGTTCGCCTGGCCAACGAGGCCTTCCGGCGCGGGGCTGTCACGCTCCACATGCTGCGTGACACTCCCAAAGACTAAGTGCGCGAAGGCGTTAGGAGAAGTCCAGCGCCTCGACCGTCGCGACAGCACCTTCGTGCGTCGGCCGATTGGCCCCGCCGATGACATACACGGTGTTGCCGACGGCAGCGACCACTTCACCGTGGCGCGCCGTCGGCATCGGTGTCAGTGAAATCCACTTCCCCTCAGCGATGTCGTACATCTCGGCGGTGCCCAGTACCTGAGTCGGTTCCTCGCCGCCAATCGCGACGATCCGCCCGTCGATGAGGGCCGCGCCGTAGCTGCCCCGCGGAGTCGGCATGTCCACCAACCGCGTCCACTCACCGGACTTGGGATCAAAACGCTCGAACGCGGCCGAGTTCTTGTCGGCGGAGAGGAATCGTCCACCGATCGTGTACACGTAGGTCCCGTCCGACACCGCTGCCAGGTGTTCGCGCGGGGTCGGCAGGTCGGCAGCGTCCTTCCAGGACTGACCGTCGAACACCTCGGTCTGCGCTACCAGCTGCTTCTGGTTCTGTCCGCCGGTGACCACGAGCTTGTCGCCGACGACCGCCGCGGCAGCGGCCGCTCTCGCATGGGTGAGGCTGGGTAGCTCTACCCAACCGCTGCCGCGCAAGGCGTAGACCTTGTTCGAGGCGTTCGCCAGCTCGTCGCTGGCGCCCCCGATCACGACCATTTCGCCGCGGTAGGTCGTCGCGGTCGCGTGGTGCAACGGCACGGGCAGTGGCGGTTGCGTTTGCCACGCGCCGGTCTGCGGGTCATAGCTCTGCACCAATTGCAGCATCTCGCCATGCCGCATCCCGCCGGCGATGTAGATCTTGTCGTCGAGCACCGTCCACGCCATCATCAGCCTGGCAGTCGGCGCATCCGGCAGCGAACGCCAGGACGACGCGGGTTGAAGCTTGCGCGGAGCCAGCTTCAGCGTTTCCGCCGTCGACGTCACCTGGGTGTTGCCCGCGGCGGTCGCCCCACCGATCACGTACACCGATTTGTCCACGGCGGCGACGGCCATACCGTGGCGCGCAGTGCTCATGTCGGGCAGCCCGGCCCACGACTTCGCGGAAAGGTCCATCACCGAAACGGTCTTGAGCACCTGTCCCGCGGACACACCGCCGACCGCAACGAGCCGGGCATCGGCAATGGCCACTCCGAGGTCGCTGCGCGGCTGAGGAAGGGCAGGCAGCGCCGTCCAGGAGTCGGCGGCGGGGTCGTATGCCTCGACCGTCGGCAGGTCGGTGGTCCCGTCTGTTCCGCCGACGGTGTAGACCACCTTGTCATCCGATGCCACACCCAACATCTTTCGCGGCGTTGGGATTTGGGCTGCGAGCTTCCACGTCGTTCCGTCGAAGACCTCCGTGGTGTTGAGCAGCTTGCCATTGGCATCCACACCACCGGTGACTACAAGGCGGCTGCCGATCACTGCCGCGGCGCCCGCTGCACGCGGCTGCAACAGTGGTGGCAGTTCCACCCAGTGACTGTTGACCACGCGCCAGACCTTGTCGGTGGCGATCTGGGCATTGGCGCCCTCGGCTCGCCAACCGCCCAGCACGCACGGAGTTCCCTGCCACGTCACCGACATCGCGTGCTGAACCGGAACAGGGAGATCGTCGCCGCCCTTCCAGCTGTCGATGGCGGGGTCATAACCCTCGTGCCGTCCGCTGACACTGCCATCGCTTTCCAGCCCACCGAAGATCCAGATCGTGCCGTCAGCCTGCGTGGTCGCCGTCGCCTCGCGGGCCACCCGCGCATTCGTGATCGGTTTCCAGCCGGCCTGCGCCTCGACCGTCGGTTGGCTCACGCTTGTCGTGCTACCGCTGCCGGCTTGGTCGCTCTTGTCGCGCGACGCCACGAGGTAGATGCTGCCTGCCACCAACAGCAACACCACGATGACTGCAGCGGCGGCCAACAGCAGCGACCTGGGATTCTGTGGCTTCTTGATGATGCTGGTCGGCCCGTCGGATCGCGGGGCGGGCTGGCCGTGCTCCTGTGGCGGGGTGGGGCCCGGCGGGATCGGTGGCAGCGGCGGAATCGGCCCGGTCGAGGTCGGCGGACTGGGCACCTGCGGCGGTCGCGGCGGCGCCGGCGGTGCGACGAGCGCGATGGACTCTATTTCGGACAGATCCGTCTGCTCGGCGGTCGCCAAGGAGATCGCCGCGGTCTCCGCCGGCTGTCCTGGCTGACCGTTGGACTCACTGAGGACCATCGAGTCCGCGATCAGCCCGTTGTGACGCTGCGCCGCCTGCAGTTCGCGGCCAAAGACCGCCGCGGACACGTGCCGCTCGGCCGGATCCAGCGACATCGCTTTCTCGATCGTGGCGCACACATCGGCTGGGATTCCCTGCGGACGCATATCCGGCACGGGCGTCGAGCTGATTCGGAGGTAGTGCGCGACGAGGTCTTCGCCGTCCTTGCGCTCGTGCGCGGCGGCGCCGGCGATCAGCGCATAGATCGTCGCGCCAAGGGAGTACACGTCCGATACCGCCGTCGGCGGATTTCCGGCCAGCACTTCGGGTGCGGTGAACGCGATGGTGCCGGTGAAGAAGCCGGTCGCGGTCTCATAGCCACCGACGATGCGCGCGATGCCGAAGTCGCTCAATTGCGGTTCGCCGTAATCGTTGACGAGCACGTTCCCGGGCTTGATATCGCGGTGCAATGTGCCGGTCCGGTGTGCGGTTTCCAAAGCGCCGCACAACTTCACCGCGATGCGCAATGCGTCTGGCCAGCCGATCCGGCCGACGCGGTGCAGTCGCTGCGCCAGGGAACCCGCTTCGTGGTAGGGCATGACGATGTACGGCCGGTTGGTGTCAGTGACCCCAACCTGCAGGATGTCCTCGATGTTCGGGTGGCCGGAGAGTTTCCCCATCGCCAGACCCTCACGGAGGAAGCGCTCCCGGTTGTCTTGGTCGAGATCGGACATCAACACCTTGATGGCGACGCTTCGCGCAAGCGACGTCTGGTAGCAGCGGTAGACGATCCCCGCGCCGCCCCGGCCAACCTCCGCAGCGTCCAAGAAGCCGGCGGCTACCAATTCGGCAGCGATCCCGCTTCCCGGGGCCTTGGAGCCCTCCCCACGTTCTCCGGCCATATCGCCGATGGTCCTCCGATGTGATGCGGCTGATTCGCGATCTACAAAAGTATCGAGCCTAAACTCGCCGGCGCCGGATTTGCGTCAGCCGCCCCCTGCAAATCCCGTCGTCACCAGAAAGCTCGTAGTTACATAAGGCACGTAGTTACATTCTGAACTGGGCGACGTCCTCGCTCCAGGTTTTGGGCCATGCGGGCCCCCGGACCCCTCCTATCAGGCGAGACACGTCGCTGAAGTGCTGCTGGTTCAAACTTTGCCCGAACACCCTGCTCGGCGAAGTCGGCCGGCCCGCCACCAGTCCCCTAGTGACGGGCCGAACCTTGGCTGATGCGGGAGTTAGCGGGTTGCAGCCGCGCGGGGCAGGTTGACGAGGACACCCCCCTTCAATCCACCGGGCTTCGTGGTTCCGCCGGTGTTCCCCGGCGCAGAGGCGACGACGATCGATCCACCGCTGCAGGTCACGGTCTTGCCATCGACGATGACGCTCTGGCCCTCGTCGATCGGGATGTCATAGCCGTCCTTGTCGGTGTAGTGGCAGCCACCGCCGTCGTTGTGTTGGACGGGCTGCGCATGGGCGACGGCCGGGGCCAGGGCGACGAATGCCAGGGCGCCGATGATGGTCGCTGCGTATTTGAAACCGGCGGGCTTGCGGGTCTTAGCGCTCATTGTGGGATTCCTTCTCGGTTCGTTTCTGCGTTCGTTGTTGAGAAGAAATGCTGCCGATTTAGCGGTTCCGCCGTAATCGCCCACAAGCGAGACTTACTCATGAGATAGGGAAGGAATACCTATCCGCCAGGTAAGGGTTATCGCGGGTTGCAATCGAAAGCCGCTGGGCAACAGCCACTTACGATTTCAACATCCGCCCAAAGAAGGCTCTGAACCCGGAACGCAGGTTCAGAGCCATTCGTCTGCCACAAGCGGTCAGACCATCTCGGGCACACGCAAGTGGGCAACCGCCAACTCGAAGTCGCACTCGTCGAGCACCTCTGCCTGTGCTTCCTGACTGCCAGTAGCCCTGATGCTGTCCAGTTGTTCCTTGTTCCGCTCCAGCGCTTCGACGCTGGCGAAGGTCCCCGAAGCCACGCCACGACCGGATGATCGGTCGATGAGCAGGCTGCCACTGCAGAAACCTTCCAGTTGCTCAAGGGCGGGCAGGATCGTGGTCTTGTAGAAATCGACGCCTCGGTCGATCTGGTCCGCGCCGACCTTGACCCAGGTGACTCGGGCACAGGCGCCCTCGCCTGCGCGGTGTTCGCGGTGCATGGCAGCGATCTCCCATTCCTCAACCTGCCTGCTACCACCAAAAAGCTCGGCAGCCTGGTCACGAATCGGCCGAACGGCCTCCTCGCTCGCGTGCATCGCCTCCTCGGACTCCCAGGAGCTGGTGACAATGCAGCGACCGGACGTGCGGTCGACCAACAGCGACAAGCCAACGCACCCTTCGATGTCCTCGAGCGCGGGCATCACGCTGTCGCGCACATGTGCGATACCGGCGTCAATGGACTGGGGCTGGCCCTGGATGGTGGTGCTTCGTGCATACATGATCTGCCTCCGTTTGTATGTGGGGCAGCGTCTCGACGGCGCCGCCGGACTACTTCATCGTCCTCCGGCAGCCCACGCATGGCAATGGGTGGCGGGTGACGGGTGGCGGCAATCTGATTAGCTGAACTCCATTGTGCGCCCACACAATACGTGGTTCGCGAACTCCGGCGCAGAGAGCGGTTTCGCAAGCCCAGCGCCGCCGCATCCCTCGCGCGCGGGTGTCCGCGCAGCGGTCCCAAAAACATTCGGCGCAAGGATGGCTGCAGGGACATACTTGAGGGAGTGCCCTACCGCACACGATGGAGGAAGTAACAGTCATCCCGCCCGCGCATCCGTTGAATGTTCAAGGAGGATCGCCGCATGGACACATGGCTGATCTGGTTGATCATCGCCGTGGTGTTGCTCGTGATCGAGATGCTCACTATCACCGCAGCAGTCGGGATGCTCGGTGTCGCAGCACTGATCACCGCGGGGTCCGCCGCTCTCGGACTACCCGGTCCGGTCCAACTCCTTGTGTTCACCGGGACCGCCACGGTCGGGGTGCTGCTCATCCGCCCCATCGTCCGTCGGCACATGCTTCGGCCCCAGCTCGAGCGTTTCGGCGTAGAAGCGCTAATTGGTAAGCCCGCCTATGTCGTGTCAGAGGTGTCCGGGCTGGACGGCAGGGTTCGCATCGGCGGTATCCGCGGTGAGGAGTGGAGGGCGCGCGCCTACGACCAAACCCTGGTGATACCCGCCGGAGCGACGGTCGACGTGCTGGAGATCAGCGGCACCACCGCGCTCGTATACCCCCGGGAGTAACCCATGGCAACCTCGGTCTCGCTTATCGCCGGACTGGTCATCGCGCTGTTCGCAGCCTTCACCGTGCTGCGGGCGGTGCGCATCGTGCCCCAGGCGCGTGCCCGCAACGTCGAACGGCTCGGTCGCTACGACCGCACACTGCAGCCCGGCCTCAATTTCGTCATCCCCTACTTCGACCGGGTCTATCCGATGATTGACCTACGGGAACAAGTGGTTTCGTTCCAACCGCAACCGGTCATTACCGAGGACAATTTGGTCGTCGAGATCGATACCGTGCTCTATTTCCAGGTGACCGACGCACGCGCAGCCGCCTATGAAATCGCCAGCTTCCTGCAAGCCGTCGAACAGCTCACGGTCACCACACTGCGCAATGTCGTCGGGTCCATGGACCTGGAACGCACACTCACCTCCCGCGACACCATCAACAGCCAACTCAGAGGCGTGCTGGACGAGGCCACCGGCAAGTGGGGGCTGCGGGTCAACCGGGTAGAGATCAAGGCCATCGACCCGCCGCAATCCATCAAGGACGCGATGGAGAAGCAGATGCGGGCCGAACGCGACAAGCGGGCGGCAATCCTGAGCGCCGAAGGCCAACGCCAGTCTCAGATTCTCACCGCCGAGGGTGACAAGCAGGCCGCCGTCCTGCGCGCCGAGGGCAACCGGACCGCAGCGATCCTCAAGGCCGAGGGCCAGGCCCGCGCTATCGACGAGGTATTTCAGTCGGTACACCGCAACGACCCCGATCCCAAACTGCTCGCCTATCAGTATCTCCAGATGCTGCCGCAGCTGGCCCAGGGCCCGGGCAACACGTTCTGGGTAATTCCAAGCGAGGTCACCGCCGCCCTGCAAGACGTGTCTCGCGCCTTCACCCAGGCGCTGCCCAAGTCGTCGGCCACCCCCGAAACCTCCGACGACGGCGTGGGGCGCTCCTAAACGCAAATCAGGCCCGGTGAAAACCGGGCCTGATCAGGGTGGCAGGTACAAGATTCGAACTTGTGTAGGCTTTCGCCGACGGATTTACAGTCCGCTCCCATTGGCCGCTCGGGCAACCTGCCTAGGTGCGCGCCGCACCGGGGATCCGGTTTGGTGCGACTAGCAGGGTACAACGAGGATGTACCTCAAATACAAACCGGCCGATCACGTAAGGGAAGGGGACGAGTCCAATGGCGGATTCATCGTTCGACATCGTGAGCAAGGTCGACCGCCAAGAGGTCGACAACGCGCTGAACCAAGCGGCCAAGGAGCTGAGCACCCGCTTCGACTTCCGCGGCACCGACAGCACCATCGCCTGGAAGGGCGACGAGGCCATCGAGATCGTCAGCTCCACCGAGGAGCGGGTCAAGGCCGCCGTCGATGTCTTCAAGGAAAAGCTGATTCGCCGCGACATCTCCATGAAGGCCTTCGACGCCGGAGAACCGCAGGCCAGCGGCAAAACCTACAAGGTCAGTGGCGGCTTGAAGCAGGGCATCGACCAGGAGAACGCCAAGAAGATCAACAAGCTGATCCGCGACGAGGGCCCCAAGGGCGTCAAGACGCAGATCCAGGGCGACGAGATCCGGGTGAGCTCCAAGAAGCGCGACGACCTGCAGGCCGTCATCGCCCTGCTCAAGGGCGCCGACCTGGACGTGGCGCTGCAGTTCGTCAACTACCGGTAGGTCCCTCACCCGACCGCCCACCAGTGCTTATTGTGGTGACCATCACTACACGCCCGAAGCGAGGACCGCGATGACCGCTACCCCGGACACCGAGCCCGCAACGACCGAGCAGGACGGCGGGTCCTACGACGTCGTGATCATCGGCGCGGGATTTTCCGGGCTCGGCGCGGCCTACCGCATCGCCGAACGCAACCCCGGCGTCCGGTACATCGTCCTCGAACGCCGCGAGCGCATCGGCGGCACCTGGGACCTGTTCCGCTACCCCGGCGTCCGCTCGGACAGCAGCATCTTCTCGCTGTCCTGGCCGTGGGAGCCGTGGACCCGCAAGGAAGGCGTCGCCGACGGCGACCACATCCGCGAGTACATGGAGGACACCGCCCGAAAGCGCGGCATCCTCCCCCACATCCATTTCGGCACTCACGTGGACTCCGCCGACTGGGACTCGACCACCGACACCTGGACCGTGCACGTCACCGAGAACGGTGCACGCAAGACCTACCGCGGTCGGTTCGTGTTCTTCGGGTCCGGCTACTACAACTACGACGAGGGCTACACCCCCGACTTCCCCGGCCTCGACGCGTTCCGGGGCACCGTCGTGCATCCGCAGTTCTGGCCCGAAGACCTCGACTACACGGGCAAGAAGATGATCGTGATCGGCAGCGGCGCCACCGCCGTTTCGCTGATTCCGGCGCTGGCCCAGAAGGCGTCCAAGGTCACCATGCTGCAGCGCTCGCCGACCTATCTGCTGGCCGGATCGCGGGTCAATCCGATCATCGACCTCGTCCGAAAGATCACTCCGCGCAAGTTCTCTCACGCGTTCAGCCGCTACTTCGCGGTCGCGTTCGAAAGCTTCGTCTGGTTCTTGTCTCGGATCTCCCCCAGCACGGCCAGAAAGATGGTCCGGACACGGAACATCAAGGAATTGCCGCCTGGCTATCCGGTCGACGTCCACTTCAACCCGCGCTACAACGTGTGGGATCAACGGCTGTGTCTGGTGGCCGACGGCGACTTGTTCGAAGCCATCAGAAGCGGTCGCGCCGAGGTGGTCACCGACCATATCGACCACTTCGACGAAACCGGCATCGCGCTCAAGTCTGACCAGCATCTGGATGCCGACATCATCGTCACGGCCACCGGCCTGCAACTGCACGCTCTAGGCGGCGTGCGAATCACGGTGGACGGCAACGAGATCAAGCCGCAAGAGAAGTTCTCCTACAAGGCGTACATGCTCGAGGACGTGCCCAACCTGATCTGGTGCATCGGCTACACCAACGCCTCATGGACACTGCGCGCCGACATGACCGCCCGCTCGGCGGCAAAGCTGATCGCGCACATGAAATCTCACGGCTACACCCACGCCTTCCCGCACCTGGGCGGTAAGCCGCTCGCCGAGAAGCCGGCGTGGGATATCCAGGCCGGCTACGTGCTGCGCAACCTGCACGCCCTGCCCAAGTCAGGCCTCAAGCGGCCGTGGGTGGTGCGGCAGAACTACCTCGCCGACGCCTTCGACCACCACTTCATCGACAAGGTCGACGAGAACATGACGTTCGGGCGGGTGGCCAGCCCGGCGCGTATCGCGGGATAGCCGCCGATGTGGGC
>JAHFVD010000025.1:0-62813 GCA_023264735.1 Mycobacterium sp. | reverse complement strand
CGGCACAAACACCACCAGGGCAACGACCACCGCGGCGACATCACATCGCAGTTGCCGAACTCCCCATGAACAACGGGGTGTTCGCCATACCCTGAATGCCATGACGTCTGCGCGCCGCGAACCCAAGGTTGTCGTACTCGGTGGCGGATCCTGGGGTACCACCGTCGCCTCCATCTGCGCCCGCCGGGGGCCGACGCTGCAGTGGGTGCGCTCGGAGGAGACCGCCAAGGACATCAACGAGAACCACCGCAATTCCCGCTACTTGGGCGATGACGTCGAACTCTCGGAAACCTTGCGCGCCACCACCGATTTCACCGAAGCGGCCAACTGCGCCGACGTCGTCGTCATGGGTGTGCCCTCGCACGGATTCCGCGGCGTGCTCGCCGAGCTGAGCAAGGAACTGCGCCCATGGGTGCCCGTCGTGAGCCTGGTCAAGGGCCTCGAACAAGGCACCAACATGCGGATGAGCCAAGTCATCGACGAGGTGCTGCCCGGCCACCCGGCCGGCATCCTCGCCGGCCCGAACATCGCGCGCGAGGTCGCCGACGGGTATGCGGCCGCGGCCGTGCTGGCCATGCCGGATCAGCACCTGGCGGCCAACCTCGCGAAGATGTTCCGCACCAAGCGATTCCGCGTCTACACCACCGACGACGTCGTCGGCGTCGAGATTGCCGGCGCGCTCAAGAACGTCTACGCCATCGCCGTCGGCATGGGCTACTCGCTCGGTATCGGCGAGAACACGCGGGCGCTGGTGATGGCCCGGGCCGTCCGCGAGATGTCGCGACTCGGTGAGGCCATCGGCGGGCACCGCGACACCTTTTCCGGCCTGGCCGGCATGGGCGACCTCATCGTGACCTGCACGTCCAAGCGCAGCCGCAACCGCCACGTCGGCGAAGAACTGGGCTCAGGCAAGACCATTGAGGAAATCATCGCCTCGATGAATCAGGTCGCCGAGGGTGTCAAGGCCGCCAGCGTGATCATGGAGTTCGCCGAAAAGTACGGACTCAACATGCCGATCGCCCGCGAAGTCGATGCCGTGGTCAATCACGGCGCCAACGTCGAGCAGGCCTACCGCGGCCTGATGGCCGAGAAGCCCGGCCACGAGGTCAACGACTCACACTTTTAGTCGAGCCCACCGCGCGAGACTGTAGTTGTCGTGCTGGTTACTCGAACTTTTGCGCGACACCTACAGCTTCGGCGAATTCGTGAATGTGGCTGTCGAAGTCCGCCTCACGCTCAACCCGGGAACGACGGGAACAGCGGGTTGCTGTTCTTCGGCCGATCCAGCATCGGGCTGGGACCCGACGTGAACGTCGCCCCGGGGCCGACGACGAAGCCGACCTGATCGTGGTTGTTCACACACGCGACGGTGCCGCCGCCGTCGACACCGCAACTGACGTCACGAAAGCTCAGCCGCGTATTCGGTGGCAACGGCTTGACGTCACCGGCCGCGGCGTAGATCGACGCGCCCGTGCTCGAGAATCCCGGCTCGCCGGAGGGGCCTGCACTGACCAGATTCGCGCCGCCCGGCGCACCGGGTAGCGCGCCGCTGCAGCCGTAGCTGCCGTTCCCCTTGTCCAGAACGCAGACCACACCGGGCGGACCCGCGAACGCGTACCAGTTGCCCCCCATCGCCGTGTACGCCACCGGGCTCACCGGCGTGTAGGCGTTGACGTTGGGAAGGACTGGGGCCGGCGCCGGCTCAGGGTCGGCCGTGGCCACACCCGGTACACCGATCGCAGCTGCCCCCGCAGCGCTCACCAGGCCGATCAGGATTCTGCTCAGCATCACCACACCCTACGTAAGCGCCGCTGGCGGCGCAGTCTGCACACGTACCTCGTCCTTCGACCGGACCACCCCAATTCGTTACCGTGTCGAGCGGTTCCGACCGGCACATTCACGTCAATTTCGACTGGCCGCGGCCTACACTAAAGCGATTCCGAGTTTGACCGGGAGAGGCCGTTCGGTGCGCAGGCACATGACTAGGCCGCTGCGCGGAGGCGCTGCGGTAGTCAGCCTCGCCCTCGCAACCATGGTCCTCGCCGCGACACACCCACAGGCCGTCAGCACTCCCGTCGTCGGCCTGGCCGCGATGGTCTTCGACAACACCGCTGCCAACCCCGTCGGTGACGCGATGGTCGGCATCTTCAACTACAAGGCGTTGCAGACCGACCCCGACAGCGGGGTGCTATCCATCGGTGGCGGCTCGGACGACGCCGCCACCCTCGCCGAACTCCTGGACTCGACCGATCCGTCGACCAACGAATTCCACATCAACTACGAATTCGACGCCCGCGCAAAGGTTCAGGTACTCACCGTCTTCACCGACGGCAACGTGCTGACCAAGCACGACGCCAAACGGCCCGTCGACAACACCGGTGGTGTCGACTGCACCGGCGCCATGATCTGCCACACCGATCCGCGCACCCAGACCACCACCGTCACCTACCCCGATGGCGTCGTCGCGGTCGTCGAACGCATGAATGACCTCGCCATCGAGGCCTCCAAGGCGCTCGGCGCGGCCGTACTCGGCCACATCAACCCGCCCCGCAGCGACGCACCCGCGCCAGAGGCCGCGCCGCAATCTCCCCCGCCGGCGTCAGCGCCCACCGACCCCGCTCTCGCGGCGGAGCCGGCGGCTGACGGCCCGCCAGCAGCACCCGCCGCCAGCACCGGACCACGCCACAACGTGGTGCGGCCGGCACCGGACTTCACCCCAGGGCGTTCCGGATCGTCGACCACCTCGCCCGGGGCCAAATTCGACCTGTCCGATACGACCGACAAGTTCGTCAACGACGTGTTGGCCCAGGTTTCAGACACCGTGAATCGGTTGTTCAGCCGCCCCGACGCACCCTCGGGGACCGGCAAGGTGGGTAAGCCGCCGTCGCCCGGCGAATCGTAATCGACGACACCCACCAGGTGTAAAAGTCGCCGGATCGGGAAACGCAACGACGGTGCCCGTGCTTGATGCACACCAAACGAGCGCCACGACAAGGCAATTCGCGACAACGACCATGAACTCAATCACAACGACGTACCTGGCTGCCGTCAATTGGCAGGACTTCTGGACCGGACACCTGGGCGAGTGGCTGCGCACCAAGGGTTTGCACATCGCGCTGGTGATCGCCGCCGCCCTGCTGGCCACCCGGCTCTTCCGCTGGATCGCCGGCAAGATCGCGCGCCGTCTCGACAGCGGCGAGGAGCTGGTGCGCTCGGAGGGCGCCAAGCACCGCGCCGCCGTCGACGTCTTCGACCAGCTCGGCCTGCCGATCGGCTCGCTCGTCGCACCGGCTGCGGTGCTGGGCGCCGCACTGGGTTTCGGCGCCCAGCGGATAGTTCAGGACCTGCTCAGCGGGTTCTTCATCATCACCGAGAAGCAATACGGCTTCGGCGATCTGGTGGCGTTGACCGTCACCGGATCGTCCACCGAGGCGCAAGGCACCGTGGAGGACGTCACCCTGCGGGTGACCAAGCTGCGCACTAGCGACGGCGAGGTGTTCACCATCCCCAACGGCCAGATCGTCAAGGCGTTGAACCTGTCCAAGGACTGGGCCCGCGCCGTCGTCGACATCCCGGTGCCCACCAGCGCGGACCTCAACAAGGTCAACGACGTCCTGCACGACGTCGCGTCGGCGGCGACCACCGACGCCCGGCTGGACCAATTGCTGCTCGACGAGCCCTCATTGATGGGCGTCGAGAGCATCAAGCTGGACACCGTCAACCTGCGGATGGTGGCCCGCACACTGCCGGGCAAGCAGTTCGAGGTCGGCCGAGTGCTGCGGGCCATGGTGTTGCGTTCGCTGCGTCAGGCCGGAATCGCCAGCCCCACCACGCCGACGGCGGTCGAGGCGATGGCCCACTCAGGCTCGAGCCAAGGGGTCTAGTACCCAGCCATCTTCTCGAGCCGGGCGATCCGATCCTGGACCGGCGGATGGGTGGAGAACAGCTTGCCGATCTTCTCGCTGGCGCGGAACGGGCTGGCGATCATCAGGTGCGCCTGATCGGCCAGCTGCGGCTCCGGGGGCAGCGGCGCGTTCTCCACCCCGCCACTGATCTTGCGCAGCGCCGAGGCCAGCGCCAGCGGGTCACCGGAGAGCTCCGCACCGGACGCATCGGCCTGGTACTCCCGCGAGCGGGACACCGCCATCCGGATGACCGTCGCGGCGATCGGACCCAGCAGTGAAACCAGCAGCAGAGCAAAGGGATTGGCGCCGCCTTCGCGGTTGCCGCCGCTGAACATCCCGGCGAACAACGCGATATTGGCCAGCGCGGTGATCACCGAGGCCAGCGCACCGGCCACGCACGAGATCAGGATGTCGCGGTTGTAGACGTGCGAGAGTTCGTGGCCCAGCACCGCGCGCAGTTCACGCTCACTGAGCAGATCGAGGATCCCGGTCGTCACACACACCGCGGCGTTGCGCGGGTTGCGACCGGTGGCGAAGGCGTTCGGGTTGGCGGTGTCGCTGATGTAGAGCCGGGGCATCGGCTGATGGGCGGTGGTGGCCAGCTCGCGCACCATCGAGTAGATCTGCGGGGCCTGCACCTCGTTGATCGGCTGGGCGTGCATGGCGCGCAACGCGAGCTTGTCGGAGTTGAAGTACACGTAGACGTTCATGCCGATGGCGAACACCAGGGCCAGAAACATGACGTTGCGACCGAACAGCGAACCGATGAAGACGATCAGCGTCGACATTCCGACAAGCAGCATGAACGTCTTCAACGAGTTGGCGGCAGGATGCCAAGTCATGAATTCCTCCTACGAGCAAACGCACTCTCACCGGAGATTAACGCCTCGAACCGACTGCTAGGTTCCGCGAATCGCTTAGCCGTGCCGGTTGATTGTGTAGTCCATCAACGAAGCCAGTGCACGACGGCCCGGCCCGTCGGGCAACCCGGCCAGCTCCTCACCAGCCTGTTCGGCATACCGCTGGACGGTGGCCTTGGCTTTGACGATGCCCTCCCCGGAACGCAGCAGCGCCAGCGCTTCGGCCAGTGCGTCGTCGTCTTCGATCGGGCCTCTCACCAGTTCCCGCAGCCGGTCGGCGTCGCGACCGGTCTCATTCAAGGCATACAGCACCGGAAGGGTGTGCACGCCTTCCCGCAGGTCGGTGCCCGGTAGCTTGCCCGACTCGTCGGGGTCACTGTCGATGTCGATGATGTCGTCGGAGATCTGGAACGCGGTGCCGACGATGCCGCCGAGCCGGCTCAGCCGCTCCACATGATCGTCGGTGGCGCCGGCGAAGGTGGCCCCGAAGCGGCCCGATGCCGCGATCAGGCAGGCGGTCTTCTCGTAGACCACCTTCAGGTAATGGTCGACCGGATCCACGCCAGAGGTGTTGCCCTTGGTCTCACGCATCTGGCCCGTCACCAGCTGGGCGAACGTCTCGGCGATGATGCGCACCGCGTCCGGACCGAGCCGGCTCACCAGCCGCGACGCCGTCGCGAACAGATAGTCGCCGGCCAGGATCGCGATGTTGTTGCCCCAGCGGGCGTTCGCACTGGGCGCCCCGCGCCGCATCTGCGCCTCGTCCATCACGTCGTCGTGATACAGCGTCGCCAGGTGCACCAGCTCGATCACCGCGCCGGCCACCGTGACCTGCCAGGCGTCCGGATCGGGGCCGATCTGCGCGGAGAGCACGGTGAACAGCGGCCGGAACCGCTTGCCGCCGGCTTCGAAGAGATGCACGACGGCCTCGGTCATCAGCTCATCGCCGCCGCGCAGTTCGGTGCTCATCAGCTCTTCGACACGGCCTACCCCGTCGCGGACGCTCTTGGCGAACGCGGGGTCACCAAAATCCACCCCTGCTACCACCGTCGCCGGAGTACTCACCCTGCCAACATACTGGGGGACATGGACAGGCATGCGACCGGACGGCGGGCAGGAGCGCAGCGACCGGGGGTCGATTTGGTCGTCGTCGGGGCCGGACCAGCGGGTTCGGCGGCGGCGGCCTGGGCAGCCCGGCACGGCCACGAGGTGCTCGTCATCGACGCCGCCGAGTTTCCCCGCGACAAGCCCTGCGGCGACGGGCTGACCCCGCGCGCGGTGCTGGAGCTTCAGCGCCTCGGACTCGGTGACTGGCTCGACGGCCACATCCGCCATCACGGGCTGCGGCTGTCGGGGTTCGGCGCCGACGTCGAGGTGCCTTGGCCCGGACCGTCGTTCCCCTCTGGCGGCTCGGCGGTGCCCCGCACCGAACTCGACGACCGGATCCGCAAAGTCGCCGAGGACGCCGGGGCTTCGATGCTGCTCGGCGTGAAAGCCGTTGACGCGTCGGTTGATTCACGCGGTTCTGTCGATGCTGTCGTGCTGGCCGACGGGTCGCGGGTGACGTGCCGCTGGGTGATCGTGGCCGACGGGGCGCGCTCCCCGTTCGGTCGGGTGCTGGGCCGGCAGTGGCACCAGGAGACTGTCTACGGGGTGGCCGTGCGCGGGTATCTGGCCTCGCCGCGGTCCTCGGAGCCATGGATCTCCTCGGACCTGGAACTGCGTTCAGTCGACGGCCACGTGCTGCCCGGGTACGGCTGGATCTTCCCGCTGGGCAACGGCGAGGTGAACATCGGCGTCGGCGCGCTGGCCACCGCGAAGCGGCCCGCCGATGTGGCGTTGCGGCCGCTGATCAAGCACTACACCGACCTCAAACGGGATTCGTGGGGCTTCGAGGGCGCGCCGCGCGCGGTGTCCTCAGCGCTGTTGCCGATGGGTGGGGCCGTCTCCGGGGTCGCCGGGCCGAACTGGGTGCTCATCGGGGACGCCGCCGCGTGTGTGAACCCGCTCAACGGCGAGGGCATCGACTACGGGCTGGAGACCGGGCGGCTGGCCGCCGACATGCTGGGCCCCGGGGACCTGTCGCTGGAGTGGCCTTCGGTTCTGCAAGCGCACTACGGCCGGGGCTTCTCGGTGGCCCGCCGGCTGGGACTGCTGCTCACACTGCCGCGGTTTCTCCCGCTCACCGGCCCGATTGCCATGCGCTCGAAGGCGATGATGGGCGTCGCCGTGCGGGTGATGGGCAACTTGGTGACCGACGACGACGCCGACCTGGTGGCGCGGGCGTGGCGGGTGGCCGGGCTGGGTTCGCGAGCCCTGGACCGTCGTAAGCCGTTCACCTGAGCGACGTCGGTGCAGGTCACTCCAGTGGCCACATCCCGAAATGACAAATTTGACAAAACTTCTTCAAATCGGGCCCGCACCGTCATAAGCTCCGCGGCATGACGGATTACGACGCGATCATCGTGGGGGCTGGACACAACGGGCTGACCGCAGCGGTGGTGCTGCAGCGCGCGGGCCTGCGGACGCTGTGCCTGGAAGCCAATACCTACAGCGGCGGTATGTCGGCCACCGTCGAGCTGATCGACGGGTTCAAGTACGAGATCGCCGGGTCGGTCCGCTTCCCGACCGCGCAGAAGATCAACAGCGAGCTGGGCCTGGACACCCTGCCGACCATCTCCTCGGAGATCATGTCGGTCAACCTCGGGGAAAACGGCGAGGAAGCGATGATCTTCCACAGCGACCCGATGGCGATGATGACCCATCTCAACGAGAAGCACGGTATGGACGCCGTGATGGCCATGGCCAACCTGTACGCGTGGAGCACCGGCCCCGGCAAGGCACTCGGCCGGTTCGACGCACTGGCGCTACCGAAGACCATCGACGAGATGTACGCCTGTGCCGCAGACGAAAACGAGCGGCGCGCCATCCACGAGATGCTGTTCGGCTCGGCGATGGACGTCGTCGACCGGTTCCTGCCCGACAAGGAGAAGCACTCCGTCATCCGCGGCATGCTGGCGTTCCTGGCGGTGAACTCGACCTACCGCGGCCCGTATACCCCAGGCAGCGCAACGTGTTTGGCGTTCGCGATGGCCATGCCCCCGGAGGGCGGCCAGATGACCACCAAACTCAAGGGCGGAATCGGTGTCCTCGCCGAGCATCTGCGCGATCTGTTCGTCGAGGCCGCGGGCGAAATCCGTTACCGCGCGAAGGTCGAACAGATCCTGGTCGAGGATGGCAAGGTCACCGGGGTACGTCTCAAGGACGGCGAAGTGATCACTGCGCCGATCGTCGTGTCCAACCTCGCGCCCGAGACGACGCTGCTGGATCTCGTTGGCGTCGAACATCTTCCGTCGTCACTGGTGACCCGGCTCGGCGGCCGCGACCACCGGGCGGCGTTCATGCAGATCCACTTCGCCCTCGACGGGGCACCCGAGTACGCCGCGCCCTACGACTTCCTCAACGAGCCGGGTATGCAGATGTCAGTTGGGATGTTCGGTTCACCCGAAGAGCAGCAGCGACAATGGGAGAAGGCCCGCGGTGGTGAGGTCCCCGACAACCCGGCGCTGTCGATCCAGATGCCGACGGTCGGCGACCCCGAGATGGCTCCCGAAGGCAAGCACGCGGCCAGTGTGTACGCCTACGGCTTCCCCATCGAGGCTCCCCGCGAGCAGCACGGTCAGCTGAAAACCGAGATGGCACAACAGGTCATCGACAAGATCACCCGCTACGCCCCGAACTTCAAGGACATCCTGATCCGCGACATCACGTTCGCGCCGTATCACATGAACACGATGTTCGCCGCCCCCAACGGTGACTTCTGCCACGGCCTGCTGCAGCCTGAGTTGATGGGCGTGAACCGACCGGGGCCAAAGGGATTCATCGACGAGCCGATCCCGATCGAGGGCCTCTACCTCGGCGGTGCGGGCTGCCATGGCGGGCCGGGCATCACGTTCGTCCCGGGCTACAACGCCGGCTATCAGGTGCTGGCCGACGCCGGCCGCTAGGGCTTGACGGCGTAATGCAGCGCGACGATCCCGCCAGTCAGGTTGCGCCAGCGCACATCTGACCAGCCGGCATCCCGGATCTGGGCAGCCAGCGCCGCTTGGTCGGGCCAGGCCCGGATGGACTCGGCCAGATAGACGTAGGCCTCGGGGTTGCTCGACACCGCGCGGGCCACCCGCGGCAGCGCCTGCATCAAGTACTCCTTGTAGACGGTCGAGAACACCGGCACCACCGGCGTCGAGAATTCGCACACCACCAGCCGCCCACCGGGGCGGGTCACCCGCGCCATCTCGCGCAGGCCCGCCGGGTGGTCGACGACATTGCGCAGACCGAAGCTGATTGTGACCGCGTCGAACACCTCGTCGGCGAACGGCAGCTTGGTCGCGTCGGCGGCGACCTTCGGCACCGGTCGCGCGGCCCCGGCCGTCAGCATGCCGACCGAGAAGTCCGCGGCCACGCACCACGCGCCGGAGCGGGCCAGCTCGACCGTCGACACCGCCGTGCCCGCCGCCAGGTCCAGCACGCGGTCGCCCGGGCCGATGCCCAACGCTGCGCGCGTGGCCCGCCGCCAGGAGCGGTCCTGCCCCATTGAGAGCACCGTGTTGGTGATGTCGTAGCGGCGCGCGACGGCGTCGAACATCGACGCCACATCACGGGGATCCTTGTCCAGCGTCGCGCGGCTCACGGTGCCGACGCTACCCGAGTGGGAATCGCGGGCCAGCTCACGCGTTGCACACAGCCGTGAGTGAAAAAGTTTGGTTCATCACCGGCACATCACGTGGCTTCGGCCGGGAATGGGCGATCGGCGCCCTGGAGCGCGGCGACAAGGTGGCCGCCACCGCCCGCGACACCGGCACCCTGGCTGATCTGGTCCAGACGTACGGCGACGCCATCCTGCCGATCCAGCTCGACGTCACCGACCGCGAAGCTGACTTCGCCGCGGTCAAGCAGGCGCACGACCATTTCGGCCGGCTCGACATCGTGGTGAACAACGCCGGCTACGGCCACTTCGGCTTCATCGAGGAGCTGTCCGAGAAGGACGCCCGCGACCAGTTGGAGACCAACGTGTTCGGCGCGCTGTGGATCACTCAGGCCGCGCTCCCCTATCTGCGCGCCCAGGCCAGCGGCCACATCATTCAGGTGTCGTCGATCGGCGGCATCACCGCATTCCCGCTCGTCGGCATCTACCACGCGTCGAAGTGGGCGCTGGAGGGCTTCTCCCAGGCGCTGGCTCAGGAGGTCGCGCCGTTCGGCATTCACGTGACGCTGATCGAGCCGGGCGGCTTCGACACCGATTGGTCGGGGCCGTCCTCGAAGCGGTCGATCGAGCTGCCGGACTACGCCGAGTTGCACCGCCAGGTCGATGAGATGCGCGCGAAGCGCTGGGCCAAGCCCGGCGACCCCACGGCATCGGCGAGGGCGATCCTCAAAATCGTGGACGCACCCACACCGCCGCTGCGGGCATTCTTCGGAGAGTCGCCGCTGCAGACAGCAAAGGCTGACTATGAGAGCCGCCTTGCCAATTGGGAGCAGTGGCAGCCCGTCGCCATTGAGGCGCAGGGCTAGCTACATCGCGTGGGCGTCGACCCTCGATAATTGACGCGCGCGACTCGCCATCCGTTCGCTGAGGTGAATCAGCCGATCCTCGTGTCCAGCAGGCATGGTGTAAGCCAACTTACGGAGTTCGAGGGCAAATTCACTGAGATCTTGGCGATACGACGCATCGCTCATCGGCCGTCCCCCGTCGTGGAGAGGTGGTATTGACATTTGCTGTTGGCGTTCCCCCGCTTGGCATTCAGTCTGCTCCAGACCACCGGGTATGGAAAGGTTTCTCAGGAACAATTAAGGGTTGAGTACGGCGCGGCTCAGGCTGCGCGGGTACGTCGGCGGCGGCGTCCGGCAACACGCACCGCCTCGTAATGACCGAGTAGCTCGTCGCAGATCGCCGGCCAAGTCCGACCGAGCACGCTGCGGCGAGCGGCCAGTGAATAGCGCGCCCGCTCGTCGAGCAGATGGTCCACCGACTGCGCCAGCCGCACCTCGAATTCATCGACCCCAAGCAACAGTCCGGTGCGATACGGCGCCACGAGGTCACGCGGGCCCCCGGCATTCGGCGCGACGACCGGCAGGCCCGACGCCATCGCCTCCTGCACGGCCTGACAGAAGGTCTCGTGCTCACCCGGGTGGACGAACACGTCCATGCTCGCGTAGGCGGCGGACAACTGCTGCCCGTAGAGGGCACCGGTGAACACCGCCGACGGCAGCAGGGCCTGCAGTTTGTCCCGGTCCACCCCGTCACCGACGATGACCAGCTGCAGGTCGTCGCGGTCGGCCAGCACCGCAAGCCGTTCGACATGCTTCTCCGGCGCGAGCCGGCCGACAAAGCCGACGATCGGCTTGCCTGCCGGTGACCACCGCGCGCGCAGCTCGCCGCTGCGTGCCGACGGGGCGAAGCCGGTGACGTCGACGCCGCGTGCCCACTTGTGTACCCGTGGGATGCCATGGGCAGCAAGGTCTTCCATCGCCGCGGTGGAGGGCGCCAGAGTGCGGTCGACGCGGGAGTGCAGGTGTCGGTTCCACGCCCAGGCCGCGCGAGAGACCGCACCCACGCCGTAACTCTGGGCGAACCCGGCGATATCGGTCTGGTACACGGCCACCGTCGGCACACCGAGCAAGCGCGCGGCCTGCATGCCGCCGTACCCGAGTAACGAGGGAGAGGCCAGGTGAACCACGTGCGGGTCAAAGCCGCGCAGGACCCGCACCATGCGCGGTCGCGGCACACCCAGCGGCAACGACGTCACCTTGGGGAACATCTTCGACGGGACCCGGTGCACCCGGATTCCGTCATGGACGCGCTCGGCTGCCGGCTCACCTCGTGGGGTGTCCGGGGCAATGACGAGCGCTTCATGACCCGTGCGGCGGAGATGCTCCAGCACCCGCAGCACCGAGTTGGTGACTCCGTTGACGTTGGGCAGGAAGGACTCGGCGACAATCGCAACGCGCACATAACGAGAGTTGCAGCGGCGCCTGTCAGCGAGGTTGCGCTCAGGCATACACGACACGAAAAGCTAGTGGAACGCGGTACCGTGCAGCATGCGGTTCTGGTCGGTGGTCGTGGTGGCGTTGATGATGCTAGTTGCCGGCTGCAGTAAGGAAATCGCCGGTGTGGCACAGGTGGATCCGCGTGGGCCGGGGACCGCGCTGAGCAAGGACGGCTTCGGTATTGACGTCGGCGACCCGAACGCCCGGGTGCACATCGAGATCTACACCGAACCGCAGTGCAACCATTGTGCCGATCTGCAGAAGGATTTCGGCGACGAGTTATCCCGGTACATGAACCTCGGCCAGCTCCTCGTCACCTACCGGCCGCTGACGTTCCTGGACGAAAAGCCCGGCGGGTACTCCGATCGGGTGAGCAATGCGATGTTCTTGGCGGCCGGCAAGGGGACGTCAGCCAAGGCGTTTCAGGCGTTCGTCCAAGATCTTTGGGGCCATCAGGACTCCCACGGCAAGGGACCCACCGACACCGAGATCGCCGAGATGGCTCGCGAGAGCGGCGTGCCGCTGACGGCGGTCGATGCGATGCGGGCGGGCAAGCCCGCGCTGGACATACAAGAGATGGCCGATACCAACTTCGAGTATCTCTACGAGATCGACCCGATCAACACCGGTACGCCAACGGTTTTCGACCTCGATACCAACGAGAAGGCGGATATCTACGACGACAACTGGCTGTCCAAGTTGATGTCGACCTGAGCGAGCCGACGCTCCAGCATCACCAATCCGCTCAGCACCAGCCCGCCGATCAGCCATGCCACCACCGCGATCGAGCCGGCCGGGATGATCGCCAGCGCGGCGGTACGGTGTTGCACCCGAACCAGATCCGGGTCGTTGCGGTCGTATTCGACGTAGATGCGCATGCCCTCGGACAACTCCGAGGGGTAGAGCACGCCGAGTTCGGGACGGTAGGTGATGCGATCTGGCGTGACGAATTCGATCGTCGAGCGGCGCGGTCCTGCAGAAAGCACCTCGGCCTGCGCCACCCCCATATTGCGTTCGATCTGGCGATCGTTGCGCCACGCACCGGCCACCAGCAGCACGGACTGCAAGGTAACCAGGCCGATCAAGATCCACACCGCACACTTACTCCAGCGCAACAGCTTTCGCGCAGTGGTGTCGGCGAGGTCGGGATTGCGCCGGGGCAGAGCCGGTTTCAGCAAGGCGGGCAGGCGGGCGATCACAGTGCCGCCCTGATCGCGGCGTGCAACTGCCGCAGCGACGACCGGTCGGCCTTGACCTCGAGCACCCGCATGCCGTCGTGTGGTTCGGCGAGCGCGGGGCCGAGCTGATCGACTTCGATCTGGCGGGCGTCGATGTGGTAGGCGCGGCACAGCGCACCGACGTCGACATCGTGTGGCGTGCCGAAGACGCGTGAGGACACGTCGGAGAACCGTGGGTCGCCCTGCTCGAGCAACTCGAAGATGCCACCGCCGTTGTCGTTGGACACCACGATCGTCAGGTTCTTCGGCGTCGGCTCGGTGGGACCGATCAGCAGCCCCGAGCTGTCGTGCACGAACGTCAGGTCACCGATCAGCCCGATGGTCCGGCCCGTATGTGCCAGGGCCGCACCGATGATCGTCGACACCGTGCCGTCGATCCCGGCCACCCCGCGGTTGGAGCGCACCTTCACGCCGTCGGTGTTCAGCCCGACCAGCGCCGCGTCGCGCACCGGGTTGGACGCGCCGAGCACGAGCTGATCCCCCGGGCGCACCGCGTCAGCCACGGCCGCCGCCACGTGCAGGCCGGTGGTGAGCGGATGGGCGGCCAGCTGGTCGCGTACGGCGGCCATCGCCTTCTCGTTGGCCTCCGCGCAGCGCTGCAGCCACACCGGGTCTGGGGTGCCGCTGGTCTGCGCCCGCGTCCCGGTGGCTTGCGAGTTGCCCGAGACGTCGGGCCAGCGCGGGCCGGTGGTCAGCGCGAACACCGGTACCGAGGAGTCGGCCAGCAGCGACGACACCGGCCGGTGCAGTGTGGGACGGCCCAGCATGATCACCTGGCGGGGCCGCAGCAGAGGCAGTGCGAGCGGGTGCAGCGGAGTGGTAGCGTGCGGCGCCGTCGGCTCGGCGACCGTGGGCAGCCCCGCCAGGTTCGGGTGCACACCGGCGCCGTGCCCGGCGATCACCACGGTGTCGGGGGTGAGATCGATCTCCAGGGGCTGGTCGAAGACCACCGGCGGGTTGTAGGTCCACGGCTTGCCGTCGGGCCGGCCGGGCGGGAATTGATCGCCGCCGGGGCTCGGATCTCCGGCACCCGGAACCAGCGGCTCGCGCAGCGGGATGTCGAACTGCACCGGGCCGGCGTTGGCGGTGCGAGCACCGGTGGCCGCCGCCAGTACCCGGCAGGTCGCCGAGCGCCACTGCGCGTTGAGTTCATTAAGGTCGCCGAGCGCCGCTCCGGTCAATTCGGGAGCGAGACCGAGGCTGACCGCCGTGCGGACCTGGGTGCCGAAGTAGCCGAGCTGCTCGAAGGTTTGGTTGGCGCCGGTGCCGAGCAGTTCGTACGGGCGGTTGGCCGACAGCACGATCAGCGGTACGCGCGCGTAGTTGGCTTCGACGACGGCCGGTCCCATATTGGCCACCGCGGTGCCCGACGTCATCGCCACACAGACCGGGGCGCGCTCGGCCACCGCGAGGCCGATGGCCAGAAAGCCGGCGGTGCGCTCGTCGATGCGGACGTGCAGGCGAAGCCGGCCCGCGCGGTCCGCGTCGGACAGCGCGAAGGCCAGCGGGGCGTTACGTGAGCCGGGGCAAAGGACCACGTCGCGGACGCCGCCACGAATCAATTCGTCGACGACGACACGCGCCTGGGTCGTCGATGGGTTCACCACTACAGCGTGTCACACGTAGATTTCGAGGGCCTCAAACAAGCGTGCCCGCGAAGAAGTCCAGCATCGCGTTGTTCACGGTGTCCGGGCGCTCCAGGAATCCGAGATGACCGGTGTGGCCGATCTGCACGTAGCGGCCGTTGGGCAGCGCGTCGGCGACCTCGCGGCCCAGCGCAGCCGGGGTGAGCACATCGTCAGCGAATCCGATCACCAGCACCTCGGTGCGGATAGACCGGTAGGCGGTCAGCCGGTTCTCCTTGGGATACACCTCGAGCTGAGCAGCCAGGCCGGGGGTCCGTTTGATCGGGAACGCGGTGAACATCTCCATCCAGTCCCCGATGGCCTTCTCGTCATTGATCGTTTTGGGCGAGAAGTTCTCCAGCACACGCACTTTCGCGGCATACGCGGGCGGCAGCTTGATTTCGGCCTTGGTGAGTTCGACGTCGGCGGCGCGGATGGCCTTCCGGATTCGGTCCAGACGCCCGCGAGTCCCCATCAGCACGGCCTGGCTCACGAGCTCGGGACGGACCAGCATCAGCTCCTGCGCGATGTAGGCGCCCATCGACATCGCCACCACCCGGGCCGGGCCGCCGTCGGCCACCTGCTCGATCAGGGCGGCGGTGTCGGCGATCATCTGCTCGGTGCCGAAGCCGCCCGCGTTCTCGGTGGCCCCGATCCCCCGGTTGTCGAACGTGACGCAGCGATAGCCCGCTGCGACGAACTGCGGGACCTGGTGAATGTGCCAGGTACGCCCGGCGCCGCCGGTGCCGGCGATGAACACGACCGGATCGCCGGCGCCGTTTTCCTCGTAGGCCAGGTTGATCACCTGGCAGAGGCTACGCGCCCCCGTTTCCGCCTGCCTCGCGACCGGGCCGCTTCGATGGCACCGGTCCACAACAGCGACGTCATGGCCTTGAGCTGGGTGGGGTTGGCCAAATCCTTGGCCATCAGCGCAGTGGCGCTGGCTTTGGTGGTCATCGAGGCCTTCGACATATGCCCGGAGTCGAACGGTGGCTGCGGGTCGTATTCGATCGACAGCTGAATCACCTTGGCGCGGTCCTCACCACCGATCTGGCCGGCCAGCCACAGCGCGAGGTCGATGCCCGCCGAGACTCCCGCACTGGTGACGATGTCTCCTTCGTGGACCACCCGTTCGTCGCTGACGGCCGTGACGCCCAGGGCCTTGAGCGCGGTCAGCGCGGCCCAATGCGATGTCGCCCGCTTACCCCTGAGCAACCCTGCGGCGGCGAGGATGACCGACCCCGAGCACACCGAGGTCGTCCAGGTGGCCGTTTCGTGCGCTTTGCGCACCCAGTCGAGCAGCTTCTCGTCGCGAGAGTGTTCGATCGTTGTCATCCCGCCGGGAATGAGAATGACATCGGGAGAAGGGGTTTCGTCGAACGAGTGGGTGGCGCCGACGACGAGCACCCCGGAGTCTGCGGTGATCGGTCCTGGCTCGTGCCACAGGAAGCGCACCTCGGCGTCGGGCAGCCAGCGCAGCACCTCGTAGGGCCCTATGAAGTCCAGGGCGGTGAAACCGGGATAGAGCACGATGGCGATCTGCATGGGATTCTCCTCTTACGCAAAGGTTTTGCGGTATTGGTCTGGTGATACGCCGACGCGGCGAATGAAGTTGCGGCGCATGGTTTCCGATGTTCCGAATCCGCACCGCGCGGCGATGGTGACGACGGTGTCGTCGGTCTCCTCCAGCTGACGGCGCGCCGCTTCGGTGCGGACGCGTTCGACGTAGGCACCCGGCGCCTCGCCGACCTCGTCGGTGAACACCCGGGTGAAGTGCCGCGGGCTCATCGCGGCGCGCCGGGCCAGATCCGAGATACTGTGGGCCGCACCGGGTTCGGATTCGATGGCGTCCTGCACATCCCGGATGGGCTGGCGGCGCGCCCTCGGCATCCATACCGGCGCCGCGAATTGGGTCTGCCCACCCGGCCGTCGTAGATACAACACCAGGTAACGGGCGACGGTCTGGGCGACCTCCGTGCCGTAGTCGTCCTCGACGAGCGCCAGCGACAGATCGATGCCCGCCGCCACGCCCGCCGCCGTCCAGACTCGGTGCGAGCTGCGCAGGAAGATGGGCTCGCGGTCGACGGTGACGGCCGGGAACTCGCGGGCCATCCGGTCGGCGAAGGCCCAGTGCGTGGTCGCGCGGCAGCCGTCGAGCAGGCCGGCCTGCGCGGCCAGGAAGGCGCCGGTGCACACGCTGACAATGCGGCGGGAGTTCTGGGCCGCCCGCCGGATCCAGGCCATGGTGGCGGGGTCGTCGCGCACGGCGTCGACGCCCGCGCCGCCGGGCAGGATGAGGGTGTCGATATCCCGTGGCTCGGGCATCGCCTGCCCGACGAAGGCCAGCCCGGTTCCGGTGGTGATGGGCTGACCGTCGCGGGAGACGACGCTGACCCGGTACCCGCCCTCGGTCAGCAGGGCCGCGCCGGTGAACACATCGTGGGGCCCGATCAGGTCCAAGGCCTGCACGCCGGGAAACCCGAGGATCACCACCGACCGCGCCATGGGTTCAGTGTCGACCTTGGGCATCATGGCGTCTACGCCAAGGGCCCCACACATCAGGACATCGGTGCGTGGGTGCCCGCGCCGAGGCTGTAGTTATCGTCCAAAAGTGCGAGAGAGGGTGTCGATTACGACAGTCTCGGTGCGATTCGAACGGTGGCTCGCCGCCGACGAGCACGACCTGGCCTACTTCGTGCGCCGCTCGATCGCCGAACTCAGGGCGGTGGCGGCGGGCTGAGCAGCGGGAAGCATTCGCGGACGCGGGCGATCCACCAGTCGCGGCGCTCGGCCGGGGCGGCGAGCGCAGCGAGGCGCGCCGGATCGGGCGCCACGTCGCCGACGGGCAGGCCGCCATCGACGGGCACGATATCGGCGACGTCTTCGACGAACAGCCCGCCGGTGCCGAGCCCGCACGCATGTTCCAACCGGGGGAGCGCCCCCGCGGCGGCCAGTCCGGCCGCGATGCCGACCGCGGTGTCCAGCGCGCTGGACACCACCACCGGGATGTCGATTTCGGCGGCGATGCCCAACATCGCGGCGACCCCACCGAGCGGCGCGACCTTGAGCACCGCGACGTCAGCCGCCCGGGCCCGCACGACGGCCAGCGGGTCGGCGGCCTTGCGGATGCTCTCGTCGGCGGCCACCGCGACCGCGACACGGCGGCGCACCTCGGCCAGCTCGTCCACTGTCTTGCAGGGCTGTTCGAGGTACTCCAGCGGACCGTCGGCAGTGAGCGCGGCCGCGGCGGCCACCGCCTGTTCGACCGTCCACCCGCCGTTGGCGTCCACCCGCACCGTCGGGATCAGCGCGCGGACGGCGTTGACCCGGGCGACGTCGTCGGCCAGCGTCTGCCCCGGCTCGGCCACCTTGACCTTGGCGGTGCGCGCCCCCGGAAACCGCTCCAGCACTTCGGGCACCTGCGCGGCGGGCACGGCGGGCACCGTCGCGTTGATCGGTATGACCGAGCGCACGACGGGAGGTCGTGTGCCGTAGGCGGATTCGATACCGGAGGCCAGCCAGTGCGCGGCCTCGGGTGGCTCGTACTCGACGAACGCGCCGAACTCGCCCCAGCCCGTCGGCCCGTCGATCAGCGCCACCTCACGAATCATGATGCCGCGAAAGCGCACCCGCATCGGCAGTGCGACCACGTGCAGGCGCTCCAACAGGTCGTCCAGCGATACCGCCATCAGATCGCGCGGCCGCGGTTCTCCCAGTACGGCGTGCGCAGCTCGCGCTTGAGCAGCTTGCCGGTGGGGTTGCGCGGCAGCGCCTCGGCGATCTCCACGCTGCGCGGGCTCTTGTAGTGCGCCAGCCGCTCCCGGCACCAGGCGATCAGCTCGGCCTCGGAAGTCTCACCGCCAGCGGACAATTCGACGACCGCCTTGACCGACTCGCCCCACTTGTCGTCGGGGATGCCGAACACCGCCGCATCCAGCACGGCGGGGTGGTCGGTCAAGACCCGCTCGACCTCGACGGAGTAGATGTTCTCCCCACCAGAGATGATCATGTCCTTGAGGCGGTCCTCGACGAACACGAAGCCTTCCTCGTCGACGCGGCCGATGTCACCGGTGCGGAACCAACCGTCCTCGGTGATCGCCGAGACGGTGGCCTCGGTCTTGTTGTGATAGCCCTTCATTAACTGCGGTGTGCGGAACCACAATTCGCCGGGCTGACCGGTCGGCACCTCGGCAAGGGTCTCGATGTCGACCACTCGCACCTCCACCTCACGGGCTGGCCGGCCTGCGCTGAGCATGCGCTCGGGGCGAGAATCGTCGCGGTGCGCCTCCGGCGGCAGCTGGGTGAGCGAGCCGCACACTTCGGTGAGCCCGTACACCTGGATGAAATCGGTGTCCGGCCATGCCTTGAGCGCCGCCTTCAGCAGCGCAGGCGGCATCGGCGAGGCTCCGTAGACGAACGTCCGCAGCCCGCTGAACAGCTTCACTGCGTCCTCGCCCGATTCCAGCACCTTGCCCAGCACCGCGGGCACCAGGAAGGTGCGGTTCGCGCCCTGCAGCAGCGCGCCGGCCAGCGAGGCGCCGTCGGCCTCGCGCGTCATGATGGTCGGGATCCCGGCGTGTATGCCGTACTGCACGTAGGCCGACCCGCCGACGTGGAACAGCGGCATCGCCACCATGTTTTTGTCATCCGGGCCGAATTCGAAGGTGGCGGTATTGATCGTGTGCGCCAAGACGTTTCGCTGGGACAGCACCACACCCTTGGGCTGTCCAGTGGTGCCAGAGGAGTACATGATCAGGCAGGTGTCCTCGGGGTCGACCTCGGCGGGACGGCCGGTCGGGGTGGCAGCAGCCAGCAGCGCCTCGTACGGGTCACCTCCAGATTCACCGCCGCCGTCGGGCGTGACCTCAATAATCTCCTCGACGTTGGTCAGCTTGTCGCGGATCTTGTCGACGGCCCCGATCAGCTCGGTGCCGACGATCAGCAGTCGCGCGCCCGAGTCGTTGAGGACGTAGTCCATCTCGGTGCCGGCCAGCCGGAAGTTGATGACGGCGGTGGCCGCGCCCAGCGACGCCGCAGCCAGCTGCAGCTCGACGCAGGCCGGGTGGTTCCTGTCCAGGAATGCCACCACGTCACCGCGCCCGATACCGCGCTCAACCAGTGCGCCGGCCAGCCTGCGGATCCGGTCGTTCCACTGCGCCCAGGTCCAGCTGCGGCCGAGGTAGCTGACCGCTTCGCTGTCGGGCTTGTGCTGCGCCCAGTAGCTCGGCCGGTCGTCAAGAAAGCGCGGTTCTGGTGCTTGCATACCGGCCAGAGTGCCATGTCAGGTTGACGGCGAGCCAGCCTTCGGTCGCAGCAGCACCCAGGCGACCACGATCGCGGCGGCGGGCACCACGGCCATGATGAGACTGAGGTCGTGGATGGCGGTCAACCAACTCTGGGTCGCCTCCGACACCACCCAGCGGGCTTTCTCCGGGTCGAGCACTTCGGCACCCGCCGCCGGCCCGGGCACCCCGCCGTGCGCGACGCGCAGCGCGTCGCGGGCCTGGTCCTCACTGATCCCCGAGCCCTCCAGCTTGTGACGGCCGTCGCGTAGGAACAACGTGGTTCCGACCAACGCGAACAGTGCCGGGCCCAGCGAGTAACTGGCCTGTCCGACAGCCGGTTTCACCGCCGAGACGACACCGCCCAGCTCGGCGGGCGCGCTGGACATCATGATGGTGGACTGCGGGGTCTGCACCACCGCACCACCGATCGCGTTCAGCCCCACCGCGACCCCGAGCACCCAGATCGGGGTCTGCGCGTCGAGCGCCACGAGCATCACCATGCCGACCAGCAGGATGGCCAGCCCCGTCACCAGCACGGCGCGTTCGCCGAACGCGGTGACGGCGCGACCCGCCGCGGTAGCCGCGAGCGACGCCAGCAGCACCGCCGGGATGAGCAGCAGCCCGAGCAGTTCGGGTGACTCACCGCGGATGGTGACCAGGTAGTAGGCGAACAGGATGGTGGCGCCGCCCTGCAGGAAGTTGAACGCCGCACCGGCGATCACCGCGGCGTTGAATCGGCCGGATCCGAAGATACGCATGTCCAATGCCGGAGCGTCGGTGCGCAATTCCCACCACACGAACGCGAGCGCCAGCCCGATCCCGACCAGGATCTGCACCAGTGCGGTGACATGGAAGCCGCCCTGCAGCTGCGTGAGCCCGAGGATCACCAGGATCAGCCCGACCGCGATCAACAGGATGCCGACGACGTCGAGCTTGCGCTGCCAGCGCAGCGTCTCCGGCACGTAGCGCATGGTCAGCGCGAGCGTGACCGCGGCCAGCACCGGGGTGACCAGAAAGCAGGCACGCCACCCGAAATGGGCGGCCAGCCAGCTTCCGATGGCGGGCTGGAAGACGCTCAGCGCGTGGCCGACGCCGAGATACATCGCGATCGCGGCGGCGCGGCGTCCCGCCGGGAACACCGCGTTGATGATGGCCAGCGACAGGCCGAGGACGAAGGCGAACGCGATACCGACGCCGGCTCGCGCGAACGTGAGGACAGCGACGTTGGGCGCGACGGCGGCCAGCACACCGAATCCGATCGAGCCGTAACTGCCGATCACGAACATCCGCTTCATGCCGTATGCGTCGCCGAGTGCGCCCGCGCCGAGCACCGCCGCGGCCAACGTGAGGGTGGCCAGGCAGGCCAGGAAACTGGCGGTGCTGGGGCTGAAGCCCAGGCCTTTGCGCACCTCGGCGAGGTTGGCCGACAGGATCGTCGGGTCGGCGGCGGTGATGCTGTAGCCGAGCCCCATCGCCACGATGGTCATGGTCGCCGCGCGCCCGGTGACTTCCTGCTGCTGCGGCATCCGCAGATGCTAGCCGCGGCGGGATCGGGCGCGATGAATAACAGCACCCCTTCCATCAAATCTGGAACACGTTCTAGTGTGGACGCCATGAGTGACGAGCTGCTTCGCCATCCCCTTCATTCCGGGCACCTGACGGTCGGCGCGCTGAAGCGCAACAAGACCAAGCCGGTGCTGCATCTGGGTGACACCACGCTGACCGGTGGCGAGCTCGCCGACCGCATCAGCCAGTACATTCAGGCGTTCGAGGCGCTCGGCGCGGGATCCGGTGCTACGGCGGGGCTGCTGTCGCTGAATCGGCCCGAGGTGCTGATGATCATCGGTGCCGGCCAGACCCAGGGGTACCGGCGGGTGGCACTACACCCTCTCGGTTCCCTCGACGACCACGCCTATGTGCTCAACGACGCCGGCGTGACGTCACTGATCATCGACCCCAACCCGATGTTCATCGAACGGGCGCAGGGTCTGCTGGAGAAGGTGCCCGCCCTCAAGCAGGTGCTGACGCTCGGCCCGGTTCCCGAGGCGCTCGGCGATTCGGCGGTGGACCTGATCGCCGAGGCCGCCAAGTACGCGCCGAAGCCGTTGGTGGCGGCCGATCTTGCCCCCGATCACGTCGGCGGCATGGCGTACACCGGCGGCACCACCGGTAAGCCCAAGGGTGTGCTGGGCACCGCGCAGTCGATCACCTCGATGACAACCATCCAGCTCGCCGAGTGGGAGTGGCCGGACAACCCGCGGTTCCTGATGTGTACGCCGCTGTCGCACGCCGGGGCCGCGTTCTTCGTGCCGACCGTCGTCAAGGGCGGCGAGCTGGTGGTGCTGACGAAGTTCGATCCGGCCGAGGTACTGCGGGTGATCGAGGAGCAGAAGATCACCGCGACGATGCTGGTGCCGTCGATGATCTACGCGCTGATGGATCATCCCGATTCGCAGACCCGCGACCTGTCCTCGCTGGAGACGGTCTACTACGGCGCCTCGGCGATGAACCCGGTGCGGCTGGCCGAGGCGATCCGCCGTTTCGGCCCGATCTTCGCCCAGTACTACGGCCAGTCCGAGGCCCCGATGGTGATCTCGTATCTGTCCAAGAAGGATCACGACGAGAAGCGGCTCACCTCATGCGGGCGGCCCACGCTGTTCGCCCGCACGGCGCTGCTGGACGCCGACGGCAAGCAGGTGGCCCAGGGCGAGGTCGGCGAGATCTGTGTCTCCGGGCCGCTGTTGAGCGGCGGGTACTGGAATCTGCCGGAGGAGACGGCCAAGGCGTTCAAGGACGGCTGGCTGCACACCGGTGACATGGCCCGCGAGGACGAGGACGGCTTCTGGTTCATCGTCGACCGGGTCAAGGACATGATCGTCACCGGCGGGTTCAACGTGTTCCCGCGCGAGGTCGAGGACGTCGTCGCCGAGCATCCGGCCGTCGCGCAGGTGTGCGTGATCGGGACGCCCGACGAGAAGTGGGGAGAGGCCGTCACCGCGGTGATCGTGCTGCGACCCGACCACCCCAGCGACGACGACGCAGTGGCGACGCTGACCGCCGAGATCCAGATGGCGGTCAAGGACCGCAAGGGTTCGGTGCAGTCCCCCAAGCAGGTGATCATCGTTGACTCGGTGCCGGTGACCGCGCTGGGCAAGCCCGATAAGAAGGCCGTGCGGGCGCAGTTCTGGGAAGGGGCCTCACGCGCTATCGGCTGATACCGATCTGGAGCGATAATGGGTGATGCTGTCCCGCGTCATCCCGCTCGAGTACCTCAAAGAGCGCGATGTGATGTTCTGGCTGCCGCCCGGCGGCCAGGACAACGACGTGTGGGCCGATACCTGGGTGATCATCGCCGAACTCGACGCCGCTGACGCCCGACCGGTGCTCGATCTCTTGCAGGACAACGATATTGGCGCCTACGTCGCCAAACCGAGCGGCCTCAGAGGTGCGCCCAGCCCGGGCAGGCAGCTTTACGTGGACCGCGAGCAATACACCTTGGCCACCGATGTCCTGATGCTGTTTCTGCGGCGCAAGGACCAGCCGGCGATGCCGCGCGTGGAACGGATCGCTCCGAAGCTCCGCAGCAAGATCAAGACCCCTGCCGTCCCACGCGCCGTCGTACTGGTGCTCAAGGTCGCGTTCGTGGCGGGGCTCATTGCCCTGGGTATGGCGTTCGCCTACTACCGCGGCGCTTCGATGTTGGAGCACCGACTGCACCACCCCACGCCGACCTCGAATGCACCCGGCATGACCAATCCCGCCTGGACCGTGGTTTCTCGACCGTAACGCCAGGGCGGGCGCGGACGCCGGATCCCGCCGTGGCGTTACTCTCGCGCGCTGGCAGCATGGTGACATGCCCGTCAGCGCCGTCCTGTTCGACTTCTCCGGCACCCTGTTTCGCCTTGAAGAGGACGACAGCTGGTTCGCCGGCCTGGAGCTGATCGACGACGACGGCCGTCGCGCTGTCGACGAGCACATGCAGGCCGAGCTGATGGAACGCCTGACCCATCCCACCGGCGGTTCGGTGACGCGGACCGAGGAGGCCCACCGCGCCTGGGTCAACCGCGACCTCGCCCCCGCCCTGCACCGGGAGGCCTACCTTCATGCGCTGCGCGACGCCGGCCTGCCCGACCACCACGCCGAAGCGCTTTACCGACAAGCCATCGACCCCGCGTCCTGGGTGCCGTACCCCGACACCGTCGAGGTATTGCGGTCACTGAAGGCCCACGGCCTGCGCACCGCGATCGTCTCGAATATCGCGTTCGACATCCGCCCGGCGTTCCGCGCCGCGGGCGCCGATGCCGACGAGTTCGTACTGTCCTTCGAAGTCGGTGTGGTCAAACCGGATCCGCGAATCTTCCAGATCACGCTGCAGCGTCTCGGTGTCGCCGCTGAGGAGGCCGTGATGGTCGGCGACAGCCTGGAGAACGACGGTGCCGCCCGAGACGTCGGCTGCGACTTCATCCTCGTCGACCCGCTACCTGTCGCGCAGCGTCCGACCGGGCTGATCGACGCACTGCGCGATCGCGGCATCGAACTCTAGGCGTACCTTTTTGCACATGGCCGACTCCGAGCGCATTCGACCGCCGTGGTGGCTCAAGCCGATGAACAAGATCTTCATGGCGGTGATGCGGCTCGGCATCCCATTCGCCGGGACCGAAAGCCCGATGGTGCTGACGGTTCCGGGCCGCAAGTCGGGCAAGCCGCGGTCCACGCCGATCACCCCGTTCACCGTCGACGGGCAGCGCTACGTAGTCGGCGGATTCCCCGGCGCCGACTGGGTGCTTAAAGCCCGCCCGCTCCTGCGGGCCTTTCCCACCCTGGTTCCCGCCGGCGTTAGCTTCATGAAGAACGCCGGGCTAATCACCGACGGCAGACCCGAGGAGTTCGAGGCACTGGCCGGCCGGTGCGCGGTGTTCCGATTCGATCCACTGACCCAGAATGGAGTTCAAACACCTTGAACGACAACCCGTTTGACCCGTCACAATGGCGTGCCATCGACGGCTTCGAAGACCTGACCGACATCACCTATCACCGCCACGTCTCCGACGGAACGGTGCGGGTGGCGTTCAACCGGCCCGAGGTGCGCAACGCTTTTCGGCCGCACACCGTCGACGAGCTGTACCGCGCCCTGGACCACGCCCGGATGTCGCCTGATGTCGGCGTGGTGCTGTTGACCGGTAACGGGCCGTCCCCCAAGGACGGCGGCTGGGCGTTCTGCTCCGGTGGCGATCAGCGCATCCGGGGCCGCAGCGGCTATCAGTACGCCGCGGGTGAAACCGCCGAGACCGTGGACCCGGCGCGAGCCGGGCGCCTGCACATCCTCGAGGTGCAACGGCTCATCCGGTTCATGCCCAAGGTCGTGATCTGCCTGGTCAACGGGTGGGCGGCCGGTGGTGGGCACAGCCTGCACGTGGTCTGCGACCTGACACTGGCCAGTCGCGAACACGCCCGGTTCAAGCAGACCGACGCCGACGTCGGCAGCTTCGACGGCGGCTACGGCAGCGCCTACCTGGCGCGTCAGATCGGACAGAAGTTCGCCCGCGAGATCTTCTTCCTGGGCCGCCCGTACACCGCCGAGCAGATGCACCAGATGGGTGCGGTCAACGAGGTCGTCGACCACGCCGAGTTGGAGAACGTGGCCGTGCAGTGGGCCAAGGAGATCAACGGCAAGTCGCCTCAGGCCCAACGCATGCTGAAGTTCGCCTTCAACCTGCTCGACGATGGTTTGGTGGGACAGCAACTGTTCGCCGGGGAGGCCACCCGGCTGGCGTACATGACCGACGAAGCCGTCGAGGGCCGCGACGCGTTCCTGGAGAAGCGCGACCCCGATTGGACCCCGTTCCCCCGTTACTTCTAGCCGCGCGAGCAGACGCAAATGGCCCGATTTCCTCTGCGTGTCGGGGACTTTCACTGGGGCCTCCCGCTTGCGGGGACTGCTCGCGGGAATAGGTGAGCCCGTGAATCCCCTGCGCCGCAGACTGACCGATGCCATCGCCCTGACCGGCATGCGCCCACCGCTGAGCCTGCCGACCGGCATCAACATCGACCTGCGGGGTAAGCGGGTGCTGGTGACCGGCGCCTCGTCGGGCATTGGTGCCGCGGGTGCCGAGTTGTTCGCCGCGCAGGGCTGCGATGTCATCGTGGTCGCGCGACGGGCCGACCTGCTCGGTGAGGTCGTCGACCGCATCGCCGCCGCGGGCGGAGCAGCGACCGCGATCACCTGCGACCTGTCCGATCTGGACGCCGTCGACGCCCTGGCGAACGACGTCGGCGAGGTGGACATCCTGGTGAACAACGCAGGTCGGTCGATCCGCAGGCCGCTGGCCGAGTCGCTGGACCGCTGGCACGACGTCGAGCGCACGATGACGCTGAATTACTTCTCGCCGCTGCGCCTCATCCGCGCGCTGGCACCGGCGATGATCGAGCGCGGCGACGGCCACATCATCAACGTCGCGACCTGGGGGGTGTACAGCGAAGCCTCCCCGCTGTTCGGCGTCTACAACGCGTCGAAGTCCGCGCTCAGCGCGGTCAGCCGGGTCATCGAAACCGAATGGTCGAGTCACGGCGTGCATTCCACGACGCTGTACTACCCGCTGGTGGCCACCCCGATGATCGCGCCGACCAAGGCCTACGACGGCCTGGCCGCGCTGACCCCCGAAGAAGCCGGGCAGTGGATGATCGACGCCGCCCGGCACCGCCCGGTGCGGATCGCGCCCCGTATCGCCGTCACGGCCCGCGCGCTGGACGTCGTCGCCCCCGGTGTCATCAGCCGGGTGATGAAGCGTCAGCGCCTGCAGCCCAACTGAGGTAGACACAACGGCATGGAGATCCTCGCGAGCCGGATGCTGCTCCGCCCAGCGGATTACGAGCGCTCGGTGTCCTTCTACCGCGATGCCCTCGGTCTGGCCATCGCCCGCGAATACAGCGGCGGCACCGTGTTCTACGCCGGCCAGTCGCTGATCGAGCTCGCCGGCCACGGTGCGCCCGAGCATGCCGGCGCCCCGGTTCCGGTGTCGCTGTGGCTGCAGGTCCGCGACCTCTACTCAACCCAAGAGGATTTGCAGGACCGCGGTGTGGAGATCGCCCGAGCGGCCCGTCGCGAACCGTGGGGTCTGCACGAGATGCACGTCAGCGATCCCGACGGGATGACATTGATCTTCGTGCAGGTCCCCGAGGACCACCCGCTGCGCCGCGATACCCGCGACTAGTGCGATTCGAGCGGCCAGCCCACCGCGGCCAGCCGGCCGGCCACCTGGTTGATCTCTTCGGGATTGGGATCCTTGTCGATGACATCGCGGACGGCGTCCCGGATCTGTTCCTCGGTCACCGGAGTATCGAAATCGGCTGCGCGCAAGATCGATTGGGCCGCCTTGACGATCTCATCGTCTGACAGCGACCGCTTCAGGAGCGCGAGGAGCGGATAGTAGTCAGTGGGCGGAACGCCTTCTGGATAGCCCTTGTGCAGCCAGTCCAGAACGTTCTCGAGAAAGGTGGGGCGCTGCTGTTCGACAGTCATCGCAGCATCACTTCTTGGGAATCATCGGGAAGAGGTCGATGCCGAAGTGATGGATGATCGTCGTCCTGGTGATCCAGGCGACGGCCGTCACGATGACGAACGAGACGAAAAGGAACAGCAGGATTCCCAGGAACTTCAGTGCCGGGTTCGGCTTGTGCACCACATGGTCGGCTTCCTCGCCACCGGCGCCGAACGAGTACGCCAGCATGCCGCTCGCGAAGATCGCGGGCAGACCGGCCCCGAGAATCAGCCCGACCACCAGCACCTTCAAGATCGACTCGAAGTACGTCATCAACGTGTCCTTTTGCTTGTCGCGGTGATCAGACCGTGGCCGTGGGCTCAGCCGGCTTCGGATCCTTGGCGGCCGCCCGAACCTCGGCGGGTACCACGGAGTTCGTCGAGGTGTCCCAATCGGCGTTGACGTTCGAGGAGTCGACCTTCTGCTGCTGGGCACGCCACCACATGTAGAAGGACAGGCCGACCAGGATCAGGAAGATCAGACCGTCGCCCATCAGCTGCGAGTTGGTGACGTCCTTGACGACATAGGACAGCCAGTAGGCCAGCGCACCGACCAGAGCCGCGGCCGGCAGGGTGACCAGCCAGGCCACCGCCATACGTCCGGCAACCGCCCAGCGCACCTCGGCGCCCGGCTTGCCGACGCCGCTGCCGAGGATCGATCCGGTGGCGACGTGTGTGGTGGACAGCGCCATGCCGGCGGCGCTGGAGCTCAAAATGATTGCAGCCGAAGAAGCTTCGGCGGCCAGGCCCTGCGGCGACTCGATCTCCACCAGGCCCTTGCCCAGCGTGCGGATGACCCGCCAGCCGCCGATGTAGGTGCCGAGGCCGATGGCCAGCGCACAGCTGAGGATGATCCAGAACGGCAGGCCGTCCTTCTTCACGTCGCCGGTCAGGTGGCCGGTGGTGATCAGCGCGAGCGCGATGACACCCATGGTCTTCTGCGCGTCGTTGGTTCCGTGCGAGAGCGCGACCAGCGAGGCGGTGGCGATCTGGCCCCAGCGGAACCCTTCCTCACGACGCTTCGCCAGCACCTTCCGGGTGATCCGGTAGACCAGCCAGGTGCCGCATGCGGCCACAAGGCCGGCGATGACCGGTGCGGCGACGGCCGGGATCAACACCTTCTGAGTGACACCGTTCCAATTGACGCCCTTGCTACCCAGCGCGGCCAGACCGGCGCCGATCAGGCCACCGAACAGGGCGTGCGACGAGCTCGACGGGATGCCGAACAGCCAGGTCAGCAGGTTCCACAAGATGCCGCCGATGAGGCCGGCGAAGATGATGGTCAATCCCATCGACGCGTCGATGCCCGGCAGCAGGTGACCGGTTTTGCCGTCCTGCACCTTGAGGACCGACGTTGTCACGGTGACGGCAACCTCGACGGAGAGGAACGCGCCAACCAGGTTCAGCACGCCGGCCAGCAGCACCGCGGTTTTGGGCTTGAGCGCGCCCGTGGCGATAGACGTCGCCATGGCGTTGCCGGTGTCGTGGAAACCATTGGTGAAGTCGAAAGCCAGTGCGGTGGCAATCAGCAACACCAGGATGATCATCTCCGTGCTCATAAGTCAGATTGTGGTGGTTGACAGGACCCTTTGACTAGCTGCCAAAGGTCCTCGAACTGCGGATTTGCGAACGTCCCGCAGCTGTTCATCGGTTGTTAACCTATGGGGCGACCGCGGTTCGTCTGGGCCGATGGATCGCGGGTACAAGGTAGGGCGCGGCGAGCATGCGCCGTTTAGGATTCTCGTAGTCCACTGGGCGCCCTCAAACGCCCCCCGCAAGGGAGATGCCGCGGTGACCAAATTCCTCACCAAGATCGTGGCCTGGATCAAAACCGGCTACCCGGACGGGGTTCCCGATCCCGACCAGGTGCCGTTGTTTGCCCTGCTGCGCAGGCGGCTGAGCGACGACGAGGTCATCGTGGTCGCGCAGGCGCTGCTCGAACGCGGCGACTTCGACCACATCGACATCGCGGTGCTGATCACCGAGATCACCGACACGTTGCCTACCCCCGATGACATCGAGCGGGTTCATGACAAGCTCGCCGCCTACGGGTGGCCGCTGGATGATCCGCGAGACAGTGAGGACGTCGAATAACCATTCTGCGAGCGCTCGCCATCCCGCCCGGCCCGTCGGCCCAGTCCCTGATGCCCGCTTTGGCCGGCGTCCTTGACGGACGCGACGCGCCACTGGTTCCCATCCCGGCCGGCGACTTTCGTGAAAGCGAGTTACTGACAACGTCTTTGCGGGTCGGTGAGGAAATCGACGACGACGTCGCACTGGTGGTGCCGACGTCGGGAACGACCGGCACACCCAAGGGCGCGATGCTCACGCCCGCAGCGCTGGTCGCCAGCGCCGCAGCCACCCATGACCGCCTCGGCGGCCCTGGCAACTGGCTACTCGCGCTGCCCGCCCACCACATCGCCGGAATACAGGTTCTCGTGCGCAGCCTGCAGGCCGGCACCGTCCCCGTCGAGCTGGACATCTCGGCGGGCTTCGATGCCACCGAATTGCCCACGGCTATCGCTCAACTCGGCTCCGGTCGGCGCTATACCTCGCTGGTCGCCGCTCAGCTTGCCAAGGCACTGCTCGACCCGGAAGCCACCGCGGCACTGGCCGACCTCGACGCGGTCCTGCTGGGCGGTGGCCCCGCACCCCGGCCCGTTCTGGAAGGAGCGGCGGCCGCGGGTATCGCGGTGGTGCGCACGTATGGCTCCAGCGAGACAGCCGGCGGCTGCGTGTACGACGGTGTGCCGCTGGACGGGGTGACGATCCGGCTCGACCACGGTACCGAGCCTGGCGAGGGGCGCATCGTCATCGGCGGGCCGACACTGGCACTCGGTTACCGCAACCGGCCTGATCCGGATCCGTTCCACGAACCCGGCTGGTTTCGCACCGACGACCTCGGCCTCCTCGACGAGGCGGGCAGCCTCACGGTCCTCGGCCGGGTCGACGAAGCGATCAGCACCGGCGGACTGACGGTGATGCCCGCGCCGGTTGAAACGGTGCTCTCGCGGCATCCGGCGATCGCCGACTGCGCGGTGTTCGGGCTGGAGGACGATCGACTCGGCGAGCGGGTGGCCGCCGCAGTGGTGCTTGTCACCGGTGCGATTGAGCCGACACTCGAGGACATTCGGGACTACTTGTCACAGTCACTGGATTCGACGGCCGCGCCCCGCGAACTGCACATTGTCGATGAGCTGCCCCGACGCGGCATCGGCAAGCTGGACCGCAGCGCGCTGCGGGAGCGGTTCGCCAACGGCGGCGACCTCCCCGGCGGCTATGGCTGGTGAAGAATGGTTTGCATCGCCAGATAGAGGGGACAGCAACATCATGGACCAGCTGAAATATCTCGATCTCCACGGAAACCGGGTGGCGTACCTGGACGAGGGCAAGGGCGAGGTGGTCCTGCTGCTGCACGGGATGGCCGGCAGCTCGCAGACCTGGCGTTCAATGCTGGGCCCGTTGTCCCGCAAGTACCGGGTGATCGCCCCTGACCTGCCGGGCCACGGCAGCTCGGACAAGCCGCGCAGTGACTACTCGCTGGGCGCGTTCGCGGTGTTCCTGCGCGATTTGCTCGACGAACTCGGGGTGACCCACGCCACCGTCCTGGGGCAGTCGCTGGGCGGCGGTATCGCCATGCAGTTTGTGTACCAACACCCCGACTACTGTCACCGGCTGATCCTGATGAGCAGCGGCGGTCTCGGGCCGGACGTCGGCTGGACGTTGCGGCTGCTCTCCGCGCCAGGTGCCGAGTTCATCATGCCGATCATCGCGCCGCCACCGGTGCTCGCCGCCGGCGAACGGGTGCGGAGGTTGTTCGGCAAGCTGGGCGTCACCTCGCCGCGCGGCGGGGAGATCTGGAACGCCTACAGTTCCTTCTCCGATGCCGAGACGCGGCAGGCGTTCCTGCGCACGCTGCGCTCGGTGGTCGATTACCGCGGGCAGGCCGTCAGCGCGTTGAACCGGCTGCACGTTGCCGATATGCCGGTCATGGTCATCTGGGGCGATCAGGACGCCATCATCCCCATCGAGCACGCGTACGCCGCCTGTGAGGCGCGCCCCGACGTCCGCCTCGAAGTGCTGACCGGGGTCGGGCACTTCCCGCAGGTCGAGCGACCCACCGAAGTGGTCGACCTGATCGACGATTTCATCTCCACCACCGCGGGCGCCGATATCGAGCAACCCGCCACCCAGGCGTGACCGCTCCCGCTGACCGCTTCGCGGCAGCGAAGGTCGCCAGACTGGCGACTATCACTCCCGACGGTCCCCCGCATCTGGTGCCGATCGTGTTCGCCGTGGCCGAGGGATGCGTGTACACCGCCGTGGACGGCAAGCCGAAAACCACTCAACGACTGCGGCGGCTGGCCAACATCGAGGCAAACCCTCGGGTCAGCATCCTGGTCGACCAGTACGACGACGACTGGTCGCAGCTGTGGTGGGTGCGGGCCGACGGCATCGCGACGATTCACCACAAGGGTGCGGTGTGCGAGCGCGGCTACGAGCTGTTGCACGCGAAATACCCGCAGTATCACTATGTTCCGCTCGATGGACCGGTAATCGCCGTCGAGGTCGATCAATGGTCGTCCTGGGGCGGCTGAGCCGCGAGTTCGGAGCGGAGGCCACCGAAATCGACGTCATGGCTGCGAATCTCGCGCTGTCACAGCCATGTCGTCGATCTCGCGATCGGAATGAAGGGCAGCGCCCGTACGCTGGAGACTTGTGAGCATCGGTCGCAAGGAAGCGATCGCCGTATGCGTCGGCGCGCTGCTGGTGGTCGCCGCGTTCGTCGTTCCGCACCTGCACCTGGGCATCGTCACGCCGCTGATCAACAGCACGCCGGCCGACATCAAGAACTTCGCTGACACCGCGCCGATCTTCGGGTGGTGGAATGCCCACATCGGCTGGGGCACGGTTCCGGCGATCCTGATCGGTGCGGCGGCCGTGGCGTGGGGGGCCTCGATCGCGAAGCGGCTGTCCTGGCGGTGGTTGACGTGGGTGGCGTGGGCGACATCGTTCTCGTGGGCGTTCGCCCTGGCGATGATCGACGGCTGGCAGCGCGGCTTCGCCGGCCGGCTCACCGCCCGCCACGAGTACCTGAATCAGGTGCCGACGATCACCGACATCCCCGAGGCTGTCCGGACGTTTTCCAGCCGAATTCTTGATTTCCAGCCGAATTCGTGGATCACCCACGTCTCCGGTCATCCACCCGGCGCGCTGCTGACGTTCGTCTGGCTGGACCGCATCGGGCTGGGCGGTGGCGCGTGGGCCGGTCTGTGGTGCCTGCTGTTCGGGTCGTCGGCCGCAGCGGCGATCCTGGTGGCCGTGCGCGTTCTCAGCGGTGAAGAGACCGCCCGGCTGGTGGCGCCGTTCGTCGCCGTCGCCCCAACCGCGATCTGGATCGCGGTGTCCGCCGACGGATACTTCGCCGGTGTGGCGACATGGGGTATCGCGTTGCTGGCCTTGGCCGTTCGCCGGTCCGTGCGCTGGCCGGCGCTGAGCGCGGTGGCGGCCGGAGCGGTGCTGGGCTGGGCGATCTTCCTCAACTACGGACTCGCGCTGATAGCACTGATAGCGGTGGCTGCGCTTATCTGCGCGGCGTCCTGGCGCGATGCGGTTCGCGCGCTGGTGCCCGCGGTGCTGGCCGCGCTAGCGGTGGTCGGCGCGTTCGCCATCGCCGGATTCTGGTGGTTCGATGGATACACCCTTGTGCAGCAGCGCTATTGGCAGGGCATCGCACTGAACCGGCCGTTCCAGTATTGGAGCTGGGCCAACCTCGCCTCGGTGGTATGTGCGATTGGGTTGGGTAGCGTCGCCGGCGTGGGCCGGGTGTTCGACGTCGCGGCGATCAGGCGGCGCTCCGGGCTGCACATGCTGATACTGGCCGCGCTGACAGCGATCCTGTTTGCCGATCTGTCGATGCTGTCGAAGGCCGAAACGGAGCGGATCTGGCTACCGTTCGAGGTCTGGCTGACCGCCGCCGGAGCTCTGCTTCCCATCCGGGCCCAGCGATGGTGGTTGAGCCTCAACGTGATCGGAGCTCTGGTTCTCAACCACGTCATCCTGACCAACTGGTAGCACCCGGTCGCCGACCAGATAGAGCAGCGCGGCGCCCCACACGACACCCAGCGCGATCCAGAAGCCGGCCTCGTAGTCACGGTCCAGCACGGTGAGGTTGTCCAGATGCACTCCCGGCTTGTCGTAGACCGGGATCGCCAGCAACACCAGAACAACCGTCAGCAGTGCCGCCACGAGCACCGGTGTCCACCACTTGTGCGGAAGCAGCCGCCGCCCCGCGAAGCCAAGAGCCACACATACCGGCGCAAACACCGCGTCATGCAGCAGCACCCCGATCAGCGCCCACACCACGATGCGCACGATGACATCGGGTGAATTGTCGGCCACCAGCACGACGCCGTAGATGCCGACCGCCAGCCCGAGGGCAACCAGGAACACCCGTGTCGACGTCACGCCACCACCTCGATTCTGGACAACCATTTGGTCTGCAGCACACCGGGTCTCGTCGGCGCGATCAGCCTACATGGGTAGCCGTGGTCAAGGTCCAGGGTTTGGCCGTTGAGTTTCAGCGCGATCAGTGTCTGCGAGTCCCTGGTGTGACGTGCGGGCAGTACGGTGCGAGAGTACGGTCCCGGTGGCTCCAGCGAGATCATCCGGACATCGGAGTCGGGTTCGCCGCCGACTTCTTTGAGTAGATCGGCGAGCACGACCCCGGTCCACTCAGCGGTGGCGCTCCAGCCTTCGACGCACGCGATGGGGAGCCGGTGAGTGGTCTGCGGCATCGCCGTGAGCTCGTCGAGGGTGAACGCCTTCGTGGTGGACCCGTTGACCACGGTGAGTCGGTAGTCGGGAGAGCGCGCACTGCCCAGGACGCCCGCGGCGAACGCCGACCGGTTCACCGGAACGCCCTGGGGTCCCTCGCCCGACCGCGGTGCCAGTAGCGAGACCTTACGCAACCACGGAATCGTCTGTCCAGCAGTCACTATCGTGGCGAGGCCAACGGCCAGCCCGGTGGCTCCCAGCACCGCGCGACGGCTGGGACCTTTGCGCAGCTCACCGGTCGAGACCTCATCGAGCGGCTCCCCGAGGGCCCGGCGGATCACCGGCAGCTTCACCCCGATGTGCACTATCACCGCACCGGCCGCCACGTACGCCATCGCGTAGTGGCTGGTGGTGAAGAAGAACTTGAACGCATACCACTGCGCGATATTCATCAGTCCGGTGGAGAGCTGAAAGATCATGGAGCCCACCAGAACAAGGATGGAAGCCCGCTCGATCTGACGGGTCAGCCCACCGATGATGGGGCGTTCGAACAATTTCGGGTAGACCGACCACAATTTGACGAGCAGCAGCGGAATCGCGGCGATACCCGAGATCACATGTAGGCCCTGAGTCAGCTGGTACAGCCAGACCGGGCGGGTCGGCCAGAAGAACCACGGCTGCGGGTGCTGGATGAAGTGACTGATCAAACCGGTGCCGAAGCAGACGGCGACCGCGACACCCAGGGCAACCCCGACCCGGGCTGTCACTGCCGTACCACGTAAGAAAGTCATGGTGGATTTCCCCTTCTGCGACGTCACGTCAGTGCGAGAGTAGCTACGACGCGTTCCCCGATCGGGTGAAACCCGACCAAGGCCAGACCAACATCGGCAGCCAGTGCGGCCGCGCAATCGACACCCACCGAGGCCCACCTGAACCAGGGCCCGATGGTGCGGGAGGATTCCAATCGAACCCAGCTGGCCCGCACTCCCACGGTGCCCGGATCGAATTCGGCGACGCAGTGGCCGCCAAGCCGCAACAGCTCGCCGGCCCGCCGCAGGATCCGGCGCGGGTCGCCGGCCAGTCCGACGTTCCCGTCCGCCAATAGCACTGTCTGCCAACGACCCATGCCGGGCAACGGCTCGAACACATCACGCAACAACGCGGGGGCGCCGCTTCGCCGCGCCAGGCGAACAGCCGTCGCCGACTGATCGACGCCGAGGGCCGGAATCCCGCGCTGAATGAGGTCGGTCACCAACCTCCCTGGGCCGCAACCCAAGTCGATCGTCGGACCGTCACACAGCGCCACTATCGCCGCATCGAAAGCGGTGTCCGCGCCGTGACCCCCCAACCAGCTGTGTACCGGAAGACGATGTACCCGGCCATCGTCGTGGCGAAGCCAACATCGTTCCCCGGTCAGTGCGCGGTCGTAGAGTTGTCCCAACATGTCATATCCCTTGTGTGGCTTGGGCGAACCGACTTGATGGCGCGCACGCCGCGCGGACCGGCGCGATGTCGTCGACGGTGTCGACGTCGCGGAGTTCTCTAACGAGGGGCACGGAAATACCCGTGTGCTCCAGGGCGGCAAGCGTTACAGCACCGGTGTCGGCACGCGACATCGGCACATTCCGCAGGCACTCGGCGCCCGCCGCCTCGGCGACACCCAACACCCACCACCCACCGTCGGACGCCATTCCGAGCAGGGCCGGCACAGTCAGCAGCCGGCGCGCACAATCCGCGAGCAGTTCGGCGGTGACCTGCGGGGTGTCCATCCCGATCTGCAACACCGGCTGACGCCCGGTCGCCGCGGCGTCGGCATGCGCGTTGGCCAGTCGGTCAGCGAAGTCGTCGCCGCGCTGTTCGATCACGGTGAAAGCGGTGAGCCGGTCCCGGATCTCATCGGCCCGGCGGGCCCGCTCGAGGTCGCCGGTCATTGCGATCACTCGGTGCGTGACCGGTGTCGCGCTGACCGCGTCGAGCGTGTCCAGCAGGGCGGCGGCGGCGATGCCGGCGGCGGCCTGCTCCCCCAGCGTGGCCGCCAGCCGCGTCTTGGCCAGCCCGGGCACCGGCGCCTTGGCCATTACCAGCACGCTGACCGGTATCGGGTCCGGTATCACGAGATCGCCTTCCAGAAGTCGACCGCCGCGGTGAAACTTCCCCGCACCGACCCGCTGACTTTCGACTTACCGCCGGTTCGCGGGCCGTACTCCACATCGATCTCCACCACATGCCATCCCGCGGCTGCGGCACGGACCAGTAGTTCGAGCGGATATCCCGAACGGCGATCGGTCACCCCGAGCGTCAGCACAGCGTCACGGTTGGCCACCCGCATCGGCGCGATGTCATGCACCGGAAGTCGATGCCGGGTGCGTAGCCGCCAGCACACGGCCGCGGTTCCCAGCCGCGCATGCCACGGCCACTTCAGGCCGCGCACCGCTCGGCGCCGGCCCGTCACCATGTCGGCACCGCGCTCGAGTTCGGCGACCATCCGCGGCAGATCGGCCGGATTCAGCGAACCGTCGCCGTCGAGCACGGCGACGATCGGCGTCCGGGCGGCGAGCACTCCGGCGTGGACGGCCGACCCGTACCCGGGCCGGACCTCGGCGACGACGTCTGCGCCATGGTGTCGCGCCAGCGCGGCAGTGTCGTCGGTGCTGTTGTTGTCAACGACCAGAGCTCGATAACCAGCCGGTATGGCGGCAAGCACGGCGGGCAGCGACTCCGCTTCGTTCAAGCACGGCAGCACCACCGTCACCAGACACTCGGGCATATCGCCCAACCTAATGCCGATCGGCGCCAGGGATGAGTGACAAATCAGTGACGTCGATGCAGGTGAGGAGCGTTGTTCGTTAACCTTCTGAGCTATGGCCGCCCGCGTTCTGATCGCCGACGACGACACCGTTGTGCGCGACGTGGTGCGACGCTACTTGGAGCGGGACGGGCTGGAAGTGACGGTTGCCGGCGATGGCAGCGAGGCGCTGCGCATCCTGGGCACCGAACGCATCGACGTGGCCGTGCTGGACGTGATGATGCCGGGGCCGGACGGTTTGTCGTTGTGCCGGACACTGCGAAAAGGCGGTGACTACAGCGTGCCGGTGATCCTGCTGACCGCGCTCGGCGAGGAGGACGACCGCATCGCCGGTCTGGAGGCCGGCGCCGACGACTACGTCACCAAGCCGTTCAGCCCGCGCGAGCTCGCGCTGCGGGTGCGTTCGGTGCTCCGGCGGGCGCCGTCGCCGGCGGCGCCGCTGCCGCTGGAGATCACCGTCGGTGACCTGACGGTGTCGACCGCATCGCGAGCCGTCCACGTCGCCGGCAAGCCGGTGGGGCTGACCAGCCGCGAATTCGATCTGCTGCTGTTCTTCCTCACCCACACCGACACGGTGTTCTCCCGCGAGCAGTTGCTGCAGATGGTGTGGCACTGGGAATTCGGCGATTTGTCGACCGTCACGGTGCACGTCAAGCGGTTGCGGTCCAAGCTCGGCGAGCATCACCGCCTTCAAACAGTCTGGGGCCGTGGCTACCTGTGGAATTCCGCGGCCGGCGGCGGTGACCGTGCCACCGCATGAGCTAGCCCGGATGGCGGTGCTGGCGCTGGCCTGCTCACTGCCGGTGGTCCTGCTCGGCGCTTTGGTGATTCGTCTTGCCCGATCCTTGTCGATGACCGTCACCATGGCGGTACTGGTGCTGATCCCGACGCTGGCCACGCTGACGGGGGTGCTGGGCGCGAGCGGGTTCATGATCACCAGCACATTCACCTCGATCGCTATCGTGCTGCTGATCGTGGCGATCGTGACGCTGCCCGCTGCGGTGATGCTGGCCCGCTATCAAGCGCGACGGACGGTGTGGGAAAAGGAAATTCGCGAGGCCGAGCGGATGGCCGAACAGTCCCGACGGCAGCTGGTTGCGTTCGTCAGCCATGACCTGCGTACTCCGCTGGCCGGTATCCAGGCGTTGGCCGAGGCCATCGCCGACGGCGTCGTCAGCGGTGACGAAATTCGCATGCAAGCCAAACATATCGAGCATGAATCGGTCCGGCTCTCCGAGATGGTCGACGACCTGTTCGAGATGTCGAAGATCAACGCCGGCGCGATCCACGCGCCGTACGACAAGGTGGCACTCGACGAGGTGATCGACGACGTGGTGGCAGCCCACAAGATCGCCGCGGAACGCTCCGGCGTGCGCCTGGTGGCAGCCCTACCCGACGAGCCGGTGCCGGTAATCGGGAGCGACCGCGCTCTGGTTCGGGTGCTGTCCAACCTGGTGGCCAACGCCATCGCCCATACTCCCTCGGGCGGGACGGTGACGCTGGCGCTGGGCACCGACGCGGACGGGGCGTGGGCCCGGGTGGACGACACCGGGGTCGGCATCGACGAAGCGGATCTTCCGCGCGTCTTCGACGTGGCCTACCGCGGGTCGAATAGCCGTATTCCGCGCGAGGATTCGTCGTTGCCGAGCGGTTCGGGGCTGGGGTTGGCGATCGCGGCCGGGCTGGTGCAGGCGCACCGGGGGACACTGTCGGCGCTCAACACCGCGCACGGGGCTCGCTTCGAGGTCCGGCTACCGCTGGCCGAATAATCGGTCGGTAGCCTGGATAAGTCGACCGTCGCCGTGCCGGGAAATAGGAGATAGAGATGTCCGTAGCCCAACGCGAACGTGCCGCTCTCATCGCAGCCCTGCGCGAGGTCGGGCCCGACGCACCCACCTTGTGTGACGGCTGGGATGCCCGAGACCTGGCCGCGCACTTGATGGTTCGCGAATATCGCGTCGATGCCGCACCGGGTATCCTCATCCCCCGGTTCGCGGCCCACACCGCGCGGGTCCAGGAAGACGTGGCCGAGCACACCGAATGGGACGACCTGGTGAACAAGGTGGCCGCGGGTCCACCGCTCTACTCGCCGCTCAAGCTCGTCGACTCGGTCGCCAACGTCGCCGAAATGTTCATCCACCACGAGGACATCCGCCGCGCCCAGCCGAACTGGCAACCGCGGACGTTGGACTCAGACCTGACCGGCAGGCTGCGCCGCACGCTCGGGATGATGGCCCGGCTCACCCTGTCGAAGATGCCCGCCCGGGTGCAGTTGCGCACTCCGGACGGTCAGACGGTGCTGATCGCCGGCCGCGGCCCTGCGGTGACGGTGACCGGTCCCCCTGAGGAATTACTGCTGTTCTCGACCGGACGGCTCGCCCGGGTCGACTACAGCGGCGATCCGGAGGTCGTACAAGCCGTGCAGGACGCGCCCAAGGGTTTGTGATCAGTCGTCGTCGAGTGACCTGCACAGCCGTTCGGCCGCCGCGAGGTAGTCCTCGATGAACTCCAGGACGACTTCGCGGGCGGGCTTGACCTTGTTCATCAGGCCCACACCCTGGCCGACGAAGTACGTGGCCAACGCCTGAGCGCCCGGATGGCCGCCCTCGGCCAGCTTGTCGATGCGGCGCAGCACCGGCTCGGCGATCATGTTCTGCAGCGGCAACGGCAGCGGCTCCCGACCACCCTCGTGCGGCGTCCAGGCGTCGGTCCAATCCGAAACTAGTTGCCGCGACGGCTTTCCGGTGCGTCCGGCCGACCGGACCGTATCCCGCGATGTCGCGGCCAGGAACTTCTGCACGGTGTGTGGGGCGGTCTCGGCCTCCTCGGTGGTCAGCCACACCGAACCCGTCCAGGCACCGGCAGCACCGAGGGCCACCGACGCGGCCATCTGCCGGCCCGTCACGATCCCACCGGCCGCCAGCACGGGCACTTCACGAATTGGCTTGATGGCTTCGATCACCTCGGGGATGAGCACAAGGGTGGTCACCTCGCCGCAGTGACCGCCGGCCTCGGTGCCCTGCGCGACGATCAGGTCCACACCCGCGTTGACCTGTTTGATGGCATGTTCCTTGGCGCCGACGAGTGCGGCGACGGGAATGCCGGTCTGCTTACCGGCTTCGATCATGTAGTCCGGCGGTACACCAAGTGCGTTGGCCATCAACTTGATCGGGTGATCCAGTGCGACCTCGAGCAGGCTCGCGCCGGTGTCCCCGCTCAGCGACGACGCGGCCACCCGAGGCTGGTCGCTGATGTCGATGTCGTGGGCAGCCAGCAGCTCGTCGATGAAGCTGCGGAAGTCGTCCGGGATGCGGCCGGCGAGCTGATCGAACGACAGGTTCTCGCCCTTGCCCTCAAACTTGGCGGGAACGATGATGTCGACGCCGTAGGGCCTGCCCTTCACCTGCTCGTCGATCCAGCTCAACTCCTGGTCGAGTTGATCGGGGCGGAATGCGGTGCCGCCCAGCACTCCGAATCCGCCCGCGTTGGTCACCGCCGCGACCACATCGCGGCAGTGACTGAACGCGAACAACGGGAACTCAATGCCGAATTGGTCGCAGATCTCAGTCTTCACCGGCCCAGTATGCGCTCGGCACCCTTCCCAACCAACCACCGGGTTGGGAAGGGTGCCGAGCTCCCGATTCGTCAGGCGGTAGCCAACGCCTGCGTCGCTAGAAGCGCCTGCGCAACCCCGGACATGATCGCGGCAACCCGGATGGCCTCGAAGATGACCGTCCGGGAGACGTCGGCGTCCCGAAGCTCCTTCTCATGAGCCGCCAGGCACTGATCGCAGCCGTTGATCGCCGACACCGCCAGCGACCACAGCTCGAAATCCGCCTTGGCCACCCCCGGATTGGCGATGATGTTCATCCGCAACCCAGCCCGCAGGTCGTCGTAGCGACCGTCGAGCTGATGCTTCGTGCGGTAGAAGACGTTGTTCATCCCCATGATCGCGGCCGCACCCAACGCGGCCTGATACGCCTCGTCCGACAGCACGTCCAGCGCGTCCTCGGTCACCTCGCGCAGCAGCTGTTCGGACTTGCTCGCCGCAGCGGTTGCCACCAGCGCGCCCCACAACTGCTGTTCGGTCAGCTCGGTCGACCGGACGATGCTGCCGAGGTTGAGCTTGAGATCCTTCGCATAGTCCGGCAATGCCTCTTTGATGGCATCGATGCTCATGGTCAGACCGCCTCGGCCAGCAGCTCGCCGGCGTCGATCGTCGGGTCACCCTTCTTCCAGTTGCACGCGCACAACTCGTCGGACTGCAGCGCATCGAGCACCCGCAGCACCTCGTCGACGTTGCGGCCCACCGACCCGGCCGTCACGGACACGAACTGGATCTCGTTGTTGGGATCGACGATGAAGGTCGCACGATCCGCAACACCGTCGGCGTTGAGAACACCGGTCGCCTCGCAGAGCCCGCGGCCCAGATCCGACACCATCGGGAAGGGCAGCTTCTTGAGATCCTCGTGCTGGGCACGCCACTGGAAGTGGACGAACTCGTTGTCCACCGACACCCCGAGAACCTGCGCGTCGCGGTCCTCGAACTCGTCGTTGAGCTTGCCGAAGGCTGCGATCTCCGTCGGGCAGATGAACGTGAAATCCTTGGGCCAGAAGAAGATCACTCGCCACTTGCCCGGATTGTCCGAACTCGTCACCTGGATGAAGTAGTCGTCGGGCTGCTTGGCGTCGACCTTGGACAGGTCACCGCCGACGACCGCCTTCAGGTCGTAGGCCGGGAATTGATCACCGATTGTCAATAGAGCCATGAATGTCACCACTCCTTCAGATCTAAACTGGAACAAGTCCAGATTATGCGAGACGGGGTTGGTTCGACAGGCCTCCATGCCCAGGGGTGACCATTGTCACCGATTCTGAGGACCCGCGCCACCGCGTTCAAATACCCACGGGGCGAAGGGGTTTAGCCTCGTGGTGGGCGTCACACCACACCACCCGGGGTGACGGCTCACACTCTCAGGGGGGCGAAAGCGAAGTCCCGTAGGCCGTCGTGTGGGTCGATCGCGGCCCGGAAGCCCAGCACGTCACTCGCCCGGGTCGGGTCGGCGACGATGTGGCGGACATCGCCGCTCCGGTATTGACCGGTGACAACCGGCGCCTGTCCGCCACGAGCTTCACTGAGTCGGGTGGCGACGGTCAGGATCGAGATCGGCCGGCCGGAGCAGACGTTGACGGCCAGGAAGCCGTCCTCATCCGATCGCACGGCTGCGACGTTGGCGGCCGCGATGTCGTCGACGTGAACGAAATCGCGCATCTGTCCGCCGTCCTCGAAAACTCTTGGCGTTTCGCCTTTTTCAAGGGATGACCGAAATATTGCCGCCACCCCCGAGTACGGGGTGTCGCGCGGCATGCCGGGGCCATACACATTGTGATAGCGCAGCGCGACGACCGAGCCCCCTGTCGACTCTGCCCACGCGAGCGCGTAATGCTCCTGGGCGGTCTTGCTAGCGGCATACAGGCTGCGCGGGCGCAGCGGCGTGTCCTCATCGACGACCCGCCAGGACAGCTCCTCCCCACCGATCGGACAGCGGTGCTCGAACACCCCGGCGTCGAGATCGGCGCGGGTACGCGGCACCGGATCGACCACACCGTGCACCGGGCAGTGATATCCGCCCTGGCCGTACACCACCATCGATGACGCCAGCACCAGCCGCTGCACGCCGGCCTCGAACATCTGCGCCAGCAGCACCGCGGTGCCGTAGTCGTTGTGTCCGGCATACGACGGCGCATCGGCAGCGTTGACCCCGGCGCCCACGACAGCAGCCTGATGGCACACGATGTCAACCCCGGACACCAAGCGCGCCAACGTATCCGCATCGCGCATGTCAACCCGGTGACAGCCGTCGGGCAAAGCGGCATCGGGACCGTGAGCGGCGTCGAGCATGACGTCGGCCGAAACCACCTCGTACCCGCCGGCCTCAAGAGCAGCCCGTACCCGACTGCCGATGAACCCGGCAGCGCCGGTGAGCAATACCCTCACGGCAGGTCGAACGGTAGCTCGACACCATCGTGGGCAAGGCAATGCGCACAGACCCGATCGGGCGGTACCTGGTCGATCGCCTCTAGCACCAGCTTCTTGAACGGTCCCATGTTCTTCTCGAATTCCGCGAAGACGTCGACTGCGCGAACGCCTGCACCAACGTCGACGCCGGCATCGAGATCGGTCACCAAAGCAACTGCGGCATAACACATTTCCAACTCGCGAGCCAAGACTGACTCGGGATACCCGGTCATATTGATCAGGGAGAACCCTTCGCGCGCGAACCACTGACTCTCCGCGCGGGTGGAGAAGCGCGGACCCTGCACCACCACCATGGTGCCGCCGTCGACCACCCCCGGTAGATCAGCGGCTGCGGCGCGCAACGTCGGACAGTAGGGATCGGCGAACCCGACATGGATACCGCCGGAGTCGAAGTAGGTGTCGTCCCGACCCCGGGTACGGTCCACCAGCTGATCGGGCACAACCACCGCGCCGGGGCCGAGCTCGGGCGTGAGGCTGCCTACCGCGCACGGCCCGAATACCCGTCGCACCCCGAGCGCCCGCAAGGCCCACATGTTGGCCCGATAGGGCACGGTATGCGGAGAGAATTCGTGGCTGAGGCCGTGCCGCGGCAGGAACGCCACTTCATGATGGCCGACCCGACCGACGGTGATCGACGCACTGGGCTCGCCATACGGGGTGTCCAGGTTCACGCTGCGCGCATCAGATCCGAAGAACGTGTAGAAACCGCTGCCGCCGATGACTCCGAGCATTCAACCATTGTGGTGTATCGACGTCGGTGGGCTTTCCCGCTCAGATGTCCGGCAGGTCGAGGGTCGCATCGGCCGCTTTCAATCTGGCGCGCTCTTCAGGTGCGCCAACAGCTGAACCTCGGCCGAACTCAACTTGTGGTGCTGCAAAGCCATTGAGTGTCGGGTGAGCGCTGACTTCGACGGCAGATGCGGAAATCGACGGATGCTAGCGAAGAAAAGGGGCGGGGCGGCCAGCTACACCGAGCCGACGGTCAAGCTAGACGTTTAGCAAACATCACATCGTCGGCTACAACGGACCCGGACGTCCTCGACGACGGCCCGTGCGACGATTGCGAGCATGGCGAGCATCGCGCAATGGATCGAGGGGGCCAGGCCCAGAACCCTGCCCAACGCGGTGGCGCCGGTGATCGCGGGCACGGGTGCGGCGGCGTGGTTGGACGCCTTTGCGTGGTGGAAGGCGCTGCTGGCACTTGCCGTTTCGCTCGCGCTGATCATCGGTGTCAACTTCGCCAACGACTACTCCGACGGCATTCGCGGCACCGACGACGAGCGCGCCGGACCGCTGCGCCTGGTCGGCTCCAAGTTGGCGACGCCACGGGCCGTGCTGGCCGCCGCGATCGTCAGCCTCGGGGTAGGTGCCGTCGCCGGGCTCGCGCTGGCGATCGTCAGCGCTCCGTGGCTGATCGCCGTCGGCGTGGTCTGTATCGCCGGGGCGTGGCTGTACACCGGCGGCTCGCGGCCCTACGGCTACGCCGGCTTCGGCGAGGTCGCGGTGTTCGTCTTCTTCGGGCTCGTCGCGGTGCTGGGCACGCAGTACACCCAGGCGCTGCGGGTGGACTGGGTCGGTCTGACATTGGCTGTCGCGATGGGCGCGCTGTCCTCGGCGGTGCTCGTCGCCAACAATCTTCGCGATATCCCGACCGATCGGGTCGCGGGCAAGCTGACCCTGGCGGTCCGCCTCGGCGACGGCCGCACCCGGGTGTTCTACCAGTCGCTGCTCGGGCTGGCCGGTGTGCTGACGCTCGTTCTGATGGTGGCCACACCGTGGTGTGCGGTCGGACTGGTCGCGGCACCGCTGGCGTTGCGTGCGGCCGGCCCGGTGCGCCACGGTCTCGGCGGTCGTGAGCTCATCCCGGTGCTGCGGGATACCGGTCTGACCATGCTGGTCTGGTCCGTCGCCGTCGCGCTGGCGTTGAGCTTTAGCTAGTCCTGTTTTTTGCCACGCAGCCGCGCCTGCAGCTGCTCACGATCCCGGCGACGGCGCTCGTCGACCAGCGCAATGCTCTCGGTGGCGCGCTTGCGCAGCGGGGCCAGGACCCAGATGCCCAGCGGCAAGGCGATCACGATCGCGAACAACAGCGCCACGATGAGCGGGAACTCGCGAATCCCGATCAGCTGGGCGGCGTAGTAGATCACCGCGGTCAAAGCGACCACCAAAGCGATCCGCGCGAACGTGTAGATGACGACGTCACGCGCTAGGCGGCCCGCCGAGCCCGAGGTCTGGTTATCCGAATTGTCCGACACGGCGCCGAGCCTACCGACGCGCGTATATTCGGACAAAGGAGGTTTACGTGCTGTACCTGCTCTTAGTCCTGATCATCGCCGCTGCCGTCTATGTCGGATGGCGTGCGATTCGCGCTCAATCGAATCGGACGAAGACCAGGGTCGTCGGTCCCGACGACGATCCGGACTTCCTGTGGCGGCTGAGCCACGGAGACAACAACCCGCGCTAGCCGAACCGCTCGACTGTATCGGTCGCGGGGAACCCGTCTGCCACCACCGCGGCCAACCGGATCAGCGCCTCCCGCGTCTTCGGCTTCAACCGATCGAGCTCAACCTCGGCACCCTCCTCCAGATGCGGGTCGAACGGGACGACGCACACTGCGCGGCAGCGCCGGGAGAAGTGATCGACCACCTTCTGCATGTCGACCTTGCCGGTCCGCGGCCGCACCGCGTTGACCACACACACCGACCGGCGCACCAGATCCTCGTGGCCGTGGGCGTCGAGCCAGTCCAGCGTCGCCGACGCACTGCGGGCACCGTCCACCGAACCCGAACTGACCACGATCAGGGTGTCGGCGTGTTTCAGCACCGATGCCATCGCCGAGTGCAGAAGACCGGGCCCGCAATCGGTGATCACCAGGCTGTAGAAGCGCTCGAGCACCGCCAGCGTCCGGTCGTAGTCGTCGCCGCTGAACGCCTCGGACACCGTCGGATCGCTCTCGGAGGCCAGCACCTCCAGCCGGCTCGGACCCTGTGAGGTGTAGCCACGGACGTCGCTGTAGCGCTCGATGCCGTCGGCGTCGCGCAACAGGTGGCGCACGGTGGCCGGAGTCTCCAGCGGCACCTTCTGGCTCAGCGTGCCGCGGTCGGGGTTGGCGTCGACCGCCACCACCCGGTCACCGCGGATCGAGGCGAACGTGCCGCCCAGGGTCGCGGTGATCGTCGTCTTACCGACCCCGCCCTTCAGCGACAGCACAGCGACCTTATAGCACCCCGACAGCGGGCGGTTCACCTGTGCGGTGAGGCTGTGGCGACGCGCGGCGCCCGGACCCTCACCGACGTTGATCAGCTTGCCCGACAGCACATACAGCCACTTGCGCCAGCCTTCTGACGGCGCTGGCTTGACCTGTCGCAGCAGCGAACTGGTCGACAGGTCCGGATACGGTGTCGGCGGCACGGTCGGCCGGTACGCCGGTTGTTCGACGACATACTGGTTGAACAGCGGAGCCGGAGCCGGCAACGGATCCATCGGGATGCCGATAGGTGGCGTCGGGGCCAGCCAGTCCGGTTCGGGCTGCGGCGTCGCAGTAGCAGGATCGGTGAACCGCTGTTCGGTGCGGAACACCGTTGTCGCATCAGTCAATTCGTGGCCCTGACGGGGCGCAGGATTAGACACGTGCACTTCCCCCTGACATATAGTTTCGGGTCGAGTGGTTTTCTCGTGGCGTTCTCCCGACCCTAGCGCAATGTCAGATCAGCCCACCCCGGCGTAGGAGTGCAGGCCGGTCACGACCAGGTTGATGAAGAACAAATTGAAGACCATCGCGACGAAGCCGACGACGTTGATCCAGGCAGCCTTTTTGTCCCGCCAGCCGGCCGTCGAGCGGGCATGGAGATACGCGGCGTAGACCACCCACGCGATGAAGGCGACCGTCTCCTTGGGGTCCCAGCCCCAGTAGCGGCCCCACGCCTCCTCGGCCCAGATGGCGCCGAAGATCACACCGAAACCGAAGATCGGGAACGCGAAAATCGTGGTGCGGTAGGCGATCCGGTCGAGAGTCTGCGCGTCGGGCAAGCGCTGCACGACACGCGCGAACGCCCCGTCCCGGCCTGGCGCGGCCAGCGGCGACATCTTCAGCAGGAACAGGATGCTGGCCACGCCCGCGACCAGGAACACACCCGAGCCGAGGCTGACCACCGACACGTGGATCGGCAACCAGTAGGACTGCAGGGCAGGCATCACCGGGGCAGCGTTGGAGTAGAGCCACTTGCCCGAGACGGCCAGCAGGATCAGCACCGGTAGCAGCACAAACGCCCACAGCGCGCGGTACTGCGGCTTGCGCAGCACGATCGCGGCTGCGATCAGACCGCAGAAGCTGGTCAGGTTGATGAACTCGTACATGTTGCCCCACGGCACCCGGGAGGTCGCCAGCCCGCGCAACACGATGCAGGCGAACAACGCCGCGATGCCGACGTAGACCAGCGACAGGCCGGCCTTGCCGATGCGTTCGTCGACGGACCGTCGGGGAGTTTCGACGACGACGCCGGGGCGGTCACTGTCGGCGGTGACACCGGCGGACACCAGTTCGCGGGCCTCGACCTTACGGCCGCGGCTGTACGCGAGTTCGACGGCCAGCAGCAGCAGCGCGCCCACGAGAATGACGATCGACGACGTGAACGCCCAGTCCGAATAGCGGGCCAGCCCGATGTCGATGTGCTCGGTGTTCATGCGCGATCCCGCTTCGCTTCTCGCTGAACGTTCACACTGTCTCCTTCGACGGCTCCGGGAGGTCCGCCAACATCCGCTCGGTGAGCTTCTCGAACTCGCCGCCCCACCCGGAGTTGTCGGTGCGGGCCAGACCGCCCAGCTCGACGCTTACCGTACCGGCCTGCGCGTCTGGCGCTCCACCTATCCCCGAGTCGCTTCGCTCCTGCCCGCCGGAAATCCTGGCCCACACCCGGCGCCTGCGCACGATCAGCGAAACCACCAGCCCGGCCATCATCGACATGGCGAACACCAGCACCCACACCTGACCGGGATCGTGGGAAACCTGCAGGTTGACGAACGGGGTCGCGCCGTCGAACCGTACGACCGTGCCGTCGTCGAGCCGGACCTCTTCGCCCTGTTTCAGGTTGGTGCGTTTGACCTTGGTGAGCCGCTTCTGCTCGATGAGCCGCGGGTCGAGGGTGAACAGCGACTGGGGACGACCGGTGTCCAGCCCGGTGTCACCGCGGTAGATGTCGATGGCCACCGCGGGATCGTTGGCCGCGGGGAAGCTCGACGACAGCAGGGTGCCGTCGAGCTCGGCGGTGGGGGCGAACAGGCCCATGATCGCCAGCTGATGCTTGCGCCGCTCGGAGGGGTCGGGATACATGCCGCCGGGTGGGTCGACCCGGATCACGCCCGAGGACAGCAGGGTGACCGGGTCATCGGGGCGCCACTGCAACGTCTGGGTGCGTTGCTGTCCGTTCGGGAAGGTGACGGTGAACGTCGGGGCGTAGCCGTGGCCCTGCATGTACACCCGGTCGCCACCGATGCGCAGCGGATGGTTGACCTCGAGGCGGTACGGCCGCCAGGTACCGTCGGCGAGATCGTCTCCGGCTTGGTAGTTGATGTTCGACGCGAACGAGAGGGCCTGCCCGCTGGGCAGATAGTGGGCCTGGAAGTCGTTGACCCGCAGACACATCGGATACAGCGATGTGCCGTCGACGCTGTTTCCGGCCCGGAAGGAGTCGAACGCGGCCGGTGAGGCCGAGCAGAAGCCGGGGCCGCCGTTGGCGACGACGATGACATTGCCTTCGTAGCCGAACAGCTTGCCGACCGCGATCGCCACCAGCAGGCCGAGCAGGGAGAAGTGGAAGACGATATTGCCGAATTCGCGCAGGTAGCCCTTCTCGGCGGCGATCTCGATGCCCTCGTCGGTCGTGCGGGTGACGCGTCGCCAGCCCTTGAGGCGTTCGGAGATCGCGGCCGCCGCTTGGTCTGCGGTCCCCGAAACCTCGGCGGTGGCGTACTTGGGCAGCCGGGACAGGTTGCGCGGGGCCGGCACCGGCACCGCGCGCAGGCTTTTGACGTGCTCGATCATCCGCGGGGTCAGGCAGCCCACCAGCGAGATGAACAGCAGCGCATAGATCGCGGTGAACCAGAAGCTGGAGAACACGTCGAAGAACTGCAGGCGGTCCAGCCACGGCCCGATGGTGGTGTGTTCGGCCAGGTACTCCTGCACCTTGGCCTCGTTGAGGCTGCGCTGCGGCACCAGTGCACCCGGCACCGCCGCCAGCGCGAGCAGGAAGAGCAGCACCAGCGCGGTGCCCATCGAGGTGAGTGCGCGCCACAGGGTGCGGATCGACCTGCCGAGCAGACGCAAAAGTCCCCCACGCCTCGGCGTGTCGGGGTCTTTTGTGTCTGCTCGCGGAGGGGAGGTGGTCAAATCGGCAGCCTCACGTCGGAGACGAACGCGTCGCGTACCCAGGAGATGAAGTCGTTCCAGGCCCCGGTGACCAGCGCCAGCCCGACGGCGATCAGCAGCACACCGCCGATGATCTGGATGGTCCGGGTGTTCCGGCGCAGCCAGCCGAATCCGTTAACCGCCCAACCCGATCCGAGTGCCAGTAAGACGAACGGAATCCCGAGGCCCAGGCAATAGGCGATGACCAGTGCGACACCGCGGGCGACGCTGGCGCCGTCGGTGGCCGAGGCGACGGTGATCACCCCGGTCAGCGTCGGGCCCAGGCACGGTGTCCAGCCCAGCCCGAAGACCGCGCCGAGCAGCGGGGCGCCCGCCACGCCGGCCAGGCGGGTCGGCGTGAACCGCGCCTGGCGCTGCAGCGCCGGGATGAAGCCGATGAACACCAGACCCATCACGATGGTCAGCACGCCGCCGACCCGTTGCAAGACAAGCTGATTGGTGATCAGCGAGGTGGTCATGCCGAGCACCGCGACCGTGCCGAGGACGAACACCACAGTGAATCCGGCGACGAACAACAGCGCCGACCCGGCCACCCGCCAGCGCTGCGCCTTGATCGCCACCCGGCCGGTGTGCGCGTCGAGGTCGTCCACCCCCACAACCGCCGCGAGGTAGGACAGGTAACCGGGCACCAGGGGCACCACGCATGGCGACGCGAACGACACCAGCCCGGCCAGCACGCAGATACCGAGGGCCAGCAGTAGCGGGCCCGCGGCGGCGGTCTGGGCGAAACCGGTCACGGCGCGGCCGGTTTCGGCTCGGCGGCCAGCCGCTGCACCACCGGCAGCAGGTCCTCGGCCAGCAGCTCGCGCAGGAACACCGCGGCCACCCGGTGTTCCCGGTCGAGGACGACGGTCGACGGGATCACCGTTGCGGGGTACTTGCCGCCGAAGGCGATCATCGTGCGCATCGCCGGGTCGTAGATCGACGGGAAGGTGACTCTACGGTCGGTGACGAAGTCCTGGGGTGCGGTGATGTCGTTGTCCCGCACATCGATTCCGAGGAACGCCACACCCAGGTCGCGGGTCTGGTCGTACACCTTCTCCAGTTGGGTGATCTCGGAGCGGCAGGGCCCGCACCACTGACCCCAGACGTTGATCACGACGACTTGGGAATCGAAGTCCTTCAGCGACACCGTCTTCGATGGGTCCATCAATTCGGGACCGGAGATCGGGCCCGGCTTGCCACGACTGGCCGGCGGGTCGTAGAAGATGTCGGTCTTGCCGCCGGGGGCGACGAACTCGAAGGTGCCACCTTGGGCGACGGCGTCGTCACCGGTGGAGCAGCCGGCCAACACCGTCGCCGCCACCAGGAGGACCAACAGCCGCTTCACCGGCCGGCTAGCTCCGCGTATCCCCAGCCGATGTAGTCGTCCCCGTCGTAGTAGAACGAGGTCAGCGACGCCAGGTTGCACAGCCGCCGGGTCGGGAAGTGGTGCAACTGTTTGCCTGTCATCGCCCTGCGCAGCGTCTCGACGGGTAGCTGGTGGCTGACGCAGACCGCCTCGTGGCCGGCCCCCTTGACCCGGGCCCGGTCCAGCGCCTGCTCCATCCGCGCGGCGATCTCGCGATAGGGCTCGCCCCACGACGGGGTGCGCGGGTTGCGCAGGTGCCACCAGTTGCGCGGATCGCGTAGGGCGCCGTCGCCCGGGGAGACCCGTTCGCCCTGAAAGACGTTGTGGGACTCGATGAGTTCGTCGTCGGTGTCGACGGCCAGGCCGTGGTGAGCGGCGATCGGCGCGGCCGTCTCCTGGGCCCGCTCCAGCGGTGAGGCCACCACATAGACGATGTCGCGTGCGGCCAACCAGGTGGCGACCGCTTCGGCCTGGGCCCGGCCGCGATCGGAGAGATGGAAGTCGGGCAGGCGACCGTAGAGGATGCCGTCCGGGTTGTGCACTTCGCCGTGGCGCATCACGTGGACGATCGTGCGTTCGCTCATTGCGGCTTCGCTTCCGCTGCAGCGCGAGCCGCACCCGGCAGGGCGTCGGCGATTCGGTCGAAGGCGGCCTCGTCGAGAGCGGCCGAGACGAACCAGGTTTCGAAGGCGCTCGGCGGGGCATAGACGCCGGCATCGAGCAGGGCGTGGAAGAACGCCGGGAACCGCCAGGTTTCGCTGGCCTTCGCCTCGGCGAAGTTGGTGACCGGCGCGTCGGTGAAGAACACCGACAGGAAGTTGCCGGCGCGCGGAACCTGATGGGCCACACCGGCTTGCGTCAGCGCGTCCGCGAGCAGGCCGGCCAACCGGTCGGCGTTGGCGTCGAGTGCGGCATAGACCGCGTCGTCGGCGTTGCGCAGGGTGGCCAGTCCGGCGGCCACCGCCACCGGGTTGCCCGACAGAGTGCCGGCTTGATACACCGGGCCCAACGGGGCCAGGCGCTCCATCACGTCGGTGCGTCCGCCGAACGCCGCGGCGGGCAGCCCGCCGCTCATCACCTTGCCGAAGGTGAACAGGTCAGCGTCGACGGGATCGATTCCATACCAACCACTTCGGCTCATCCTGAAGCCGGTCATCACCTCGTCGACGATCAGCAGAGCGCCGTGTTCGGCGGTGATGCGCCGCAGCGCGGCGTTGTAGCCGGGCAGCGGCGGAACCGCGCCCATGTTGCCAGGACAGGCCTCGGTGATGACCGCGGCGATGGTGTCGCCGAATTTGCCGAAGGACTCCTCGACAGCGGCGATGTCGTTATAGGGCAACACAATCGTGTCGGCAGCGGTGGCGCCGGTGACACCCGGCGAGGACGGCAGACCCAGGGTCGCGACCCCGGAGCCGGCGTCGGCCAGCAGTGCGTCGACGTGGCCGTGGTAGCAGCCGGAGAACTTGATGACCTTCGATCGGCCGGTGAAGCCGCGGGCCAGGCGCACCGCGCTCATGGTGGCCTCGGTGCCGGAGTTCACCAGGCGAACCCGTTCGACGGGCTTCATCCGGGCGATGATCTCGGTGGCCAGCTCGGTCTCCCCCGGCGTGGGTGCGCCGAACGACAGGCCGTTGGCGGCAGCGCGCTGCACTGCCTCGACGACGGCCGGGTGGGCGTGGCCCAGGATCATCGGGCCCCACGAGCAGACCAGGTCGATGAAGCGGTTGCCGTCGGCGTCGGTGAGCCAGTAGCCCTTGGCCGAGATGATGTAGCGGGGCGTGCCGCCGACGGAATTGAACGCCCGGACCGGGGAGTTCACTCCGCCGGGGATGACCGCGCAAGCGTCGGCGAACAGCCTGGCCGATGCCGCGGTCGAAGCGGCCTGATCCGTGCTGCTCATGGCCACCAGTGTCCCAGGCATGCGGGGATGCTCAACTACAGGGTGTAGCAGTTGGGTCGATCACCACACAGGCCACAGGCGCACCTCCCCCGGCGTCCATCATGTTTGCCCACCTCCGAGCGACATATGGCAGGGGCGAGCGGGCGGCACCTCCGCGAGAGAGGGGCGCCTCACACCGGGTCGAGGCGGAAAACCGGGTGGTCGGCGGGGTCGGGCAGCTTGGCGAAGTAGCCGTCGACGGTCTTGCCTGCCTTGACCCGGTAGGCCTGCAGCACCGGCGGACGGTCCGCGACCGGCACTTCGGCGGCGGTGAACCGTGCCGCACCCACCTTGGTGTCCAGGATCACCACCGGATTGGCCCGGACGTTCTTCACCCATTGCGACTCGCCCCGGGTCGACACCAGGTAGCGGGCGTCGTCCACGTCGACGGTGATCACCGGGATCTTCTGTTCCTGCCCGCTGGTGCGGGCCGTCACCGTGAGCGTCTCGCTGCCCGAGACGCCGGTGGCCATCGCGATCTTGTTGAACACCTTGGCGGTGAACCACGGGGGCTTGAGGTAGGCCATGTCTTCAGAGTTTGATGGGGTGATGCAGCTGCCGCAATGGTTGGCCAGATTCAACCGCTACGTCACCAACCCGGTGCAGCGACTGTGGGCGGGCTTCATACCGACGATGGGCATCCTCGAACACGTCGGCCGCCGCTCCGGCGCGCACTACCGCACCCCGTTGACGGTGTTCACCACCGACGAGGGGGTGGCAATCCTGCTGACCTACGGACCGAACCGCGACTGGCTGAAGAACATCACCGCCGCCGGCGGCGGCCGGCTCAAACGCTACGGCCGGACATTCACCGTCAGCAATCCCCGAGTGATGACCAAAGCCGAAGCTGCCCCACATGTTTCGGGCCTCTGGCGGCCGGTCTTCACGACGCTGCCTTTCGAGAACGCGGTGCTGTTGACCCGCGTCTGAGCAACGACCACGCGCACAAAAGCGCAGTGATCGCCTCGGCGAGCACGCTGATCGGCCCGTGCGGCGGCGCCCAACCCCGTTCATTGAAACCCATCACCCCGATGGTGCGTGACAGGACGAAGGCACCCAGTGCGCCCAGCGACACCAGGAGTGCCGCCACGCGCAACCAGCCGAGCCCGCCGAGCGCGATCAGGATCGCCAACGCCACGGAAATGCTTGTCAGAACGAGGAAGCCGGGCCCGACCGCAGGGATGTACCGATAGCCGTGCAGATACAGGTAGCCATGGCAGGCGGCGCTGACCAGCAGGCCGGCCGCGATACCGAAGTTGACGATCCGGGTCATTGCAGCGACTCCTCTTTCAGCGCCAGCATGGTCTGGCCTCGGGTGTAACTGACCTCGCGAATGCCGAGCGCGTCGTGCAGCTTGCCGGCGGGCAGGGTGAGCGGTTTGGGTGCGGGCCCGTCGCCGGGATGCGGCAGCGGGTAGGCCGTCGTGGTGCCGCTGTAGAACGTGACGTTGTCCTCGGTCTTCGAAAACAACTGGTGCACATGGCCGTTCAGACAGGTGACAGAGGAGAACCGGCGCAGATAGCTCAGCGCATGGGTGGCGTCGTCAGTCCCCCACCCCCAGTCCGGATACATCGCGAACAACGGGATGTGGCTGAACACGATGATCGGGGTGTCCGACGACAGCGACGCGACGTCCTTCTCGATGAACTCCAACTGGTCGGCCCCGAGATGTCCCAGCTTCTTGAGGTTCAGCGTGTTGACCAGCCCGATGACGTGCACGCCGGCGATGTCGAAGCTGTACCAGCCGTCACCCCGGGTGCCCGCCCCGAAGACGGCGCGGTACTTCTGCCCGGCGTCGTCGACCGAATCGTGCTCGCCGGGCACCGTGAAGACGTGTGGGGTGTTGAGACTGCCCATCATCTGGTTCACCTGATCGAACTGGGCCGGGGTGGCCAGGTGGGTGAGATCACCGGTGTGGATGACGAAATCGGGTGTGTAGCCAAGGGTGTTGATCTGCCGGATCGCCCGCTCGAAGGACCCCACGACGTCGGGATTGGCGGTGCCGTTGAACCCGATGTGGCTGTCGCTGATCTGCGCGAACCTCAGGGTGGGCCGAGTCGGGGTGGCCGCGGGGGCAGCGGCGACGTGGGAGAGCACCTCACCGCCGACGACCGCAAGGCCGACAGCGGCACCGAACCAGGCGCCGTGCCGCATGAGCTGCCGTCGGCTCATCTGCTGCGGATCGCCGTTCATCGGGTCACCACCACGGTGCCGCGCATGAACGGGTGGATGCTGCAGATGTAGTCGAAGCTGCCCGGGGTGCTGAACGTGAAGCTGTACGTGCCGTTGGCGTCCAACCCCGGCGAATGAAACGACCCGTCGTTGGCGACGACGGTGTGGGGTTCCTCGTCCTTGTTGGTCCACGTCACGGTCTCGCCGACCTTCACGCTGAGGTTGGCCGGGGCGAACGCGAAGTTGGTGATGTCCACGGCCGCCCCGGCCACCGGCGGGGTCGGGGCGCTCGAGGTGGTGGCCGACGGCATCGGCCCCATGCCGGGCATGGCCGACGACATCCCTGGCATGCCGACCGAGGTGCCGCCGTTGGGACCGAAGTCGACCGTCGGTGCGGGAGCCTTCGCCGGCGCGGAGCACGCGGCGAGGCCAACAGCGACCGCGACGCATGCGAGCGCGGTGCGGGTGTGGTGCATGAAGTCTGCCTCCTCGGCTGAACCATGTCCGCGGCGCGGACCGTCTCATCAAGAGGTAGGGCGACGGTTACACCGACGGCTGTGTAACCCCGCCGCCTATCTCTGGATGATGAGCGGAAGGCAAACGATGGCGGCGGAGGACGATCGGCGCCCGAGACCAGACCTGCGTCTGGTCGCGGGCGCGCGCTATCCGGATTGGGAAGCCGTCTACGACGACAACGTGACCTGGGTGTACCGGATGATCCTTGGCCGGGTCGGCAATCGCGTCGACGCCGAGGACCTGACCTCGGAGGTCTTCCTGGCCGCGATGCGCCCGCTACGCCTGACGGCGAGCATCGCCGAAGTACGCGCCTACCTGCGGGCCACGGCGCGCACGGTGCTGGCCGCACACTGGCGGGCCACCCTGGGCACCGAGATCACCACCATCGAGGACCTGCCCTTGGCCGCCACGGTTTTCGGCCCGGCGGCGCCGAGCACCGCACCGCAACGCGTCGCCACCCTGCTGAACGCGCTTCCGGACAACTACCGACGGGTGCTGGAACTGCGCTTCCTGCAAGGCTGTTCGGTGCGGGAAGCGGCCAGTACGCTCGGCGTCAGCGTCGCAAACGCGAAAGTGCTGCAGCACCGGGCGCTGCGGCTGGCCGCGCAGATCAGCGAGGGGGCACTCCCATGACCCGCCGTGAGCTCCGTCGCTACATCGACGACCTGCTGGCCGGGCGTCAACCCAAGGGTTTCCATCCTGACGACTTCGAAGCCGCGCAGCTGCGCACCGCGATCGATCTGACTGCCGCGCGCGACGATGCGGCCGAGCCCCGCCCGGAGTTCGTGTCCGGGCTCAAGGCACGGTTGGCCGCCGAAATGTCGTCAGAGCCTGGAGCAGTCGACGATGTCGCGCCCCCGGCCAAGACCGGGCTGTCGACCACCCGTCGACAGGTGATCGTCGGTACCACCGCGGCCGCGACGGCAGCGGTGGCGGCGGTATCCGTCGACCGACTGGTGCTTCGCCCGACCGCCAACGAGCCACAGGTGGCCGACGCCGACATGGTGCCGACCGACGGGTCCTGGCACGCCGTAGCAGCCAGCTCAGAAGTGTCCGAGGGCACGATGCACGCGTTCGACCTGGGTTCGGTCAACGGGTTCGTCCGCCGGGTCAACGGCCAGGTGGAAGCGGTCTCCGGCGTATGCACGCACCAGGGCTGCAAGCTGTGGTTCGACCAGAACATCGACCAACTGCGCTGCCCGTGCCATTCGACGTCGTTCTCCCCGGCCGGAATGGTCGTCACTCACGCCCTGCCGATCGCACCGAAGCCATTGCCGCACTTCGAGGTTCGGGAGCGCAACGGTGTGGTGGAAGTGTTGGCCCCGTCTACTCAGTCGACGTGAGCTGTAACCTGCTCGCATATCTAAAGGTATGTACAGCAACCTAATTGGAGCAGCACTCATCAGCGTCGCCCACATCGTGTCGTCGTCGGGAACCGGCTCCGCCCCCGACATCATCAGCCAATTGCAGAGCCAGGGCTACCAAGTGCAGCTCAACGGCCAGCCGACCGGCGGGCTGTCGCAATGCACCGTCACCGATGTGCACCAGTCAATGCCCACCGCCTACGTGGATCTGGACTGCACCAGCAACGACTAGACCGGCACTGCCCGCAATGCTTCTGGCAGGCTGGGCAGGAAGTGCTTGGTGGCGAAAGCCCTTATTTCGTCAGTAGTTTCGATCGGTTCGGGGCTAGGCAGCAGGGTCACCATCATCGCGTAGCGCCAGATACTGTCGGCCAGCTCATGCACGGCCTGGGGCCCGATCCGCTCGGCGAAGCCGGGCGGGAAGATCACCTGCAATGCGGCTTCGATGCGGTGCACCGCAGCCGCGTAGTGCCGGCGCGCCAACTCCAGCGTCAGCGCGGGCTCGTCGTGGACCATCCGGTTGAGCACCCGGTGCTTGCGGCTGCGCAGGATCGCCTGCGTGAACGCTTCAACATAGTAATTCGACTGCGGCCGTTTGGTTTTGAGCTCTTCGGCGATATCGGCGAAGAGCTGGGCGTTCTCCCTGTCCACCACGGCGGACACCAGGTCGTCCTTGTTGGCGAAGCGACGGTAGATCGTCGTCCGGCTCACCCCGGCGCGACGGGCGACGTCATCAAGGGCCACCCGGCGGATGCCATGCTGATCGAACTCGACGAGCGCGGCGTCGAGGATCGCTTCGGTGGACGGGTCAGGCATGCCCTGCCCGCGCGAAACCCGCTGTGGCGTAGCGGTTGTAGCGGACGTTCATCGGTAGATGATCCCACAGCCAGTTGACCGGACGCGAGCGCCACAACGCGGCGAAGCGCTGATAGTTGCGTTCCTTGCGCTCACTCCAGGGCAGGCCGAGCAAGTCGCGGGTGCGCGGCGGCATGCCGCCGGTGGTCAGGAACGCCGCGACGGGGTTGAACACAGGCGACACCAGCCGCCACACGAGCGGGTTCACGCCCTTGGGTCGCGGGAATCCCTTGGTGACGTAGCCGACGCCGTACTTGGCGGTGGAGTGGGCGACCAGCACCTGGTCGATCATGCGGTCCCAGTAGCGCTCGAACTCCGCGTAGTCGGCGGGCATCGGGCGATCGGTGACGCCGTAGCGCCGGTACCAGGTCTTGGATTCCAGGTACATCTGCTCCTTCTCTTCGCGGGAGAGCCGCTTGACGAAGGTGTCAGCGAAGTACAGGACCTGGTCGAAGAAGGTCGCGTGCGCCCAGAAGTAGGTCTCGGGATCCAGCGCGTGGTAGCGGCTGCCGTCGGGCATATCGCCCTTGATGTTGTGGTGGAAGTCGCGGACGCTGGTGCCGGCGTTGTCGCCCTCGCTGCCGTAGACGGTCATGAAGATCGGCGGCAGCGAGCGCTTGACCCGGGCCGCGGTGTCGGCGAAGAACACCGAATGGTCGAGCACGCCCTGGCCCAACTCGGCGAGCATGTTCTGCAGCACGGCCGGTCGCGGTCCGATGAGGAACATCCGGTTGTCACCGAAGTAGCGCCACACCAGGGACTGCGGGCCCAGCGGCAGGGCGTCGGTGGCGGACTGGGGCTCGGCAAGATCCGTCATGTGCAACAGTGTTACAGATTTCGCACTTTGTACCAACGGGTTCGTGACGAGCGTCACCCCGCGCCGAGATCGACGAAATGCTGCGATCTACTCGCACTTTCTCGGCCAATCGTCGGTTTCGGCGAAACAGCGAAGGGTGAAGCGGCGTGGTTAGGAAAAGCGCTTGAGGCGCAGGCTGTTGGTCACCACCAACACCGAGGAGAACGCCATCGCGGCACCGGCGATCATCGGGTTCAGCAGGCCCAGCGCGGCCAGCGGGATCGCCGCCACGTTGTAGCCGAACGCCCAGAACAGGTTTTGCTTGATGATCCGCAGTGTGCGCGACGACAGCCGCAGCGCAGTCGGGACCGTCCGCAGGTCGCCGCGGACCAGCGTGATATCACCCGCCTCGATCGCCGCGTCGGTGCCGGTACCCATCGCCATGCCGACGTCGGCGGTGGCCAGCGCCACCGAGTCGTTGACCCCGTCGCCGACCATGGCGACCTTGTGGCCGTCGGCCTGCAGTCTCTTGATCGCCTCGGCCTTCTCCGACGGCAGCACACCCGCAATCACGTTCTCGGCGTCGATGCCCACCTCGGCGGCCACCCGCGCGGCAACCGCCGGGTTATCGCCGGTCAGCAGCATCGGGGTGATGCTCATCCGCTTCAGTTCGGCGATCGCCTCGGCACTGGTCGGCTTCACCGCGTCGACCAGCCGGATCACCCCGCACTGGGCGCCGCCGGCGATGACGGCCACGCTGGTGCGTCCGTCGTCGTCCGAAGCGCGGGCCACCCGAACGGTGACCCCGTCGACGACGCCGCTGACACCGGTCCCGGGATCGTTGGCGAAGTCAGTCACGGCGACCACCCGCAGGCCCCGCTCACGGGCGGCGGCCACGATCGCGGCGGCCACCGGATGCTCGGATGCGGACTCGACGGCGGCGGCGAGCGCCAGCACGGTGTCCGCGTCGGCGCCGGGCTCGGTCTCGACGGCCGCGACCGCCATGGTGCCGGTGGTGACGGTGCCGGTCTTGTCCAGGACGACGGCGTCGATGCCGGTGACGGTCTCGAGCACCTGAGGCTCCTTGATGACCACGCCAAGCTGGGCGCCACGACCGGTACCGACCAGGATCGCGGTCGGCGTCGCCAGACCCAGCGCACACGGGCAGGCGATGATCAGAACCGCCACCGCGGCGGTGAACGCCGACGTGACCGGTCCGCCGGCCAGCAGCCAGGCAACCAAGGTGATCACCGCGATCGCCAGCACCACCGGAACGAAGACGCCCGATACCCGATCGGCCAATCGCTGGATCGAGGCCTTCCCGCCCTGCGCGTCGGCGACCATCCTGGCCATCCTGGATAGCTGAGTATCGGCGCCAACACGGCTGGCGCGCACCAGGATTCGACCGTAGGTGTTCACCGCACCGCCGAGCACCTCGGCGCCGACTCCCACGTCGGACGGCACCGATTCACCCGTCATCGCCGAGGTGTCCAGCGCCGAGGCGCCGTCCACCACGACACCGTCGGTGGCTACCCGCTCACCGGGGCGCACCACGACCACGTCGCCAACCCGCAACTCGCCCACCGGGATTCGCACCTCGGTGTCGTCGCGCACCACCGTGGCATCCTTGGCGCCCAGTGACAGCAGCGCGCGTAGCGCAGCGCCCGCCGACCGCTTGGCTTTGGCCTCGGCATACCGGCCGGCCAGCAGGAACACCGTCACCGCCGCCGCGACCTCGAAGTAGACGTGGCCGTGACCGTGTTCGGCGGCCCCGGTCAGCACCGCGTACAGCGACCAGAAGTACGCGGCCAATGTGCCGATGGACACCAGGGTGTCCATGGTCGACGACCCGTGCCGCGCGCTGTTCAGCGCGGCCTTGTGGAACGGGTAGCCGCCCCAGAAGACGATCGGCGTCGCCAGTGCCAGCACCAGCCACAGCCAGCCGGGGAACTGCCACGGCATCACCATGGACAGGGCCAGCACCGGCACCGCCAGCACCGCCGAGCCGATGAGCCGGGGACGCAACTGCTCGGTCGGGACGTCGTGGTTCGTGTGGTCCTGGCCGTGACCGGAGTGGTCGACCACCGAAGCGTGGTAGCCCGTGGATTCCACCGCCTTGATCAGATCGTGCTCGGAGACCTGCGGCCCGTGTTCGACGCGCGCACTCTCGACGGCGAAGTTCACGGTGGCGCGCACACCGTCCAGGCCGTTGAGGCTGCGCTCGATTTTCGCCGCGCAGGACGCGCAGCTCATGCCACTCAACTGAAGGTCGGTCGTCGTCATGCCTTGATGATACCCCTAGGGGGTATGTTGTCCAGTGCCCCACCTGCTCACCACAACAAGACGTGGAGCTCCTCGTTGGGCGGCTCAGGATCGTCGGGTTTCCCTGGCTCGGGATCCTCGTCGGAATCGCTGGGCGGAGGAACTGACCACAGGTGCCGGCGGTCGCGGGGCGTCATGCCGACCGACTCTGTATCGCCTCGGCCAGCCCGGACACCGGCGCGATTGCGTCGCGCACCAGTTCCTGCAGCCGATGCCGATTGACAGTGGCGACGAAGCCGGCCAGGCCGGGCAGCTGAGCAAGGACGGCCAGCAGTCCGCACGCAAGCAACCACGGCTCGGCCGGCTTTCCGGTGATCGCGTTCCGGAGGGCGCCAGCGACCTCATCGGCCAGGGCGCCGACCCGGCATGCGTCATAGGGTTCCAGACCAGCGGGTATCGCCAGCACCGCAGGCCGGCCGTTGCGTAACCAGCCCTCGGTGGTCAGCTGGTCGCGCACCGTTGACGTGGCAGAACCGTGATGTCCGGCGATCAGCTCTGCCCACGTCGCTCGATTGTGGACGCCGACCTGGGCGAATGCGGAATGCAACACCTGATCGTCAGGGCTGGCCGCTTTGCCCGGGACGGGGAGACCGTCGCGCTCCACCAAATAACCCGTCAGGTAGAGCTCGGTCAGCATTGCCGCGCCCAAGGCCAGCCCGAACAACGCGGAGTCGCGCTCGTCGAATCGCCCCTGTTCGGGGTCGAAAGCGAGCAAGAACAGCTGACCATGAAGCGTCGACGGGACACGAGAGGCTTCGGATGACAGACCGCGGATGCGCTCCATGCCCCTCCTCGCTCCCCGTTCGTGCCTCGACTCACATATCATGTTGTCGCAGAACAGGTTTGAGATTCATCCCGCACCCGGGCAACGGCACTGACGCACCGCCTGAAACAACTGTCCCGCACGTGCCGCGAAACGACATGCGTAAGCCACTACTTCATTTTTTCCGCCAACCACGTGCACTCCGGTGGGACAATGACGGCAACGACGAAGAAAAGATGACCGGAATGACCCTGACGCACATCGAGCAGCGGTCGGCACCGACCGAACACATCGCCGTGCGGTGCGTGGATTCCGACGTCCACCCCGTACCTCGCCGCGGGGTGCTGATCGACTACATACCCGAGCCCTGGCGCACGAAGTACTTCCTCTCCCACCCCATCGGGGAGCAGATCTACTACGACGCCCCCGACTACGCGCACGCCTTCGCGATGCGCACCGATACCTTCCCGGACGACGGTGAGTTCGCCGGCAGCGACCCTGACCTGGCATTTCGCCAGCTGATCATGGAGGCAGGCGCCGATATCGCCATCCTGGAGCCGCTGGCTCCCGGCGCTCGGCTGGCCGACGCGGCACAGGCCGCGGCCATCGCCAGCAACCTCTGGCTCGACGAGCACTGGCTGGACAGCCGCAACAACTGGCACAAGCGCTGGCGCGGATCGATCTCGGTGGCCATCGAGGACCCCGACGGCGCGGCCCGCGAGATCGAGAAATGGGCCGGCCACCCCTACATGTCACAGATCCTGATCAAGGCCGAACCCCGGCCGTCGTGGGGCGACCCGAAATACGACCCGATCTGGGCGGCCGCCACCAAACACGACATCACGGTCAGCTGCCATCTGGGCCGCGGCAAGTACGAGAATCTGCCGATCCCGCCGGTCGGCTTGCCCAGCTACAACCACGATTTCATGGTCAGCTACTCGCTACTGGCCGCCAACCAGGTGATGAGCCTGATCTTCGACGGAGTGTTCGACCGCTACCCCACCCTGCGCATCGTGTTCGTCGAGCACGCCTTCAGCTGGATCCTGCCGCTGATGTGGCGCATGGACGCGATCTACTCCGCGCGCACATCGTGGGCCGACATCAAGCGCAAACCGTCCGAATACGTCAAAGAGCACATCAAGTTCACCACCCAGCCGCTGGACTACCCCGAGGACAAGACCGAACTGCTGC
>JAHFVD010000106.1 GCA_023264735.1 Mycobacterium sp. | reverse complement strand
TGATGGTCGTTGGTCGCGTCGGCGAAATCGTTGATGCGCTTCTGGTCGATCTGCAGCCACTCGCTGACGCCGAGTTCCTGGCCGACCGCGGACGCCGCATCGTCGATGGACGTGATCACCTTCATGGAGTCCCTAACTCTTCAATGCCACCGGTTATCCCCGATATTTTTACCAGCGCTTAGAAAGCGTCTTCGCTCAGGTCCATGATCGCCAACTCGATCGACTCCGCGATGTGGCGCTCGGCGGCCAGCCTTGGCAGCATGTTGGCGGCGAAGAAGTTCGCCACCGCCACCTTGCCCTGATAGAACGCCTCGTCCCGCGGATCCGGATCGCCGTCGAGTGCCTGCAGCGCAATCTCGGCCTGGCGCAACAGGAACCAGCCGATCAGCACATCGCCGACTGCGAGCAGGAATCCCACCGACTCCAGGCCCACCCGGTACAGCTCACGCGCGTCCTCCTGCGCGCCCAGCAGATAGCCGGTCATCGTGGTCGCGATCGCACGCAGGTTGTCCAGCGCATCGGCCAGCGATGTGCGGCCGGTGGCCAGCTCGGGCCGGGCGTCGGGACTGTCGATGAACTTCTCGATCTGGGTGACGACGTGCGCGAGCGCCCCACCCTGGTCGCGGGCGATCTTGCGGAAGAAGAAGTCCTGCGCCTGGATGGCGGTGGTGCCCTCGTAGAGCGAGTCGATCTTCGCGTCGCGGATGTACTGCTCGATCGGGTAGTCCTGCAGGAAGCCCGATCCGCCGAACGTCTGCAGCGACTCGGTCAGGCATTGGTAGGCCCGTTCGGAGCCGACGCCCTTGACGATCGGCAGCAGCAGGTCGTTGACGCGTTCGGCCATCGACGCGTCGGCACCCGAAACCACCTGTGCCACGGTGGGATCCTGATGCGCGGCGGTGAACAGGTAGAGCGCGCGTAGCCCCTCGGCGTAAGCCTTCTGCGTCATCAGGGCACGCCGTACGTCGGGGTGGTGGATGATCGTCACCCGCGGTGCCGTCTTGTCCGTCATCTGCGTCATGTCGGCACCCTGCACCCTGGTCTTGGCGTACTCCAGTGCGTTGAGGTAGCCGGTCGACAGGGTCGCGATTGCCTTGGTGCCCACGAACATCCGGGCGTACTCGATGACCTTGAACATCTGCGCGATGCCGTTGTGGACATCACCGACCAAATAGCCGATCGCCGGCGTCCCATGCAGTCCCAGGCTGAGTTCGGTGGTGGCCGAGGCCTTCAGGCCCATCTTGTGCTCGAGGTTGGTGACGTAGACGCCGTTACGGTCGCCGGGCTCACCGGTCTCGGGATCGAGCAGGAACTTCGGGACCAGGAACAGGCTCAGACCCTTCGTGCCGGGTCCGGCGCCCTCGGGGCGGGCCAGCACGAGGTGCAGGATGTTCTCGAAATAGTCGCCGGCGTCGCCGTTGGTGATGAAGCGCTTGACGCCCTCGATGTGCCACGTTCCGTCGCCGTTGTCCACCGCCTTGGTCCGCCCGGCGCCGACGTCCGAACCGGCATCCGGCTCGGTCAGCACCATCGTGGCGCACCAGTTTCGTTCCGCGGCCAACGGCGCCCAATGCTTCTGCTGCTCGTTGCCGATGTGGAACACGATGTTCGCCATGATCGGGCCGGCCATGTACATGAACACCGCCGGATTGGCCCCGAGCACCAGCTCATCGATCGCCCAGGTGACCATCGCCGGGGCCGGGACGCCGCCGACCTCCTCGACGAGCCCGATGCGGAACCACTCCCCCTGCTGCCAGGCCCGCATCGACTTCTGGAACGGCTCGGGCAGCGTCACCACATGGGTGGCGGGATCGAAGGTCGGCGGATGTCGGTCGGTCTCGGCGAATGATTCGGCCACCGGACCCTCGGCCAGGCGGGCAGCCTCGGAAAGCATCTCGCGCACCGAGTCCCCGTCGAGGTCCGGATAGTCGTCGAGGGCCTTCCCCAGGTCGAGCAGCTCGAAGAGGTTGAACTCGAGATCGCGAACGTTGCTCTTGTAGTGGCTCATCGATTGCGTCCTTTTCAGTCGCCGACGCAGCCGAGCCTAGTCCGTTTAGCTGGCCTGATCAGCGGGATCCACCGGCCGCCAGGAATATGATCTGGATCATATTCGTTCACTATGCGTGAAACTATCCGCACTTCAGCAGGGGGCTCTTCCTGCGACTAACGCTCATGGCAGTTTTCGTCTTGCGCTTAGAGCCTTCTAATCTTATGGTCGTAACCATAGTTATGGAGTTGGTCTAGAGACCTTCCCCGCAAGGAGAGAAAAATGTGGCTGATCGAGCTGAACATTGCCGGCCACCGGTTCACGCGCCAGGTGCCCGACAAACGCCGGCAGTTGTTCGGCCGGGGCGCTCGCGCCCTGGCATGGCGGGGTAGCCACGTCCGTCAATCCCCCGCCGCCTGAATGACCCAGACGCCAGCCGGTACCGCCCGCCGAGCCCGAGGCTCCACCCGCACGAAGATGCTGGTGAGTGCCGCCGAGGTGCTGCGCGAACGCGGCGCGGCCGGAGTGACCATCGACGAGGTGCTCGCCCGCAGCGGTGCGCCCCGCGGCTCGGTCTATCACCATTTCCCCGAGGGACGCAGCCAGATCCTGCGCGAGGCGTTGGACTACGCCGGCTACGAACTCAGCGCCAGCCTCGACGAAGCGGCCAAGGAGAGCTCCCCGGTGCTGCTTCGCCGGTTCGTCCAACTTTGGGAAAATGCCCTCCTCACAAGCGATTACACCGCCGGATGCCCCGTGCTGGCGGCTGCTGTCGGCTCCGGCGAAGACGAACACCAGCTGACCGCGGTCGCAGGCGAGATCTTCAGCCGCTGGCGAGACGCTGCCAAGCAGTCGTACCTGCGCGACGGCTTCGACACTGCCGAGGCCAGCGCACTGGCCGACATCACCCTGGCCTCGATGGAGGGCGCGGTTGTGCTGTGCCGATCGGTGCGCAGCCTGCAACCCCTGCACGACGTCACCGCTCAGCTGGAATTCCTGATCAAGGCAAAGGAATTCGTGACGAAGTTCGGCGTTCCGACCCCCAACGCTTGAACTGCCAACGGGCACAGACAAAATCGCCGTTGACACCGGTTTCGGCCAGCACCCACTCCGAGCGCATCGGCAGCACCGGTGCGCCCGAGCCCAGGCTGCACGGCGCATACGACACGATCAGCTCGTCCACCAGCCCCGCCGCGACGAACTGCGCGCCGACGTCACCGCCGCCCATTACCCACACGTCGCGGTCACCGGCAGCCTCGACCAGCCGCGGATGCAGGTCGGTGACCGTGCCGTTGTGCACCGTCACCGGATGACCCTCGGCGATGATCTGCGGACGGTGGATGAGCACCCAGGTCGGCTGGCTGTACATCCACTCCCCCGGCTGATTGGCGAGCAGCCACTCGTAGGTCGCCGACCCCATCACCAGCGCGCCGACCCCGGTCTCGAATGCCTTGTATCCGAAGGGTCCGTCGACGTCGATCGCGCGGGTGGTCAACCAGTCCAGGCTGCCCGCGTCGTCGACGATGAACCCGTCCAGACTCGACGCGGTGAAGTACACGGTGGCCATGGGTGATCAGTATGGTCGGCCCGTCCGACACGACGTTTGCCGCTGATGTTGGAATACAAGGCGTGACGTTCATCGACCAACCGGCTGGGCGGCAGGACCCCGAGACTCCGGAAAGCGTCCTGACCAGGTTCGGCATCACGACGCTCGATGAGAACTTCACCGAGTTCACCGTGGTTGCCTCGATGCCGGTGGGCCGGCTGGTCAACCCGTTCACCGGAATGCCGACAGTCGGTCCGCTGGCCATCCTGGTCGACGATGTGGGCGGGCGGGCGAACTTCTACCGACGCGGGTCGGGGCAGTGGACGGTATCCAGTGAGCTGACCGTCGAGCTCAGTCCCGACGGGATCGACAGTCTGCAGGCCGCCCCCGACGAGCCCGTCGTGGCCAGCAGCCGCCCGCTCGGCCCGCACGGTGCGACGCTGCTGGCGATCTGCACGCTCAGCCACCGCGGCAGCACGATCGGCGGTGGCACCGTGCGGACGGTCGCGATCGCCGGCGGCCCGGACGGGCCCATCCAGCGCGGGCCCGACACCTTGGTGCGCACCCCGCAGACGACGCTGGCCGACCTGATGTCCGCCGAGCCGCTCGCGGCCGAAGCAGAGCGAAGCGAGGCGAGCAATAGGCCCGAGTCGGGCACGTACCGGCTGGCACAGCGCCCGGATTCGATCATCAACAACCTGATTGGGATCGTGCACGGCGGGGTGAGCAGCGCCGGGCTGGAACTCGTGGCCTCCGCGGCCATCAACCATGGGCAAGCCGAACCGTTGCGCACCGCGTCGATCCGAGTCAACTTCCTGCGACCGTTCTTCGCCGGTGCCCAATCCCGTTACGAAGGAACGGCATTGCGAGTCGGCAGGAACTCCGCGATCGGGGATGCGCAGGCCGTCGGCGACGACGGCAAGGTGTCGATTCTCGCGCGCGTCACCGGATACCGGTGAGCCCCGTGACCGACGACTTCGCGGCGCTGTGCGCCAACGAACCCGAACTGGCCACGCTGCGCGCTGACGTGCGCGCGTTCCTGTCCGCCGATCGCGCCGAATTCGGTTGGCAGCCAACCGTCGACGCGTGGCTGTCGAGCTGGGACGAGGGGTTCAGCGCCCGATTGGGCGACGCCGGATTCCTCGGCCTGACGATTCCCCGCGAGTACGGCGGGCAGGGTCGCAGCCATCTGCACCGCTACGTGGTGACCGAGGAGCTGCTGGCCGCGGGAGCGCCGGTGGCCGCGCACTGGATCGCCGACCGTCAGGTCGCCCCCGGTCTGCTGGCCTACGGCTCCGAAGAGCAGTGCCAGCGGCTGCTTCCCAGAATCGCTGCGGGACGGTATTTCTCGGCGATCGGGATGAGTGAGCCGCAAGCCGGCTCGGATCTCGCCGCGTCGGCCGCCAAAGCCACCCAGGTGGACGGCGGCTGGCTGCTCTCGGGCACCAAGGTGTGGACCAGCGGTGCGCATCTGGCGCATCAGATCGTGGTGCTGGCCCGCACCAGCCCGGTCGACCCTGACCGGCGGCATGCCGGATTCAGCCAGTTCATCGTGCCGACCGCTGGGCCCAATCCCGGGTCGCTGCGCTCCTGCCCGCCGGCGCCGAACACAACGATCAGCCCGATCGTGATGATGTCCGGCGAGCACCATTTCAACGAAGTCACCTTCGACGAGGTGTTCGTCAGCGACGCCAATGTGCTGGGCGAGATCGGAGCCGGCTGGCACCAGGTCACCGCCGAGTTGTCGTTCGAACGCAGTGGGCCCGAACGTATCCTGAGCACCGCCCCGTTGCTGACCGCGCTGGTGCGCCTGTTGGCGACCCAGGACGATCTCGACGATCATGCCGCCGCGGCCGTCGGCGACCTGCTGGCCAGGGTCATCTCGCTGCGGCAGCTTTCGGTATCGGTGGCCAGGGCGCTGGCCGCCGGACAGTCACCGGTGAACGAGGCCGCACTGGTCAAAGATCTGGGCACCCGCTTCGAGCAGGAGTCGGTCGACCTGGCCGCCGACCTGTTCTCCTACGCGGCCGAGGCGCCGGGACGCGAGCGGGTGGCCGCGCTGCTGGACATCGCGCGGCTGCACTCGCCACTGTTCACGCTGCGCGGCGGCACCAACGAGGTGCTGCGCGGCGTGGTGGCACGGGGAATGGGGTTGAGGTGACCCGAGCACTGACCGGCGGGGTGTTCGGGCCGCCAAGCACCGCAAATGATTTCGCCGAGCTACGACAGCTCTCCGAGGATATCGGCGCACGGTCCTTCGACGAACGGATCGGCCACCGTGGTCTGCCCGATGAATTCGACGCGACCGCCTGGGGCCATCTGCAGGCCGCGGGCCTGACCCGCCTGACAAGCGACCCCGAATCTGGCGGCGGACCAAGGGAATTGGCAGTGATTCTGCGGGCATTGGCTCGCCATGCCGTCACGGTGCCGCTAGCGGAGACGGATGTGCTGGCCGGCTGGCTGGCCGCCAGGGCCGGACTCGAGGTGCCCGGCGAGGGCCCGCTGACGATCGCGATCGGCGCGGCCGGGGCGGCGACCATCCCTGGCGTGCCCTACGCGGGTGCCGCTGCCGCGGTGGTGCTGGCCCTGCGTGACGGCTCCGCACTTCAGGTCGCGATCGCCCGCCCCGCGACGATTGCCAGCGGGCACAACCTGGGCGGTGAGCCGCGCGACACCGTCACCATCGAGGCGCCAACGGAATTCGTCACCGTCGACGGCGCAGCCGACGAACTGCTGCGGCGCGGGGCCTGGGCGCGCTGTGTGCAGGCGCTCGGCGCGCTGGACGCCGCGGTCGAGTTCTCGGTGGCCCACACCCGGGAACGTGAGCAGTTCGGCCGGCCGCTGAGCGCCTTCCAGGCGGTACAACACACGCTGGCCTCGATGGCCGGTGAGGTGGAGCGGGCGAGGGCCGCCACCGAGCTGGCCGTCGCTGCCGTCGCCGACCACGGATTCGCTCATGCCCAGGCCGATTACGCGGTGACGGTGGCCAAGGTGGTGCTGGGCCGCGTCGTGCCTGCCGTGGTGACTTCCGCCCACCAGCTGCACGGTGCGATCGGCGTGACCCTCGAGCACCGGCTGTGGCTGGCGACCATGCGGGCCCGCGGCTGGATCGACGAGTTCGGCGATACCGCCTCGCATGCAACAAGACTGGGCCGACTGGCGGTGGCCGCCGCCCGCAACGGCGACCCATGGGATTTCGTCGTCGGGCGTTATTGATCGACCACGTCTTTGGCGACGGCCTTGAGGATGTCGATCACCTGGGCGACGGCGGGACGCGCGGCGGCTCCGGCGCGCGTGACGGCCTCGATCCGTCGGGCGATGCGCACTCCGCTGAGCGGCTTGCGGGCCAGCGCTCGAGTGGTGTGTACGTAGCGGGGCAGAAGCGCAATGCCGATCCGGGCCGCAACAAGTTCCTCCATGACCCGGAAGTCGTTGACTCGCTGAACGATTCGTGGCCGCACCCCGGCAATCGTCGCCAGTGAGCGCAGAACGTCGTCGACCATCAGTCCGCCCTCGACGCCGATCCAGGGCTCGTCAGCCAACTCGTTTAGCGGGACGTGCTTACGGTCGGCCAGCCGATGATGTTGTGGCAGCAGTATTTCGAGAGGCTCGCGCAACAGCGGGGTGGCTTCGATTCGAGGTCCCCACGGGTTGGTGTCCCGTTCGTCGCGGTGCACGACAACGACGTCGAAATCGGCGAGCTGAGTGGGTGCGTTGACCGCCGGCTCATCGATATCGCGGCCCAGTACCTCCACACCGACGGCGGCAGCTCGAGTGATGAGTCCAGCGAGCAACATCGCGGCACCCGAGGGGAACATGGCCACCCGGACCGTGCCGCGCGGGGTGGACCGGTAGGCGTCCATGTCTGCCTGCGCCCGGTCGAGGGCCGCAAGGACCTCGTCGGCCCGGGCCACCAGGGCGCGACCCGCATCCGTGAGCCGCACTCGGCGCCCGTCCGGCTCGAGAAGCGGCACGCCCGCCTCGCGTCGCAAGATCTTCAGCTGCTGGGACACCGCTGATGGCGTGAGTGCCATCGCCTCGGCGACCGCGTGCACCGTCCCGCGCTCAGAGAGTTCACGCAAGAGCCGCAACCGCACCACATCCATGTAGCGAATCTACTCAATACTTTTAAAATGTATTGCTTGTCTAATGGTTCACGTGTGGCCACCATGGCGTCATGCCCACCCACCGCCGAGTCGACGTGGCCCTGATCGTCGTCGCCATCGTCTGGGGCTCGAGCTATCTGGCGGCCAAGGATGTCGCCACACCCGACACCGTCTTCGGTTTTCTCGCCACCAGGTTCGCCCTTGCTGCGATCGGCCTGGCGATCGTGCTCGTCCCGAGGCTGCGCCAGGTCAACCGCTCCGAAGTCGCCCTGGGAGCGGTCTTCGGAATGGTCCTCGCCGCGATCTTCACCCTGGAGACGTTCGGGCTCACCATGACCTTGGCATCCAACGCGGGACTGATCATCGCCCTGACCATCGTCATGACTCCGCTGCTTGCGCAGTGGATCCAGCGCACCCGCCTTCCCGCACCGTTCTACGGGGCAACGATGGTGGCGGTGCTCGGGGTCGGGCTGCTCTCACAAAGCGGCGGGTTCAGCACACCCAGCCTCGGCGACCTGCTGATGCTGCTCGCCGCTGTCGCTCGCGCCTGCCACGTTGTCGTGATGGGACAGCTTTCCCGGGGGCGGCGCCTCGACCCCGGACGCGTCACTCTCGTGCAGATCGGCGTCTGTTTGGCGGTGTTCATCACGTCGGCTCACCTCACCGGACGCGGCGCCGTGTACGTCGCGGCCCAGTTGTCCCTCGACGACTGGCTGATCACCGCCTACCTCGCGCTGGGGTGCACGGTCGTCGCCTTCGGCATCCAAGTTTGGGCAATACACCGAACTTCACCGGCACGAGTCAGCCTGCTGCTCGGCACCGAACCGCTGTGGGCGACCGCACTCGGAATCCTCGTCGCCGGGGATCCGGTGACCCTCATCGGGGCCATCGGCGCGGCCCTCGTCCTCGGCGGAACCCACTGGGGCAGAACACTTGTCGGGGTATCGAGCTCAGACCGGGATCACCGTGATCGACGCGCCGAACACGTTCGCGACGTAGAGGTGTGTCCCGTCGGGGCTAGCTGCCGGTCCAGTTCGGCGCGCGCTTCTCGGCGAACGCGATCGCGCCCTCCTTGGCGTCGTTGGACGCGAAGATCGGCAGGAAGATTTTGGCCTGGTTCTTCCACTGCTCTTCGGGGCTCCAGCCGCGTGACTCGGTGATGATCCGCTTGGTGGCCGCCACTGCCAGTGGGCCGTTGACGGTGATCCGCTCGGCCAGTGCGATCGCGGCCTCCAGCGCATGCCCCGGCTCGGCCAGCACATTGACCAGGCCCAGCTCGTGCGCCCGCACCGCGGGCAGGTTCTCACCGGTCAGCGCCAGCTCCATCGCGATCTGGTACGGGATGCGCTGCGGCAGGCGCAGCAGCCCACCGCCGCCGGCCACCAGGCCGCGCTTGACCTCGGGGATGCCGAAGGCCGAGTCGCTGGCGGCCACGATCAGGTCAGTGGCCAACGCCAGCTCGGTCCCGCCGGCCAGGGCATAACCCTCGACCGCGGCGATGAGCGGTTTGAGCGGCGGGCGCTCGGTGAAGCCGAGGCCGCGGCCCTCGGCCACGACGTTCTCGCCGCGGGCGAAGGCCTTGAGGTCCATGCCCGCGCAGAAGGAACCACCGGCTCCGGTGACGATGCCCACCGAGAGGCCGGCGTCGCCGTCGAGCTCGTCCATTGCGGCGGCCAGACCCTGGCTGACCGCGGCATTGATGGCGTTCTTGGCCTTGGGCCGGTTGATGGTGACGATCAGGATGCGGCCGCGGCGTTCGGTGAGGACTGCGGGCTCTTCGGTAACGGCGTTTTCGCTCACATCCGGAATGGTAACTATCGAGGTACGACGATCGTCGTCAGCCCGGTACGATCAAAACTAGAACACGTTTCAATTCCTAGGAGGATGCGTGAGCTCCAGCGACGCGCGACGCACCGAATCGGCGAAATGGGACCCGGGCCTGGTCGAGAAGACGATGGGCGTGCTGCGCCCGTTCCTCAAGCTGTATCACCGCAGTGAAGTCCGCGGACTGGAGTCGTTCCCGCCCGGCGGTGCACTCGTGGTGTCGAACCACTCCGGCGGCCTGTTCCCGATGGATGTACCGGTGTTCGCCCTGGGCTTCTACGACACCTTCGGCTACGACCGGCCGGTCTTCACCCTCAGCCACGACATGGTGCTGACAGGCCCGACCGCCGACTTCTTCATCAAGAACGGCTTCATCCGCGCCAACCACGAGAACGCCGACGAGGCGCTGCGCTCCGGTGGCGTGGTGGTGGTGTTTCCCGGCGGTGACTACGACGTCTACCGGCCGACCTTCTCCGCGAACAAGATCGACTTCGACGGCCGCACCGGCTACGTGAAGGCCGCCATCAACGCGGGCGTGCCGATCGTGCCGACGGTGGCCATCGGCGGCCAGGAGAGCCAGATCTATCTCACCCGCGGCACCGGCGTGGCCAAGCTGCTGCGGCTGGACAAGCTGTTCCGCGCGAAGATCCTGCCGATCTCGGTCGGCTTCCCGTTCGGCTTGAGCGCCGTCGTTCCGTTGAACATCCCACTGCCCACCAAGATCGTCATGCAAGTCCTCGACCCGATCGACATCACCGCGAAGTTCGGCGAGGACCCCGACATCCATGCCGTCGATGCCCACGTACGCAGCGTCATGCAACGGGCATTGGACGACCTGGCCGCCGAACGCCGTCTGCCGGTGATCGGCTGATGGATCTGCTGTCCCGGCTGACGTCGGTCGGCGACGCCGTCGCCACGCTGACCAAGGCCGGCTTCCTGACCCCGATGCGGCCGGATCGGACGGTGCGGATGATCGCGGCCGCACGCGCCGAGGGGCTGACGATCGCCACCGGATTCGCGACGGCCGCCGCCCGCCGCCCGGACAGCCCCGGCCTGATCGACGAGCTCGGCACGCTGACCTGGCGTGAACTCGACGAGCGAGCCCATGCCTTAGCCGCCGCGCTGCAGCAGCTGCCCGGCGGCACCCCTGAGGTGGTCGGCATCATGGCGCGCAATCACCGCGGCTTCGTCGAGTCGCTGATCGCGGCCACCCGCATTGGCGCCGACGTGCTGCTGCTGAACACCTCGTTCGCCGGACCCGCACTGGCCGAGGTGGTCAACCGCGAACAGGCCGACGTCGTCATCTACGACGAGGAGTTCACCGCCTCGGTGGACCGGGCGGTGGCCGACCGGCCACAGGCCGGCCGCATCCTCGCCTGGACCGACGAGCCCACTGACGCGCCCACCGTCGAGAAGCTCATCACTTCGCACGCCGGGCAGCGCGCCACCAAGACCGGCCGCAAGAGCCGGCTCATCCTGCTGACCTCGGGTACCACCGGAACTCCCAAGGGCGCCAAGCACTCTGGTGGCGGGGCCGGCAACCTGATCGCGATCCTGAGCCGCACACCGTGGCGGCTGGGCGAGACGACCGTGGTCGTCGCGCCGATGTTCCACGCCTGGGGCTTCTCGCAGTTGGTGTTCTCCTCGGCGATGGCGTGCACGGTGGTGACCCGCCGCAAGTTCGACCCGCAGGCGACGCTGGCCCTGGTCGACAAGTATCGGGCCACCGGATTGTGCGTCGTGCCGGTGATGTTCGACCGCATCATGGACCTTCCCGACGAAGTCCGGAAGCGCTACAGCGGCCGCACGCTGCGGTTCGCCGCCTGCTCAGGGTCGAGGATGCGGCCCGACGTCGTCACGAAGTTCATGGACGAGTTCGGTGACGTCATCTACAACAACTACAACGCGACCGAGGCTGGCATGATCGCCACCGCGACCCCGGCCGACCTGCGGGTCGCGCCCGACACCGCGGGCAAGCCGGCCGCCGGCACCGAGATCCGGATCTACGACGACGAATTCGGGACGGTCCCCACCGGTGAGGTCGGGCGCATCTTCGTCAAGAACTCCACCCAGTTCGACGGCTACACATCATCTGGTTCGGAGGGCAGTACCAAGGACTTTCACGAGGGTTTCATGTCCTCGGGCGATATAGGCCGCCTTGATGAAGCCGGCCGGCTGTTCGTGGTGGGCCGCGACGACGAGATGATCGTCTCCGGCGGCGAGAACGTCTATCCGATCGAAGTGGAGAAGACGCTCACCGGTCACGCAGAGGTGGCAGAAGCCACGGTGCTCGGCGTCGACGACGAACAGTACGGTCAGCGGCTGGTCGCCTTCGTGGTGCTCACCGACGGATCGGGCGCGGGTCCCGATGACCTCAAGGCCCATGTCCGGGAGAGCCTGGCCAACTACAAGGTCCCGCGGGAGATCACCATCCTGACCGAGCTCCCGCGTGGCAGCACTGGCAAGATCCTGCGTAATGAACTCATCTCTCGCGCGTCTGACGGCTGAGCTGCGACGCCCGCGCCCGCTGGCGCGCGCCATCGTCGAATTGACCAATGCCGCCAACGGGTTTCGCCCGCTGGGCCGCCAGGGCTACCGGACGATCGCGATGTTCTCGTTCGGCTGGCCGACCTCGGAGCTACCTCTGGTCTACCTGGCCGGCTCAGTGCTCGACGCCGTGCGCCGCGGCCTGCGTGGTGATTTCCGCGGCCGGCGCGGAATTGCGGCGCTGACGCTGACCGCATTGTCGTGGCCGATCCTGGTGGCGATCCAACGCCGGAATGTGACCACCCCCAAGCCGGTGCTGCACGCCGCCCTGATCGAGGGCCTCGGCGAGGACTACACCGACGTCCTCGCCACCCTGCCGAGCACGCCGTCCGCGTCCGGGCGGCCGACGGCCTGGCGGACCACCTGGTCGCGACGGCAGTACGTGGAGAAGTCCAACATCGTCAGCTACGGGCCGCACGGCCGCGCCAACCTGGCCGACGTGTGGCGCCGCCGGGACCTACCGCGCGACGGCAAGGCGCCGGTGCTGCTCGAGGTGCCCGGCGGGGCATGGGCGATCGGCTGGCGCCGCCCGCAGGCCTACCCGTTGATGAGCCACCTCGCCGACCGCGGCTGGATCTGTGTGGCGATGAATTACCGCGTCAGCCCGGCACATAGCTGGCCCGACCACATCGTCGACGTCAAACGAGCGCTGGCATGGGTCAAGGCCAATATCGCCGACTACGGCGGCGACCCCGATTTCGTCGCGATCACCGGCGGCTCGGCAGGCGGTCACCTGGCGGCACTGGCCGCGCTGACCCCTAACGACCCCGAGTACCAGCCCGGCTTCCCGGAGGCCGACACCTCGGTGGTGGCCGCGGTCCCGGTGTACGGCCGCTACGACTGGTTCACCTCACACGGCGAGGGCCGCCGTGAGTTCATCGGCTATCTCGAGCGCTTCGTCGTCAAACGGCAGTTCAGCAGATTCCGCGAGATCTACACCGCCGCGTCGCCGATCCGCCGGTTGCGTGCCGACGCCCCGCCGTTCTTCGTCCTGCACGGCGAAGATGACTCGCTGATCCCGGTGGGCGAAGCACGCGAATTCGTCGAGCAGATCCGGGAGGTGTCGCAATCACCGGTGCTCTACGCCGAATTACCCGGAGCCCAACACGCTTTCGACCTATTCTCCTCACCGCGGGCGTACAACTCGGCCGAGGCTGTCGGCCAGTTCCTCTCGTGGGTGTACGCGAGCCGAATGGAGAGGGAGCCTCGTGCGTAGACATATCCGGCGCGTGCGCGATATCGGCGTGCGGCGGGTGGCCCTCGCGTTCTGCGTCCTCGTCGCGATCATCTCCGCGAGCGTCACCGGATACCTCGCCAGCAGGCACAGCACCAATCAGAACAGCTATTTCGGCGACGTCGACAATCCGAACGCGGTCGACGTCACCGTCTGGATCACGCGCGTCGATGCCACGACACAATCGCTGGCGGTGACCGTCGTCGACATCCGCCCGACGGGGACGCTGGCCAACCCCGACAACAGCTTCGCCCAGGACACCACCGTGACGACCGCCGCCGTCGGCAACTGGCAGGCCCAGATCAAGGCCGGCGATCCCGCGCCGGATATCGACCAACGCGTCAGCATCGACGGCGCCGTCACTGACTACCCGTTCGACCGCTACAACGGCCGCCTGGAAGTGCATGCCTACAACGCCGACGGTGCCGACCTCCCGGTAGCCCTCACGGTGGTGAACACCGACCCGTTCTTCGGGATGAACACCAGAGCCGACGCCTCGACCGGCGGGGCGGCCGTGATCCTCGGGATCTACCGCAGCATGCCCACGCTGATCTTCGCGCTGTTCGTCATGGTGCTGATGTTGGGCTTGGCATTGGGCGCCGTGGTGGCGGCGTTCTATGTGCTGCATTGGCGGCGCGGCCTGATCTTCCCGGCCTGTTCGATGATGGCGGCCATCCTGTTCGCGTTGATTCCCCTGCGCAATGCCGTGCCCGGCAACCCACCGATCGGATCGGTCATCGACTTCGGTTCGTTCTTCATCGCCGAAGCCGTCATCTCCATCGCGCTGATCTCCAGCATCGTCTGGGGCTTCCGGCATCAGCGCAGTATCGAACGCGCCGAGAGCGCGGCGAAAGATGTGCCCGCGCCCGACAACGCCGAGGACAACCCCGAGCCGGCGCCAGCTCCCTGAGCCTGGCCGTTGCGGTGTGCCGGCCAGATCGATTCTGCTGCGGTCCACCGAGTTTCAGAAGTGCTACGCCCCGAGAGCGGGTCCGATGGTCCTGTTCCAGGACTCCTGCATCTCCGACTCGAACAACCCCCAAGTGTGGGAGCCTTCCGGCCGCGCAACATCGGTGATCGGTATACCCGCGGCCGCTGCGGCATCCGCGAATTGCCGAGTGCTATCGAAGACGATGCGCTCGATGAACCCGCCGCTGATATTGGGCCCGAAACCATCAGGCAGCCGGTCGGTCACGTGCTGGATGTCTGTGATGCGCGCACCACCCGGGGCCGTATCCGCGATGGCCGTGCGAACCGTCGTTCAGAGGCCGTCGATCTCGCCGGCATCGAACGCTTTTTTGACCTCCTGTGCGTGTGCCACCTGCCTCGCGGAGTAGCCGATCAGCAACGCGACCCCGCCGAGTAGGACGACTACCGCGGCCAGCGCCAGCAAGCCGAACGTGTAGCCGCTATCCAGCGCACGCAGCTGGGCAGCATCCATGAACTTCACCGGCCCGGTCGTTCCACCCAGATACAGTGTGCGGGAGGTGATTACGGCCTGTACGACGGCAAGCATCAAGGGTCCGCCGATGCCCGACAGCATGAGCGCGATCGCCGATGTCGGCCCGATGCGGTCGACCCCGACACTTGCGATCAACGACAACCCGAGCGGGACATTGATCATGCCGAGGCCGACCCCGGCGACGACGATCGGCACCAGGAGATTCGGCGCGTAGGGGACGCCACCATTCAGCGTCGAGCCGTAGACCATGGCGCCGAGCACCAGAGCGCTGCCGGCGATCACCAACACCCGCGGCGAAAACCGCATCACCAGTTGCGACGACGCGGCTACACCCAGGCCGGTTGCCACGGCGAAGGGGATGAAGCTGACTCCCGCGCGCAACGCGCTGTACCCCATGATGTCCTGCACGTACAGCCCCACCAGCACGGTGAGCGCCAACACCACACCGCTCGTCAGGAACATCGCCGCGAAGGTCGCCAACCTGTTGCGGTCGAAGAACAAGTCGAACGGCACAATTGGGTTCTCGGCGGTGCGCTCGACAATGACGAACACCACGAAAGCCGTCACGGCCACGGCACCGGAGACGATCGTTGCGGCCGACAACCAGCCCTTCTCCGGTCCGATCGTCGACCCGTAAAACGCTGAGGCGCAGACCAAAGTGGCCAGTACAGCACCGGAGGTGTCCAGCTTCAGCCGCTCCTTTTGGGTTTCTCGCAGCGCAGTGCGGGACAGGCAGAGCGCCAGGAGGCCAATCGGCACGAGCGCAAAGAACACCAGTCGCCAAGACAGTTCTGCAAGAAGACCTCCCACCGCCAGTCCCACGACTGAGCCGAGACCGGCTGCGGCTCCGAAGAACGCCATCGCCGCATTGCGCGGCGGCCCCTTGGGAAATGTCGTCGCCACCAGTGCCATGCACGTCGGCGCCAGTATCGCGAGGGCGACACCTTGCAGCAGACGGGCGGAGATCAAGGCGCCTGCGTTCCAGGCGATACCGCAAACAGCCGACGAGACAGTGAACAATGCGGCCCCGACGGTGAACGCCCGTTTGCGTCCGATGGTGTCACCCACCCGTCCTCCCAGCAGCATCAGCCCGCTGTAGGTCAGCAGGGGGGCGATGAACACCCAACTCCGCCCGGAGTCCGACAGGTTCAGTTCATTTTGAATTCGGGGAAGCGCGATGATCGTGATGGTGCTGTCCATCATGGCCATCAATTGCATGCTGCCGATGGTGATGACCGCGGAGAAGAACTGCCACGATGGCGACCAAGCCCTCTGGTTTGTTCTGCGGCGGAACATGGTTTTTGGTGTCAGCTTGGTGGGGTTACTGACTCCCCGTGCGCTGCGCCCTCTCGCGAAGAACGTTCCGCCGCGCACCATTGAGGGTCTTCATCGCGGCTTACCTTATATCAATTACGATCATCGCCGGGGTGGTTATCGTCCGTGATGAGTTCAAGCCGCCCTACGAATGATTGCTCGTTGCCGCAACACGTGGATCAGAGGGATAGTGCCGACCCATCTCGACGACCGCCGACCGCTTTGGTCGGGTGAGGCAACGCGATGTCTCGACCCTGCCGATCCGTCCTTTCATGCCTCGCCCGATCGGTTCGAAGCGTGGCAGGCCGCGCGCCAGGCACATCCTGTTGCGTGGACGAGTTCGAATGCCTACGGCGAATTCTGGTCGATAACGACTCACGAGTTCGCACGCCAAGTACTGCAAAACCCCTCGTGTTTCGGCTCGACCTCCGGTATGCGTCTGGGCGGCGATGCCCGTGCGGTTGCGCTGGCATCGGGACGAATGCTGGTCGTAACAGACGGTAGTGCTCATCGCCGGTTACGCGGCGCCCATTCAGCGTGGCTGTCCACTACGGCGATCGATCGAATGCGTCCGGACATCGAGCGTGATATCGACAATCTCCTGACGAATCTGTTCGGCGCAGGCGGCTCCTTTGACGCCGTACACGATTTCGGCACGCTGATCGCTCGCCAGGTTCTGGGGCGGGTGATGGGGATACCAGGTGCGGACTGGGCAAAACTTGGCGGACTCACCGACGCCGCCTACGCGACCAACGTTGCACAGGAAGCCGCACAGGCCCACGGTGAACTGCTCATGTATCTCTACGGCCTGCTCGAGCAGCGGCGGGTCAAGCCCCAGGACGACTTTGTGACAGCCCTGGCCAACACCGCCGTGGACGGCCGCCTGCTCACCGATGACGAAGTCCTACTCAATTGCGACGGCATGCTCAGCGGCGGCCTGGAAACAACGCCGCTCGCGGTCGCGGGCGCATTGATTGCCTTCGCTGAGGACCCGGATTGCTGGCAACAACTCCGCACCCAACCCGAGCTGTTCGACTCCGCGGTGGAAGAGATCCTGCGGTGGACCTCCCCGCCGGCTCACGTGATGCGAACCGCCCTCACCGACATGTCTCTTGGCGAGGCTCACATTCGATCCGGCGACCGGGTGGTCGCGTGGCTGCCATCCGCCAACCGAGATGAGACCGTCTTCCCCAACGGAGACCGCTTCTCCGTCGACCGCGCCCCGAATCCACATTTGGCCTTCGGCGGCGGCCCACACTATTGTGTCGGCGCGGTGTTAGCCCGGATCGAGTTGCGCTGCATGCTAGAGGTTTTGGTGCGCCGCGTTTCGTCCTTCGCGGTGACGGGCCGGCAGGTACGCCGGCAATCCAACTTCCTCCACGGCTATCACATGGCCGAAGTCACCATCAGCACTGCAACCACCGATTGACGACGCTTACAGCAGCCCAAGCAATTGCAAGTCGGTGACGTATTTGAGGATCACCTCGGGCGTTATGTGCGGGATATCGTTGATAGAACCGATTTTCGCCTTCTGCACCGCGTCGCGGAATCGGTCCGTCGGCCCATAGGGTCCCCGCATCGGCTCGGCCATCGAAGTCCGGCCGATTTGCACCGCGATGCCGCCCCAATTGTCATAGCCGTCCAGGTTCGCGGTGACGGTCGTCGCCGCCGTTGCCTCGCTGATGGCGAGGCCGATATCGGTGCCCGCTCCGGACACGTGCAACCAACGACTGGTACCGCCGGTTGGAGCGCTCATGGCGGCATTCCCCTGGTTCGCAAACACCTGGACGACCGGCTGGCCGAATTCCGGTGTCAGGCTTTGCGATAGCGCCTCGGATCCCGACCCGGCTCCGGACGCGGTGTCGTCGATCAACGACACCCAGGAGATATTCCGGTACGAAATCGTGTTCGCAACTACGGAGCTGCCAGCGGCTGCGGTGAAACTGACCGTCTGTTGTCCGCCCGGCGCGTTGGCAAGTCCGAACAGCCCAAGCGTGCCCTCGGTGACGACACCACCCAAATGAACCTCGCCCAAGGGTGTCATCGTGGCGTCGCCATACGTCACCGCTGAGAATTCACACGCCGACCCGTCGCCCCGCCCCGCGAGTGCCAATATGACGTACGCGCCTGCGGTCGCAGTGTGCGTGAAGTCGAATGCGCCGGGCCCCTGGCCCGTGACACCCGTTCCAACAGCGTCGTAGACCGGACTCAAGGCCGATTCCAGGTAACCGAGGAAGCCGGAATCGCGCAGAACCAACACCGGGTACACCGAGTGCTGGCGCTGCCGATCCGGCAAAGCACGCAGGGCTGCTTCGAAGCGCTTACCCCACTCCCCGATGTCATCTATGCGCTCGATGGGGTGACCCGCCTCGATCAGCCAGTCGACGTACTGGTCGAGTCCTATGCCGTCATCGTGCGGGTTCATCACGTGATACGTCTCGAATCCTTCGACCACGTGGGCGCCCAATGTCGTAATCGCCTCGGCGATGAATTCGACTGGCAGCGCGTCGAAGTGGGCCTGCTGCCGGTTGCCCTCGGAGTCGGGCGGATAGAACGAGCCGGGTGCCACGCCGGTGGCCATCACACTTAGGACCATCCGGGTGAACATGTCCGATACGTTGAGCTGGCCCGCATAGCTGGTGTCGGCCAGGATCATGTCGCAGCGAAACACCGAGACCGGTACCCCGCACATGTCATTGGCCTCACGCAGCAGCACTTCGCCGGCCCATTTGCTGTTGCCGTAACCGTTGACGTAACCGCCGTCGTTGGTGCGGGTGGGACAGCTCACCCGAATGTCGGCGTCTTCGGTGAACATCGATGGCTCGATCTGGTCGCCCACATTCCCGGTAGACACATAGCTGTACGACTTGAGCTTTGTGGTGACGGCGATCCGGATCAGTTCGGCGGTGCCCGCGACGTTGGGCCCGAACAGCTCACCGTACGGCAGGACGGCGTTGACCATGGCCGCGGAGTCGACGATCAGGTCGACAGTGTCCGCCAGCCGCTGCCATGTCTCCTGGTCCAATCCAAGGTCGACTTCGGCCTTGTCGCCGGCCACCACCTGCAGATGATCAGCTGCCAGCGTCTGGAAGTGGGCCAGCAGATGCGCGTCGCCGGTGTCGAAGGTCTTGTCCAGGCGTTGCCGCGCTTGCTCATTGGTCTGCGCCCGCACCAGGCAGATCAGCGTGCCCCCGACGTGGCTCAGCTCCTCCAGAAGTTGCAGCGCCAGGTAGCGTCCAAGGAATCCAGTTGCCCCCGTCAGCAAAACCGTCCGTACGCTCCCGGTCGGACCGGGCAAGGTCTTCGCGGCAGCGAGGAGTTCGCCGTCGATGAACTTGTCCAACGTGAGGTCGCGGGCGTGCACCTCGGTGGCATCGCGGCCGTGCACGGACGCGAACAGCTCCGCCGCGTTGGCGTGGGTAGTCACATACCGAATCAGGCCTCTGACAGTGGGTGCGTCGAAGAGGACGCGGACTGGAAGGTCGAGCTCGAGGGCGGTGTTGATTGCGGTGATCAAGCGCATCGCCAAGAGCGAATCCCCACCAAGATCGAAGAATGAGTCATCGACACCGACTCGCTCCAGGTCGAGGATCTCGGCATAGACACCGGCCACCAGTTCCTCGATCGGACTCTGCGGGGCCCGATACTCGCCACCGACGTAATCCGGTGCCGGTAAAGCCCGCGTGTCGAGCTTGCCGCTGACCGTCAACGGCAGCGCGTCGATCGCCATGATGGCCACCGGCACCATATGGCCGGGCAGCCCCTCGGCCAGCGTGGTGCGCAGGCTGACGGGGTCGGCGGTGCCGGTGATGTATCCGACCAGCCGCCTGTCGCCGGGGCGGTCCTCACGGACTATGACGGCGGCCTGCTCCACCCCGTCCTGCACGGCCAGCGCGGCCTGGATCTCCCCGAGTTCGATGCGATACCCGCGGATCTTGACCTGGTCATCGGCGCGACCCAGGTAACGCAACTGACCGTCGGCACCCCAGGAGACCAAATCCCCGGTCCGATACATCCGCGCACCCGGGGACCCGAACGGGCACGCCACGAATCGCGACGCCGTCAACCCGCTACGACGCCAATAGCCCACCCCCACAACAGAACCCGCGACATATAACTCACCCACCACACCCGGGGCCACCGGACGCAACCAGCCATCCAGTACAAGCAAGGCCGCACCAGCCACCGGTGAACCAATCGGGGCAGCGCCCGCCGCGGCGTCCGCTACCAGCGGTGCGCTCATCGACGCTGCGATGGTGGTCTCGGTCGGGCCATAAGCGTTGACCATCAGCCGCCCCGGCGCCCACCGATCCACCACCTCGGCCGAACAGGCCTCACCGCCGAGAATCAGCGCGACCGATTCCAATCCTTGGGGCGACAACATCCCCGCCGCCGAAGGCGTTTGAGTCAACACGGTCACCTGTTCGGCCACCACCAGGTCATGCAACTCATCGGGCGAGCGCACCGCCGCGTCCGGCACCATTACCAGCCGGGCACCGGACAGCAGTGCACTCCAGATCTCCCACACCGAGAAGTCGAACGCCAGCGAATGGCTCTGTGCCCACACATGATCCGGCCCCACCAGCCCGGGATCCATCGAGGCCACCAAGCGGGTCAGGCTGTCATGAGTGATCGCCACCCCTTTGGGGATTCCGGTGGTCCCCGAGGTGTAGATCAGATAGGCGATATCCCCCGGTGTCGCTGTGGGGGTCGGCAGCTCCGCATCAGAATACTCCAGTGCCTCTTCGACATCGATGACCATCACATGGAGCTCGTCCAGTCGCGGCCGCAGACCCGCGGTGGTGATCACCGCCACCGGCGCAGCATCGGAAAGGACGAACTGCATCCGCGCGTCCGGCAATCCCGGGTCGATCGCCACATATCCCGCTCCGGCCTTGAGCACCCCCAACATCGCGGCGATCGCCTCGGCGGACCGTTCCATCAACAACGCCACATAACAACCCGGGCCCACACCCCGGCTGATCAGCAAGCGCGCCAACCGCTTCGCGGCCGCGTCAAGCTCCTGATAGGTCACCGAGCGGTCCCCACAACGCAACGCCACCGCCGCTGGGGATCGGCTCACCTGCTCAGCGAACATCGCCGGGATCGTCACCGCAGCGGGCGCCGGCGCATTGAGCGACGCGCGATGACCCCACTCAGCCAGACGAACGCGTTCGTCATCGGCGACCAGGTCGATCGACGACAACCGGCGTGCCGGATCAGCGGTCATCTCCGCCAACGCCCGCTCGAACCGCATGACCATCGTCTCGATAGTCGTCATATCGAACACGTCAGTGCGGAATTCCACCGCGCCAGTGATGCCGGCCGGATCGCCACCCTCATCCCAGCGTTCGGTGAGCGAGAACACCACATCCATCCGCGCGGTGTGCGTGTCCGCCAACAATGGGGTGGCCTGCAGGTCGCCCAACGGCATACTCGCCGCGGAGCTGTCGCCCAGCCCGCCGAAGTTCTGCCATGCCAACATCACCTGGAACAGCGGGTGATGGGTCAGGCTGCGGGCGGGGTTGAGCCGCTCGACGAGTACTTCGAAAGGCACGTCCTGGTGTTCGTAGGCGGTCAGGCTACGCTGGCGGACCTGCGTCAGCAGCTCACCGACGGTGGGGTCTCCACTGACATCGACTCGCAGTACCAGGGTGTTGACGAAGAACCCAACCAACTCGTCCAGCGCAGCATCACGCCGCCCGGCGATCGGGAACCCCACCGCCACATCAGAACTCGCGCTCAGCTGTGACAGCAGCACCGCCAACGCCGCCTGCGTCACCATGAAACTGGTCACATTGTGCGCACGTGCCACTTCGGCGACGCGCCGCTGCAGCTCGCCGGGCCAGTTCACCGTCACCGTCGCCCCGCGTCGATCCGCGGTCGCCGGATATGGCCGATCGGTCGGCAAGGCCAGCCGGTCCGGCAGACCCGCCAGCGCGTCCTCCCAATAACTCAACTGCGCAGCCACTCGGCTCGAAGGGTCGTCTAGATCGCCAAGCTGAGACCGTTGCCACAACGTGTAGTCGATGTACTGCACGGTCAAGCCGGCCCATTCCGGGGCAAACCCTGCGGACCGGCTGGCATACGCCACGCCCAGGTCACGCAGGAATGGAGTTGTTGACCAGCCGTCCGCCGCGATGTGGTGCACCACTGCCACCAACACGTATTCGTCATCGGTGAGACGAAACAGACTTGCCCACAACGGGATTTCAGTTGCCAGATCGAAGCGATGGCTCACCGCCGCGTCGACAGCTTCAGCCATTTGACCCGCGGCCCACCCGGCGGCTTCAACAATCGTCCAGCCGAAATCGGCGTCGCCAGCAGGGACCACGACCTGCTGAGGAACACCCCCGGACACCGGGAAGACGGTGCGTAGCGCTTCATGTCGCTCCACCACATCCGCCAACGCGGCACCCAGCGCCTCAACGTCCAGGTCTCCAGTCAGCCGCATGACGACTGGGATGTTGTAGACAGGCGAAGGTCCTTGCAATTGCTCCAGGAACCACAGCCGGGACTGCGCGAACGACAACGGCACCGCGGCGGGGCGCTCTTGTGCTGTCAGCGGCTCGAGCCGGTTCCCGCTCTTCTCGCCGATGCGGGCAACCAATTCGGCGACCGTGGGGGTTTCGAACACCGACCGTACGGCAAGGTCCGCATCGAGGGCGGTGTTGATCGACGTGACCAGGCGCATCGCTGATAGCGAATCTCCACCCAGGACAGTGAATGAGTCGTTCAACCCGACCCGTTCGAGCCCAAGTACCCGCGCGTAGATCCCGGCCACGATCTCTTCGACGACACCCATCGGGGCGCGGTACCCGTCGGTGTCTTGGTATTCGGGTGGAGGTAGGGCGTGGCTGTCGAGTTTTCCGTTGACAGTCAGCGGCAATTCTGCGACGACGACAACCGCGGCAGGGACCATGTAGTCGGGCAGTCGCTCGGCCAGAGCGGTGCGCAGCGTTTCGGGATCGGCGGTGCCGGTGATGTATCCGACCAGCCGCTTGTCGCCGGGGCGGTCTTCGCGGGCGATGACGGCGGCCTGCTCGACACCCTCCAGTACGGCCAGCGCGGTCTGGATCTCCCCGAGCTCGACGCGATACCCGCGGATTTTCACCTGCTCATCCGCGCGGCCCACGTACCGCAGTTGACCATCGCCGCCCCAGGACACCAGATCCCCGGTCCGATACATCCGCGCACCCGGGGACCCGAACAGGCACGGCACGAACCGCGACGCCGTCAGCCCGCTACGACGCCAATATCCCACCCCCACACCAGAACCCGCCACATACAGCTCACCGACCACACCCAGCGGCACCGGGCGCAACCAACTATCCAGAACGAACAACCCCGCGCCAGCCACCGGCGAGCCAATCGGCGGAACCCCTGAGCCCGCCATTAACGGGGCACTCCTGCTCGCGCAGACAGTGGTCTCGGTCGGGCCGTAGGCATTGACCATCACCCGGGTCGGCGCCCACCGATCCACGACGTCGACCGGGCACGCCTCCCCTGCCACGATCACCGCCACCGATTCCAGCCCTGCCGGGTCCAGCGCGGCCACCGCTGACGGAGTCTGGCTCAGCACCGTCACCCGCTCACCGATCAGCAGCTCGTGCAGC
>JAHFVD010000157.1 GCA_023264735.1 Mycobacterium sp. | reverse complement strand
CCCATGTCCACATTCAACGGACTTCCCGCCCATGTTCTGTTGGTTCATTTCATCGTGGTACTCGCGCCGTTGACGGCCGGGTTGGCGATCCTGTGCGCGGTGTGGCCGGCCGCTCGGCAACGCCTGGTGTGGCTGGTGCTCGCGCTGTCGTTGGCCGTCGCTGCGCTGACACCGTTGACCAGCGAGGCCGGCGAGTGGCTCGAGGACAAAGTGGGCCGTTCGCCGCTGCTGCACGCCCACACCCAGCTGGGCCAGACAATGCTCTATTTCTCGCTGGCGTTGCTCGTCGCGGCGGTATTGCTGGCCGTGGGGCACTTCCGCGCCGGCCGTGGCCAGTCGCTACCCACCGCATTATCGGTCGTCGTGGCCGTCTTCGTCGTGGCGGCAAGCGTCGCAACGATCGTGCAGGTGTATCGCATCGGCGACTCCGGCGCCAAGGCCACCTGGGGCCAGATCGCCGCCAATCCCACCTGACGGGCCAATCCCACCTGACGGACCAGTCCCACCTGATGCGACAGCGTCGGCCAGCAAAGGAGAACACTCCTTAGCATCCGGGTATGCGATTCACGTACGCCGAGGCCATGACCGATCCGACGTTCTACATCCCGCTCGCTCAGGCCGCCGAGGCCGCCGGGTATCACGCGATGACGATTCCGGACAGCGTCGCCTACCCGTTCGAATCGGACTCCACCTACCCCTACACCCCGGACGGCAACCGGGAGTTCTTGGACGGCAAGTCATTCATCGAGACGTTCGTGCTGACCGCAGCGCTGGGCGCGGTGACCAAGAATCTGCATTTCAACTTCTTCGTCCTCAAGCTACCGATCCGCCCGCCGGCGCTGGTGGCCAAGCAGGCCGGCTCACTGGCAGCACTCATCGGCAATCGGGTCGGGTTGGGGGTCGGCACCAGCCCGTGGCCCGAGGACTACGAGCTGATGGGTGTGCCGTTCGCCAAGCGGGGCAAGCGAATGGACGAGTGCATCGCGATCATCAAGGGGCTGACCAGTGGTGACTACTTCGAGTTCCACGGCGAGTTCTACGACATTCCCAAAACCAAGATGACTCCCGCGCCGTCCGCGCCGGTCCCGATCCTGATCGGCGGGCACGCCGACGCCGCGCTGCGCCGTGCCGCGCGCAACGACGGCTGGATGCATGGCGGTGGTACCGAGGATCTCGACGAGCTGCTGGCCAAGCTGAACCGCTACCGCGAAGAGGAAGGAACGACTGCTCGGCCTTTTCAAATCCACGTCATCTCACTGGACGCCTTCACCGTCGACGGAGTGAAGCGCCTGGAGGACAAGGGCGTCACCGACGTGATCGTCGGCTTCCGGGTCCCCTACATCAAGGGACCCGACACCGAGCCGCTGGATGCCAAGATCCGCAACCTGGAGTGGTTCGCCGCGAATGTTATCGCGAAAGTTTAACCGTCACAGCGGATCCCACTTCGGGGCTCGCTTCTCGCCACGGGCGGCGCTGGCTTCGGCGGGATAGCCCGTGAACCCGGCGAGGACCTGTATCCGGTTCTCGAGTTCCTTGGCGTGCCGCAGGCTCGGCGCGTCGAGGGCGGCGTTCAGGCCGGTCTTGGTCTGCCATACGCCATAAGGATTATTGGCGGCAATCTCCCGTGCCACCGCCAGTGCGGCGTCCATCAGCCGCTCCGGCGCCACCACCTCGCTGACCAGTTTGATGCGGAACGCCTCGTGGGCGTCGATGACCCGCCCCGTCAGCATCAGTTCGCGGGCCGTGCCCGCTCCGACGATCTTCGGGAGCAGATAGCTGGTTCCCATGTCCATCGACGACAGGCCGGGCTTGATGAATACTGACCCGAAGCGCGCGGTCTCCGAGGCGATTCGAATGTCACTGTGCAGCGCGACCGACAAGCCGCCCCCGACTGCCGGCCCATTAACCGCGGCGATCACCGGAATTGGCAGTTCGTAGAGGCGGGTGTATTGATCGGCAAGCCGGGCCTGGGAGTCCCATGTCGTCTTGAGCTGGCTGGCCGACGGCGTCACCCAGGGTTGTCCGGTGCCGCTGAGGTCCATTCCCGCACAGAAGCCGCGCCCTGCTCCGGTCACAATCGCCACCCGAAATTTCGACGAGCTCAGCTCGTCGAGCGCGGCGTCCAGCCCGTCGATCAGGGCACCGTCTATCGCGTTGAGCACCTCCGGCCGGTTCAGGGTGACCCCGGCGATCCCGTCCTCGAGTTCTTCGAATTCCACAGCGGCCATGAAGGGGAGATTAGCCCGCCGTCGCGCCGGGTACCCCGGGCGCCATGGCAACCGTTGACGTGGCTGTCCCCTCTTCCGTGCCCCCGCAGCGAGCGTGGGAATTGGCCTCGAATCTGCATCGCTTCGACGAATGGATGACGATTTTCGGCGACTGGCGCAGTCCGGTGCCGTTGGTGATTCGCGAGGGCACCCAGGTGTCGTCCCTGATCAAAGTGAAGGGCTTCCGCAACACCATCCATTGGAACGTCACCAACTACGACGCACCGAAGACGATCGAACTGCGCGGCCATGGCCGCGGCGGCATTGGGATCGGCATCAAGATGCGGGTCGTCGACGAGCACCCGGGAACCTGCTTCCGCCTGAAGGCGGACATTTCGGGTGGACTGCTGAACGGCCCGGTCGGCCGTCTCGTCGCCAAGGTGCTCGAGGGCGAGGTTCAGAAGTCGGTGGAGAATCTCGCCGCACTGGCCTGATCGGGGCCTGCTCGCGCTACCGTGCTCGGATGGGCGCATACCGAGAACTGTTCGACGCCAGCGTTGCCGACCCTGCGGAGTTCTGGGCGCACGCCGCCCGTGCGGTGTCGTGGACGCGTGCGCCGCAGCGCATCCTCGACGACACCAACCCGCCGTTCTACCGGTGGTTCCCCGACGCCGAGCTGAACACCTGCGCCAACGCGCTGGACCGGCATATCGACGAGCGCGGCGATCAGCTCGCGCTGATCTACGACTCCCCCGTCACCGGTACCAAACGGAGTTTCACCTATCGCGAATTGCTGGACGAGACAGCGCGTTTCGCGGGTGTGCTGCGCGAATTGGGTGTCGGTAAGGGCGACCGCGTGGTGCTCTACATGCCGATGATCCCCGAGGCGGCGATCGCGATGCTGGCCTGCGCCCGGCTCGGCGCGGTGCACTCGGTGGTGTTCGGCGGGTTCGCCGCTCACGAGCTGGCGACTCGCATCGACGACGCGCAGCCGGTGGTGATCGTCTCGGCGTCCTGCGGCATCGAGCCGACCCGGGTCGTCGAGTACAAGCCGATGCTCGACCACGCGCTGGAGCTGGCCACGCACAAGCCGGCAGCGTGCGTGATCGTCCAGCGTGACCGGCACACCTGCGATCTTGTCGACGGTCGCGATGTGGCGTGGGCCGACGCGATGGCCACGGCCGCACCCGTCGACCCGGTGCCGGTGGCCGCCACCGATCCGCTGTACGTGCTCTACACCTCCGGGACGACGGGCAAGCCCAAGGGCATCGTCCGCGACAACGGCGGCCATGCGGTCGCACTGCTGTGGAGCATGCGGCACATCTACGACATCGACCCGGGCGACGTGTTCTGGGCGGCCTCCGACGTCGGCTGGGTGGTGGGCCACTCCTACATCGTCTACGGGCCGCTGCTGGCCGGCGCGACGACCGTGCTCTACGAGGGAAAGCCCATCGGCACACCGGATCCCGGCGCGTTCTGGCGGGTTGTCGCCGAGCACGGGGTGAAGGTGTTGTTCACCGCGCCGACGGCGATCCGGGCGATCCGCAAGGAGGATCCTGAAGCCTCGCATGCTGACCGCTACGACCTGTCCTGCCTGAAGTATCTGTTCCAGGCGGGCGAGCGACTGGATCCGGACACCTACGCGTGGGCGTCGGCGAAGCTCGGTGTCCCGGTTGTCGACCACTGGTGGCAGACCGAGACCGGATGGGCGATCGCCGCCAATCCGATGGGGGTGCAACATCTTCCACTGAAGGCCGGTTCCCCCACGGTGCCGATGCCGGGCTACGACGTGCAGATCTTGCGGGTCGACGGTTCGCCGTGCGCACCCGGCGAGGAGGGTGCGATCTGCATCAGCCTGCCGCTGCCGCCGGGAACCCTGCCGACGCTGTGGGGCGATGACGCCCGCTACGAGGCGTCGTATCTGTGTGAACATCCCGGCTTTTATCTGACCGGCGACGGCGGTTACCTCGACGAGGACGGCTACCTGTTCGTGATGGGCCGGATCGACGATGTGATCAACGTTGCGGGACACCGGTTGTCGACGGGATCGATCGAGGCGGTGCTGGCGGCGCATCCCGCGGTGGCCGAGTGTGCGGTGATCGGCGTGGCCGACGAGATCAAGGGCCAGGTGCCGCGCGGCTTCGTGGTGCTCAAGGCGGGAGCGTCGACCGACGGCCTCGCCGAGGCGTTGGTGGCTTCGGTGCGCGACGAGATCGGTGCGGTGGCCTGCTTCCGGCTGGTCGATGTCGTGCCTGCGCTGCCGAAGACCCGCTCGGGCAAGATCCTGCGCAAGACGATGCGGGGTATCGCGCACGGCAAGGATGAGCCGATGCCGTCGACCATCGAGGACCCGGCAGTGCTGGAGACGTTGCGGCCGATTCTCAAAGGCTAGGGATCGCGTCAGCCGGTGTCGATGGCTCGCACTCGATCCAGGATCGACCAGATCAGTTGGTCGTCCGTGGTGGTCCAGATGCGCAGTTGATTGGCCGGCAGGAGGTTACGGCCGAACATCGCTTGCTTCTGCTGGTCTTCCAGGAGTTCAAGCACATCGTTGACGAAGCCGCCGAACTCCTGAAGATGCTGATTCGCAAACCGTACGCAGTCGCGCGCGAGCTCCGCGTATTGATCTGGCACGGAATACCTTCGGCACTCTTCGGCGAGCGTCAATAGCCGGTCGTAATGGTCGCCGAGGTCGTTGGCTGCCTGGATGATGCCCACTGCATCGGCATCATGTTCGTCGCCTGAGGCTCCAAATGCCGCGGTGAAGGTGGGTGCCTTCAGATACGCGCCCATCTCCCGTGCGATGTCGTCGATTTCTCGCACGCGCTGCACCATGAACTGCGCGACAGCCGAGGCCGCCTTGCGTTCGCCGGCCGATTCCACAGGTGGGGCGAGTACTTGCTGCACCTTCCGTGGTTCGAGGACGGCCCAACGCTGGAACAAGACTGAGGCGAACGCAGCCCACGTCCAACATCGCGGCTTTTCCTGCAACATCTGCTTGAGTAGTTCCGGCGTCGGCACGATGACAGCGACCGAAACTGCACCACCGCTTCTATTCATGCGCTCACGCTAAGCGCGGGCACCGACAAGCCGGGAGAAAGGCCATGACCGTCACGGTCGACGAATTCCAGATCGCTGACCCTGGCGATGCCTGGGAGGCAGCGGGTTTCACCGTGGACCCCGATGGCGTCTGCCGGATCGGTGATGTGCGGGTTCGGCTGCTCGGAAACTCAAGCGGTACCGGCATTCTCGGCTGGACGCTGCGGGGTGTGCCCGACGGTGCGGTCGACGGTATCCCGACTGTCAGGTCCGACTCCGACCCTGCGATGCCCGCCGTACATGCCAACGGCGTGACGTCGATCGACCACGTCGTGCTGCTGTCGCCCAACCTTGCGCGGACCGTGGCGTCGCTGGCCGCCGTCGGGCTGCAGCCGCGCCGGGAGCGTGATGCCGAACTCGGCGGCCAACCGATGCGGCAAATCTTCTTCCGGTTGGGATCGGTGATCCTCGAGGTCGTCGGCGCCCCGGACGCGGCCGACGACGGCCCGTCGTCGCTGTGGGGCATCACGTACGTCGTCGCCGATATCGATGCGACGGCGTCGTTCTTCGGTGACCGGGCGCTGGCGGTCAAGGATGCCGTGCAGCCCGGGCGCCGGATCACCACGCTGCGTCATCGCGATCTGGGCATGTCGGTCCGGACGGCGATGATTTCGCCGCCTATTCTCGGCGGATGACCGAGTCCGCCGACGACATCGTCGTCATTCACACCGACGGCGGCTGCCGACCCAACCCGGGACCGGGCGGCTGGGGAGCGGTGCTGCGGATGCGCCATCACGTGCGGGAGATGTGCGGCGGCGAGCCCGGCGAGACGAGCAACAACCGGATGGAGCTGACCGCGCCGATCATGGCGCTGGAGGCCCTCACCAGGTCCGTGACGGTGCACCTCTATACCGACAGCACCTACGTCCGCAACGGCATCACCAAGTGGGTGGCCGGCTGGCAGCGCAACGGTTGGCTGACCGCCGCCAAGCAGCCGGTGAAGAACGTCGACCTGTGGCAGCGGCTCCAGGCTGCTTGCGCGCAACACCAGGTCGAGTGGTTTTGGGTGAAGGGCCATTCAGGTGTGGTCGACAACGAGCTGGCCGACCAGTTGGCGACCCGGGGATTGCAGGAGGCGATCGCGGCTTCAGCGATTGCGATCTGACTTAGCGCGGACGGCGGATGCCCTGCTGATTGATCATGCGTTCCACCAATGCAATCCGACCCCCGAAGCCTGATCCGACGCCATGTGGCGTGGCCTGATTGCACATCGTGTCGATGAGGTGTTCCGGCGGGGACGTCAAGTGTCCGTGCAGGTCGGCGAGCTCGTCGCGTTCCTGGGTAGCCAGGGTTGTGGCGGCCATCGGTGCACTGTCGCATGGCTCACCAAACTTGTCGGTGGGGCGGCATAGTCTTCAACTATGACTTCGAACACTTGTTCGACTGATGAGTTGGAAGCGCTCGCCGACGACGCCGCTGCCTTGGCTGCAGTCGATATCGGTGCGTTGCCCCCGACGCAGCGGTTTGTCGCATTGGAGCGGCTGGAGACGACGCGTCGTGTGCTCGCGGCGGTGTCGCTATCGTGGGTGTCCCAGTTGGAACAGTTCGAAGGTTGTCCGCCGGTGGGGATCGCGTTGGCTGATGTGGTGCGGATCAGTCCGCGGGAGGCCAGGCGCCGGATCCGGGATGCCGAGCAGTTGGCGCCGCGGAAGACGTTGACCGGGGAGCCGCTGGCACCGCTGCTGCCGGAAACCTCGACAGCCTGGCTCGCCGGGCAGCTCGATGGCGAGCATCTGCGGGTAATTCAGAAGTTCTTCCGCGACCTGCCCGACCACGTGCCCCCGATCGAAGTGGAAAAGGCCGAGAAGTCCCTGGCCGAGCATGCGGTGAATTTGCGGCCTGACCAATTGGACAAGGTCGCCCACCGGCTGGCATTGCATCTGAATCCGGATGGAAAGTTCTCCGATGAGGATCGTGCCCGCAAGCGTGGATTCGTCTGGTGCGGTGGCCAGCAGGTGGACGGTATGAGTGTGGGCCGGTTGATCGCCGACCCGGAGTTGCGCTCGGAGCTGGATGCGTGGTTCGCGAAATTCGCCGCCCCGGGGATGTGCGACCCGGATAGTCCGACTATCGCGCCGTCCGATGAGGTCGTCGAGCGGGATCTGCGCAGTCACGGTCAGCGCCAGCATGACGCGCTCAAAGCCTTGGTGCGGGGACAGCTCGGTGATCCGAAGTTCGGTCAGCACAACGGCTTACCCGTCACGGTGATCGCCACCGCCACCGTGCAAGACCTCCAGGACAAGACCGGCCACGCGGTGACCGCGGGCGGCACTCTGTTGCCGATCCCGGACCTGATTCGGATGGCCACCCACGCTTACCATTACCTCGCCCTGTTCGACGGGGCGAACGGAAGAGCGTTGTGGTTGGGTCGAACCAAACGCATCGCCTCAGCCGATCAGCGAATTATCCTGCACGCCAAGGATCGTGGCTGCACTCGGCCCAATGCCATTAAGTTTGGGGGAGGATTAGTCGGAGTTCGGGTGGCCCGTGAT
>JAHFVD010000105.1 GCA_023264735.1 Mycobacterium sp. | reverse complement strand
GAAGAGAACTTCGACAGCACCGTCCAGCTCAGCGCCCCGATCAACCCGCCGATCGACAGCGCCATCAACACCCAGCCGAGCTGGGCCGGCTCGTTGCGGTCGGTGAAGTACTTGGGGAACAGCACGCTTTCCATCGGCAGGTACAGGCCGGTGACCGCCAGGTCGATGAGTCCGAGGGTGCGAAGCACCCGGTTGTTCCAGACGAACTTCAACCCTTCCAGGACGCCGGAAACCACACTCTCGGGCAGCTTTTCGCGCGCTGGGCGTCCGGTGCCCTCGAGCCGCAGCACCCCCATCGTCAGGATCGCCAGCGCGAACAGCGCTGCGGTGACCCACATCGTGTTGACCCCGCCGAGCGTCGCGATGAGCAGACCACCGATACCCGGCCCGGTGATGTAGGCCAGGTTGAACACCGCTTCGTAGATGCTGTTGGTGTGATCGCGGGTCCACCCGGCCTTCGCGCCGGCCTCGGGCAGCATCGACTGCCGCGCGGTCATGCCTGCCGGATCGAAGAATGCGCCCAGGGCGGCCAGGGCGGCGAGCACAAGCGTGTTCAACACGTCGGTGCCGAAGACGATGGCGAGTACCGGGATCGCCGTGACCGCGGCGGCGGACAGGGCATCGGAGAGCATCGCGACCCGGCGCCGGCCGATGAAGTCGACGGCGGCGCCGGCGATCAGCGTGGCGAACAGCAGGGGCAGGGTTGCCGCGCCCGCGACGATCGAGGCGTCCACCGCGTTTCCGGTGCGCTGCAGCACCAGCCACGGGAACGCGACCATGGAGATTCCGTTGGCGCCCGCCGCCAGGAACGTCGACGACAGGATCAGCAGCGCGGGAACGCGCGTGTTGGCCACCCGCAGAGCCTAGTTTTGTCACGGAGCGCCGCGCGCACGGGCACAGTGGTGCGGTGACCGCCCTTCCGCATCCCCATACCGGGGTGTTATTCGAGTCGCCGGTCCCGCCCGGGACGGGCTGGCCGGGTGATCCCGCGACGCCCCGCACCCCGGTCGCGGCCGACGCCGGGCAGGTGGCCACGCTGGCCGCCACCGCTGGCGATCTGGCGAACCTCGATGCCCTGGTCAGTGTGTGCCGCGCGTGCCCACGGCTGGTCGCGTGGCGCGAGGAGGTGGCGATCGTCAAGCGCCGCTCGTTCGCGGGCGAGCCGTACTGGGGCAGGCCGATCACCGGGTGGGGCTCGGCGCGGCCCACGATTCTGGTGCTGGGACTGGCGCCGGCTGCGCAGGGCGGCAACCGCACGGGCCGGGTGTTCACCGGCGACCGGTCGGGGGATCAGCTGTTCGCCGCATTGCACCGCGCCGGGCTGGTGAGCCAAGCGATCAGTGTCGACGCCGCGGATGGCTTGAGTACCAACGACATCCGCATTGCCGCCGCAGTCCGGTGCGCCCCGCCGGGCAACAAGCCGGCACCGGATGAGCGGTCGACGTGCGAGCCGTGGCTGACCGCCGAGTGGCAGATGATCGCCCCGTCAGTGCGGGTGATCGTCACCCTGGGCGGGTTCGGTTGGGAAGCCGCACTGCGGCTGCTCGCCGACGACCTACCGGGTCCGGGGAAACCGAAGTTCGGCCATGGGGTGGTCGTCGAGCTGCCGTCGGGCCGACAGCTGTTGGGCTGCTATCACCCCAGCCAGCAGAACATGTTCACCGGCCGTCTCACCCCGGCCATGCTCGACGACATCTTCACCGATGCCGCCAAGCGGGCCGGGCTGCGGTGAGCTCTACCAATTCCCGGGTCGCTTCGCTCCTGCCCTCCGGGGAAACAAGTAGGGCGGTCGTATGGTTGAGGCTGCTATGCGGCTTTCTGTCCTCGACCTCGTTCCGGTGCGCACCGACCAGACCACGGGAGACGCGCTGGCGGCCACCGTGCGGCTGGCGCAGACCGCCGACCGGCTGGGATTCACCCGGTATTGGGTGGCCGAGCACCACAACATGCCTGCCGTCGCGGCTACCAGCCCGCCGGTGATCCTGGCCTACCTGGCCGCCCAGACCACGCAGCTGCGGCTCGGTTCGGGTGGGGTGATGCTGCCCAACCATGCGCCGCTGGCGGTCGCCGAGCAGTTCGCGCTGTTGGAGGCCGCCGCTCCGGGCCGCATCGATTTGGGTATCGGCCGGGCGCCGGGTTCGGATCCGGTGACCTCGATCATGCTGCGCGGCAGCCGCGACGATTCTGACATCGAGAACTTTCCGCAGTACCTGGACGATGTCGCGGCGCTGATGAGCGCGGGCGGGGTTCGCATCCCGATCCGAAACCAGGACTACATCCTCAAGGCCACGCCGGCGGCGGTCGAGGAGCCGCGGCTGTGGCTGCTGGGTTCGTCGATGTACTCGGCACACCTGGCCGCCGCCAAGGGCTTGCCGTACGTGTTCGCCCATCACTTCGCCGGGCAGGGCACCGTCGAGGCGCTGGCCACCTACCGGTCGGAGTTCCGGCCGAGCGATATGGCCGCCGAGCCGGTGACGTTCATGACCGTCAATGCGGTGGTGGCGCCCACGCGGGCCGAGGCCGAGGCGCTGCTGCTGCCGAATCTGCAGATGATGGCGCGGCTGCGCACGGGCCAGCCGCTCGGCCCGCTCGACCTTGTCGAAGATGCCGCGGCGCTGACGATGCATCCGCAGGCCGAGGCGGTCATCGCTTCGGGCCGCGCCAAGGCAGTGGTCGGGTCACCTTCTGAGGCGGCCGAGCAGGTCCGCGCGGTGGCGTCCGAGTTCGACGTCGACGAGGTGATGGTCAACCCCGTCGCCTCGGCGCATCGTGGCACCGACCCCGGCACCGCGCCGGCACGCGAGGCCACGTTGGAGCTACTGGCCAAAGAGCTGTTCTAGGACAAGCGCTTTCGGCTCAAGGCGTCAGGCGCACAACCGGGATGGGCCGCTGCGTCCCTTGCTGATACGCGTTGTACCGGCCGCCGTTCTCCGAGTCGCACAGCGTCCACAGCCGCGCGTAGTCCGGATCATCCGGTGCCACGATATGTGCTGTGACCGCCAAACGCCTTCTGCCGAGGTTGATCTCGATGTTCGGCTTCGCGCGTAGGTTGTGGTACCAGGCCGGGTTGCGGTCCGCGCCGCCATTGGACGCGACGACAAGGTAATCGCCGCCGTCGCGGTAGTACGCCAGCAGCATCGACCGCGGCTGACCGGTTTTCGCCCCAACGGTGTGCAGCATCAACGACGGTGGCACACCGGGCATCCGATGCCCGATCCACCCGTTGGTGCGCCGGTAGATGGCGTCGTGCACCTTGACGAACTTCATCAACGCCATGTGGTTCAGAGATGTCATGCCGCCACTCTCATCGGGTCGTATCCAGCGCTGTCAGGGCATCGCGCACAATCCGCCCGGTGGCCTCGCGGTCGGGATCGCGGCGCAGCAGCATCCCTTTGGCGAACGAGAGCTTGTCGCCGTCGCGCCGCGGGATCACGTGCAGGTGAATGTGGAACACCGTCTGCATCGCCGACTTGCCGTCGTTGATGGCGATGTTGTTTCCGGTCGCGCCCAGTTCCGAGGCTCGAGTGGCCTGCGCGATTCGCTGGCCGACCGCCAGCATCCCGGCCAGGGTCTCGGCCGGCGTATCGGTCAGGTCGACGCTGTGTCGCTTGGGCACCACCAGTGTGTGCCCACGGGTGAACGGTCGGATGTCGAGAATGCCCAGGAAGTCGTCGTCCTCGTAGACGCGGATGGCCGGCGCCGTACCGGCGACGATCTCGCAGAATACGCATGCCATCTCGCCACCGTAGCGTCCGGCGCTACCGTGGGGCAGATGGACTCCACCGACATCGCCTTCGCCGGGGCCGCCGAGCAGGCGCGCATGCTCGTCAACGGGACGATCACCGCCCCGGCTCTGTTGGAGCTCTATCTCGACCGAATAGCCCGCGTCGACCGGGAGTTGCGCTCCTTTCGCGTCGTCTTCACCGACAACGCGCGTCGGGAAGCCGCAGCCGCACAGGAACTGCTCGACGCCGGTGAACGCAAGCCCCTGCTGGGGGTGCCGATCGCGATCAAGGACGACGTCGACGTCGCCGACGAATTCACCTGCTACGGCAGCAGTGCCTACGGATTGGCGCCGACGGCTGACGCCGAGGTGGTGCGCCGGCTGCGCGCGGCGGGCGCGGTGATCCTGGGCAAGACGGCGGTTCCGGAGATGATGCTGTGGCCCTTCACCGAGACGGTCGCCTTCGGCGCCACGCACAATCCGTGGGATCTGGCCCGCGCACCGGGCGGTAGCAGCGGTGGCAGCGGCGCGGCGGTGGCCGCGGGCCTGGCTCCGATGGCGCTGGGCTCCGATGGCGCCGGATCCATTCGGATCCCCGCCACGTGGTGCGGTCTCTTCGGTCTCAAGCCCCAGCGTGACCGGGTGCCGATGTCCCCGCACGACGACGCCTGGTGCGGGCTGTCCGTCAATGGCCCAATGGCCCGCACGGTGGAGGACGCCGCACTGTTCCTCGACGCGACGTCGGCGTACCCCGGCCCGGCGGGCGGGTTCGTCGCTGCCGCCAATCGCGAGCCCGGCAGGTTGCGAATTGCGTTGAGCACCAAGATCCCACCGACGGTGGTCGGGCGGGTCGGCGCGGCCCAGCAGAAGGCGATGGACGGAGCCGAGACGCTGCTTCGCGAACTCGGCCACCACGTGATCTGGCGCGATCCCGATTACCCGGCGTGGGCGGTTTACGGTCATCTGCTGCCGCGGATGTGGCGCGGTGTCTACCAGGATGTCGCCGCGCTGCCGCACCGCGATCGGCTCGAGCCCAGGACGAAAGGCATTGCCCGCCTTGGCCGATTGATCTCCGATACTCAGATCGCCCGGGTGCGGGCCGCCGAACCCGCGCTCAACGCACGGGTGCAGTCGATTTTCGAGGATGTCGACGTGGTGATCACACCGGGAACCGCCGTGGGGCCGTCCCGGATTGGCCAGTATCAGCACCGCGGTGGGGTGTCGACGCTGGCCATGGTGGCTTCCCGCGTCCCGTTCCTCGGCATGTTCAATGCGACCGGTCAGCCCGCCGCTGTCGTACCGTGGGGACTGGACAACGACGGGGTCCCGGTGTCGATACAGTTGGTCGGGCGGCCCTCCGATGAGGCGACGCTGCTGTCGTTGAGCCACCAGATCGAGATCGCCCGCCCGTGGGCGCACCGCCGGCCGCCGGTGTCCTAGTCCATGGCGTCGGACAGCGCCATATGTCCTTGGTAGTCAAGCGTATTCGCCATCGTGCGATAACGATCACGGAAGTCCAGGTAGCCGGGGTCGTCGCCGTTGGACCGTGCCAGCAGTGCGCGCAACCGGAGCAGCGGCAGCTCGAACAACATGAAGCCGGGATCCGTCGGTACCGCGGCGAGCCGGTCGATGACCGTACGCGCTTCGCGCACATCGTCTTCGGTTCCGCGCTGTAGTAGCGCCTCCACCAGTGCCACGGTGGCCGGGCCGCGCAGGATCATCTCGCCACTGCCGAAAGAATCGTCGACCAACGCCCCGGACATCCTCACCGCACCATCGACATTCGCCCCCAGCGCGGCGGCAATGTCCATGGACCGCACCACGTCGGCGAACAACACGGTGACTTGTTTGTACTCGGCGGGCATCTCGCTGTCGGCGAGCGGGGCGCCGCAGGAATCGCAGAACCGCGCACCCGGACGCGGTTGAGCGCCACATACTCGGCACGTCGTGCTTTCGACCGCCACTGGACGAGGATAGGCGGCGTCGGGCCTGTGCCGAAGGCTTATCGAGTGCGGGACAGCCCTGCGCGCCACGCCGCCAGCTTGTCCGCGTAGCGCATGGTCTGCGCGGGGCTGGTCGACGGCAGTCTCAGCGTGGCAGGCACCTCGAGGTCGACGAGCCTGGTGAAGTTGCGTTCGGCGGCGGCGCCGTTGAAGTACACCCGTTTCACGCCTCTGTGGGCTGCGAAGAAGCTGCCGAAATCGTTGGCCACCATACTGTCCGGCTCGATCGCCGAGTCCAGGCTGCCGATGCGCCTGCAGTGCTTGAGCACATCCCAGACGGCGATGTCGTTGCGGTCGAGCATCTCGATCCGTTGTTCATACGGCGCATCGGGTGCACACCCGAACAGCTCGCCGACGATGCGCCAGAACGCATTTCGCGGGTTTCCGTAATACTGCCCCGATGACAGCGACAGGACGCTGGGCATATTGCCGAGGATCACCAGCCGCGCATCGGGGGAGCCGATCGGCGGCAACCCTTCCAGGAGCGGGGAGCGTGCCATCACGAGGAACGGTATACGTTGGGTCCGTGACCGATACCGTCGACCCCGAGGCCGCCGGGCTGCTCGACGGGTTGACGGGCGATGCCCGCACCCAGCGGGCCGAGTTGATTCCGTGGCTGCTGGAGCAGGGCATCACCGTCGAGGAGATTCGGGCGTCGTTCGCGCCGATGCTGCTGCCGTCGCGCCGAACACTGGGCGATGACGGCACCCGACTGTCGGCTCGTGAGATCAGTGAGTCGACGGGTCTGGAGATCGGTCAGCTGGTGCGGTTCCAGCGCGCCAGCGGGCTGGCAACCGTCGATGATCCGGACGCAGCGGTGTACCTGCGACCCGACGCCGAGACGGCCGTACACATCAAGCGGTTTCTTGACCTGGGTATCGATCCGGATCAATTGCTCAGCGTGGTTCGGATACTGGCAGAAGGGCTTTCGCATGCGGCGGAAGCGATGCGCTACGCCGGTGTGGCCTCGACGATGCAACACCCAGGCACGACCGAACTCGAGATGGCCAAGGGTGTGCAGGCGTTGGTCAGCGTCGCCGCCCCGCTGCTGGGCCCAATGATCCAGGACATGCTCATGCTGCAGCTGCGGCACACGATGGAGACCGAAGCGGTCAATGCCAACGAACGCGCTGCCGGGGCGCCGTTGCCCGGCGCACGGCTGGTGGCCGTGGCCTTCGCTGACCTCGTCGGGTTCACCCGGTTGGGCGAACTGGTACCGCCCGAGCAGCTCGAGCGACTCGCCAATCGCCTGGCCGACGCGGCCCGAGATGTGGCCGTGCCGCCGGTGCGGTTCATCAAGGCGATCGGTGACGCGGTGATGCTGGTGTCGACGAACCCGGTGGCGCTGCTCGATGCGATGCTGACTCTCGTCGAGGCCACCGAGGCCGATCAAGCGCTGCCACAGTTACGGGTGGGCATGTCCTATGGGCCCGCCGTGAGCCGCGCTGGCGACTGGTTCGGCAGCCCGGTCAACCTGGCCAGCAGGGTCACCTCGGTATCCCGGCCCGGATCGGTGCTGGTTTCGGAGGCGACGCGCGAGAAGATCGGCGACGACGGTTCCTTCGAGTGGTCCTTCGCCAGGGCGCGGCGTCTCAAAGGCATCCAGGACGACGTCAAGCTCTTCCGCGCGCGTCGCGCCGAAAAGCCCTGAGCGGTCGCTGTTTCAGCGCTTGCGCTTGCGCACCATCGACCAGCCGCCGAAGATCACCGCTGCCAGCAGCATCAGCACCGCGGTGCCGGGCCCGAGTAACCACCACACCAAGGCGACCGCGGCCGCGGTCGGGACTCCCAGCACTACCGCCACCAACGCGGGGTGCATGCGCGCTACGTCGCGAGCAGCTCGGACACGATCAGGGTCGAGCTCGTTACCTGCCATGCCGCCATTATCCGCACCGGCACCGGGTTTATGCCCGTTCGCTCTCAGAGAATGCCTGGTGATCGTCCTGTAACGGTGTAATCATGTAATTCATGAAACATCAACACATGCACCGTCGGCCCGGTCGTCCCGGCGGCTGGCAGCAGGCCGACCAACCCGACGCCACCGATGCCGGCGAGTGGTTCGCCGGACGGCTCCCTGACGAATGGTTCGTCGGCGACCCCACGGTGATCGTCGACCGCGAGGAGATCACCGTCGTCGGACGGCTGCCTGAGGCGGGCGATAAGCCGGACAGCGAAGCGCGCGCATCCGGGCGAGCGTCCCGGTTCCGCGAGGACACCCGTTCCGAGCGGATCCGGATCGCCGAGGAGGCCCAGGACAAGTACGGCCGCAAGGTGTCCTGGGGCGTAGATCTAGGTACGCCGGAGGCGCCTGAGCGAATCCTGTTCACCCACATCGCCGTTCCGGTGATGACTCGCCTGAAGCAACCTGAACGTCAGGTACTCGACACCTTGGTCGACGCGGGCGTGGCCCGGTCGCGATCGGACGCGCTCGCCTGGAGTGTGCGACTGGTCGGTGAGCACGCCGACGAGTGGCTGGCCAAGCTGCGCTCGGCGATGGCCGAAGTCGACGACCTGCGCGCCGAGGGTCCCGGGCTGTAGCGGCAGGCTCATACGCAGTAGCGCACTACTGAATATGGCACGTCCGGGCCATGCTATCGTTTGACCAGGTCTTATCCGGGGGGAACGATCGTTGGTTGTCGGGATTCGCAAACACCGCGCCCACAGGAACGCGTCGGCCGTTTCAGCCATACTCGCGGCAGCAGCAGCGGCCATCGTCGCCCTGGCGCCACCGGCGACGGCGACGGCGACGGCGGTCATCATCGGTACGACTTTCATCCCCGACCCGTCCCAACCGAGTTACCTCCACGGCGCCATGGAGTACTACGTCAAGCCGATGACGGTATGCGGCGTGCAGCCCTGCGCCATCGACCCAGCCATGACGCCGGAACAGTTATGGCCGTTCTCCGGTCTCCAGGACATGACGATCGACCAGTCGATCGCTCAGGGCCTGCAGATCGTCGACGGGGTGTTGCGTGACCGCTTGGCTGGCAATTCCGACCCGATCGTGGTTTTCGGCGACTCGCAAAGCTCGACCATTCTGACGCTGGAGAAGCGTAACCTAGCCGAGCTACCGGACGATCAGAAGAAGCGACTGATCATGGTGCTGGTCGCAAACCCGAACCGACCCAATGGTGGCCTGCTGGAACGGATTGCGCCCTTCACCATTCCGGTCTTCGACCTTGCCGGAAGCGGAGCCACGCCGACGAATACCGGCATCCAGACGATCGACATCGTCGGCCAATACGACGCGATCGCCGACTTTCCGCGTTATCCGCTGAACATCCTGGCTGACCTGAACCTGATTGCCGGTGCTGCTATCCACAGCAGCTACATGACCGGCCCCGCCGGTTACACCGAAGAAGAACTGATTGACGCCATCGGCGATCCGCGCAATCAACAGACGTATGGTGACACCCTCTACGTCACGATTCCGGCCAAACAACTACCGTTGTTGGTCCCGCTTCGAACGTTCGGCAAGATGACCGGCTTGAGCGCGGTGACCACGCCACTGGCCGATCTCGTCGAGCCGACATTGCGCGTTCTCGTCGAACTCGGCTACGACCGCAGCATTCCGCGTGATGAACCCACCGGGTTCGGGCTCTTTCCTCAAATCGATCCAGCGACAGTGGCTTTCGATCTTTCGTCCGCGGTTCGCAGTGGCATCAAAACCGCGCTGAGCGATGTCGGCGTCAACACACCGGTCGCGGCGCCGCCCGCCGCGGCTGCCAAGGCCACGCGATCCGCGACTCCAGCGCGCCCGAGCCTCAAGCCCAAACCGGCCAGCGTTGCGGCGAGTGCCCTACCGGTGTCGCGGCCGTCACGGGTGGAGCGTGCCGATCGGCACCAGGTCCGGTCCAATGCCAGCCGACAGGCCGCGCCTGGTCCACGAGATCAGGCGCGGCCCTAAGCCTGCCGGTCGTCAGTCCCGAGCTGGCCGGCCGGACTTGCTGCCCTGTTTAGTGGCGGGCTTGGCACTGGAGAGCGACTCAGATTTGTTGTGAGTCACTGACTTTTTCGATGGCGACTTCGGCGGAGGCGGCTCCGGCTTGACCGAATCCTGCGCCGCCGGCGGCGGGATCGGGATGTTGATGGGAATGACGCCGCCTACCTTCACCGTTCCGACCGTCACGGTGCGGCCGATACTGCCCGTCACGGCGAGGGAATCGGCCACCAGTTCGACCTTCAGCGAGTCGGGCAAGTCGAATTTGAGGACATCAGTGCCGTTGATCGTGAGCAGCGAGCCGCCGAGCATGGCTGCCACCTCGAACTGGGCGATCACACCGCCGCGCGAGGCGGCGGCAGAGCCCAGGCACAACTTGCCGTCGAACGCGAACTGCCCGCTGGGCAGGAGCGTATGGCAAGTTTGCTGGAATTGTTGGCTGACGTGAAAGTTGCCGTGTCGGGAGTTAGGCCCGTGTCATCGCGTAGTAGGCGCCGCGGCGTGCGAGCAGCTCGGCGTGGCTGCCCGACTCGACGATCCGCCCGGCGTCCATCACCAGGATGCTGTCGGCATCGCGAATGGTGGACAGTCGATGGGCGATGATGAAACTGGTTCGCTCCCGCCGCAATTCGGTCATCGCATGCTGGATCAGCAGTTCGGTGCGAGTGTCCACCGAACTGGTGGCCTCGTCGAGGATCAGTAGCTGGGGGCGGGCCAGGAACGCCCGGGCGATGGTGATCAGCTGCTTCTCGCCTGCGCTGATGTTGCCACCGTCGTCGCTGACCCGGGTCTGGTAGCCGCCTGGCAGCGTGTGCACGAACCGGTCCACGTACGCCGCCCGCGCGGCCTCGATGACCTCGTCGTCTCCTGCCCCGGGCTTGCCGTAGGCGATGTTCTCGGCGATGGTGCCGCCGAACAGCCAGGTGTCCTGCAGCACCATCCCGATCCGGGAGCGCAGCGATTCCCGGCTCACGTCTCTGATGTCGGTGCCGTCGAGCAAGATTCTGCCGGCGTCGACGTCGTAGAACCGCATCAGTAGGTTGACCAGGGTGGTCTTGCCCGCGCCGGTGGGGCCGACAATGGCGACGGTGCTGCCCGGTTCGGCTACCAGCGACAGATCCTCGATCACCGGAGTCCCTGGCACGTAACTGAATGACACATTCTGGAACTCGACCCGCCCGCGCGCTGAGCTCGGCAGCGCCAGAGGTGCATCCGGTGATTCCTCGGGCTCGTCGAGGAAGTCGAAGACCCGCTCGGCGCTGGCCACACCCGACTGCAGGGTGTTGTACATGCCGGCGACCTGAGTCAACGGCTGGTTGAACTGGCGGACATATTGGATGAAGGCCTGGATGCTGCCCAGCGTGATCTGGCCGGTCGCGACCTGGTAGCCGCCGACGACGGCCACCGCGACATAGCTGAGGTTTCCGATGAACGTCGTCGCCGGTGACACCAGACCCGAGAAGAACTGCGCGCCGAAACTCGCGTGGTAGACGTCGTCGTTGAAGTCGCGGAACTTCTCCTGCGCGACGGCGCGGTGGCCGAATGTCTTGACGATGGTGAATCCGCTGTAGGTCTCCTCGATATGCGCGTTGAGCCGGCCGGTATTGGTCCACTGGGCGATGAACATCCGCTGTGAACGGCGCGCGATCACCCGGGTCACCCACAGCGACAACGGAACTGTCACGACGGTGATCAACGCCAGCAGCGGCGAGATACTCAGCATCATCGCCAGCACTGCGACCACCGTCAGCACCGAGGTCAGCAGCTGACTGATCGTCAACGACACCGACGACTGGATGTTGTCGACATCGTTGGTGACCCGGCTCAACAACTCGCCACGCTGCCGGGAGTCGAAGTAGGACAGCGGCAGCCGGTGGACTTTGTCCTCCACCTCGGCGCGCAGTGCGGTGATCGTACGCTGCACGATCACGTTGAGGATCCGGGCCTGCGCCCAGATCAGCAGCGCAGCAACGACATACAGGACCAGTGCCAGTAACAGAGTGCGGCCCACCGCGGTGAAGTCGACCCCGCGGCCGGGTACCACGTTCGCTCCGGACAGCAAGTCGGCGAAGGTGTTGTCGCCGCGGGCCCGGGCCGCCGCGACAGCCTGGTCCTTGGTGATCCCGGCAGGCAGCTGCCTGCCGATGACACCGTTGAACAACAGGTCGGTGGCGTGCCCGAGGATGCGGGGGCCGGCGACACCGATCGCGATGCCGCCGATCGACAACGCGATCACCGCCGCGGTCGGCCACCTCTGCGGGGTCAGGCGCCGAATCAGCCGCAGCGCGGATCCTTTGAAATCGCGTGAGCGGGCCTGCCGGGGGTCCTGGGTCATCGCGCGCATCCCGCCGCCGCGGAAGGTCGGCCCGGTCATTGCCCGCCCCCGAGTCCGGCACCCACCGACTGGGAGTCGGCGAACTCCGCGTACGTCGTGCAATCGGCCAGCAGGGTGTCGTGGGTACCTGCACCGACGACCCGGCCACCGTCGATGACGACGATATTGTCGGCGTGGGCGACGGTCGAGATGCGTTGGGAGACAATGATCACGGTGGCATCTGCGGACACCTCGCGAAGTGCGGCACGCACCCGGGCGTCGGTGTGTACGTCCAGGGCCGAGAACGCATCGTCGAACAGATAGATCGCGGGCTGCCGGATCACCGCGCGGGCAATCGCCAGCCGCTGCCGCTGACCGCCGGAGAAATTGATGCCGCCCTGGGCAACCCGCATGTTCAAACCGTCGGGATGGGCACGCACGAAGTCCTCGGCGGCCGCCACCCGCAGCGCCGACCACATGTCGTCCTCGGTCGCGTCCGCTTTGCCGTATCTCAGGTTGTCCGCGACCGTGCCGGAGAACAGGTAGCCTCGCTGCGGCACCAAACCGAGTGTGGACCAGAGGGTTTCGGTGTCGTAGTCGCGCACGTCGATACCGTCGACCCGGACCGCTCCGTCGGTGACGTCGTACAGCCGGCAGATCAGTGCCACCAGCGTCGACTTACCGGAGCCGGTGCTGCCGACGATCGCCGTCGTCGTGCCCGGCCGTGCGGTGAGCGAAACATCTTCCAGGACAGGGCGCTCCGCGCCGGGATAGCGGAACGTCGCGTTCTCGAGGGTGACCGCGCCCCGGATGCCGCCGTCGGGGCGTTGCGGCGACGGCGGGCTGCTGATCGCGGTTTGCGTGCCCAGCACCTCGGTGATCCGTTCGGCACACACCGAGGCCCGCGGCAGCATCACCAGGATCAAGGTGGCCATCAACACGGCCATCAGGATCTGCATGAAGTAGGACAGGAAGGCGATCAGCGAGCCGACCTGCATGTGCCCGGTGTCGATGCGCAGGCCGCCGAACCAGATCAGGGCGACGCTGGAGATGTTGATCGTCAAGGTGGTGACCGGCAGCATCAGCGCCTGCCAGCGCCCGGCGGCCAATGCGGTGTTGGACACCGCCGCATTGGCGACGGCGAATCGGTCCTGCTCGAAGGATTCCCTGGCGAACGCCCGGATCACCCGGATGCCGGAGAGCTGTTCGCGCATCACCCGATTGATGCCGTCGATGAGCCGTTGCATGCTGCGGAAGATCGGCAGCATGCGCGAGACGATCCAATAGTTGGACAACGCCAGCACCGGGACACTGACCAGCAGAAGCCAGGACAGCCCGGCGTCCTGGTGGATCGCCATGATGATGCCGCCGACGCACATGATCGGCGCGGTCACCAGGATGGTGGTCGTCATCTGGATTAGCACCTGGATCTGCTGAACGTCGTTGGTGGTCCTGGTCAGCAGCGACGGCGCGCCGAACCGGGCGGTCTCCTGCTCGGAGAACGTGGTGACGTGGTGGAACATCGCCGAACGCAGGTCGCGACCGAAACCCATGCCGGTGCGCGAGCCGAAGTAGACCGCGCCGACCGCGCACACCACCTGAAGCCCGGTCACCGCCAGCATCACCAGGCCCAGCTCGGCGATCAGCCCGGTGTCACCCTTGGCCACGCCGTCATCGATGATCGCGGCGTTGACCGTGGGCAGATAGAGAGAAGCCAGTGTGCTGATGGTCTGCAGCGTCATGACCGCTGCGACCAGCCACCGGTACGGCCGGACATACTGTCTCAGCAGCGCCAGGAGCATTTCGCTACTGTCGCACACGCCTGCACCGCGGTTGCCGGGGTCGTGCAGGGCCCTGTCGATTTCCGCCTCGTGAAATCTCAGCAAAGCGGCAGGTCAAGCGGCATGTCGGTGGTTGTGACAGGGGGTGGCCGCTACAGTGCATGCTGTGACACGCAGCAGGTGCGCATGACAGCGACGCGCAAACTCGCGGTGGCTGCTGGGATTGCAGCCATCGTCGCCTCTATCGGCGCATGCTCGGGCTCGGGCAGCGGCCCGAGCCAAACCCAAGGCTCGCAGGCCCCCGGGCCACAACCGGGCAACGCCAAACACGGCCCGATGTTTCCCGAGTGTGGTGGCATCAGCGACCAGACGATGGCCGAGCAGACCCGGGTCACCGGCCTGGTGACCACGGCGAAGAACTCCATCGGCTGCCAGTGGCTGGCCGGCGGCGGCATTCTCGGACCGCACTTCTCCTTCACCTGGTACCGGGGTAGCCCAATCGGGCGCGAACGCAAGACCGAGGAACTGTCGCGCACCAGCGTCGAGGACATCAATATCGAAGGCCACAGCGGATTCGTCGCGGTCGGCACCGATCCGACTCTGGGAGACAACCTGTGCGAGGTCGGAATCCAGTTCAACGACGACTTCATCGAATGGTCGGTCAGCTTCGCCGAGAAGCCGTTCCCGCCGGCCTGCGATGTGGCCAAGGAACTGACCCGGCAATCGATCGTGAACTCCAAATGAGCCCGCGCCGGATCGTCGCCGTTGCGGTAGCCGTGCTCTCTGCGCTGGTGCTGGTCAGTGGCTGCGCCAAGACGGTGGCCGGAACCGCAGCGAAGTCGGGTTCGGGCACCACACCGCGCAATGACAACTCCGCGCAGCAGTACCCGAACCTGCTCAAGGAGTGCGACGTCCTCACGACCGACATCCTGGCCAAGACCGTGGGTGCGGATCCGCTCGACATTCAGAGCACGTTCGTCGGCGCGGTCTGCCGCTGGCAGGCCGCCAACCCGGCCGGCCTGGTGGACATCACCCGGTTCTGGTACGAGCAGGGCAGCCTCGACAACGAGCGTTCCGTCGGCCAGTTCCTCAAGTACCAGCTCGAGAACCGGTCGATCGCCGGTGTGCCGTCGATCGTGATGCGGACCAATGATCCCAACGGCGGATGCGGAGTCGCCAGCGACGCCGGCGGTGTCGTCGGGTGGTGGGTCAACCCGCAGGCGCCCGGTATCGACGCGTGCGGTCAGGCCATCAAGTTGATGGAGCTGACGCTGGCGACCAACTCCTAGATTCACCGATCCAGAACTCAGAGCGAGATTTCCTCCAAATCCTCGCTCTCATGTCTGGATGGATGCGTGTGGTGCTCCTAACGGGGCACGTGGAAGGTGGTCAGTTCGGCGCCGCTGAGCTGTAGGCCGGCCCAGCCGCCCGGCACTCGCAACACCGCGATGGCCGACGTCGGGTACTTGATCGCAATGCGTTGGGCGGCGTCAGTGTCCGAGTGGTCCGGCTCGGCCAGGCCGAGGGCCACGTGGCTCATCGTCGGTTCGTGGCCGACGACCAGCAGGGTGGTGATGTCGTCGCCGACCTGGTTGATCTCGTCGATCATCGTTCCCGCGGTGGCACCGTAGAGCCGTTCGGAGTAGGTCACCGGCGCGGTGACCTCGGTGCGGTCCAGGGTTTGGCGGGTTCTGGTCGCCGAGGAGCACAGCACCAGGTCGATCGGTGGCACGTTGGCCCGCAGCCAGTCGCCTGCCACCCCGGCCTCCCGGATGCCGCGAGGCGCCAGTGGCCGGTCGTGGTCGACCACCCCGTTGGGGTAGTCCGACTTGGCGTGGCGCATCAGGATCAGGGTGCGATGTGGCGCGGTCACGGACGTAAGGCTAAACGCTTCGGGTACATGCCGGTCGAGGTCCGCGGACTTGTCGGCGCGTAGCCATACACTCGCCGCAACACTCACCGATGAGACAGGAAAGGCGCCGAGGAAATGCGCTTCGTGCACACCGCCGACTGGCAGCTCGGCATGACGCGACACTTCCTGGAAGGTGAAGCCCAGCCCCGTTACTCGGCGGCCCGGCGCGACGCGGTCGTGGGCCTCGGGGCGCTCGCCGAGCAAACCTCGGCGGAGTTCGTCGTGGTGGCCGGCGACGTCTTCGAACACAACCAGCTTGCCCCGAAGGTGATCAGCCAGTCGCTGGAAGCCATGCGCGCCATCGGCGTTCCGGTGTACCTGCTGCCCGGCAACCACGACCCGCTGGACGCGTCGTCGGTGTACACCAGCGCCTTGTTCAAGGCCGAACGCCCGGACAACGTGATCGTGCTGGACCGCGACGGAGTGTGGGATGTGCGCCCCGGTGTGCAACTCGTCGTCGCCCCCTGGCGTACCAAGGCGCCGACCACCGACCTGGCGGCGGCTGTGCTGGCCGAGCTGCCCGCCGACGGCACCACCCGCATCCTCGTCGCCCATGGCGGCGTCGACGTGCTCGACCCGGACCCCGGTAAGCCCTCGCTGATCCGGATGGCCGCGCTGTCCGACGCCATCGACCGCGGGGCGGTCCACTATGTCGCCCTGGGGGACAAGCACTCTCGCACGCGCGTCGGCGACAGCGGGCGGGTCTGGTACTCGGGTTCGCCCGAGGTCACCAATTTCGACGACGTCGAGTCCGACCCGGGTCACGTCCTGGTGGTCGAGGTGGACGAGGCGGACCCCGCCCACCCGGTGACCGTCGAGTCCCACCACATCGGGCGGTGGCGGTTCGTCACGCTGCACCGCCAGGTCGACGACACCCGTGATATCGCCGATCTCGACCTCAATCTCGACCTGCTGACGGATAAGGAGCGCACGGTCGTGCGCCTCGGACTGACCGGTTCGCTGACCGTCACCGACCGTGCCGCATTAGACGCCTGCCTGGACAAGTACGTCCGGCTGTTCGCCTGGCTGGGCACCTGGGATCGGCACACCAGCATCGCGGTGATGCCCGCCGACGGCGAGTTCGACGACCTTGGAATCGGGGGATTCGCCGCGGCCGCGGTCGACGAACTGGTCGCCACCGCCCGCGCCGGCGACGGCGCCGCCGCCCAGGACGCCCAGAGTGCGCTGGGCCTGTTGCTGCGGCTGGCTGGGGGGAGTGCGGCATGAAACTGCACCGGCTGATCCTGTCCAACTACCGCGGAATCGCGCACCGCGACATCGAGTTTCCCGACCATGGCGTGGTCGTCGTATGCGGCGCCAACGAAATCGGCAAGACGTCGATGATCGAGGCGCTCGATCTGCTGCTGGAGTCCAAGGACCGTTCGACGAAGAAGGACGTCAAGCAGGTCAAGCCGACACACGCCGACGTCGGTTCCGAGGTTACCGCCGAGATCAGCACGGGCCCCTACCGTTTCGTGTATCGCAAGCGTTTCCACAAGAAGTGTGAAACCGAACTGACGATCCTGGCGCCGCGCCGCGAGCAGCTGACCGGGGATGAGGCACACGACCGGGTGCTGGCCATGCTCGGTGAGACCGTCGACACCGGGCTGTGGCATGCGCAGCGGGTGCTCCAGACCAGCTCGACCGCGGCAGTGGACTTGTCGGAATGCGATGCGTTGTCGCGCGCCCTCGACCTGGCAGCGGGCGACGACGCGGCGCTCTCGGGCACCGAACCGCTTCTGATCGAACGGATCGACACCGAATACGGCCGGTACTTCACCGCGACGGGCCGGCCGACGGGCGAGTGGGCAACCGCGATCGTCCAGCTGCGGGCCGCCGACGAGGAGGTGGCCCGGTGTGCCGCCGCGGTCGCCGAAGTCGACGAGCGGGTGCGCAGGCACGCCGAATTGGCGCAGCGGCAGGCCGGATTGGCCGATCGCCGGCAGGGCATCGGCCAGCGCCTGGCCGCCGCCCAGGCGGCGGCCGGCGCGCTGGCCGAGCTTGCCGGCGAGCTGCGGCAGGCCGAGCTCGTCGCGACAGCGGCGCAGGGAACCTGCGCCGCCTCGAGCGCCGCGCAGGCCGAACGCGTGCGACTGCGCGACGATGTGACCGCGCGCACGGTCGCGGTCACCGAGGTGCGAACACAGCTGGCGGCTGCCATCGAGGCCGAGCACACCGCGCGCGAAGTCGTCGAAATGGCATGGGCGGCAGCGGCGGAATCGGCCACCACCTTGAACGCCGCCCAGGAAGCGGTCGATGAAACCCGCCGGGTGGTGGACGCGCTGGCCGAAAATGAGCAGGCGCTGCGGCTCACCGCACGCCTGGACCGCATCGAGGCGGCCGAGCAACAGTTGGCCGAGCTCAACCGCGAGCTCGCGGCGATCACGCTGACCGGAGACGTGATGGCCGATATCGAGTCGGCCGCGGCACTGGTCGAACGCATCGAGGCGCAACTCGCGCTGACCGCGGCCACGGTGGAGTTCACCGCCGCCGCTGATCTCGAGCTGACGGTCGGGGATCAGACCATCACGCTCTCCGCGGGGCAGCGTTGGGCGCCGGCAAGCTCGTCGCCCACCACCGTCGAGCTGCCCGGAGTGGTCAGCGTGCGGATCGACCCGGGCGTCACCACATCCGGTGCCCAAGCCAAACTCGAAGCAGCGCAACGAGTTCTGGCCGAAGCACTGGGGCAAGGCGGAGCCGCCGACCTGGATGCTGCGAGGATCATCGACCGCCGCCGGCGGGAATTGACCGGCAGTCGCGATCAGCTGGCCGCGACCCTGGCCGGGCTGTGCGAAGACGAGGGAGTCGGCGAGATGCGCGCGCGGCTGGCATCCCTGCGCGAGGCGATCTCGCCCGCGCTGCTCGCCGCGGGTGTCGACGGTGGCGCTGCGCGCGCGGCGTTCGTCGGGGCTATCGAGACGCGTGAGACCGCGCGCGCCGAAGCCGACCTGCACCAGCGGGCGGTGGCAGGCGCCAACGTGCAACTGACTGAGAAGAGCACGGCGGCAACGGTTCTGCGTTCGAAGCTGACCGACGCCAGTGCTGAGTTCGACGCCGCGACGGGGCGCCTCACGGCCCAGCGGGCGCTCATGGACGACGAGCAGGTCGCCGAGCGGGCCGCCGCCGACGTCGAGGCGCAGCGGCAGGCCGTCGCCGCGGTCGCCGAGCTGGCGCAGCGGTATGCGGCGGCGGATCCCGCTGCGGTGGAAGCGGAATTGGCCTCGGCCAAGGTTGCGAACACCGAGCTGGACCGTGAACAGGCCGGGGTCGGGCAGGCACTCAACGACATCACCGTCGAACTGGGGGTGATGGGCACCGAGGGGCGCAAGGGCAGCCTCGACGCGGCCCAGATCGCCCGTGAGCACGCCTTCGCCGAGCATTCGCGAGTGTCCCGCCGGGCCAGGGCTGCCGAACTCCTGCGATCGGTCATGTCCCGGCACCGGGATACGACCAGGGCGCGTTACGTCGCGCCGTTTCGCACCGAGATCGAACGGCTGGGCCGCCCGGTGTTCGGGCCGACCTTCGAAGTCGAGATCGACAGCGACTTGCGAATCTGCAACCGTACGTTGGACGGTCGCACGGTGCCCTATGACTCACTGTCGGGCGGTGCAAAAGAACAACTCGGCATCCTGGCCCGGCTGGCCGGCGCGGCGCTGGTCGCCACGGAGGACGCTGTGCCGGTGGTTATCGACGACGCCTTGGGATTCACCGATCCCGAGCGGCTGACCAAGATGGGCGCGGTGTTCGACACCGTCGGCGACCACGGGCAGGTCATCGTGCTCACCTGCACACCGACCCGGTATCTGGGTGTGCATGACGCGCACGTGATCGAACTGACCGCCTAGGTCTGGGCCAAGGCCAGCACTTCGTCGAAGCTTTCCACCAGGCAGTCGTAGAACACCTCGTAGTCGGGGATTGCGCCGGTATCGACATCGAGGCCGAGCGCGCACGTGTCCATGTACGTCAGCAGCGTGACGTTGACCGCCGCGCCGATGGTCGGGCCGAAGGCGTACTGCCTGCGCACGTTTGCGCCGCCGAGATACACCTGTGCCGGAACACCCGGCACGTCACTGCACAGGAAGTCGACGTGGCGCAGGATCGAACCGATATACCAGCGCGGCAACACGTTGAGTACGCCCGCGATCGCCTGCGTGTAGGGCAACGACTCCTCCTTACGCACCCGATTGGTGCAGTCGTGGATGCTGCTGATCCGCCGCGCTGGATCAGTGATCCCGACCGGAACGTCGAATCGCATCAGGGTGATCCGGTTCCCGCCCATGCCGTCGTCGTCGGTGCGCAAGCTGATTGGCATCGTCAGATGCAGGTCGAAGACGCCGACACCGTGCTTGTCGTGGTAGCGGCGCAGGCCGCCGGCCACTCCTGCGACGAATGCGTCGTTGAGTGCACCGCCGCTTCGGTGTGCGGCTTCGCGAAGGCGCGGCATCGGCACGTCGAGCACGCCCAGGCGGCGCACCAGTGTGCGCTCCTTCATCAGCGGTGAGCCCGTCCTGTTCACCGGGCGAATCGTGCGGTACACCGAGGCGGCCAGTGCTGTGGCGGCCTCCGCAGTTTTCAGCGGTTGCCGAATTGTGTTGAACAACAGCCTCGGAGCATATTTCAGCGACGCGGTGACGGCGTTGCCTACCGAGCCGATGCTGTACCGCAAGGAGTCGCGGTAGCCGCCCAACAGCCTGGGTGTGGGCATGGCCGATTTCTCGGGGATCGGGTCGGCGGCCCGGGGCTCCTCGGTCAGGTCGAACAGCGTCATCGCGATCTGAACACCGCCGACGCCGTCGGTCAGGGCATGGTGGAACTTGCACAGCACGGCCGCGCCGCCGTCGGCGAGACCCTCTATAAGGGTGACTTCCCACATCGGCCGCGCCCGATCGAAGTCGGCCATGGCCGCGAGCCGCGCCATCTCGAGCACACCGGCGAAGTCGCCGGGCTGCGGAGCTGATACCCGGCGCATGTGGAAGTCCAGATCGAAATCCGGGGCGCGCTCCCAACGGGGCGGCGCCGGCGGCGGTGAGTTCACCACCCGCTGGCGGAACATGGGCAGCTCACGGCTGACCAGATCGAACCGGTCACGCACCAGCTCCCAGTCGGGGGACCGGTCGAGAAGGACCAGCGTTACCACCGTGGATCTCAGCCGTGGGTCGGCTTCCATCGACCAGGTGAACGCGTCTGTGTTGCGCAAGAATTCGGTCATGATCTGCTCCGCTACCAAACTACGGCGCAGCGGCCCCGGGCAGAACATGTCGCGATCGGTTGAGGGCTTTGGCCCCTAACACTGATGCCTTCAGGACGGGTGCAGGCTCACGGGATGCCCGAGTAGCGCACCATGCCGGTCACCGTGTCGATGTCGTCCTTGTTGGTCAGGCGATTGACATTGGCCTCGTGGTGCCCGTGCGGAATCGACACGACTCCAGTCCTGATCGAGCCGTCAACCTTTGCCACACCGGTCAATTCGCCGTTGGCACTGCGCACCGTTTGCATTGTGCGCAAGCTCCCCGCCCGTGCTTTTCCGCGCCGAAATCGCTGGGTTGGTCAGAAGTAGGCGTTGGCCGGAATCGGCGTGCCGTGTAACAGGTTCTGGCCGACGACCCTGGCCTTGTAGGCCACCGGGTTGTGCAGCGTGATGGTGCGGATATTGCGCCAGTGCCGGTCGAGGTTGCGCTGACGGCTGGCGGCACTGGCCCCGCCGAGCTCGAGCAGCCGGGTGGCCGCCTCGGGCGCGACGTCGTCGAGGTGAACCTTCACCTTCGCGACCTTGAGCTGGGCCTCGGCGGCCAGGCCGGCGTCGGGCACACCGTCGCGCACGGAGTCCGTCGCCGCCTCGATGGCCGATGCCGCGTCGAGCACTGCGGCCCGGGCGATGTAGGCGGTGCTGGCCAGCTCACCGAGCTGACGCTGATAGAGCGGATCGTCGACCGGGCTCTCGGTCAGCGCGTGGCTGAAACTGCGGGTGCGCGAGCGCAGCAGCTCGACGCCGTCGTCCACGACCGTCTGGAGCACACCCGCGACGACAGCGTGGATGTAGAGCTGCAGCGCCGCGTACTGGACCGTCGGGACCGGGTCGGCGTCGTATGACGTATCGGTCAATACCTCACCGGGCGCCACGTCGACGCTGGTGAACGCCGTGGTCCCGGTACCGGTCCGGCGCTGGCCGAAGCCGTCCCAGTCGTCGACCAGCCGCACCCCGTCGCGGTCCGCGGGCACGATCACCGTGGCCACCGAGTCGTGGTCGGTGGTGGCCGTAACGGTCAGGTAGTCGGCGAACAGCGTTCCGGTGCTGTAGTACTTCTCTCCGGTGAGCCGGAAACCGCCCGGAACGGGCAGCAACCGGGTGTTGAACACCAGGCTGCCGACGGCGTTCGAGCCCTTCTCGCTGAACGCGTTGCCCACGATGGCACCCTCGGCGACCTTGGCCAGCCACTGACGCGACTGCGGCTCCGTGGGGGCCCGGAGCCGCTCCTCGACGAACCAGAAATGTGTACGGAAGATATGCGCCACAATGGGATCAGCTGAGGCGACATCGATCACGGTCGAAAACAATTGACGGAGGCCGAAATTCGGACCGCCAAGTTCTTCGGGTAGACGCAACGTGCCGAAACCGGCTTGTTTGAGTGCATTGACTTGGTCAAAAGGGTTCTCGTCGTTGAGGTCTCGGTCTTTGGCGCCAGATCTGATGTGGGCGAGCAGCTCGGTGAACTCGGGGGTGCCGGGCAGGATGCGGTTGACAGGCTCCACTGTGGTCATGGCCCCGTTCTACGCCAGCGCCACCGCGACGAGCACTGCTTTGGCTCACCCCGAACCTAAGACAGGTGCACAGGGCGCATTCCATTCCCGCCCCCGGCGAGGCAGAATCAAGCCATGGTGGGCCAGCGGCGATGACTTTGAACGAGAAGCGGCGCCGCGCCCACGAAAAACTCGCGGCACTGCCCGGCGTGCGTCCGGTCCGACGCCCGGTCACCCCTGGTGGACCGGACGAATTCGACCTCTACTACGTGCGTACCGGCCGTAAGACCAGGCATCCGCTGGTGATCATCCCCGGTGGCCCGGGGGCCGCTTCGATCGCGCTCTACCGGGGGCTTCGCCGGCGCGCCGCCGCCGAGGGCCTGGACGTGATCATGATCGAGCACCGGGGCATCGGAATGTCGCGGCACGACGACGCGGGCGCGGACCTGCCGCCCGAGGCGCTGACCATCGAGCAGGTCGTCGATGACGTCGCCGCCGTGCTCGACGACGCCCAGGTGGACAGCGCCATCATCTACGGGACGTCCTACGGCACCTATATCGCTGCGGGCGTCGGGGTGCGTCACCCGGCCCGGGTGTTCGGGATGATCCTGGATTCCCCGCTGCTGGATCATGACGACATCGAGGTCGTGCGGTGCAACATCCGCAGCGTGCTGTGGCACGGTCAGCGCGATACCGAGGAGGTGGCTGACAAGGTGCGCCGTCTGGTCGACGACGGGGTGATGACCCCGGCCGCCGCGCAGCTCGCCGCGACCGTCTACGGGTTCGGTGGTGCCCGGCTGCTGGACCGTCAGCTCGAACTGCTGATCGGTGGGCGCCCCCTGGTGTGGCAGACGATGGGGAGGCTCGGCGAGTTGATGGTCGGCCGGAAAGCGCCGTACCGCAACGAGACCGATCTGGTAGAGCGGATCGCGTTCCGTGAGCTCAACTACGCGGCCGACCCGGACGGCTTGCCGCTCGACCCGGCTGTCGCCATGCGTAATCTCGCGGTAGGGGAGGCCGCCCGGTTCGAGGCCGAACCGTTCGATCTGGTCGCCGAGATGCCGAAATTCACCTGGCCGACGGTGGTGATCTCCGGTGGCCGCGACCTCATCACGCCGCCGGCGGTCGCCGAGCGGGTCGCCGGGCTGATCCCCGGATCGGTGCTGGTGCGGTTGGCGACCACCGGTCATAGCGTGCTCGACACCAAGGAACGGGCGGCCCTGCGCATAGCCGAGGCGGCTTCCATCGGCCGGATCGACACGCTGCGGCCGCAGGAAGC
>JAHFVD010000024.1:61469-95313 GCA_023264735.1 Mycobacterium sp. | reverse complement strand
ACATCTACATGCTGACCGGGCTGTCGGACGATATCTCCGACGGGCCCGACACGATCGACCGCGACCAACTGGAGCTGGCCGTCGAGTTCGTCCGCGATGTCGGCGAGTACGCCGAGGAGGACCTCGTCGACCGGCTACTGGCCGAGGACCACCCGCTGGGCAAGCTGGTCGACTACGTGCTCGATCCCGAGGAGAACTCCCGCCCCGCCGGACCGTACGCGGCCGCCGTGAAGGAGTGGGAAGAGATCGAGCGCTTCGTGGAGTCGCGGCTGCGCCGCGAATAGCGCTCTGGGCTTTAACGACTACTCGACTTCGAAGTGGAAGTCGGTAGGAGGCTCGTCCTCGTCCACCTCGTCGGGCACTTCTTCGACCGTCCCATCGAGTTCGTCGTCGAGAACCGCAACGGCAGACGCGGAGGCAGCAGAGGCCGCAGCCGCCGCGGCAGCCAACTTCGCGGCCGCGATCTTGACTCGCGGCGGCTTGGACGGCCACCAGTTGGCGTTGCCTACGAGTACGCAGGTCGCCGGCACGGTGATGGTGCGCACCAGGAAGGTGTCCAGCAGGAGGCCGACACCGATTACGAAGCCCAGTTGCACCGCGGTGAGGAGGCTGCTGACGGTCAGGGCAAGCATGGATGCCGCGAAGATCAGACCCGCGGAGGTCACGACGCCGCCCGTCGCGCCGATCGTGCGGATGACCGCGGACCGCACGCCGTATTTCGCCTCATCGCGGATCCGGGAAATCAGCAGCAGGTTGTAGTCGGCACCCACGGCCACGAGCACCATGAACGCCAGTCCCGGCACGGCCCACGACATTTGCTGGCCGAGAATGAATTGGAACATCACGACACCGATACCGAGCGCGGCCGCGTACGAGATGACCACGGAAATCACCAGATACAGAGGCGCGACCAGCGCACGCAAGAGCACTACCAGGATCAGGAACACCACGACCAACGTCATGATCATGATGTACCGAACATCCGCATTGTAGAAATCCCGGATGTTAGCGTTGACCGACGAAAAGCCGACCATTGAGATCTCGGCACCGGCCAGCTGCGTATTGGGCCGTGCGGCGTTCGCGGTGGCGACGATCGCCTGAACCTGATTCATCGCCTCGGTACTGAACGGATTGAGCGCGGTCTGAACGAGGTATCGCGCGGAATGGCCATCCTCGGAGACGAACAATTTGGCGGCCTTCTTGAACTCATCCATCGTCAGGACCTGCGGCGGGATGTAGAAACCCGACATCGGCGGGTCCGCTGCCTCCCGTTTCATCGCCAGCAGGAACGACGATGCCTGATCCAGACCCTGCCCGAGATTTCTGGTCTGGTCGACGAGCGTCTGAACACCCAGCGCGAGTTGACGACTTCCGTCGGCGAGTTGGTTGGCACCGGCAACGGCTTCGTTGAGCCGTCGCTCGACACCGCCCGGCTGGCCTACCCCGAGCGCACGCGCTGCCGCCGTAGCCTTCTGGACGTTCTGGCTCAGCGTGTGGACGGCGTCGTCGAGTTTCTGCGATCCCTCGGTGGCCGACAATTCACGCGCGAATTCTTCGATCGAGTGCACCGCCTCGGTGTTACTGACGTCGACGATCTTCTGCAGGTCGGACCGCGAGGCGACGCACTCCGGGTCAGCGTCGCACTGCGGACTGACGTTCAAGGCGTTGACCATCGGCGTTGCCCAGTCGCTGATGCTCGTGACCTTCAGGATACTCAGCCCTAAGGAGTCGCCCAGGGTCCGCATGTTGGTCACCAGCGAGGCGGTCTTGTCGATCTGATCCAGGGTCTTGGACCCGCCGAACTTCTGCGACATGGCATCAAGTGCGCTGGTCAACCCACGGACGCTGGCAATCGACCCGATCACCTGAGCGCGAATCTGGCCCAGGACGTCGGCCATCTTCCCCGCGCCCCCCGTCAACAAGTTGAGGCTGTCGTCGTTGGTGCGAATCAGGTTGGATGCCTCGCCCAGCTTGCTGCCCACTTCTCCGGCCTGGTAGGTGGTTTTGGCCTGCTCAAGCACCTGGCCGGTCGGCCGGGTGATGCCGCGGACCATGTCGATATCCGGCAGCTGGGCAATACGCGCGGCCATCTGCTCCATATCGGCCAGCGCCTTCGGCGTGCGCAAGTCGTTGGGCGATTGGATGAACAGGAACTGCTGCAGCGTGCTGCTGATCGGAAAGTGCTTGTCCATCACCTCGTAGGCGCGGTTGCCCGCAGAATCCTCGGGCAAGTTCTTTCGGTCGTCGTAATTGAACCTGGTCAGCAACGCGCAGGCTGCGAGCGCGCCAAGGATGACGAGGCTGGTCACCAGATAGGAAACAGGCCGACGAACAATGTGGATGCCGGATCGTCGCCAGAATCGACCGGTCAAGTCACGGCGAGGTTTGATCCAACCGCGCCTGCCCGCGAGCACGATCAGGGCCGGCAGAAACGTGATCGCCGATAGGAAGCCGACGGTGACGGTCACCGCGAGGGCGGGTCCCACGGCGGCGAAGATGGCCAGCTTGGTGAACGAAATGCCCAGGAAGGTGATGGCGACGGTGCCCGCCGAACCGGCGATCACCTCACCTATCGACGTCAGCGCCTCGACCAACGCCTGGTCGGACACCAACCCAGCCTTGATGAGTTCCTGATAACGGCTATACAGGAAGACCCCGTAGTCGACGCCTGCGCCCATGATCATGCCGACCATCAGCATCATCGTCTGGGGGCCCAGCGCCAGGCCCAGTTCGCCGAGACCGGCCACCAGCTGTTGCGCCACCACAAACGAGACGCCGATCGTGACCAGCGGCATGAGCATCGCTATGAGGCTGCGATACACCAGCAGGAGGATCGAGAAAACCAGCAGGACGGTCGCGGCCTCGATCATGTGCTGGTCGCTTGCCCCGATTTCGTTCATGTCTTCGAAAGTCGCGGCCCCACCGACGACGTTGACCTTGAGGGACGAATTCGCGGCCGCCTCGTTCACGGTCTTGAGAACGTTTCGGTAGGACTCCTGACCGTCCGGGGTGCCCATGTTTCCGGCCATACTGACCGGCAGGCTCCACGCCTTTTTGTCTTTACTGGTCATCACGTCGCGGAGCTCAGGGGTGTGCACGAAATCCTGGATCGACGTGACGTTCTTGGTGTCGGCCCTCAGTTTGTCGACGAGATTGCGGTAGGCCGCCTCATCAGCAGGCGTGAGCCCGCCGTCGTTGCTGAGAATGACGGCCGCGAAGTTGCCTGCGTCGCCCTCCTTGAACGCGGCCTGCATCTTCTTGCCGACGGCCAGCACGGGAGCGTCCTTGGGCAGGATCTCCGGAGGCTGGCGGGCCGCGACGACCGCTAGCGGCGTGATGAGGACCATCAGTGCACCGGCCAGCACGATCCAAGACGCAATGACGAGCAGAGGGTGGCGAACGATCACCCGACCCAAGCCCGTGAAGAGCCTATGTGGTGACACGCCCCTCAAAATGGCGCGCTTCGACATCACACCAAGTTACATCGCGCAAACACCCGGACATGTATCACGAGGTGGCGCTGCAATTCGTGGCGGGCGGTGACCCGCAAATCGGAGCGTACGCCCCCTCCGAAAAACACGCCCGGTGTGCATAGCTACATGCCACGACGGAGCAAACAAAAGGGCGGCGGCAGCCGGGCATGGTTGGAATGCCGGGCCACATCTAGGTCGCGTCAGCCGATCAGCACGGCATAGCGCGGCTTGATCACGTCGTCGATGATGGCCAGACGCTCGTCGAAGTGGATGAACGCCGACTTCATCGCGTTGATCGTGAAGCGCTCGAGATCACTCCACCCGTAGCCGAATGCCTCGACCAGGCGCAGCATCTCCTGGCTCATCGTGGTGTCGCTCATCAAGCGGTTGTCGGTGTTGACCGTGACCCGGAATCGCAGCCGGGCCAGCAGGTCGAAGGGATGGCTGGCGATACTGTCCACCGCGCCGGTCTGCACATTGGAACTCGGGCACATCTCCAGCGGAATCCGTTTGTCGCGCAGGATCGCGGCCAGCGGCCCCAGCCTGGCCGTGCCGTCGGCCAGCACCTCGATATCGTCCACGATGCGGACGCCATGGCCGAGGCGATCGGCTCCGCAGTAGGCCAGGGCTTCGTGAATGGACGGCAGTCCGAACGCCTCACCGGCGTGAATGGTGAAGCGCGCGTTGTTGGTTCGCATGTACTCGAACGCGTCGAGGTGACGCGTCGGCGGGTAGCCGGCCTCGGCGCCGGCGATGTCGAATCCCACCACTCCCCTGTCGCGGAACCGGATCGCCAGTTCGGCGATCCCCCGGGATCGAGCGGCGTGCCGCATCGCGGTCACCAGGCAGCGCACCACGATCGGCCGGCCGGCCGCGGCGGCGGCCTTCTCGCCGTCGGCGAAACCGGCCAGCACCGCATCCACTACCTCGTCGAGGGCCAGCCCGCGGTCGATGTGCAGTTCGGGCGCGAAGCGCACCTCGGCGTACACCACGTTGTCGGCGGCCAGGTCCTCGACGCATTCGAAGGCCACCCGGTGCAGCGACTCGGCGGTCTGCATGACCGCGACGGTGTGCGCGAACGGTTCGAGGTAGCGCACCAGCGACCCGCTGTGCGCCGCGGTGCGAAACCAGGCGGCCAGCGAGGCCTCGTCGGTGGCGGGCAGGCCGTCGTAGCCGATCTGCTCGGCGATCTCGAGGACGGTGGCCGGGCGCAGCCCGCCGTCGAGGTGATCGTGCAGCAGCGCCTTGGGCGCTCGACCGATCATCGCGAGAGTCAGCGGGGTGGGCATCAGCCGATCCGATCGATGATCAGGGGGCGGGGCTCCGGTGGGCAGGTGTCGACGACGGTCCAGGACCCGTCGAGTTCGCCCATCGCGGCGGGCAGCCGCTGCGGGTTGTCGGTATACAGCGTGAAGAGTGGCTCACCAGCGGAAACCGGCTCGCCGGGGCGGCGGTGGATGCGCACGCCTGCGCCGGATTGCACGCGTTCGCCCGGGTGGGCCCGGCCAGCGCCGAGCCGCCACACCGTCAGCCCCATTGCCATCGCGTTGATGTCCCCCATTGTGCCGCCTCGAGGTGCCAGCACGGTCTCGGAATGACTACCGATCGGAAGCTGTGCGTGAACATCACCGCCCTGGGCGGCAACGAGTGCCCGGAAGCGGTCCATCGCGGTGCCGTCGCGCAGTGTCTGCGCGGGATCGCGGCCGTCGATGCCGGCGAGATCCAGCATCTCGACCGCTAAGCGGATGGTCAGCTCCACAACGTCGTCGGGGCCGCCACCGGCGAGCACCTCCAGGGACTCGGCGACCTCGATGGCGTTGCCTACCGCGCGGCCCAGCGGGATGTCCATATCGGTCAGCACCGCCCGCGTCGGCACACCTTGGGCCAGACCCAGCTCCACCATCGTGGCCGCCAGCTCCCGGGATTCGGCTTCGGTCTTCAGAAACGCCCCGCGGCCGACCTTCACATCGAGCACCAGAGCGTCAGCGCCCTCGGCCAGCTTTTTGCTCATCACCGAACTGGCAATCAACGGCAACGACTCCACCGTGCCCGTGACATCACGCAGTGCATAGATCTTGCGGTCCGCGGGCGCCAGCTCGCCGGCGGCGAAAATGGCCGCCCCGATCTCCAACAACTGCTGACGGACTTGGGTTTTGGTGATCTCGGCGGTGAATCCGGGTATCGACTCCAGCTTGTCGAGAGTGCCGCCGGTATGCCCAAGACCGCGGCCCGCGGCCTGCGGAACCGCCGCACCGCACGCCGCGATGACGGCGACCAAGGGAATGGTGATCTTGTCGCCCACCCCACCGGTGGAGTGTTTGTCCACCGTCGGCAGCCGACGACCGTCACGGCGCAGATCGCTGAAGTCCAGCTTCTCGCCCGAGGCGATCATCGCGAAAGTCCACCGGGAGATCTCACCGCGATCCATCCCGCGCAGGAAGATCGCCATCAGCAGCGCCGACATCTGCTCGTCGGCCACCCCGCCATGGGTATACGCGTCGATCACCCAGTCGATGGCCTCGTCGGTCAACCGGAGGCCGTCGCGCTTGGCCCGAATGACTGTGGGAGCGTCGAATGTGAACTCCGTCACGGCTTTTCCCGCTCCACCCGGGCCAGATCGTCGGGACCGAAGGCGTCCGGCAACAGCTCCGCCAGCCGGCGCGGGCGGCGTGCGTGATCGACCAGCAGCTCCGGCCCACCGTGTTCGAGAAGCAGCTGCCTGCAACGTCCGCACGGCATCAAAGCCGACCCGGTGGCATCCACCACCGCCACCGCGAGCAGCCGTCCACCGCCGCCCGAAATCAGGGCGCAGACCACTGCGCATTCGGCACAGAGACCTAGGCCATATGAGACATTTTCCACATTGCAGCCGGTGACGACGCGACCGTCGTCAACCAGGCCGGCCGCCCCGACCGGAAACCCCGAGTAGGGCGCGTAGGCATGATGCGATACCTCAATAGCCTTGGCACGCAATGACTTCCATTCATTCTCGGCAACCATGTGCCGCTCACCACACCCGTACTGAATGCATTCACCAACCGCCTCACCGGACTTGCCCAGCGGCGGCTACCCGGCCAAATCGGCGCCCGTAGCCCCCTCTTATCTCTGCACGGTAGTTCTTTGCACCCCAAAAACGGCGCTAGAGTCCACCCAAACTATGGCGATGGTGTTGGAGGCGCTGATGAGTACAGCGGCACCGGTCGTGCCGGGCCCGCGCGATAAGTCGACTCGACGACGGCGCACCCTTTATCGCGGCGACCCCGGAATGTGGTCGTGGGTGCTGCACCGCATCACCGGCGCGACGATCTTCTTCTTCCTGTTCGTCCACGTCCTCGACACCGCTCTGGTCCGGGTCAGCCCGCAGGCCTACAACGAGGTCGTCGAGACCTATAAGTCGCCGATCGTCGGACTGATGGAGATCGGCCTGGTGGCCGCGCTGCTCTATCACGCACTCAACGGCGTGCGGATCATCCTCATCGACTTCTGGTGGAAGGGACCGCGCTATCAGCGCCAGATGCTGTGGGCGGTGGCCGGGATCTGGCTGCTGGTGATGGTGCCCTCGCTGGTGATCATCGGCATGCACATGGCGGAGCGATTCGGATGAGCGCGCCCGAGAACCGGCTCGGCCCGCCGGCCCCCATCCTGGAGCGCAGCCACGACCGTCCAGCCGGGCTGGACAATCCGCGCACCCCGCGCCGCCGCGGCGGTATGCCCAACTTCGAGAAGTACGCCTGGCTGTTCATGCGGTTCTCGGGCGTCGTCCTGATTTTCCTGGCGCTGGGACACCTGTTCATCGGGTTGATGTGGGACGGCGGCGTCTACCGCATCGACTTCAACTACGTCGCCCAGCGCTGGGCCTCGCCGTTCTGGCAGACCTGGGATCTGCTGCTGTTGTGGCTGGCTCAGCTGCACGGCGGCAACGGGATCCGCACAATCATCGGCGACTACGCACGCAAGGACTCCACCAAGTTCTGGCTCAACTCGCTGTTGGTGGTCTCGCTACTCATCGTGTTGGTGGTGGGGACCTACGTGCTGCTGACCTTCGATCCGAACATCTCCTGAGTCCGAGGCGAAAATGATTACCGAACACCGCTACGACGTGGTCATCGTCGGCGCAGGCGGAGCAGGCATGCGCGCTGCCGTCGAGGCGGGCCCGCGGGTGCGGACCGCGGTGCTGACCAAGCTGTACCCGACGCGTTCCCACACCGGCGCGGCCCAGGGCGGCATGTGCGCCGCACTGGCCAATGTCGAAGAGGACAACTGGGAGTGGCACACCTTCGACACCGTCAAGGGTGGCGACTATCTCGCCGACCAGGACGCCGTCGAGATCATGTGCAAGGAAGCCATCGACGCGGTGCTCGACCTCGAGAAGATGGGGATGCCGTTCAACCGCACCCCCGAGGGCCGCATCGACCAGCGCCGCTTCGGCGGGCATACCCGCGACCACGGCAAGGCACCGGTGCGCCGCGCCTGTTACGCCGCCGACCGCACCGGCCACATGATCCTGCAGACGCTCTACCAAAACTGCGTCAAACACGACGTGCAGTTCTTCAACGAGTTCTATGCCCTTGACCTGGCTTTGACCGAGACCCCGAGCGGTCCGGTGGCCACCGGCGTCATCGCCTACGAGCTGGCGACCGGAGACATCCACATCTTCCACGCCAAGGCCATCGTCTTCGCCACCGGCGGCTCGGGCCGGATGTACAAGACCACCTCGAATGCCCACACGCTGACCGGTGACGGCCTGGGCATCGTCTTCCGCAAGGGACTTCCCTTGGAGGACATGGAGTTTCACCAGTTCCATCCGACCGGTCTGGCCGGCCTGGGAATCCTCATCTCCGAGGCCGTCCGCGGCGAGGGCGGCCGGCTGCTCAATGGTGAGGGCGAGCGGTTCATGGAGCGCTACGCCCCCACGATCGTCGACCTGGCCCCGCGTGACATCGTCGCCCGCTCGATGGTGCTCGAAGTGCTCGAAGGCCGCGGCGCGGGCCCGCACAAGGACTACGTCTACATCGACGTGCGCCACCTCGGCGAGGACGTGCTCGAGGCCAAGCTGCCCGATATCACCGAGTTCGCCCGTACCTACCTGGGCGTCGACCCGGTCACCGAACTGGTGCCCGTCTACCCGACCTGCCACTACGTCATGGGCGGCATCCCGACCACGATCACCGGACAAGTGTTGCGCGACAACACCACAACGGTGCCGGGGTTGTACGCTGCGGGCGAGTGCGCGTGCGTATCCGTGCACGGCGCCAACCGGCTGGGCACCAACTCGCTGTTGGACATCAACGTGTTCGGCCGCCGCGCAGGCATCTCCGCCGCCAACTACGCGATGAGCCACGACTTCGTCGACCTGCCGGAGGCGCCGGCCGGCATGGTGGTGAACTGGGTCTCCGACATCCTGAGCGAGCACGGCAACGAGCGCGTCGCCGACATCCGCGGTGAGCTGCAGCAGTCGATGGACAACAACGCCGCGGTGTTCCGCACCGAGGAGACACTTAAGCAGGCGCTCACCGATATCCACACCCTGAAGGAACGGTATTCCCGAATCACCGTGCACGACAAGGGAAAGCGCTACAACAGCGATCTGCTGGAGGCCATCGAACTGGGCTTCCTGCTGGAGTTGGCCGAGGTCACCGTCGTCGGCGCGTTGAACCGCAAGGAATCCCGCGGCGGGCATGCCCGCGAGGACTACCCCAACCGCGACGACACCAACTACATGCGGCACACGATGGCGTACAAGGACGGTCTGGATCTGCTGAGCGATATCCGGCTGGACTACAAACCCGTGGTGCAGACCCGCTACGAGCCGATGGAGCGTAAGTATTAATGACGATCGCACCTGAGCGCAAAGATCCTGCACTGCCGCCGATTCCGGATGGCGCGGTGATGGTGACGATGAAGATCGCGCGGTTCAACCCGGAGGATCCCGACAGCGCCGGCTACCAGAGCTTCCGGGTGCCCTGCCTGCCGAGCGACCGGCTGCTGAACCTGCTGATCTACGTGAAGAGTTACCTGGACGGCACGCTGACGTTCCGCCGCTCGTGCGCACACGGGGTGTGCGGTTCGGACGCGATGCGGATCAACGGCGTGAACCGGCTGGCCTGCAAGGTGCTGATGCGCGATCTGCTGCCGAAGAAGGACAAACCGCTCACCATCACCATCGAGCCGATCAAGGGCCTGGCCGTCGAGAAGGATCTCGTGGTCAATATGGAGCCGTTCTTCGACGCCTACCGCGCGGTCAAGCCCTATCTGATGACCTCGGGCAACCCGCCCACTCGTGAGCGCATTCAGAGCCCGACCGACCGAGCCCGCTATGACGACACCACCAAGTGCATTCTGTGCGCCTGCTGCACCACCAGCTGCCCGGTGTACTGGAGCGAGGGGTCGTACTTCGGGCCTGCCGCGATCGTCAACGCCCACCGGTTCATCTTCGACAGCCGCGACGAGGGAGCCGCCGAGCGGCTGGACATCCTCAACGAGGTCGACGGGGTGTGGCGCTGCCGCACGACGTTCAACTGCACCGATGCCTGCCCGCGCGGTATCGAGGTCACCAAGGCGATCCAGGAGGTCAAGCGCGCGTTGATGTTCGCGCGCTGACCACCGGAGCCGACTGTGCGCCGAGCGTGGGGGTTATTGGTGATAAACGGCCGTCGATGAGGTCAGAGGTCATTGGCCGTCTTTGCGCCGCAACCGATCCCCGACCGCCGCGCGGCTGACCACGTCGTCGTCAAGCCAGGCGGCGGCGATGTCGGCACCGCCACCCAGTGTGGACAGCACTCTGGCCCGTTCCGACCACAGATACAGATCCGTCTCCACGACGTAGCCCATCCCGCCGTGCAGCTGGTGGGCGTCGAGGGTCGCCCACTTGGCCGCGGTGGCGGACTGGATTCTGGCGATGGCGGTTTCGCGGATCGCGGTGCGGCCCTCACCGATCGCGTGCACCGCGGACTGGGCGGCCAGCCGCGCTGCCGACAGCGCGATGTGCATATCGGCCACGATGTGCTGCGCGGCCTGGAAGGAGGCGATCGGCCGGCCGAACTGGTGCCGCAGCGTGGTGTAGCGCACGGTCCGCTCCATGACTGCCTCGCCGACACCGACCAGGTCCAGCGATGCCAGCGCCACCCCGGCGTTGGCGACCCGCCGCAGCTCATCACGGGTGGGTGAGGCGCCGTCGTTCAGCACGTCGTCCACCGGCACATCGTCGAAGCGCACCACCGACGCATGGTGGCCACCCATCAGCCCGAGCGGCCGCAGCGTCACACCCTCGTTGCGCAACCGGACGACGAAGCCCACGGTGTTTCCGGACTTGTCGAACCCGGTCACGACGATCATGTCTGCGGTGTCGGCGTCGGTGACGAAATCGGCTGTGCCGGTGAGGCGCCAGCTGCCGTCTTTGGCTTGGTCGGCGCGCATGCTGGCGGTGACGTCGGAGGCATCGTTGGGGTTCCACAGCGCGGTGGTGCCCGCGATCCGGCCTGCCGTAAGGTCGGGCAGCCATCTCGCCCAGGACTTTTCACCACTGAGGACGTACAGCGCGTACCCGGCGATGGTGGTGCTGTGCACCCGCACGGGACCCAGCGCCCGGCCGGCCTCACGGGCGTAGATCCCGAGGTCGGACAACGTCCCACCGGATCCGCCATAGCATTCCGGCAGACCCAGTCCCATCACACCGGCGGCGGCCAGGTCGCCCCACAGGTCGGCGCGACCGGCACCCAGCAGGCCGCGCAGGCTGGAAGCCAAATCGCGCTCATCTCGAGAGGCAACGAGTTTCATATCAACGTCCGTAGGAGGGCATGCCGTTGCCGCGCTGGGCGATGACGTCTCGGAGCACCTCGTTGGTGCCGCCACCAAAGCGCATCAGCGGCGCGAACCGGTAGAGCTTCTCGAACCGTCCGCCCGCAGGGGCTTCGGGATTTCGGTGCGCCAGCAGGCCTTCGGCGCCCAGCAGGTCGATACCCAAATCGGCGATGCGCTGCCGTAATTCGCTGCTGAAGACCTTCTCGACGCTGACTTCGACGGTCGGGATCACCCCGTCGGACAACAGCGAGGAGGCCTCGTAGCCCATCAGCCCGGCCACCTCGACATCGGCCTCGGCCTGGGCAAGCCGCCGCCGGAACCCGGCGTTGTCGATCGGGACGGTGCCGTCGCGCCGTGGCATGCGTGCCAGCAGCTGCAACTCGTCGAGCGCGCGGCGCAAGTCACCTGCGTTGGTCAGCGCACCCCGCTCCAGGTCGAGAGCACCGGTGATATAGGACCAGCCGCGGTTCTCTTCGCCGATGAGGTTGCTGACCGGTACCCGCACGTCGTCGAAGAACACCTCGTTGGTGCGGTAACCCGACCAGGCGATCAGCGGACGGATCCGGACACCGGGGCTGTCGACAGGAACCACGATCACCGAGATTCCCCGGTGCCGCTGGGCCTGCGGATCGGTCCGCACACACAGCCATTCGTGGGTGGACCGCTGGGCGCCGCTGTTCCAGATCTTGGACCCGTTGATCACCCACTCGTCGCCGTCGCGCACCGCCTTGGTCCGCAATGAGGCCAGGTCGGTGCCGGCGTCGGGCTCGGAATAGCCGAGGGCGCAAGTCATCTCGCCACGCGCGATGAGCGGGAGGAATTCGTGTTTGTTCTGCTCGGTGCCGTGCCGCATGATCATCGGCGCGATCGAGGTGACCGTCAGATCGGGGCCGGGTGCACCCCAGTACTCGAACTCGGTCATCAGCAGGTGCATGTACACCGGGCCGAGCCCCAGGCCGCCGTACTCGGCAGGCCAGTTCAGCCCGAACCAGCCCTTGGCGCCCAGCTTGGCGCGGAACGCCGCCACCTCCCCGCCGGGGTGTTCCAGATTGTGTTCGGCGATCTCGGCGCGCAGGGCATCAGTGACGTTCTCGCGCAGGAATTCCCGAACCTCGGCTAACCATGCGCGCTGTTCGGCGTCAAGGTCGAAATCCACAAGTGAGCACCCTAGCCGAGTAGTTAGCCGGTCAACCCAATATTGACGCCCTTCGGGGTGTCACATTTCGGGCCCGCAGAGCATCTTGAGTACATGAGCACACCTGAGCACATCACCAAGGCACGACTCGAAGCACTCACCCCTGAGAAGGCCCCGCTGCTGACCCGGCTGATGTACCGCTGGGCCAGGCACCGCTTCGGCGAGGTCCCCGAACCGTTCGCGATCTACGCCCACCACACTCGCCTGCTGGTGGCCACCGCTGTCCACGAAGGCCTGCTACAGAGCGCATCCAAGACCCTGCCGGCCAGCGTGCGCGAACTCGCGGTGTTCTGGACCGCCCGCGCCGTCGGCTGCTCGTGGTGCGTCGACTTCGGCCAGATGCTGATGCGGCTGGAGGGGTTGGACCTCGACCGGCTCGCGCACATCGACGACTATGCGACTTCGCCGCTGTACAGCGACGACGAGCGGGCGGCGATCGCCTACGCCGATGCCATGACGACGGATCCGCACACGATCACCGACGAGCAGGTCAACGATCTGCGGCGGCGGTTCGGCGCGGACGGCGTGGTGGAGCTGACCTATCAGATCGGCGTGGAGAACATGCGGTCGCGGATGAACTCGGCACTGGGCATCACCGAGCAGGGTTTCAGTTCGGGCGACGCCTGCCGCGTCCCCTGGACGACATGAGCCACGAATTCCATCGCTTGATTACCTACGTGAAAACAATTCCGTAGATTCCGCGCGGATCTGCCACTGAAACCGTAGTCTCGCCTCGGTTGATTTCACGTCTCACGCAGGAGATGCCATGAGTAAAGGCGAGCTCACCCTCGAGTCCGGCAGCCCCGGCCCGTCGACGTCCGTCGAGAGCAAAGGGCTCAAGGGCGGTGCGCTGGGACTGGTGTCCAGCATTGTCGTCGGCATGGCCTCGACCGCCCCGGCCTACTCCCTGGCAGCGACGCTAGGGCTGATCGTGGCCAGTGGTGGTTCGCTGCTGGCGGGTGAGAAAGCCCCGGCCATCGTGCTCATCGCCTTCATCCCGATGTACATGATCGCCGTCGCCTACCAGGAGCTGAACAAGGCCGAGCCGGACTGCGGCACGACATTCACCTGGGCCTCACGGGCTTTCGGACCGCTGGTCGGCTGGCTGGGCGGCTGGGGCATCATCGCCGCCGACGTCATCGTGATGGCCAACCTGGCTCAGATCGCCGGGTCCTACTCCTTCACCTTCGTCGGCGAGTTGGGTTGGACGTCGGCGGCCGGGCTGGCCAGCAGCACCCTGTGGTCGACGGTCGCGGGTGTCATCTGGATCGTCGTGATGACCTACATCTGCTATCGCGGCATCGAGGTGTCGGCGCGAATCCAGTACGGCCTGCTGGGCATCGAACTGGTCGTGCTGGTGCTGTTCTCGGTCGTCGCGCTGGTCAAGGTCTACACCCACCAAGCCGAGAGCTACTCGCTGCTGCCATCGCTGTCCTGGTTCTGGCCGGCCGGATTGGACTTCGGCACGGTCATCGCCCCGGCCATCCTCACCGCAATCTTCATCTACTGGGGCTGGGACACCGCGGTGGCCTGCAACGAGGAGTCCGAGGACCCCGGCACCACCCCGGGGCGGGCCGCGGTCATCTCGACGTTCCTGCTGCTGGCCACCTATGCACTGGTCAGTGTGGCGGCAATCGCCTTCGCCGGCACCGGCACCGAAGGCATCGGCCTGGGCAACCCGGATAACGCCGCGGACGCCTTCGCCGCGATCGGGCCGGACTTGTTCGGCGACAGCGTCCTGGGCAAGATCGGGTTGCTGCTGCTGGCGGCCTCAATCCTGACCTCGGCGTCGGCGTCCACCCAGACGACCATCTTGCCGACCGCGCGGACCACCCTGTCGATGGGTGTGTACAAGGCGCTGCCGGACTCGTTCGCCAAGATTCACCGCACGTATCTGACCCCCACCACCTCGACCATCGTCATGGGCGCCGTGTCGATCGTGTTCTACGTTCTGTTCACTCTGGTCAGCCCGAACCTGCTGTCGGCGCTGATCGGCTCGGTCGGCCTGATGATCGCGTTCTACTACGGTCTGACCGGCTTCGCGTGCGTCTGGTTCTACCGCAAGGACCTCACCCGCAACCTCCGCGACTTCATGATGCGCGGCGTCGTCCCACTGGGCGGCGGGGTGATCCTGCTGGTGGTCTTCGTGTACGGCCTGATCCAGTACGCCAAGCCGGACTGGCTGACCGACGACGACGGCAACAACGTCACGATCTTCGGGTACGGCGCGGTCGCCGTGGTCGGCATCGGGGCGCTGGTGCTCGGCGTCATCCTGATGGTGGTGTGGTGGCTGATCAGTCCGGGCTTCTTCCTGGGCCGGACGCTGTCGCGGCGCTCCAGCGCCGATCTGGTGCTCGAGCCGGCCACCGCCGTCGTCGCGCACTTCGGCCTGCCCGACTCCGGAGACATGCCAACGGTGATCGCACCCGACCTCTCGAACCTGCCGCCGCAGGGGACCGCGATCAACCCCGAGACCGGTGAGGAGTTCAGCAAGGGCCCACAGGCCTGAGCCTCGTCGCGCCGAGCGTGGCTGTTACCGCAGCTTGAAAATCGTTCGGTGCCAGCCCTTTTCGGCGACGCCGGTGATGTCGCTCATCACATGCTTGATGGTCAGGTACTCCTCGAACGAGTAGTCGCTCATATCCTTGCCGAACCCCGACGCGCCGACCCCGCCGTGCGGCATCTCGCTGATGATCGGAATGTGGTCGTTGATCCACACGCAACCCGCGCTGATCTCGCGCGAGGCGCGCTGGGCGCGGTAGACATCGCGGGTCCACGCCGAGGCGGCCAGCCCGTAGTCGGTGTCGTTGGCCTGGCGCAGCGCATCGTCGTCGCCGTCGTGAGTACGCACGGTCAGCACCGGGCCGAAGATTTCGTCGCGGTAGATCTCCGAGGTCTCGGCGACATCGGCGACCAACGTCGGCAGGTAGAAGGAACCCGGCCGGTCCGGTGCGGCGCCGCCGGTGGCGATGCGCCCGCCCTCGCCAGGCGCGCGAGCCACCATCGCGGCGACCTTGTCCCGGTGCGCGGCCGAGATCAGCGGGCCCAGATCGGTGTCCGGGTCCTGCGGGTCGCCGACGACCATCTTGCTCATCAGTTCGGCCACCCCGGCGACGAAGTCGTCATAGAGGTTGCGCGCGACGATCGCGCGGGTCGCGGCGGTGCAGTCCTGCCCGGTGTTGATCAGCGATCCGGCGACCGCGCCGTTGATCGCCGCATCCAGGTCGGCGTCGTCGAACACCACGAACGGCGCCTTGCCGCCGAGCTCCAGTTGGGTGCGATGCCCGTGCAGGGCCGCCGCGGCCATCACCCTTCGGCCGACGGCGGTGGAGCCGGTGAACGTGACGACGTCGACGTCGCGGTGGCCGGCCAGCGCCGAACCGACATCGGACCCGGCGCCGGTGAGGACGTTGAGCACCCCGTCGGGCAGGCCGGCCTCGGTGGCCAGCCTGGCCAGCGTCAACGTGGTCAGCGGAGTCAGCTCGGCGGGCTTGATCACCACCGAACAGCCCGCCGCCAGCGCCGGCAGCACCTTCCACACCGCCATTTGCAGCGGGTAGTTCCACGGCGTGATCGTCGCGACCACGCCGACGGCCTCGCGCCGAATGGAGGAGGTGTGGTCGCCGGAGTACTCCCCGGTGGCCTTGCCCTCCAGGTGACGGGCCGCACCGGCGAAAAACGCGATGTTGTCGATGCTGCCGGGGACGTCGAACTCTCCTGCCAGCCGCACCGGCTTGCCGGTCTGACTGACCTCTTCGGCGACGATCTGCTCGGCATGGGCGTCGACGAGCTCGGCCAGTTTGGCCAGCACCGTGGCCCGCTCGACCGGGGTGGCCCGCGACCAGCCGCTCAGGGCTGCGCGGGCGGAGGCCACGGCGATGTCGACGTCGGTGGGTTCGGCCAGCGCCAGCTCCGCGACGACACTTCCGTCGGCCGGGTTGACCACCTGGTGAAGGCCGCCGCCGGTTACTACCGGGGCGCCATCGATCCAGCTACTGGGCACAATGCGGGTCTTGTCAGAGGCGAGAGTTGTCACCGCCCCACGGTAACCGACCGCCTCAGCGGCTGCTACGCATTCCCGCAGTAGGGGTGGGTGATGACCACCAATTTCATCGATCTGGTTGCCTAAAACAACTGATTCCGTGCACAATCATGGGCATGCGTGACTCGGGTGTACCGGCCACTCGGTTTCCCGTCCGCGCCGTTGCGGCGGGTGGAAACGGGCCCGTCCAACTGGACGAGATGTCCAAGGCCATTATCGAGAAATTGCAGCAAGACGGGCGGCGTTCCTACGCCGCGATCGGTAAATCCGTCGGGCTGTCGGAGGCGGCGGTGCGCCAGCGCGTGCAGCGCCTCGTCGACTCCGGGGTCATGCAGATCGTCGCGGTCACCGATCCCTTGCAGCTGGGTTTCTCCCGGCAGGCAATGATCGGCATCCGCTGCACCGGCGACACCACCAAGGTCGCCGAGAAGCTCGCGCTGATCCCAGCGGTGGACTACGTGGTGCTCACCGCGGGCACCTTCGACGCCATCGCCGAAGTCGTCTGCGAGGACGACGCCGAGTTGCTCGAGCTACTGAACACCGAGATCCGCGCCGTGCCGGGAGTGACCTCCACCGAGACGCTGGTCTATCTGAAACTAGTTAAGCAACAATACAATTGGGGTACCCGATGACAACCACCGCCAGCCAGAACCTGACCGCCGAACTCGGCGCCAAGGCAGACCGGCACCTGTGGGGCCACTTCGCCCGCCACGGCGCCGGGATCACACCACCGATCATCACCCGTGGCGATGGCGTCCACATCTGGGACAGCAACGGCAAGCGCTACATCGACGGCCTGTCGGGCCTGTTCGTCGTCCAGGTCGGCCACGGGCGCGAAGAGATTGCCGAAGCCGCCAAGAAGCAAGCCGAGACGCTCGGGTTCTTCCCGCTGTGGTCCTACGCCACCCCGCCGGCCATCGAACTGGCCGAGCGGCTGGCCAATTACGCGCCAGGTGATCTGAACCGGGTGTTCTTCACCACCGGCGGCGGCGACGCCGTCGAGTCGGCGTGGAAGCTGGCCAAGCAGTACTACAAGCTGACCGGCAGGCCGGGCAAGTACAAGGTGATTTCCCGCGCCATCGCCTACCACGGCACGCCGCACGGCGCGCTGGCCATCACCGGCCTGCCGACCTTCAAGGCGCCCTTCGAGCCGATCACGCCGGGCGGCTTCCGGGTACCGAACACGAACTTCTACCGCGCGCCCGAAGGCCACGACACCGACATCAAGGAGTTCGGGCAGTGGGCGGCGAACCGCATCGCCGAGGCCATCGAAATGGAAGGCCCCGACTCGGTGGCGGCGGTGTTCCTCGAGCCGGTGCAGAACGCCGGCGGCTGCTTCCCGCCGCCGCCCGGCTACTTCGAGCGGGTCCGGGAGATCTGCGACGAATACGACGTGCTGCTGGTCTCCGACGAGACGATCTGCGCGTTCGGCCGCATCGGTTCGATGTTCGCCTGCAACGACTTCAACTACGTGCCGGACATCATCACCTGCGCCAAGGGCCTGACCTCCGGGTACGCCCCACTGGGCGCGATGATCGCCTCCGACCGGCTGTTCGAGCCGTTCAACGACGGCCAGACGACGTACGCGCACGGCTACACCTGGGGCGGGCACCCCGTCTCCGCCGCGGTCGCGATGGCCAACCTCGACGTGTTCGAGCGCGAAGGCCTCAACGACCACGTCAAGACCACCGCGCCGGCGTTCCGCGCCACCCTGGAGAAGCTGCTCGATCTGCCGATCGTCGGTGACGTCCGCGGCGAGGGCTTCTTCTACGGCATCGAGCTGGTCAAGGACAAAGCCACCAAGGCGATCCTCGACGACGAGCTCAGCGAGTGGCTGCTGCGCAGCTTCCTGTCCGTCGAGCTGTTCGAGGCGGGGCTGTACTGCCGGGCCGACGACCGCGGCGACTCCGTGGTGCAACTCGCCCCGCCACTGATCAGCGACCAGGCCGTCTTCGACGAGATCGAGCAGATCCTGCGCCGGGTGTTCACCCAGGCCTGGGATCACCTGCAGACCCGTGGCGACGCCTGGCATTAAGCCTCCGGTCGATCCCGTGCGGTGGCAGCCGCCGCCGTCAGCTGCGCTGCCCCCGCCGGATCTGGCCGGACCGCTGCACGTCGTCGATGTTCCGGGCCATGCCCCCGAGGACGTTGTCGTCGACGCCGATGGCGCGATCTGGACGGGTACCGACGACGGCACGATCGTGCGGATCCGGCCCGGCTCGGCACCCGAGGTGGTGGCCAATACCGGCGGGCGGCCGCTGGGTTTGGCGGTCAGCCGGGACGGGTGGCTGCTGATCTGTGACAGTCACCGCGGGCTGCTGCGGCTGGATCCGGCCACCGGAGCATTCGAAACGCTGGTGAGCGAGGTGGCCGGGCGACCGCTGACGTTCTGCAGCAACGTCGTCGAATCATCAGACGGCACAATCTATTTCACCGAGTCGACGTCCAGGTTCCACTACGAGTACTACAAGGGTGCGGTCCTGGAGGCCCGCGCCAGCGGGTCGCTGTTCCGTCGAGACGTCGACGGCACCGTGACGACACTGGCCAGTGGGCTGCGGTTCGCCAACGGGGTGGCGCTGACCGCCGACGAGTCGGTGCTGGTGGTCGCCGAGACCACCGCGTGCCGGGTGTCGCGCTATCCGCTCACCGGTTCCGGGGTTGGCGAACCGGTGCCGCTGATCGAGCACCTGCCCGGCTACCCCGACAACATCTCGACCGCACCCGACGGCCGCATCTGGGTGGCGTTGGTCAGCGAGCGCAATGCGGTCGGCGAATGGCTGGCCCCGCGCGCCCCCGCGTTGCGCCGGCTGCTGTGGCGGCTGCCGTACCGCTGGATGCCCAACCCCAAGCCGGTGGTGTGGGCGATCGCCGTCGACCTCGACGGCCGGGTCACCGCGCAGCTACGCACCACCGATCCGCGGTTCGCGCTGGCCACCGGCCTGGTGGAACACGACGGCAAACTCTGGCTGGGCTGCATCGGATCGTCCGCCGTCGCATGTCTCGATTTGTAACAACTACCACTCCAGTCACAGCGCGGCTCCACTATTTCGGGCCTGGAATCCCCTACTCTGCGACTCGATGGCGAGCTCGAAATTACTCACGCGGTGTGCTGCCGCAGTGGCCGCGGCGCTGTGCGTCGTCGGCACGCCGGCGATCGCGTGGGCCGAACCGAACGGGGCACCGGACCCCAATACCTGCCCGTACCGGGTGACCACACCCCCGGCTGTCGATTCCTCTGAGGTGCCTCAGGCCGGGGATCCGCCGCAGCCACTACCCGTCCCGGCAAAGCCGGTGGGCGGTGACGCACTGTCGGGTTGCGGGGTGATCGTCGCGGCGGGCACGCCCCCGGTTCCCGACGACATCTCGGCCGAGTCGTGGTTGGTCGCCGACCTGGACACCGGCGACATCATCGCCGCGCGCGACCCGCATGCCCGGCACCGGCCCGCCAGCATCATCAAGGTCCTGATCGCGATGCAGTCCATGAACGAACTGCCGCTCAACAAGATGGTCGAGGGCACCCAGGACGACGCCAACGCCGAGGGCACCCGGGTCGGGGTGGACGAGGGCGGCAAGTACACCGTCAACGATCTGCTGCACGGCCTGCTGATGCACTCCGGCAACGACGCCGCCCACGCGCTGGCCATGCAGGTCGGCGGCTGGGACACCGCCCTGCAGAAGATCAACGGGCTGGCCCGCAAGCTCGGCGGAGCTGACACCCGCGCGGCCACACCGTCCGGGCTCGACGGGCCCGGCATGAGCACATCGGCCTACGACATCGGGCTGTTCTACCGATATGCCTGGGCAAACCCGACTTTCGCGAGCATCGTGGCCACCGGTAAATACGACTTCCCGGGACATCCGGCCAAACCGGGCGATGACGGCGACCACCCCGGCTATGAGCTCGAGAACGACAACCAGCTGCTGTACAACTATCCGGGTGCGCTCGGCGGCAAGACCGGCTACACCGACGACGCCGGGCAGACGTTCGTGGGTGCTGCGAACCGCGACGGCCGCCGGTTGGTGGCGGTGCTGATGCGCGGTACCCGCCAACCGATTCCGCCGTGGCAGCAGGCCGCCCACTTGCTGGACTACGGCTTCGCCACGCCGCCGGGAACCAAGATCGGCGACCTGATCGACCCCGATCCGTCGCTGATGCCGCCAAAGCCGGAGGCGGACAGTGCGGTCGCCGCCAAGGCCTCAGGAGTGCTGTCCGAGGCCGACGCGGTGCCGGTGCGGGTGGGCGTGGGTGTGATCGGCACGCTGATCGTGTTCGGGCTGATCATGATGGCGCGCTCGATCAACCGCAGGCCCGTCCGAGGCCGGTAGTTACTCGCGGCGCCTGCGCCACACCCGCGAAAGACCAAGCGCTCCAAGCGCACCCACCGCCATCGCGGCGACCGTCTGCCGTGCGCTCAACCCGTCGTCCGGCCCGACCCGGGGCGTGATGATCGCCGGGCCGGGCGCGCCAACCGGCTCGAGGCGCAGGTTGTCGCGCGCCGTCGCCGCCCACGCGGTGGCGAACAGCACCAGCCGGGCGGTGATGTAGGCGAACACCATCAGGCCCAGCACCGGCCCGAACGTCGCACCCGCAGGCCCGTGCACCACCGACCGCAGATAGATCGAGCCGACCAGCTTGAAGATCTCGAAGCCCACCGCGGCCATCAGGCCAGCCCGCAGGCTGCTGCGGAAGCTGACCGTCTCGCGCGGCAACCGCGTGATCATCCAGCTGAACAACAGCCACGACACCGCCCAGGACATCACCAGCGAGACGACACGCAACACCCCGCCCAGCCCGTCGGGATGGGGCACGCCGATCCACTGCAACACCTTGGTCATCACCGAGGGATCCGCCAGCGCCGTCAGGCCGATCGTCAATACGATCGCCACGAACAACGACAACAGCACCACCACGTCAGAGAGCTTGGTGCGCACGAAGTTCAGCGGCTCGGCACGCTGATCCCACATCTGGCTCAATGCCTCACGCAGATTGGAGATCCAACTCAGTCCGGCCCACGCCGCCGTGACCAAACCGATCACGCCGACCGACGTGCGGGACTGGACCGCCGAGTCGATCAGGCCGATCAGCTGCTGGCCGAAATCGCCGGAAACCGTTGCCTTGATCCGGCTTTCGATATCGGCCAGCACATGCGGCCGGCTCGCCAGCGCGAAACCGGCGGCCGCGAACCCGACCATCAGCAACGGGAACAACGCGAAGATCGTGAAGTAGGTGATGCCCGCGGCGTAGAAGTCACCCTTGGCGTCCTGGTAGCGCTCCTGGGCGCGCATCACGTGATCGAACCAGTGATAGCGGGCCCGCAACCGGTCCAGGCGGCTCGGCTTCTTGGCCGGTTCGGTCATCGCCCAGCCTCCCCGCACTCAGCCACATCCTTGTCGGCTACGGACTTGTCGGCAAAAACCCTAACCGCTCGTATACCCGTCCGATGGTCTTGGCAGACACCTCGCGTGCGCGCGTCGCACCCTTGGCCAGAATCGCCTGCAGCTCGGCGGGGTCGGCCAGCAGTTCGTCGACGCGCTGTTGCAGTGGGGTGACGTACTCGACGACGGCGTCGGCGGTGTCCTTCTTCAGGTCGCCATAGCCGCGGCCCTCGTACCCCGCCACGAGCGTGTCGATGTCGGTGCCCGTCACCGCGGATTGGATCGACAGCAGATTCGACACCCCCGGCTTGGCGTCGACGTCGAATCGGATCTCCCGCTCGCTGTCGGTGACGGCCGAGCGGATCTTCTTGGCCGTCACCTTCGGATCGTCGAGCAGGCTGATCAGGCCGGCCTCGGTGGCCGCGGACTTGCTCATCTTGGCCGTCGGGTCGGCCAAGTCGTAGATCTTGGCGGTGGCCTTGGGAATCATCGGCTCGGGGATCACGAAGGTGTCGGGGAAGCGGACGTTGAACCGCTGTGCGACATCTCGGGCCAGTTCCAGATGCTGGCGCTGATCTTCACCGACCGGAACCAGGTCGGTGTCGTAGAGCAGCACGTCGGCGGCCATCAGCACCGGATAGGTGAACAGGCCCACCGTCGTGGCCTCGGCACCCTGCTTCTGCGACTTGTCCTTGAACTGCGTCATCCGCGAGGCCTGGCCGAACCCGGTGAAGCAGCCCAACACCCACGCCAGTTCGGTGTGGGCGGGCACATGGCTCTGCACGAAGATCGTCGCCCGCGCTGGATCGATGCCCAGCGCGAGGTACTGCGCGGCCGTCACCAGGGTGCGATGGCGCAGCGTGGCGGGGTCCTGCGCCACGGTGATGGCGTGCAGGTCGACCACGCAGAAGAACGCGTCGTAATCGTCCTGCAGACCGACCCACTGCCTGATCGCACCGAGCGCATTGCCCAGGTGGAGCGAATCAGATGTTGGTTGGACGCCGGAAAAGACGACGCGACGGGATGAGCTACTCATAGCCCGTCAATCCTGTCACGAGGCCCGAACTCAACGACGGGGTAGGGCTAGCATCCTGCTTCGTGCGACGTGTACTGGCGCTGGCCGCCGCGATGACGATGATCGGCGCGCTGGCCGGTTGCCAGAGCAATTCCTCCTCCACCGAGGAGAAGCGGCTCGCGTCCACGGCGGTGGTGATCGTGTCCGGTGGGGATGCAACGACGCCGTACACCGGCCCCGACCAGGCCTGCAAGACCGGGCTGGCCGCCGGCAACACCGACACCGCACTGCGGGAGTACCTGCTTTCCAAGGGCTACGCCGTCTACACCTCCCCCGCGATGGCCGGCCGCGGCCAGGTGGTCGACCAGACCGGGTTCGGCCCGTTCGGGGTCTGCCCGGTCACCCTGCCGGAGAACATGACCGTCGACTCGACCGGCAGCATCGACACCGCCGGTGAGCATCTGGCCCGGTTCCTCAACTGGTTGCACACCGACAAGGGCGTCACCGAGATCGACTTCGTCGGTCACTCGATGGGCGGGCTGTACTCCCGCGCCGCCATCCGGGTGCTGACGTCGACGAACTCGCCACTGAAGGTGCGCTCGCTCACCACGATCGGGACGCCGTGGCAGGGCTCGTATCTGTCCGACTACGCCAATGGGATCACCCCGTTGAGTGACTGCAAGGGCGACACGTTCTGCGAGACCGCGATGAAGGGGTTCGCCGACGAGGTGAAACGACTGATGGCGGGCTCGGGCCGCGAGGTCAACCAAGCGTTCCTGATGGGCAAGGACGGCTGGAACGAATACCAGTCCGGGGTGCTCAACAAGATCCCGGTGGTGTTGATCGGCGGCAAGAAGTTCACCGGAGAAAAATCCAGCAGCGACGGGCAGGTGAACCCCGCGGTCTGGCCCAATGACGGCATCGTGGCGCTGCAGAGCGCGCTCGCCAAGGACATCAGCGACCCGGTGTTGCCGCATCGGCGCTGCTACACCTTCGACGACACCCACAGCATCTACGTCTCCAATCTTGCTGGGCTGGACCAGAAGACCGCGCTGACGTGGGACCCCCAGGTGCTCGACGTTGTGCGCAAGGCCATCGACGACGCCCCCAAGGCGCTGGATGGCGCCAACCGGGAAGGCTGCCCCGCCTAGTGCTGGCCCGCCTAGTGCTGCGCAGCCTGGCGCTGATGGCGGCCATCCTGGTGGCCGGCTGTTCGCACAGCGCTCCCGCCGCGCATCAGCCGTCGCGCGCGGTGGTCATCATCTCGGGACTGGCCAGCACCAGCCCCTACACGCCGCCGGAGGCCGCGTGTGCGGTCGGGTTGGCCGCGGGCACCGACCACACCCCGTTGCGCGAACATCTCTTGGCCGCAGGGCATTCGGTGTTCACCGCGCCCGCGGTGGCGGGTCCAGGTCAGGCGCATGCCACCACCGGCTACGGTGCGTTCGCGTCCTGCCCGGCGCCCCTGCCCGCAGCCATGACCATCGACAGCACCGGCAGCATCGACCTCGCCGGCGAGCACCTGGCTCGCTTCATCGACTGGCTGCACACCGAGAAGAAGATCGACCAGGTCGACCTCGTCGGCCATTCCATGGGCGGACTCTATGCCCGGGCCGCTATCCGAACCCTTTTGGCCGACGGGTCTGCGATCACCGTGCGGTCGTTGACGACGATCGGAACACCTTGGCAGGGTTCGTATCTGGCGAACTATATCGAGGGCACCGTTCCGTTGGGCGCATGCCTGGGAGATCAGTTCTGCGAGAGCCAGATGAAAGGATACGCCAGAGATATTGCGGCGGTGCATATTTCCGGTTCGGCGCGTGAACTCGGCAGGTCTTACCTGACCGGACCCAAGGGCTGGAACACCGCCCAGGCCGGCGTCCTGGACCGGATCCCGGTCACCCTGATCGGCGGCAACCGGTACACCCACTCGGCCCCAGCGGACGCCGCGGTGTGGCCGAACGACGGGGTCGTCGAATTGCGCAGCGCCCTGGCACGCGACCTCGACGACACCGTGCTGCCGTACCGGCGGTGCGACACCGTCGACGACACCCACAGCGACTACGTCTCGACGATCACCGATCTCCCGCGCACGACCGCCCTGACCTGGGATCCGCGAGTGCTCGACGCGGTGACCGCGGCGATCGACAACGCACCTAAGGCGCTCGACGGCCCGAACCGGCAAGGCTGCTGACGGCCGAGACCAGTAGCAGGACGGCGGCCGCCGTCAGCGACGTGGCCAAGCCGAAATGCGTGGCCAGCATTCCCCACAGCAGTGAGCCCAGCGCCTGCGCTCCGATCAAGACCACCAGGAACACGGCAAGCCCGCGAGCCCGCACCCACTGCGGCAGCAGCAGTTGAGCCGCCACCGTCAGCGTCGTCAGCGCCGCGATCCAGGCGACGCCGGTCAGCAACAACAACGGAACAGCCGCCCACAGCGGGAAATACGCGGCGGCGGCCAGCCCCACCGCGGTCATGATCGCGGCGACCGCCAAGATCAGGGCGGGAGGCAGCTTCGCACTGATCCGCGGCATCACGAACGCGCCGCAGACCGCCCCGACGCCAACCGTGCCCAGCACCGTGCCGTACCCGATCGCCCGCAGCCCCCACGACTGGGACGCGACCAAGGGCAGAAGTGCCCACAACGCCGAGGCGGGAAGGGCGAACACCGCCGACTGCACCAGGATTCGGCGGCCCTCCTGGCTGCGCCAGATGAAGCCAAGGCCACCGGTGCCCGGTTCGCCAGCCGATTCTTGCGTGGCGTCCGCCGGTGCGGACTCCGGGCGCTTCCACGCGACCAGCGCGACGATGACCGCGACGAACGAGACCGCGTTGAGTCCGAACACCGCGGCGGGTCCGATGAAGGCCACCAGCAGACCGGCGACGGGCGGGCCGATCGCGCGCGCCGCGTCGGCCGCGACCCCGCCCAGCGATGCAGCGGCGGGGATCTGGTCGCGCGGGACGAGTTCGGGCTGGATGGCCTGCCATGCCGGAGTGGTCAGCGCCGAGGCGCATCCGATGGCGAACATGAGGATCAGCAGCGTCAACGGGTCCAGCAGGCCTGCGGCGGCGACCACGGTCAGCACCGCCGCCGCGGCGGCCGCGTAGATCTGCACCAGAATCAACAGCCGGCGCCGGTCCACCCGATCAGCCAGCGCGCCGGCGAACACCGTCAAGATCAGTGTCGGCGACAGGCTCGCCGTCTGCACCAAGGCGACCACGGTCGGGTCCGCCCGCTCGATGACCAGAAACCATTGCGCGCCAACGGTCTGCATCCAGGTCCCGATATTGGAGACCAGCGCCGCCACGAACAGGCTCCGGAATGCCGCATTCTTCAGCGGCGCCCAGGCTTCAGCCACCACCGAACTCTACGGTCACCGGGGCGTGATCGGACCAGCGAAGTGCGTACAGCGCGGGTTTCTCGACGCGGGCGGCCACGGTGCGCGCGGCCAGGGGATCGGTGGCCAGGTGGTAGTCGATGCGCCAGCCGGCGTCGTTGTCGAACGCCTTGCCTCGCCACGACCACCAGCTGTACGGGCCTGCGACGTCGGGATGCATCTGGCGCACGACATCGACCCACCCCGACTCCAGCAGGTCGGTCAGCCACTGGCGCTCACTGGGCAGGAATCCGGCCTTCTTGACGTTGGCCTTCCAGGCCTTGATGTCGTTTTCGGTGTGGGCGATATTCCAATCGCCGCAGATCACCGCGTCGCGGCCGTCGGCCGCCAGCTCGGCCATCCGCTTGGCCAGTGCGGCGGTGAAGCGTTCCTTCTCCAGCTGGCGATCGGTGCCCGCCTCGCCGGTGTGGACGTAGACGCTGCCGACCGTCTGGCCACCGGCCAGGTCTGCCTCCAGGTAGCGGCCATGCGATTCGAATTCGGTTGCCGCCAAGCCGATTCGGACCGCGGCGAGCGGTGTGCGGGACAGGATCGCCACCCCGCTGCGGCCCTTGAGGTGCGGGCTGGCCGCTGCCAGATGCCAGCCGTCGGCCAGGGCTGGGGCGAGCGCGTCGGCGATCTGCTCGTCGTCGGAGCGGGTCTCCTGCAGGCACACGACGTCGGAGGTGGTCCGGGTCAGCCAGTCCAGCAGGCCGAGGTTTTCTTCCGAGCGCTGGCGCACCGCGGCGCGCACCCCGTTGACGTTGATGGTGGTCACGATCACGGTGGAAAACCTATCGTGCGGTATTGCGGTACCGGCGGTATCACATTTACGGTCGGGTTGTGGCCCCCCGCGAACCCATTCACTCAGGCGCTGGCGAACCGATCCTGCTGCTGCACCCGTTCATGATGTCGTCCTATGTCTGGACCGACGTCGCAGCACAACTGGCCGACACCGGCCGCTACGAGGTGTTCGCACCCTCGATGGCCGGCCACAACGGCGGCCCGCACACCCGGTCGTGGTTCCTGGACACCAACACCCTGGCCGATCACGTCGAGCGCCAACTCGACCAGCTGGGCTGGGACACCGCGCACGTCGTCGGCAACTCGCTGGGCGGCTGGGTGGCCTTCGAGCTCGAGCGACGCGGCCGGGCCAGGACCCTGACCGCCATCGCCCCGGCCGGTGGCTGGCACCGCTGGTCACCGGTGAAATACGAGATCGTCGGCAAGTTCGTCGCCGGCCTGCCGGTGTGGCTGACTGCGGTCCTGCTCGGTGAACGGGCACTGCGCCTGCCGGGAGCCAAGGCCGCGGCCAGCGTGCCGATCAGCGCCACCCCGGCCGGCCTGACCGAGGTGCAGCTGCAGGAGATCATCGACGACGTCACCCACTGCCGGGCCTACTACCAGCTGCTGATCAAGGCCCTGCTGCTGCCGGGCCTGATGGAGTTGACCGAGACAGGCATCCCGACGCACCTGGTGATCTGCGAACGCGACCGGGTGCTGCCCCATCCCCGGTTCACCAAGCACTTCCTCAAGCACATCCCGGAACTGGACAAGGTCACCCAGCTCGACGGCGTCGGGCACATCCCGATGTTCGAGGCCCCGCAGCGCGTGACGAACCTGATCAGCGAGTGGGTCGACGCTCACATGCCGCCGGTGCGCCAGAGTGAGGCCTTGGGCTAGCCCAAGGCTCGGTCAGCCCAGTGCGGAGTTGAACGTCTTGGAAGGCCGCATCACCGCGATGGTCTTCTCGGCGTCCGGATAGTAGTAGCCGCCGATGTCGACCGGCTGGCCCTGCACCTCGTTGAGTTCGGCGACGATCGTGGCCTCGTTCTCGGCAAGCGTCTTGGCCAGCGGTGCGAAATGCTCGGCCAGTTCCTTGTCCTCGGTCTGCTCGGCGAGCGCCTGCGCCCAGTACAGCGCGAGGTAGAACTGGCTGCCCCGGTTGTCCAGCTCGCCGGTCTTGCGTGACGGACTCTTGTTCTCGCCCAACAGCTCTCCGACCGCGGTGTCCAGAGTGGTCGCCAGTAGCTTGGCCTTGGCGTTGCCGGTCTTGTTGCCCAGGTCCTCGAGGCTGGCACCGATCGCGAGGAACTCGCCGAGCGAATCCCAGCGCAGGTGGTTTTCCTCGACCAGCTGGCTCACGTGCTTGGGCGCCGAGCCGCCTGCGCCGGTCTCGTACATGCCGCCGCCGGCCATCAGCGGCACGATCGAAAGCATCTTGGCGCTGGTACCGAGCTCCAGGATCGGGAACAGGTCGGTGAGGTAGTCACGCAGGATATTGCCGGTGGCCGAGATGGTGTCCTGGCCGCGAATCAGCCGCTCGAGCGTGTACCGCATGGCCCACACCTGGGGCAGGATCGTGATCTCCAGGCCTTCGGTGTCGTAGTCCTTGAGGTAGGCCTTCACCTTCTTGCGCAGCTCGTTCTCGTGCGGGCGCTCGTCGTCGAGCCAGAACACCACCGGCATTCCGGACACCCGGGCCCGGCTGACGGCCAGCTTGACCCAGTCCCGAATGGGGGCGTCCTTGACGATCGGCATCCGCCAGATATCGCCGGCCTCGACGTCTTGGGTCAACAGCACCTCACCGGTGTCGTTGTCGACGATGTCGGCGACGCCGTCCTCGGGGATTTCGAAGGTCTTGTCGTGGCTGCCGTATTCCTCGGCCTTCTGCGCCATCAGACCGACGTTGGGGACGGTGCCCATGGTGGTCGGGTCAAACTGGCCGTGGGTCTTACAGAAGTTGATGACTTCCTGGTACATGCGGGAGAAGGTGGATTCCGGGTTGACGGCCTTGGTGTCCTTGGTGCGGCCGTCGGCGCCGTACATCTTGCCGCCGAGCCGGATCATCGCGGGCATCGAGGCGTCGACGATCACGTCGCTGGGTGAGTGGAAGTTCGAGATGCCCTTCGCCGAGTCGACCATGGCCAACTCCGGCCGGTGCTCGTGGCAGCGGTGCAGGTCTTCGATGATCTCTTCGCGCTGCGAGGCCGGCAGCGACTCGATCTTGTCGTACAGATCGGACAGACCGTTGTTGACGTTCACGCCGAGCTCGTCGAACAGCGCCTCGTGCTTGGCGAACGCGTCCTTGTAGAACACCTTCACCGCATGGCCGAACACGATGGGGTGGCTGACCTTCATCATGGTGGCCTTGACGTGCAGCGAGAACATCACGCCGGTCTTGTAGGCGTCCTCGATCTGCTCTTCGTAGAAGTCGATCAGCGCCTTCTTGCTCATGTACATGCTGTCGATGACATCGCCGTTGTCGAGCTTGACCTCGGGCTTCAACACGATCGTCTTACCGCTGGCGGCCTTGAGCTCCATCCGCACCTTGCGGTCTTTGTCGAGAGTCAACGACTTCTCACCGTGGTAGAAGTCGCCGGTCTTCATGGTCGCGACGTGGGTGCGCGACGCCTGCGACCACTTGCCCATGCTGTGCGGGTGCTTCTTGGCGTATTCCTTGACCGCATTGGGGGCGCGGCGGTCCGAGTTACCTTCGCGCAGAACCGGATTGACCGCACTGCCGAGTGCCTTGCCGTAACGCTGCTTGATCTCGCGCGCTTCGTCGGTCTTGGGATCATCCGGGTAGTCGGGTAGGTCGTAACCCTTGGCCTTCAGCTCTTTGATCGCGGCGACCAGCTGCGGCACCGAGGCGCTGATGTTGGGCAGCTTGATGATGTTGGCGCTCGGGTCCTGGGTCAGCTCGCCCAGCTCGGCCAGATTGTCGGGCACCCGCTGCTCTTCGGTCAACCGGTCGCTGAACTCGGCGAGGATGCGCGCGGCCACGGAAATGTCACTGGTCTTGACGTCGATGCCGGCGGGCTCGACGAAGGTGCGAAGGACCGGCAGAAAGGCGTACGTCGCCAGCAGCGGCGCCTCGTCGGTGAGCGTGTAGATGATGGATGGTTGCTCGGCGCTCATGTGCTGTTGTCTCCCAGCGGTCGTTCAGGTGCGGTGGCGGCTATCAGTATCGCGTCGCATCTGAACCTACGTGATCGCGGTCGTCGTATCCGTGCAGAGGTCTGCGTCACAGTACGTACCCAAATCGGACCGGATAACCCGCTGGCCTCCCGTTACGAAGGTCCGCTATGCTTCAAGGCGGTCATGAGCGCCAGCGTCAAGCCCCGGCTCGCTGGCCGGCAACCCTCCAACCGCGGTGGGGTGCTCCGGGTGAAGACCAGGTTGAGCAGCTGTACCTAGCTGCGCGGCAAGCGCGGGTCCGTGGATGACGGGCCCCCAGAACAGATGGAGGTTCGTTTCAACATGAGCACACCCGAAACCGACGATCCGACCGCGAACTGGTCGTTCGAGACCAAGCAGATCCACGCCGGGCAGACCCCCGACAGCGCGACGCACGCCCGTGCGCTGCCGATCTACGCGACCACGTCGTACACGTTCGACAACACCGACCATGCCGCCGCGCTGTTCGGGCTGGCCGAGCCGGGCAACATCTACACCCGGATCATGAATCCGACTCAGGACACCGTCGAGCAGCGCATCGCGGCCCTGGAAGGCGGCGTCGCCGCCCTGTTCCTGGCCTCCGGGCAGGCCGCGGAAACCTTCGCGATCCTGAACCTGGCCAGCGCCGGGGATCACATCGTGTCCTCCCCCCGGCTGTACGGCGGCACCTACAACCTGCTGCACTACACGCTGCCCAAGCTGGGCATCGAGACCACGTTCGTGACGGACCCCGACGACCCGGCGTCCTGGCAGGCCGCGGTCCAGCCGAACACCAAGGCGTTCTTCGCCGAGACGATCTCCAACCCCCAGATCGACGTGCTCGACATTCCGGCCGTATCGACGGTGGCCCACGACAACGGGGTGCCGCTGATCGTCGACAACACGATCGCCACGCCCTACCTGATCCAGCCGATCGCCCACGGCGCCGACATCGTCGTGCACTCGGCGACCAAGTACCTCGGCGGCCATGGCACAGCGATCGCCGGTGTGATCGTCGACAGCGGCAAGTTCGACTGGACCAGCGGCAAGTTCCCCGGCTTCACCACCCCGGACCCCAGCTACCACGGCGTCGTCTTCGCCGAACTCGGCCCGCCCGCCTATGCGCTCAAGGCCCGCGTTCAGCTGCTGCGTGACCTGGGCTCGGCGGCATCGCCGTTCAACGCCTTCCTGGTGGCCCAAGGTCTGGAGACGCTGAGCCTGCGCATCGAGCGCCACGTGTCCAACGCGCTGAAGGTCGCCGAATACCTGGCCGGCCATGAGGACGTGGTGTCGGTCAACTACGCGGGTCTGCCGACCTCCCCGTGGTACGAGCGCGGGAAGAAGTTGGCGCCCAAGGGAACCGGCGCGGTACTGGCGTTCGAACTGGCCGGCGGTGTCGAAGCCGGCAAGGCGTTCGTCAATGCCCTGACGCTGCACAGCCACGTCGCCAATATCGGCGACGTGCGCTCGCTGGTGATCCACCCGGCGTCGACCACACACCAGCAGCTGTCTGCGCAAGAGCAGCTGGCCACCGGTGTCACCCCGGGTCTGGTGCGACTGGCCGTCGGCCTCGAGGGCATCGACGACATCCTGGCCGACCTGGAACGCGGCTTCGCGGCCGCCAAGTCCGTGTCGGACGGGCAGGCGTCGGACCCGCGGGCCGTGGCGGCCTTTTGAGTGAGCCTGACATGACCCTTTCTGATGAGCGCTTGCGCGAAGAAGAACAACAATTGGCCCGGCGTGATGAGCGCATAGTGACGCTGCCTGCCGAAGGTGAGATCGGTGTCATCGACATCGGCCCGCTGACGCTGGAAAGCGGCGAGGTACTCGAGGACGTCTCGATCGCGGTGCAGCGCTGGGGCGAGCTGTCCCCCACCCGTGACAACGTGGTGGTGGCGCTGCATGCCCTGACCGGTGACTCGCATCTGACCGGTCCTGAAGGTCCCGGCCACCCGACCCCCGGCTGGTGGGACGGCGTCGCGGGCCCGGGCGCACCGATCGACACCAACCGCTGGTGTGCGGTGGCCACCAACGTGCTGGGCGGCTGCCGCGGCTCGACCGGGCCCAGCTCGCTGGCCCGTGACGGCAAGCCGTGGGGTTCGCGGTTCCCGATCATCACGGTGCGCGACCAGGTCAACGCCGATGTGGCCGCGCTGGCCGCGCTCGGCATCACCGACGTCGCGGCGCTGGTGGGCGGTTCGATGGGCGGCGCGCGGGCGCTCGAGTGGATGATCGGCTACCCCGAGCGGGTGCGGTCCGCTCTGGTGCTGGCCGTCGGTGCTCGTGCGACCGCCGACCAGATCGGCACGCAGAGCACCCAGATCGCGGCCATCAAGGCGGATCCGAACTGGCAGAACGGCGACTATCACGGCACCGGGCGCAAACCCAATGTCGGTCTGGAGCTGGCCCGCCGGTTCGCCCACCTGACCTACCGGGGCGAGGCCGAGCTGGACGACCGGTTCGGCAATGACGCCCAGGACGACGAGGACACGCTGGCCGGCGGGCGGTACGCGGTGCAGAGCTACCTGGAGTACCAGGGCGCCAAGCTGGTCGAGCGGTTCGACGCGGGCAGCTACGTGACGCTGACCGAGACGTTGTCCAACCACGATGTCGGGCGCGGACGCGGCGGAGTGGCCGCTGCCCTGGCGTCCTGTCCGGTGCCCACCGTCGTCGGCGGGATCACCTCCGACCGGCTCTACCCGCTGCGCCTGCAGCAGGAGCTGGCCGCCCTGCTGCCGAACTGCTCGGGGCTCAATGTCGTCGACTCGATCTACGGTCACGACGGGTTCCTCGTCGAGACCGAGGCCGTGGGCGAGTTGATCCGCCGGACACTGGATCTGGCCGACAGCGAAGGTTCCCGCACCCCGTGACCGAGTCACAGCGGATGCGTTCACTGTCCTTCGGATCCGAGGCCGCTGCCTACGAGCGCGGCCGGCCGTCGTATCCGCCGGAGGCCATCGACTGGCTGTTGCCGGCCGGAGCGCGCGACGTGCTGGACCTGGGCGCGGGCACCGGCAAGTTGACCACCCGGCTGGTCGAGCGTGGCCTGGACGTGGTGGCCGTCGACCCGTTGGCCGAGATGCTGGAGCTGCTCAGTTCCGCACTGCCCGACACGCCGGCGCTGCTGGGCACCGCCGAGCAGATCCCGTTGCCGGACAACAGCGTTGACGCGGTCCTGGTGGCACAGGCCTGGCATTGGTTCGACGCGGAGCGGGCGGCCGCCGAGGTGGCACGGGTGCTGCGGCCGGGCGGCCGGCTCGGGCTGGTGTGGAACGCTCGCGACGAAAGACTGGGCTGGGTCAAGGATCTCGGCCGCATCATCGGCTACGAGAATGCCCGCGCGGTATTCGACAGCGCGTCGCCACTGCCGGATACCTTCGTCGACGTCGAACGTCATCAGGTGGAGTGGACGAGTTACCTGACACCGCAGGCACTGATCGACCTCGTGGCTTCGCGCAGCTACTGCATCACCCAACCCGCGGAAGTGCGCACCCAGACACTCGCGGAGGTTCGCGATCTGCTGGCCACCCATCCTGCACTGGCCAACTCGACAGGTTTGGCGCTGCCCTACATCACGGTGTGCCTGCGGGCGACGCTCGGCAGTTAGGGTCCGAAATCGCCAGCGCC